>JAZQJH010000036.1:0-203303 GCA_045541555.1 Eubacteriales bacterium | reverse complement strand
CCTAAAACAGTTTCTAAATAAAATAAAAAATCCTTTAAAGTCTGGGGAAGTGCATCATAATTAATCATTAGTAAACTCCTTTGTGACGGGAAGTAAGATTATTATACACCAGACTTTAAACATTGTCAACTGCACAAAATGATATTTTTTTATGCAGTTGGCGGTGATTGCTTACACTATAGGTTCACCGGACAAGGCATAAAATATCTTGCCCAAAAAGGGGAGAGATTGAACACCTGACCAGTATAGATACGATGCACCCGGAAGTATTGAGGACACTTATAAATCACATAGTACGGGTCATCATACCACTGAAAATTTAAAAGCATACCGCCTTGAATATCCTCGAAATCCATATGCTTAAATATCAAAAAGAAAAATAATAAAACTTACTAAAAGTATACTAAAAACAATAAAGCCTAAAACAATAGACCATTGAGCAAGACCAGTCCAAAAAACTTTCCAAGGCCACATAAATTAACCCTCCAAATATTTTTATAAAAATTATTTATGAAACTCGTTAAACCATTGATTGACAAAACGATAAGCGCCGGAAAGAGTATCACGACAAGCAATGCAACCAAAATCGGGAACAAAAACTCTATAATGCCAATACGGAAAACCGACCCGAACAATAAACGCGCCTAAATGCTTAATAACTTGCTTTTTCCTTTTAAACATCGTCATCCTCCTGATAATACTGAAACAGACCACATGCAGGCGTATCAAAATAAACCTCACAATCCTGACGTTCACAATAATCAGTATCAGGATCTAAATGCTTGAAAAACTTACAATAGAAACAGCAACAATCATCCATTACAAAAACCCTCCAAATATTTGATTTTTACAACAACAAATGTGTTGTTAACATAAATATACAACACATCTGTTCATTTGTCAACACATTTGTTGTAAAAAATGCGATTATAATTGTGGAGGTGCAAAGTATGTATTATAACGAACGTATAGCATGGATAAGAGATTGCCAATCTCTAACACAAAAAGAAATTGCTGAAGCATTAGGAATAAAACAGCAACAATACGCACGATATGAAAAAGGAATAAACGTAATGCCAATAACTTACTTAAACGCATTATGTAAAAAATTCAACGTTTCAGCAGACTACATTATAGGTATAATAGACTATCCCAGGCCATTGAAATAAGAGATAAAACCCAAAAACAGCGTTTCGTCATTTTAACCAAATAAATACCTATGATCAAAGCCGATCGGGTGGGGTAAATGGGTCATTTTTTGTTTAAAACCACGAAAATCCACAAAAAAACCCGTGACATATAGACGCGGTGTGTCACGGGTTCTTTTTTGCATGCCTAAAAGCAGCTACGTCCGACATTCAGATGACTACACAATAACATCATAGAGTTCCGTCATCTTCGTCGGTTAGATAAAGAAATACAACAACTAAGATAGCAAAGGCACTTCGTGCAGTTAATAAAAAAAGAAGAGCGTAGGGGAATTTAGCCCCTACGCTTAAAATTTTGCCTTCTACAGCCTTTTCTAAGTAATTTCGAATAAAGTATCTTATCTGCTGGTTTAAAGTGTTGTGCCATGGGTAATTCCATCTTAGAGTAACTATCAAAATACTTGTAGTATGGTTTACGAAGAAAGATAATTAAATTCTTACGATGAAAGGGGAAAGGGAGAATACAGGGGAGGAGTTTACCGAATTCATACTTATCTATGATCTGATGGGTAACTTCATCAATACCAACACGCTTATATACACGACGAAGAGCGGTAAAAGGACCCAAACGGCGAACATACCACAACTCATCAGCAAGACGTCTAACAGTAACATCCATATCCTCCCATGATTGCGAAATGAAATCAATATCACAACGATAATGTCTGTGCAGCTTAAAGAAAGCAATAGTCTCTTGTGATAGAGATTTATATTTTCTTGAATTATATTCAATACCAGCCTCATCAACGATAAGCAACGATCTTTCCGGGGGAGCCCATTCGCCAAGGCCTCTAAGATTTACCTGGTTAGCAAGTCCAGTTTCAAAATTACAGAATAATCTTTTATAAGGGGACTTTTTACCTTTCTTTAATTCTTTATAGAATGTACGGCAAGCGAGAGTAGTCTTACCACATCCGGGAGAGCCAAAGAATATACGAAACATAATATTTTACCTTTCTATGAGAGAATGGTGCGGATCACGTCCGCACCGTTCTCTCATTTTACCAGTTTAAAGATAAATTTGAATACAGATGAAACAACGATCAGAAGAAGAAGTGCAGCTACAATGTATTCAATCATAGCGCCATAATCCCAAGTACCGGAATAATTACCATTTTCAATGTAAAAGTCAGCAGTACCCAAAACTGAGCGCAAAGACTCTAAAACAGTTTGCATGATTAATCACCTCTCACAAAAGTTTGAACGACCAGAACAGCCAAAATAGCGAATAATAGAACTACTTGAAAATTCACGTTTTACCACCTCAACAATTTAAAAATCAATCCAAAGACAAACATAAGGAGAAAAACAGCAACAAGATAATTGAACCCGGAAACAAAAATAGACAAACAGGGAAGAACAATCACGCTTTCGCCCCCTTCCAAAATACAGAGATCACGAAGCAAGTAACCATGGCACCAAGAACAATATCAGCCATAGAAATTTTTAGACCATAAGCGGTAAAAAGGGGAGTACCGAGCAAGCCCCATAATTGAGCAATCCAGCCAATAATAGTTTGAAACATATGATCACCTACCTAAGATTTTATAAAGAACACCGACAGCGATAACAACCGTCATTGAGGTAACAAGAGCAGGGAAAAGGATACCAGTAAAAGTAACTGGAACAGATATAACCATATTCAGCACGCTAAAAAGGTTAATCATACTGGTTGCGAGATTAGCCAAGAAATTATAAGCCATCTCAATAAAAGAAAGTATTGAGTTAAAAAAATCCATGGTTAACCTCCTTTGGAGCCTTTATTGCCTTTAACTTTATTACCACGACCGGAACCAGCAGTAAAAAGTACAGAGCCTAAAACAACCATAATAATACCAATAGCAAGAGACACTAAAATGATCATATTAAGATCAGGGATAGTACCTACGATGTCACTCATGAAATTTCCAAAGAACATAGCACCGCGATAAATCGAAGAAGAGGGGAGAAATGCCTGGGTGAGGTTATTAGACAAAGAAGTAATCTCCTGCAGACCTCCGGAAGTCGCATCAATCAATTCTTTTTCTTCGTTAGCGTAGTTATTAATAGTACTACCATCTGCAACCGGATAAACCTCTTCGCGATCTATATTAAAAGATTCAGTTCCAAAAATATAAACAGTTTCAGAAAGTTCTTCAGCAGTAGTATTATAAGCATTAAAAAAAGGAATGCCGAAATCCTCAATATCATAGTAAATTTGAACATGAAAACGTTCCAGATCAAGACGAGGATTTACGTTAAACTTTAGATAATTACTATTTTTTTCAGTCAAGCCGAAGTCATAATCAGTAACTTCGAAATAATCAGTCCAAGAGCCATCAGAATACTGATAAATAAGACGAACTTTACTAATAGACGACAAATGAACTACACCATGTTCAATACTATCAATTGAATTTAAAAAATTACTTATGAAAAATGAATATGTATGACCGCCTTCAGCTATGGGCAATCCAGAAGAAGAATAAACGTTAAACTGCTGAAAAAAATAATTAGGATATTGTGGAGCATCCATAAAACTATCAGCAGTGTATACATCCTCACCTTGAGCAATATACTCTTCGTGAATACGAACAATATGATCATAATTATTGATAGTAGTACCAGAGTAATGAACCCGTTCAAGTACTAAAGTATCTTCAATATTAGCAATCAAACCAAAGCAAGAAAAGGAGATTGAGAATAGAAGAGCAAAGCAAATAACGACAGATATTAATTTATTTTTCTTATTCATAATAACACCCCTTACGTTTATTTAGTTCTATCCAGCAGACCAATCACAAAACCGGAAACGATCATAAAAAATACCAAAATCAAAAGCAATGAGTTTGAAACAATAAAATTACAAATAGTAGAAAGCCACATGATAGAACTTCCAAAAAACGTACCGATATTAGTCAATAAGTTACCGGATGAATTATCAAATGACGTTACAAAATCAAAATAATCACACGGATCATCTACATCCCCAATAAAACCAAAACTTAATCTACAATCATCATTAGAGAATATTTCATCGTAAGAACTATCAAAATTAAAGCCATCAAATTTGAACAAAATACATATTTCTTTTACTGGCTTGGACTGAGACGGAACAAAAAAATCTAATTCAATATATTCATCATATTCATCATATCCATCCGAAAACACATTGAAAATAACATTATCATTAATTACAGATACAGACCCATCAGAATAAATCAATTCAATATAAGATCCAATACAACTACCCAAATATAAAGTAAAATATTCTATATCAGACTGATAATAGAAAAATCGCAAATGACCTTCTAAACTATAACCGGATTCTAATGCTGAACCATTAGCATTAGTCAAAGAGAACTGATGCAAAAAATTTTCAGATAAATAAGTATCAGCATAAGCGGTTTCAGAAAAACCGGAAACAGAAAACAATTCATCAACTATAACCCAATCTTGATCACACGTAAAAAGAGAAGAAGTTACAGTAATATTTTCTGAGGAATCATCTGCAAATACTGAAAAAGAAGATAGAACAACAGAAAATAACAAAGCAAAACAAAGAGATAAAATAACTTTGTATTTCCTAAACATAGCAAAATTCACCACCTAAAAGAAAAAAATCCCCCCTCCGCACCTTGGAGGGTAAAAGCGGAGAGGGGGAGGGGATAGAGCAGTCAATCTGCTCTCCACATTGATACTTACAGACGAATCAATCTGGACAGCAGACCGACAGCAAAACCGACAACGGGCATCGCAATTACCATCAAGAGAAGAGTGGGATTAGACGTAATAACATTCAAAACCTCGCCCATCCAGGTGACAGACTGCGTAAAGAAAGTGCCGATGTTTTCAAGAATAGTTGCCATAGTCATGGTAGTAACAGTAGCATCTAAAGCAAAAGCATGCACTGCTTTTTTTCTCCTTTCTTTTAAATTATGAAAATGCCATTAGCCTTCTTCTGTCCATTATAGACATCATAGGACACAACGACAGTATCACCGATTTTAGGCTTAGAATTGAGCTGATCACTCTTCAACGTGACAGTATCACAGATGGGGCCTTGCACATCATGGAAACCACGCCGACGAATAACTTCATCACTCAAACCGAGAGTATACCGAACTTTAGGGTATTTCTTACCCTGATACTCTACTTCATAAAACGCTTTACCAAGAACCTTATACATTTTTTAATCCTCCATAAAAATTGATTTATTATGTAAAAAATTACATTACGAACTAAATACTTAACAAACTTCATATTTCAAGCTCTTCTTTATCGTATATCTCAAGCAAAATATCTTCCATCTTCTTTTTAGCAGAAGGGGAGGACTGCGCATGCTGTAAAGTACGATCGCGCAGCTCATAGATATCATGCTGATGATAAATAAAGTCACGTCCAAATCTTTTAGCAATTATGTATGGGTTAACGCCAATTAGAGACATTTCATATGCAAGTGTAGCACTATCGGCATTTGCATAATAATCAACTTCAAACCATTTACGATCTGAAACAACAATACAATCTTTTGAGTATTGATATTTATCAGGATCATACTGATGAGTTAAATAAGCGTATCCGGTCTCTACAGATCCAAGCGGTTCATTAAGAGTGTTGACCGGTCCATTTTCATCAAGGCACCAAAACCAACGGCGAACAGTTGCAAGAGATCGCCTGCTCCAAAGACGTAGCAAAATATGATAATGAGGTTCTTTCAGTTCTCCGGTATCTTTAGTATCATACTTATGAAGAATGTATGCAAACCCTTTAATATCATCTTTATGATATCTGAACGCCTGCAAAATAACATCAATCGGAGCATAGGTGATAAGCGAATGATCTAAATAAGCCTTAGAAGAGCTTTTCTTTGACTTTGCCATAGGGAACCCCTCCAAGTTTACACTTTTAGTTATAATAAAAACTGCACAAAATGAATGTTTTGTGCAGTTGAGGGGATGGAACAGAGGCCGAAACGGAGTTCGGCCGTGTATTTTATTGAATTGCATCCAAAAAGCACCGGATGTTATCAAATATATATGTTGGTGCTTTTCCTTCGAATTTTTCGATATCATCCATCGTCGATTCACCGCTTAACATTAACGCGGTATCAATTCCTGCATTGCTGCCGCTTGCAATATCTGTATACAAACGATCACCTAATATAATTGTTTGCTCTTTGGTGAACTCTGTTTGTTCAATTGCAATCTCAATCATCGTAGGTTCCGGTTTACCTATAAACTTAGGACGACGCTTAGTTGCATTATAAAGCATTTCCGCTACAGATCCGCAATCAGGCACTGATCCATACCAAGTCGGACAAACCCAATCTGGATTGGTTGCAATGTAATCTACACCACGATTTAACAGTATACAAGCATCCTCCAGCTTCTGAAAACAAAGCTCTGTATCGAAGCCCATTACCAAACACTTAATTTCATCACAAAGCTTATCGGTAATATTTAATCCATATAGATTAAATTCATCTTTCAGTGCTTGTGTACCGAATACATAGATTAAATCATTTTTATGAGTTTGAAGCAAATATAAAGCAGTCGCTTGCGCAGAGGTTGTAAAATCCTTCTTTTGAGCCTGAATGCCCATACTTTCGAGCTTTTCAATATATTTATTGACACTCTTTGAGCTGTTGTTAGTAAGATACATGGCACGTCCACCAATCTTTTGAACGTGATCTAAAAAATCAAGAGTTCCGTCAAAGAGTTCCTGATCCAGATAAATGGTGCCATCCATATCTAATAAAAACAGCTTTTTTTCTTTCAAATTCATGGTGTTTTACCCTTTCTTGCAGCATCCGCATTGGAAAAAGCCTTCTAATGCAAGATGGTATCGATTTTCTATTAACTCAAAGCCGACTTGGTCGGCAATTTTACTATATTTTCTTGACAAGTAAACATCCTTTACACCGTTAATATCCATAATGTTTAAAATAGCTCTGCACAATCCATCTAAAAGATCGATATTATTATCAAAACTGCTGATGGCATGGATCTCCCCTACTTCTTTTTTATAGGAGAATACTGCACTTTGCAAGACTTCATCCCGGTCTAACGTTGCAATTACATGGTATTCAGATGTCCATTCCAAGCCGTTTTCAAGGCAAATCCTTTTCGCTGATTTGTCATCGGTTACTTTTTTAATTTCGATCATAATAAACCTCTTTTGATGTATTGTTTAAAATAATAACATATTATAAATTCATTTTCAAGCATATTTGCAAGTGACAAGCGTAATTCCGCATAGAATTGCATGAAGGAGTGATTATATGCTGATACCGCTTCAGAGCTTTTTGGATCGTACTATCTTTTTAATGCTTTATCTTTCCGGGGGTGCTACCTTTCCGAAGCCATTGTCATTAGCTGAAGAACGGTACTATTTAGAAAAATATAAAGCCGGTGATCTGGAAGCGAGGAATATCTTAATCGAAAGAAATCTGCGTTTAGTGGCGCATATTATCAAAAAATATTATGCCACCAGTAAAGATCAGGATGACTTGATTTCCATCGGAACGATCGGACTGATCAAGGGTGTTTCAACTTTTGATCATAAAAAAGGAGCCAGACTTGCAACATACGCTGCACGATGTATTGAAAATGAGATCCTAATGTATTTCAGAAATCAAAAGAAACGGCAAAACGACGTGAATATCAGCGATCCGATTGAAACGGATGGTGATGGAAATGCCTTGACCTTTATGGATGTCATTTATGAAGAAGAACATTTTGCAGAAGATCTTGATTTAAAGATCAACTGTAAAAAACTATATCAATATATTGAAAAAATTCCGGAGCGTGAAAAAAAGATTTTAATTATGCGTTATGGGCTGTATAATACACTTCCGTTGACGCAAAAACAAGTGGCGGAAAAACTGGGGATTTCGCGTAGCTATGTATCGCGAATCGAGACGAAGGCAATTAATCGTTTACGTGATCTATATGACTAAAAAGGCGGTGTTAAACCGCCTTTTTATTTTCCATCAATAGTTGTGCCACTCATAAGCTGGAAGCTGGACAAGATCTGCAGTTCAAGCTGATGTTCTTTTGCCAATTCAACGCTTCTTCTCTGCAATACACCGGAACCGGCATCGCATAATTTCAGCATATCATCATAATGGATATGATCTAATTTTTTTGCGGTTGTATCTTTTCTTGGGTCTGAGGTATAAATACCATCTACATCCTTATAAATACGGCAGGTATCCGCATTCAGCGCGGCGGCCAATGCAACGGCGGTGGTGTCGGAACCTCCCCTGCCAAGCGTTGTGATATTTCCGCATTCATCTGCACCTTGAAAACCGGTTACAATAACCGCATATCCTTGATTTAAATATCTTTTGATAATTTCAGGATCGATACTTATAATTTCTGCATCACCATATTGGTCGTTTGTCAGAATGCCGGCTTGCTTTCCGTTTAATGAGATGGCCGGAACTCCAATTTCAGAAAGCGCAATTGCGAGTAAAGCGGCAGATGCTTGCTCGCCCGTCGCCAGAAGCGCGTCCAGTTCGCGTTTTTGGGGCTTGTCGCTTATTTCATACGCCTTTGCTAAAAGATGATCCGTTGTATCGCCTTGAGCGGATACAACGGTGACAACCTTATTTCCCTCTATAATCCGCCGTGCGATGATATTTGCGACGTTGTATATACAAACTCGGTCGGCCATGGAGGTTCCGCCGAACTTCTGGATCATTAGTCCCATGGTATCCTCCCATTTAATGAAAAATTATTTTAACGACCTAATGTAGTTTATTATTATCCGCGCTCTTTTGCTACAGGCTTGACGCTCAAGACGCCATTTAACTGCTCCATTTGCCGCAATAATTGATCTAATTCAATATCCATGTTCAGCATATTAAAAGAGATCGAAACCGGTGCGATTCCGTTCATTGGAATACTTTGATTAATCGTAAGGATACTGGCACCGACATTTGAGATCAGAGATAATACTCTTGAAAGTACACCGATTTCATCGGAAAGATAAAAAATGATGGTGATAATATTTTGCTTATCTTTTTCTACGAATACATGAACGCTGTCCTTGTATTTATAAAATACACTTCGAGAAATATCAACCATTTTAACAGCATCATTAATGGTTTTGCACTTCCCGGTTTGTAAGAGTTTTTTTGCCTCTACAACCTTTGAAAATACATCCGGTAAAACGTTTTTATCAATTAAAAAATACTCCTGACTCATTTAAATATCCTTTCAAGAAAGCCATTTGTCCACGATTCGAGTACAATATAGCACACTTTTTACGTAAAGGCAAGAAGTTTATTAAATTTTAAAATCATCTTTATTTTTTAGTTATATCTGTGCTATAATAATAATTACTATATTTTTACATTAATGAGAGGTAAAAGATGTTATCAAAGCGCGACTATATAAAACTGCACTTCTTAATTCAAGTGGCGTTTCTTGCTGTCTTTGTATTTTTGATATATTTGGCGTTTCGCTATGTCTTTGGTGCAATTGCACCCTTTATCATTGCGTTCATTGCAGCTTCTTTAGCAGAACCGTTAGTACGCCTGATGGTTCGTAAGATAAAGCTACCGAGAGCAATTGCAAGCTCAATCAGCATTGTCCTTTTACTCATTACTCTTCTTGTTTTGGGCGGCTTTCTTTCCGGGACTATTTTGACTGAGGCTAAAGATTTGATTTCCGGAATACCCGGCCAGATTCGATCCTTTGTGGGATATTTGAAGGGTACGTTAAAAGACGGAACGGGCATTTTTTCCATGCTCCCGGACGATGTCTTGGTCAAAACATTGGATTATATCTCAAATTATGATTATACGTCTTTGGTTACCGGTTCTTTGGGCAGTTTGGTTTTAGGTTACGCAGGAAATGTGGTGACGTACATTCCGAATATTCTGGTATTCTTCATTGTTTCGGTGGTTTCCAGTGTATTTATGTCCATCTCCTTCCCCACTGTTAAGCGTTTCTGCTTGGCGCAGTTCCGCCCGGAACAGCAGGAGTTGTTGATTGAAATTAAACGTAGCCTGTTTACGACTGTAGGAAAATATCTTCGTTCCTATCTGCTTTTGATGCTGATTACCTTTGTGGAGCTGCTGATCTTCTTTTTGATCTTTGGCTTTAAACCGGCACTTCCTCTTGCATTTTTAATTGCGATTGTCGATATTTTGCCGGTTTTGGGCGTGGGAACCGTCTTAATTCCATGGGCTGTATTTTGCTTGCTGAGCGGTCAACCTTGGACAGCTTTAATATTGGCTTGTATGTATATTGTGATCACCATTGTTCGTCAGATTCTGGAACCGAAGGTGATTGGCGATCATGTTGGTATGATGCCGATTTTGACCCTTTTCTGTATTTGGGTTGGCTTGAAGCTGTTCGGTTTTGGCGGAATGTTTTTAATCCCCATCACGGTAGTGATTTTGAAGAATTTGCATGAAAGCGGCAAACTGCATTTATGGAAAGATATGCCGAAGGAGGAAAAACATGGAGTTACATGAACTGAAGGGTGAATTTTGTGATCTTTACCGTTCCTTAATTAAGCGAGAAGGCGCCGAGGAATTGTTGGATTATCTGTGCGGCAGCGGCTCTGATTTCTTTATCGCTCCCGCCAGTACGCGGTTTCACGGTAATTATCCCGGCGGTCTTTGTGAGCATAGCCTGAATGTCTATCAGTGTTTGACGGAATATCTGAAGCGCCCCTATACAAAGAAACTCTTTCAAAATGAATATAGCGAAGAAAGCATTGCAATTGTATCGTTGCTTCACGATATTTGTAAGGTAAACGTTTATAAGACTTCCATGCGGAATGTGAAAAATGATGCAGGCATATGGGAAAAGGTTCCGTATTATGAATTTGATGATAACCTCCCCTATGGCCATGGCGAAAAGAGTGTCTATATCATTGGCGGCTTTATGAAGCTGACCCGTGAGGAGGCTTTTGCAATTCGTTATCATATGGGCTTTTCGGAGGAAAAAGACATTCGTAATTGCTCCAAAGCTTTTGAAATGTACCCCTTAGCCTTTGCATTGGCAACGGCCGATATGGAAGCTTCACTTTATTTAGAAGAAAAAAGATAAAAAAATCACCCCCTATGGGGTGATTTTTTATTGCAATTCATTACGGATTATATATATCGCTTGGGAAACGGATGAAACCGTAATAACCTCAATTCCCTCGATGGAATGTGTAAGCTTGTTGCGGGACGGAACCATGATTTTGGTAAATCCAAGTTTCTGTGCCTCTTTAATTCTTTTTTCTAAAAACGAGACAGCTCTGATCTCGCCGGAAAGTCCGATCTCACCAACTGCAATCAGATCGCCGGGCATCTCAAAATCTGAAAAACCGGATGCGATGGCCAAAACAATCGCTAAGTCAGCGGCGGTCTCCAACACACGAAATCCACCGACAACATTTACATAGGCATCCTGATTATAAAGGACAAAGTTGGCACGTTTTTCCAAGACGGCAATTAATAAAGCCATTCGGTTAAAGTCAATGCCGCTGGCCATTCTTCTGGGAACCGGATAACCGGTCTTGGCTACCAAAGCCTGAATTTCAGCCAAAACCGGACGGGTACCCTCTAAAATACAGGTCACACAGGTGCCGGGGACGTTTTCCGGACGACCTTCCAAAAACATTTTCGAGGGATTGTCCACCTCCACAAGCCCGCCGTTTTGCATATCGAATACACCGATTTCATTGGTGGATCCAAAGCGGTTTTTGACAGTTCTCAGGATACGATGATTTAAGTTTTTGTCCCCTTCAAAATATAATACGGTATCTACCATGTGTTCTAAGACTTTAGGACCGGCCAAAGCGCCCTCTTTTGTGACGTGACCGATAATAAAGACGGTGATCCCCTCTTCTTTCGCCAGGTGCATAAATGCTGCGGTAGCCTCTTTAATTTGAGATACACTACCGGGCGTGCCGGAAACCCGCTCGGTCATCATCGTCTGAACCGAATCGACGATCAGAATATCCGGTCGGTTGGCTGTACAGGCGCTTAGGATGGATTCCACATTGGTTTCGCAAGCAAGATAAAGCTGCTCTGTCGTCACTTGAAGACGTTCAGCGCGTAGTTTGATTTGGCTCATGGACTCCTCGCCCGAGACGTAAAGAATGGATTTATCTTTCCCCAAATGCTGGCAAATCTGCAAAAGCAACGTAGATTTACCGATGCCGGGATCGCCACCCACTAAAGTCAAAGATCCGACGACCAGACCGCCACCAAGGACGCGATCCAGTTCTTTCAAGCCGGTAGAAAAACGCATCTCGCTACCGCCTTTGATTTCACCGATCGGTTTGATTTCAACTGCTTTAGAGACACTACTCATGCCGCTCTTGGAGGACTGCTGGACGATCTTCTCCTCCATGGTGCTCCATTCCTTGCATTGAGGACATTGACCGTTCCACTTGGGGCTTTCGTAGCCGCATTGTGTGCAGATATATACTTGCTTGATTTTGGCCATTTGTTTTTCCGCCTTTAATTGCTTTATTCTTCTATTAGTTTACTTCATTTTCAATCCAAAGTCAACTAATAAGAACTTCTGCCATGAGCTTTGCAAGAGTTTCTTGGTATTCCTCGGTTTTCAATTTTTGCAGTTCCTGGGGATTCGTCAGAAATCCGCACTCGATTAAAACTGAGGGATTACTGATATGGGAAAAAAGATAAATATTTTTTGAAATGGTTTTGAGTGTTTTGGTGTTATTTGGCTGTATTTGGGCGTTAAATGCGTTCTGTAGCGTTTCTGCGAGCTTTTTGGCCTCAGTATTACCTTCGCTATAAAAGACCTGGATTCCGCGCACAGATTGGCTTGGATAGCTGTTCATATGGATACTGATCAACGGCGTGGTAGGTGTTTCATTGGCGATGGCAATGCGTTCTCGTACATCGGATACCTTTTTGGCATGAATCGTCTCCCCTTCAGTAAAAATACTGTTTTCATCAGAGCGGGTCAGAATATGGTTGACCATATGTTTTTCTAATTCCTTAGAAAGTTTGAGCGCTATGGCAAGGTTTAATTCCTGCTCCGTAGTACCATCCGCTCCTACTGTTCCTCCGTCCGGAATTCCATGACCTGCATCGATGATGTACTGAATATTTTTGGTTGATGTATTTAATGATAAAAAATCATGGGGCAATTGCGCGGCAACTAAAGCAAACAGAATGCAAATTGTAAATACTGCCGTAATCCCTTTGATTTTTCTTAAAAGCATACTCCCTCACCTCTATATTTATATATGATGGTGGGTGAAAGAAAAATACCCTGCCGTTAAGACAGGGTATCGGAATTATTTTTGCCCGTAATAGGCGTTTTTTCCATGTTTACGATCGTAATGCTTATCCAGAACATACTGAGCCAAAGAGCTATGGGGATTCAGCGCTAAGGTGCGGAGTGCCATATCGGCGACCTTTTCCATAACTACGGCATTAAAAACGGAGCCTGCAGCGTCCTTTCCCCAAGTAAAGGGTCCATGGTTTTTCACGTTGATGCCGGGGATGGCCAGGGGGTCATATCCGCGCTCTTTGATCGTTTCAATAATGACCAGACCGGTATTGGCTTCATAAGCGCCCTTGACCTCTTCTTCTGTCAGTTCTCTTGCGCAGGGAATATCGCCCCAGAAGTAATCTGCATGCGTGGTGCCGAGCGCCGGAATATCGATTCCCGCTTGCGCAAATGCGACAGCATTAATGGAATGGGTATGTGTAATACCGCCGATATTTGGAAATGCGCGGTATAATTCTAAGTGAGTGGGAGTATCGGAGGAAGGTCTCCACTTCCCCTCTACGGTTTCACCGGTTTTAAGATCGACAACCACCATGTCTTCGGGCTTCATGTTGGCATAGTCTACGCCGGAGGGTTTGATGACGACCAGTCCTTTTTCACGGTCAATTCCGCTCACATTGCCCCAGGTATAGACGACCACGCCCTTTTGAACCAGATCCAAATTCGCGGCGCAAACAGCCTCTTTTAATTGCTCAAGCATTGCAATATCTCCTTTTATCGATTGCCATACATCTTTTCATAATAGTTCTGATATTCGCCGCTGATGATGGTTTCCCACCATTCCCGATTATCCAGATACCATTGAATGGTCTTTTTGATGCCATCTGCAAATTTGGTTTCCGGCAGCCATCCCAATTCATTGTGAATTTTAGTGGGGTCGATGGCATAGCGCATATCGTGACCTTTACGGTCTGCCACATAAGTGATCAGACTTTCAGGTTTATTCAATTCTTTACAGATGATCTTGACAATGTCGATATTCTTCATTTCATTGTGACCGCCGATGTTGTATACCTCACCGACGCGCCCTTTATGAATAATCAGATCAATGGCCTTGCAATGATCCTCAACGTAAAGCCAATCTCTCACGTTTAAGCCTTCCCCATAAACCGGCAAGGGTTTATCGTTCAGTGCATTGGCGATCATTAACGGAATAAGTTTTTCCGGGAAATGATACGGACCATAGTTATTGGAGCAGCGGCTGATGGTAACCGGCAGCTGGAAGGTGCGATGATAAGCCAAAACCAAAAGATCCGCACCGGCCTTGGAACTACTATAAGGACTGCTGGTATGAATGGGGGTTTCTTCGGTAAAGAAAAGATCGGGACGATCCAACGGAAGATCACCGTATACTTCGTCGGTAGAAACCTGATGGTATCTTCCAATTCCGTATTTGCGGCAAGCATCCATCAATACGGCGGTACCCATGATATTGGTCTGCAAAAAGATGCCGGGATCTTCGATGGAGCGGTCGACGTGGCTTTCTGCCGCAAAATTGACGACAATATCCGGATGCTCTTCTTCGAAGAGCTGATAAATCCCCTCTCTATCACAGATGTCCAGCTTCGCAAAACGGAAATTGGGGTTATTCATTACCGGTTGCAGCGTGGAGAGATTGCCGGCATAGGTCAATTTGTCGATACAAACAATGCGGTAATCGGGATACTTTTTGAGCATATGAAAGACAAAATTGGAACCAATAAACCCGGCACCGCCGGTTACAAAGATTGTCATAATATGTACCTCTCTTAATATTGATTAGAAACGACGCAATTTATCCATCGCTACACGGCGCAGATGCTCGCCGTAGGGAGATTTGCCGTAAAGCTCGGCGGAGTATAAAAGCTGCTCTTTGGTGATCCATTTCAAATGATAAGCAATCTCTTCGGGCGCAGAAATAACGACGCCCTGGCGATTTTGCACGGTCTGGACAAAGGTAGCCGCATCCATCAAGCTGTCCCGAGTGCCGGTGTCCATCCAGGCAAAACCGCGTCCTAAGATCTGCACCTTGAGGTGATCATCTTCTAAATAAAGTTTGTTGAGATCGGTGATCTCCAGCTCTCCTCTTGCGGAGGGCTTTACTTTTTTTGCCATCTCAACAACCCGTTTGTCGTAGAAATAAAGACCGGTTACGCAGTAATTGGACTTTGGATCCTGAGGTTTTTCTTCCAAAGAAAGAACCTTGAGATTATCATCGAATTCGACAATCCCAAATCGCTCGGGATCGGTCACATAATAGCCAAAGATGGTGGCATAGCCGTTTTCAGCATTCTGAACCGCCTCGTTCAAATGCTTGGTAAAGTAACCACCGTAGAAAATATTATCGCCCAAAACCATGGCGCAGGGTTCATCACCGATGAACTCCTCCCCAATTAAAAAGGCTTGAGCCAACCCATCTGGACTTTCCTGCACCGCATAGGAGAGGTTGACGCCAAAATGATGTCCATCCCCTAAAAGTGCTTCAAATCTGGGCGTATCTTCGGGGGTGGAAATGATGAGAATATCCCGAATCCCTGCCAGCATCAGCGTGGATAAGGGATAGTAAATCATGGGTTTATCATAAATGGGTAGTAACTGCTTCGATGTTACTCGTGTCAAAGGATATAAACGCGTACCGGATCCGCCGGCAAGAATAATACCTTTCATACCATTCACCTCATTATACTTTCTCTTTCTTCCGGTGTCATTTTTTCAACAACATCCATTAATCTCTGCAATCTCGCAGTTTCAGTCTCCCCTGGTGGATTGGTTTTTGCCATCCGTTCCTTGACTCCAAGGCGCCAAGCCTGAGCAAATAACGTGGCGTTGGCCTTGACCTCTTCCTCGCAGGTGGGAAGCCGCTTATTTTCCTTGGGTGAGAAGATATAAGCGCTATATGCATTGCAGATTTCGTAAGAAGATCCAAATGCGATTTGATTGCCGTGATCCAGCCAAAGCGCTTTATTGCAAAGATCGCGCACTTGCTGGACAGAGTGGGATACCAAAATTCCGGTCACGCCGTTGGCGAGAATGCTCTTGATTCGGTGACCGCTTTTATCCTTGAATCCCTCGTCCCCCACGCTGAGTACTTCATCCAAGATCAAAATGTCCGGTTCCACCAAGCAAGCAATGGAAAAGGCCAAGCGGCTTTTCATGCCGCTGGATAGATGCTTAAACATATGATCCTGAAATTCTTCCAGCTCAGCAAAGGCGATGATTTCATCGTATTTTTGATTAATAAACGCTTTGGAATATCCGAGCAATGCACCGCGTAGAAAGGTGTTTTCACGCACTGTTAAATCCGGATCAAAACCGGAGGCAAGTTCGAGCAAAGCGGCAATGTTTCCTTTAGTGGTCACAGTCCCCTTTGTAGGAATCATGATGCCGGTCACCGCTTTGAGCAGGGTAGATTTTCCAGCGCCGTTGGTGCCTACGATACCGAGCATATCGCCCTTTTCCAAAGAAAATGAAATATTTTTATTTGCCCAAAATTCATTTACCTTGAAATTGCCGGAAAGCTTTCGGATGACATAGTCTTTAAAGCCAATTGCTTTTATGTCACCGGTTTTATAGCGAATTGATACATCTTTACATTCAATTACCGACATTTCGCACCTCGTTACACATAATACAAGAATTCATGATTGCATTTCTTATAGATAATGCTGCCAATCAAAAGGAAGAGCAACGCATAACCGGCGCAAAGCGCATGGACACCGAGCGACGGAATAACATTTTCGATGGTAATGCAACGGAAGTAGTAAATGAATACGTAGACAGGATTACAGAAAAAGAGCTTTCGGAATTCTTCCGGCAAAATGGTGACCGGATAGAAGATGGCAGATACATAATTCAGTAACGTCAAAAAGACACTATAAAGATATTCAATGTCTCTGAAGAACACAAAGAGCGCCGAAAGCACCATACCCACGCCAAAGCAAAAGATCAAGAGCCAAAACATCGGGTAAATCAGCATAAACGTATGCCAACCGAACTGAATGCCGCTGAAAATGCAAAAAACGATAAATAACGCAAAGGTCAGCATAAAGTTGATAAAGGCTTGAAATGCTTTGGATAAGAGGAACAAATACTTCGGTACGTTGATTTTACTGAAGATGGAAGCATTGGCAATTAAACCGCGCATACACCCTTGCGTACACTCGGTGTAAAAGGACATGATCAAGGTGCCGCTAAAAATGTAAATGATAAAATGCTCCTGTTCCCGACCAAAAAAGTTGGTAAAGACCAGCATTAATACCAATACGTTCAATAAAGGCGCCAGAATGCTCCAGATTACGCCCAGGAATGTTCCTTTATACTTCTTTTTGAAATCACGCTTCACCAGCTCTTCAAAAAGAAAACGATACTTTTTTGCTTTTTCCAGCAAAACAAAACCCTCTTTCTTACTGGCGCTCATCCAGCAGTGCTTCTACTGCATCTACGCCTAATGTCCAAATTCCGTATGCATCCTGCATACTTTTGCGTTCTGCAAAGGAATCGTCAACAAACAACGCCTTTTTGGAGGGAGAAACATGATCGATCTTCCGCTCCGAGCGAGGCAGGCAAATAATTTTGTCAAATAACTCCGGTGCAATTCTCCGCGCTTTCAGATCGGCAATAATATCCGTCTCATGGCGCGTCAATAAAATGACCGGTATTTTATTTTCAACGCACTGGTAGATAAAGCGCAGAACGTTGAAGTTGACGCGATCGTGGACAATGACCGTATCGTCAAAGTCCATGTAAACCTCATCGTAGTCAATGTCTAATTTAAAGACGTTATTAAGCGCACGGTCAACCGTTACATTGCTGATCTGCCCCGGAATATCAATGTCATAATCCATAGCATCAAAAACAGTAAGCAAAGCCAAGTTAATGCCGGCGGCACGCTCGACACACATAGTGCCGGCTACGCGGGTGGCACATTCCAAAAGGCGGTATTCCCCTTGCGTATTCAACTTTAATTGGAAAAACCAAACACCCCGGAATTCCATCCGTTGATTGATAGCTTCGGCAATTTCCAAAACACGTGCATCCGGCGCTATCAAGGTGGAGTTCACGCTGATGCCGTTTTTGATGCGGTGCCGATTACGGCAGGAAGCATAACGAAGCTTTCCGTGACGATCTGTGAAGCAATCAATGGTATACTCTTCGCCGGGCAGATACTCACAAACAACTTGCTCCTCCGAGCGGACAGAAAGTTCATGGTGCAACTCATCTTTGGTCTTTAAAATCATGAAACCCTGCGCACCTTGGGATTCGGTGGGCTTGATGATGACGGGATATTGCTCGATCTCATCCGGCGTTTTATAAATCTTTGGCAAAAAGTCACATCCAGCAAGCCGCGCATAGGTTTTGCTCTTGCTCCGGCAGATTTCAACCGTTTCATGAGGGCAAGTCAATAGCTTGGCGTGTAGCTTCTCTCGGTTCTCGGAAAGCGCCAGGATGACGCTGTCGAAGGCTGGAAAAATGAAGTCTATACCCAACTCGTCGATATAACGATTTAAGACGTCGACAAAAGCCGGATCCGAGATAAACGGAATATCGCCGATATAGTTTTTATAAACCCAGCGCCCGTGATCGTCCACGCTTGATGCGCCGTAAAGATCGATAAAACGAATATCTTTTAAGGAACGGTGCAGTTCTAAGCCGATCTCAGATCCGCAAGGAAATACCATGATTTTAATTTGTTTCATCTTTGCCTCACTTATAAGCCAATGCGGCGTTTAATTTCTTCCACTATCCGTTTGGAATTATCCGGTCCATTAACTTCTTTTGTAAAGAAGTATTTTAGTTTCTCGTTGCGAAGCGCCGCATCTTTCATGGGATCTTCATAATAGGCTTTTACCTGCTGCAACGTTTCGTTCCAGCTACCGGTCATAGGACCGGGGATTACGCTGGGGAAATCAAGATTAAATCCCGCTTCGTTCTCTACGAACCAATCGTAATCAGAACCATGGAAAATAACCGGTCGATCCAGCTGAGCAAAATCCAATCCAATACTGGAATAATCGGTAATCATGATGGAGAAGGTACCGATCTCGGTGTAAACGTCCGGTTCATCATGTAGCAATACACGATCATACTGCTTCAGCACGTTTTTGATTTTGCCGCTATAACTGCGCCAGGTGTGGGGGTGCATCCGAAGATAGAAATTGCCGTTGATCTGCTCCATTAATTCCTGAATTGCCGGTGCGGCATCGAGGAACTCCTGCACCATAGCGGTCTCACGTTGATAATCAAAACGATATGTGGGGGCATACATGATTTTGATAGGCTCCGCCTGCTTTTTGGCTTGATACATCAAAATATCACGCGGATGTCCTGCCATAAAGCAGTTTTCGCGGGGCACCTTCCAAATATCCGCGATCATTTCCAGCCGCTCCTGCCCAGGACATACGAAAAGAAAATATTTTTCAAAGAGTTCGCGATAAGGAGCCTTGAAGAAATACTTGATGCGCTTCAGGAGTTTTGTAAAGCAATTATCCTTGTCAGTCGGCAGGATATCCCAACTGTAGCGCGCACCGCGCTCAGTGGTGTTGCGGACGCCATTGGCATCCCCCATGGCTTTAAATCCAACCCCATGCCAAAGCTGAACAACCTTGGTTTTGTCGTTAAAGCCAAGGAAAGGATCGTAATCCGAGGAGGCGTAGTGATCCGTGACAGCAATCTCTGCGCTGGAAAGGATTTTTTTATATTCTTTGGTACCGGCGAGACATACCGGCTTGTTCTCCCCTTTTAACTTACGGTATACCGCGGTGTTATTGGTGAGCCAGTAAATATTGATTTCGGGATGGTTTTCCAATACATACTCATAAAAATACTTGGTATTATCCAAATATCCCTTACCGCGGAAACTTGTCACGACCCAAAGGTTCTTTTCTTTCGGTACGAAGGTGTTGCACCAGTATGTGACGATCGAAAGAACTCTTTTAATACCTTTCTTGACTTTTCCGAGTTTCTCCAGGACAATATTAAGAAACTTCAGGAATGCAACGTAAATTTTTGCACCATGACGGAAATAACGGTTGCGAACCATCAACTGATAGCCGCTCCAGGACCAAGCGCTGATCATCATGCGGCTATCGTTGTAAAACGAAAGAAATGCCGTCATAGAAAGTCTTGCTGCCTCGGGATACTTTTGGAAAAAGTGCACCATTGCATCATGATCGCCCAATTTCAACGCGGTTTTTAAGTAGTTATAGGATTCTAATTTAATTCGGTTTTCAAAGGGGACGCCGGGATAGTTCTTAAGATTGGAAGCATACCAATCCAAAAGACCGCTCATCCAACGAATGTGATCCAGCCGCGTCTTCATAAAGTGCTCGTCCATATTGGCACTCATATATACGCCCACATTGCTGCGGCGATAAACCGCGGTAACGTCGGGTAAAAATCCGGCCAGTCCCTCCCCGAGCTGCATCATAAAGATGGGATGGTCACCGATAATTCCGGTATAATACCACTCGGGAATGACAACGTCATAGTTCCAACGATAAAAGACGGTTGCCGTATGTGCCGGGAATACCCAGACACAATCCGATGCAGAGTGCGGCGTCATTTTCAGTTTATAGGAAGGCTCGCAATCCGGGAAGATCATCTTGCCATCCTTATCAGATTTGAACCAATCGCGCAGGAACCAATCCTCCGGCGCGCTGATTTCAGCACGCGTATAGGCAACTCTCATTTCGGGATGCGCCTGCATGTAGTCATACTGTTTTTGCAGTTTGTACTCATCCACCCAGTAGTCGTCACCCTCGCAAAAAGCGATATAGGGGCTGGTGGCATGGTTGCAGAGATCAATCAAATTCGCCTGAGCACCCATATTCTCTTCGCGCAAGAACGGAATAATAATGTCGGGATACTTTTCGGCATATTCCCGTACAATATCAGCAGTACCGTCAGGACCGTGATCCTCGCCAACAAACACTTTATACTTAAAATTGGTTTTTTGTTTCAAAAAACCATCTAAAGCATCGCGAATATATTCTTCGTGCTTATAGGTGATGCAACAGATCGTTACAGCGCAATCATCGTTTTGCGCAAAACGCTTGGCAGTTTCGGGACCCATAACGAGACCTTCCGTTTTGCCGTCGGTATAATAAGCACCCTCCTTCGCATTATAGAGGGTTGCATATTTGAAATCTTTTTTCGTTTGAATACTCATAAAAGATTGATCCTTATCTCTCTGTTAGTACTTGATAGGTGCTCAAAACACCTTGCTCTATTGTGTAGTTCCCTTTCCACCCAAGTGCACAAAGCTTATCGCTATCCAAAACCGCATAGGTAATGGGAGTCTGCTGCTCCTTGGCAATCGGTTCCAATTCGGAGAATACCACTTTGCGACCGGCTGTTTCAGCGATGGCTTCAGCCAATTCGGCGATTGTAACACGTGCGTTTGGATTTGCAACGTTATAGGCTTCTTTGGATTGACCGCACAGCAAAATTGTCAAAATTGCAGAGGCGCAATCTGCCACGTAGCAATAAGAACGCATTTGAGTTCCTCTGCTTTTCATAAGGATGTCTTCCCCATTGACGGCGTTATTCATAAATTGCACACTTGCACGGTTATCACTCGCCGTCGTATTAGGACCGTAAATGTGGCACGGTCTTGCAATTACCGTTTCCAAACCATATTGCTGTGTATATGAAACGCAAAGGGTTTCTGCGGTGCGCTTAGAGCACGGATAGCAAGAACGCGGCTCGGTCGGATCCACATAGCCATTGAAATGCTCCGAAAAAGCTTTCAGGTTCGGGTCACCCTGTCCGTAGACCTCGCCGGACGATACGAATAAAAAGCGCTTCGCCTGATGTTCCTTGGCATAATGGAGCAGGTATTGTGTACCAAAAACATTGTTGAGAATTGTGCCGACGGGATCTTCTGCAAAGGATGCGGGATATGCATTGCTGGCCGCATGAATAACGTAGTCGATAGCAAAATCAAACGTCGGTGGTTGATTCACATCATGCTCAACAAAGTGCAGATGATCGGTAATAGCACCTTCAAATCTCACCTTTAATCTTTTTTCACTTCTACCTAACGCATAAACGTGAATACCGGCATCTTCAAGACGGTTATACTCCAAAAGCATATCCACAAGAAAAGAACCGATCAACCCGGTTGCGCCGGTAATCATAATAGAGGAGTTGTGTAACTCCCGGATCCGGGGGACGGCGGAAATGGCGGTTGATAAATCTTTGCGGTAGGTTGCACTATCGTACAAAAACAAATTATTTACCTCACTTTAACCAGTTGGATCGTTTAACATTCAAAAGTGCTTTAAAAATATCTATATCTTCAATGGTGGTCAATTTGATATTCTTTTCAGAACCGGCAGAAAAATAGACCTTCTCCCCCATTTCGATCATCAAAGTAACTGACGCGACAGAATTGGTAATACCAGCCTCCAAAGCGCGCCGATGAAGGTCGCAGATCTTTCCGATGGAAAAGCCCTGAGGAGTCTGGGTACGCTTTAATTCATCGCGGGGATAGCAGTCGGTTGAAGTTTCCTGATCCTTTGTGATCACCATTGCTTCTGCGCAAGGAATAACTGCGATGGCACACCCGTTCTGCTGGGTCTTAACGATACAATCGGAGATAATCTCCTGAGAAACCATCGGACGGATCGCGTCATGGATCAGAACTATATCGTCTTTAGAATAATGTTTTTCCAGCTCATAGACGCCGTTACGAATGGAATCCTGCCCGTTTTTACCGCCGGGAATGACGTGCTTCAGCTTTGTGATGTTAAACTGATTGGCATACGCCCAAAGCATATTCTCCCAACCTTCAATGCAAACCACCGCTATGGCATCAATATCAGAGTGTTTTTGGAAGGCTTCCAAGGTGTAAACAATTACAGGACGCTCATCGACGGTTAAAAACTGCTTGGGAATATTTTGATGCATCCTCTGACCGCTACCGCCGGCAATAATTAATGCAATGTTCATAATAGTTACCTCACTGAATTTAATATCGTATCGCAAATGCGATCCACGTCTTTGATTTCAAGACCTTCATAAAGCGGCAAACAGAGTACACGTTCTGAGATGCGCTTTGCAACCGGTGTTGCAGAGGGATCATAGGCTCCTTTAAAACTTTCGACCGAACTTGTCAAGGGGTAAAAATACTTTCTGGCACCGATATTCTGATCTGCTAAAGCATCAAGCACTTGATCGCGGTTACAGCCGAATGTTTCCGGATGCACCACAAGCGGGAAATATGCGTAATTGCTCTTAACTCCTTTTTGAATTACACTGAGCTGCAGTCCGGGAACATCCTGCAACCGTTCTCTATAACGATCGGCAGCAATCTTTCTTGAGGCAATGGAATCATCAATATGCCGCAGATTGCAGAGCCCCATGGCAGCGCAGAATTCATTCATCTTCGCATTTCCGCCGGTAAAGGAAAGTGTTTCGGGAGAGGTCATACCGAAGTTTTTGCAATGGTTGATCTTTTGGTAGTTGGCATCGTCGCGAAAAATTGCGGCGCCACCCTCGATGGAATGAAAAACCTTCGTGGCATGGAAACTAAACATAGAGGCATCACCCAAGGCGGCGGCACCGACGCCATCTTTCTGTACACCAAAGGCGTGCGCAGCATCATAGATCACTTTAAGCCCATGGCGATCGGCGATTTCGCGAATTGTTTCATCGTCACATAGATTGCCGTATACGTGCACCGGCATGATCGCGCAAGTTTTATCCGTGATAAGGGCTTCGATCTTATTAACGTCGATTGTAAAGTCTTCGTCGTTAATATCGCAAAATACCGGGGTCAGTCCCTTTCGCACGATTGCATTGGTGGTGGAAACAAAGGTGAAGGGCGTTGTGATTACTTCCCCCTTCAGATCAAAAACCTCCAAAATGCACTCTAAGGCTTGATGACCGTTTACGCAAAGGGCGGTATTGGAAACACCAAGATATTCGCAGAGTTTGTTTTCCAGTTCCTGATGCTTTGCGCCGGAGTTTGTCAGCCATCGGGACTCCCATAAAGGGCGAATTTCCTCAATGTACTCCTCGAACGGAGGCATCGAGGAACGCGTCACTAAAATTTTATCATCCATATCAACACCTTCTTTTCTCTATTTCAGAAGAAGCTTTTTAAATCGTTCCCAAAATTTGTTGCCGCCCTTTCCTGTTATAGAGAATAAAGCGATCAAAATCATAAAAACAAGACGATCTTTTAAAGATAACATCCGCGTATAATGCAGAGCATTTTTGCGTACTGCGGGGTCAAAGGTTTTGCGATATTCTGTAAACCACATATGCGCTAAATGGTAGTGAATATCATGGGTGAACCTTCCGCCGGAATAGGTATCAAATTGCGAAAGCCACTTTGTCTCATTTTCCACGTGATCGTAATTGACTTGATCTTTATTCTGAGCCGTCCAGGAGCCGGCTGATGCAAAGCGGTATACGCCCATAATTCGATCCATGTAATAAACTGTACCCATTGATGCGGCAAGCACCTGCGACGGATAATCATAAATATCCGCTTCATCGCGGAACTGAGGCCAGGCATCCATCACTTCTCTGCGAAACATTGAAGATACCGTGGGGCAAAAAAGACCGCCTCGTTTGACAATCTCGGAGCCTGAAACCACACACGATTTTTTCAACGGTCGAACCGTCATGTACTCCCCTTTGGAATTTAACTGCAAAACACTATGGAAACAAAGGGTGCATTCCGGATGCTGTATCATGTAGTCCGCTTGGCGTTGCAGCTTCGTGTCATCATTCCAATAATCATCCCCTTCGCAAATTGCGATCAGAGCGCCTTTACTGATGGGATGAATATGCGTCTTAAATATATTGCATTTTTTATATTGGTTTTTCTGCTGTAAAATAGGGCGAACGATCTGCGGATAGGCTTCAGCATAGTGCTGTACGATTTCTGCTGTGCGATCAGTAGAGGCATCATCGTGCACGATTAGTTCAAAAGGAAAGGTCGTCTTTTGACCGATAATACTCTCAATGGTTTGCGCGATGGTGTCCTCTTGATTATAGGTCATGCAATATACGGAGACTAAAGGCGTTTCGCTTTTTGAAGCCAAATTACAACACATCAAATTTCACCCAGTAATAATAATTGTAATCATTTTAGCATAATATATATTAAAAGTCAATATGACGAATAAGCGCACACCATTGGATTATGGTGTGCGCTTATTTGTTATTTTTCGACAATTTTTTTATACAGTTTGAGAGCAAGATCGGAAATCATAAAGTTTTTAAAGCCGGCGATATATCCGAGCCAAGGGATCAAAATCATTGGCAGAAAGGCTACCGCCATCACAAATTGCTGATGATTGGGAAACATATTGATCATCGGCCATGTCCAGTACATATTAGCGATCATATAATAAAGAGCCACAATGCCGGCATTGGTCATGCGATAAGCGATGTAAATCGTCAACAACGGAATAGCAGCAACGATTCCCGCCAAAGCACCTTTGTAAAAATAGCCAAAGTAATGCGGTGTTTTTTCGGTGCGGTTTTTATCGTGAAAACCGCTCTTAAATGCAGAATTATATGTAACGTAAGCATAAAAGCCGAAACAAATGCAAAATGCAATGGTGTATCCGGTCAAGCTATTTTCAAAAATTGTACTGACACAAAGCACCAGCATAAACCCGGAGATAATTCCGACAAACTGATCCAAAATCAGAGATGCCGCACACTTTAAAATATGTTTCATCGTCTTACTCCTCATAACGTTGATTTTTCAAGTAGTTAATATAACATCGAAAGGCACTGGGGATTGCTTTTTGATGAAGCGCCTCCCCCACAGTGACCCATTCGTAGGTCGGATCAAGCTCGGGCAAAAATAACTCATACCCTATCATTTGCCATTCAATATGAGTAAAAATATGAGTTGAAGCCGGAAGCTTTGATGTCTTTAATGGATGATATTGATCGAGTTCTTGATCGGTCAGAAAGTTTGGGAGATTGGGAAACTCCCATAAATTAGCCAAAAGGCCTTGCTCGGGACGCCGATGTAGAGCAATTAAATCACCATGACGCAATAAGAGTACTGTCTTCTGCTCGACTTTACGTTTTCTCTTTGCTGTTTTAATAGGGATTTCTTCGGTTAACCCCTCACTTTTGGCGATACACAAGGTGCGCAGAGGGCAGCTTTCACAAAGCGGAGCACCATTTGGCAAACAAACAATAGCTCCAAGCTCCATCAGCGCTTGAGTAAAGTCGGAGGTTCGATCTTTAGGATAGATTTCGCGCAAAGCTTCCGTGAAACTACGTTTAACTGATGGCGCAGCAATGTCATCATAGGATCCAATAACTCTGGATAAGACCCGCAGTACGTTTCCATCTACCGCCGGGGTCGGCAATCCAAGTGCGATAGAGCAGATTGCACCGGCGGTATAGTCTCCGATCCCGGGAAGTGCACGCCATCCCTCAAAATTAGATGGAAAGGACTTTTGCTTTATAACCTCGATGGCGGCTTTTTGCAAGTTTCTCGCGCGGCTATAATATCCCAAGCCCTCCCAAAGCTTCATGAGGCGATCTTCCGGAATGGAGGCTAAGGTTTCAACGTCCGGGATCTCTTCCATAAAGCGTAAATAATACGGAATAACAGGGTCGACACGCGTCTGCTGAAGCATAATCTCAGAAATCCATACACGATAAGGCGTTGGATCGTGGCGCCACGGCAGGTCGCGTTTATTATTTATGTACCACTTCAATAATGGAACGACAATTTCATTTAAGTTTCCGTTCATTCTTCCCATCCTTATGGTTATTAAACTTATTATAACGGATTATCGCTTAAATATCCATGAATTTTTTGAAAATATTTTAAATCGGCTCAAAATACGACAAAAAGGTTTTTATCTCCTCGCTATAATGGGAGAAAACGACGTTAAAGAGGAGTATAAAATGGTTAAAATTCATCACCAATTGGATCGGTTTCAGCAGTTTGTGACGCTTGGTTTTTATAACGTATTGAAGATAATTCTGTCTTTAATGCTCGGTTTTTTGATTGCAAAATGCGAAATTTTTGAGAATTTCTCCCCTTTTTCGCTCATTCTGATTTCTGTCGGCAGCGGAATTGGACTGATGCCTACCTTCTGCTATATCGGAAGTGCATTTGGCATTATTTCCGGACCGTTTTCCCTTTCAGTATTTAAATATATCACGGCACTAACTATGATCTATATCGTCCATATGGTTTTCAGAAAATCATTACACGTCATCAAAAACGATACCGCTATTTTATCAGCAGCGTCTTGCTTTATTTCTGGCTTTTTATTTTTGATGATCGATCAGTTGACACTGTTTAATGTGTTGATACTGTTGGGAGAAAGTGTCCTTATTTGTTGTTGTGTCTATTTTATTAATTATGCTGTACGCGGATTTCGTCAATCCTGTCTCCTATCTTCTCGGGAGTTGATTGCGGCCGTTATAACTTTGGTTTTAATTATTATCACCCTTCATAATGTGTATATTTTTTCCATGAGCGTCGCAAGAATGGCTGCGTTGGTTGTTCTGTTTATGGCAATCTGCTGTCTTAAAAGCGGCCATGCGGCGGTTTTGGGGTCGTGCCTTGCCATCTTACTTGCGGCTGTTGGAAATGGCGGTGAGTCTATATTTACGGCAGTAGTGGTCGGTACGCTCATTGGGTGCGTCTTTTCACACTTTTCAGATCGAATGTCCTTGACCGCATTTCTATTGGTATACGATGCGATTTTAATTTTCTTTGGAAAATTTCCATGGAACTATTCATATTTCTTAGAGCCGATGGTTGCCTATTCGTTGGTTTTATTTATTCCAAAGCAGAAACTGCGTACAGTTTTGTCCGCATATATCCCAGTAAAAAGCAGCGGGAAAACCAAAGATAACGTGTGCGGCGCTAATAATATCATTCCCCAATGTCAGAAGGCGTGCGAAAAAATTTGCCCCCGTGCAGAAAAGTGCTATGATAAGAATTTATTTGAATTATCAGAGGGATTGGAACTTCTTACGGAACGCTACACAAAGACGGAAAGAATCGAAAACATTGAAGATGTTCTTTCCTTTTGCATAAAACCCCATGCCATGTCAGAAATAATTGAACGTCAATTGGTGCACACCCATTCAGAAGACTATGAAACTCTGCTTGAAGAATTAGAACAAATTTCCAAACGGATCGAACGTAAAATGGATGCTGCGGTACATCCCATTTCTTTTTTGAATGAAGAAGAAAATAAAATCAAGGAAGCTTTAGAGGGTCGCAGAATTTCAGTAAAAGATATTAATTTTATCATTGACGAACAAAATCTCAAAAAATGCAGCATTCAATTTCATCCGATGGGCGATATTCTCTATGAAAAAATTATTCGTGAAGTTGTATCCGGATATTTTAATCGAGGCTTCACTTTAAAAACAACTTCTTTCGAAGAGGATTTTGTGGTACAAATCAAAGAAAGCAGGCGCTATGAGATTTCCTGCGCCGCACTTTGCAAAACACGCAGTTGCGAGCAAATCAGCGGTGACACCGCTTTGGGTTTTTCTGCCGGAAATTCTTATTACCTGATTCTGGCTGATGGTATGGGAAGCGGAAAAGAAGCCGGCATTCAAAGCGGGATAATTATCGATTCTCTGAGACGCTTAATCACCGGCGGTCTTTCGGTAGTCCATGCATTAAACGCCTATCGTTCGACTTTGCGCCTCAGGCAGTCTAATTATTTTACTACGGTGGATATATGTGCAATTAATCTGGATACCGGGAATGTTGAACTTTATAAATCCGGTGCATACGACAGTTATTTTGTCCATCAAAATAAAGTGAAGGTACTGCACGGCGGCGGTATTCCATTGGGGCTTGGAGATCAAGATCGGTTGAGCCACGCGAATATTCAGGCCGAAGACGGAGATTGGCTGATTCTTGCTTCGGATGGACTTTCAGTTCTTCAAGATGACCTGGAACGTATCATCACGGAGTGTTGTATTGATGACCCAAGAAACTGCGCAAAAGCGATTTTACGTAATCATAGCGAAGTGTGTCGATCCAATAATAGTGATGATGTTACGGTAATGGTTTGTAAAATTTCCAAAAATACTGAATAAGATTCTTTGAAAATCGTGATACTATTTTCGAGGTGGTGTTATGATAAAGGGAGTCGGAAAGCAAATTATTTTGTTAAATAATACAGATAGCGACATCTTTGAACAAGCAATTTTTATTCTTCGCTCCGGTGGAAAAATCCCTTATAAAGATATGGTTAAAGAATGCGAAAAACTAATGAACAATCATATCAAAACACGGCGCGGTAAACCGGTGCGTAATTGGTGGAGAATCGGTTTTTTTCTATTGTTAACAGCGCTAATTATACTGGGTGTCGTTTGTATTTTAAAATAAAATGACGGTCTTTTTAGACCGTCATTTTATTTTAAACGTTAAATCGGAAAAGAACAACGTCACCGTCTTTCATAATATATTCTTTTCCTTCACTGCGTACCAAGCCCTTTTCTTTTGCAGCTACCATGGAGCCGCAGGCAACTAAATCGTCATAAGCGACGATTTCTGCACGAATGAAGCCGCGCTCAAAATCGGTGTGGATCTTGCCGGCCGCCTGCGGTGCTTTGGTGCCGTTGGTGATGGTCCATGCCTTAGTTTCCATTTCGCCGCTGGTGATATAACTGATCAGACCAAGCAGGCTATAGCAAGTAGAAATCATACGATCCAGACCGCTATGTTCAAAACCAAGCTCCGCTAAGAAGAGTTCTTTTTCTTCTTCGCTAAGTTCGCTGATTTCTTCCTCAAGGCGTGCGCAGATGACCAGAACCTCTGCATTTTCATGGGAAGCACGTTCTTGCACTGCAGAAATATACTCATTGCTCAGAATGCCGTTTTTAAAGTCTTCTTCGCATACGTTCGCAGCATAGATTACAGGCTTATTAGTGAGCAAGGAGACGGTTTTCATGATCTCCTGTTCGTCATCGGTGAACTCAATGGTATTAACAAATTTTTCTGCTTCCAGAGTTTCCTTGATCTTTTCAAAAAGCGCCACTTCAGTAAGGTGCTTTTTATCCCCTTTGGCAAGCTTTGCCGCACGGTCGCGCATTTTTTCCACCAGCTCGAGATCCGAGAAAATCAGTTCCAGATTGATGGTATCAATGTCACGAATGGGGTCTACAGAACCATCCACGTGGACAATGTTATCATCTGCAAAACAACGGACAACATGAACGATTGCATCCACCTCGCGGATGTTGCCGAGAAATTTGTTTCCAAGTCCCTCACCCTTTGATGCCCCTTTTACCAAGCCTGCAATATCCACAAATTCGATGACAGCCGGGACGATTTTCTTGGAATTATTCATCTCCCCCAAAACGTCCAGACGCTTATCGGGGACGCAAACAACGCCCACGTTTGGATCAATCGTACAGAACGGATAGTTTGCAGATTGCGCCTTTGCATTCGTGATGGCGTTAAATAAAGTGCTTTTTCCTACGTTGGGTAATCCTACGATACCTAATTTCATTTTTTTACCTCGCTTAATTATTCAATAATGAGTAAAGCTCTTCGCGCATTTTAAGAAATTCATCTGCGTCAATCAAAGCTTTATTAATCATGATTTTATATTTCTTTTCGATACGCGATACAATGCGTTCTCTTGGTATAATGCTGCCGATCTGCTTTAAGACGGCAACGTCTTGCAAAGCAAAATGTAGCTGCTTCAGTCTTATGGATGGGATCGGTTCGTCGAATGCAGGATACACTAAAAATCCAAGTCCCGAAGGTAAGGAATTTTGGTTTGATGCATCAAATAATGCATTGTTATCCTCGTTTTCTTTTTGAAAATAGTTACTGAACCATAAATTAAAAAGAGAAACGAACGTATTGCAGTAGCATAAGGTGCCAAACGCACGAATGCGCATGGATGGAGCAGAAATTAAAGTGTTGATCATGGACTTAGGAGAAAGATTGTCCATATAAAGGTGCCGATTAATCGGAAAGGCAAGAAAATTTTCGGGTTCTGCAGTGGAAAAGAACGGTGCACTGCCGATCTCCAATCTCACAAATTCCGGAGAAACCTTCGTATCTGCAATTTGATGCGCGCGAATGATCTGCTTGATGATGGCGCGGCATTGCATATAATTTTCCTCATCCTCAGCCGATGGTGCATGAGAGAATTGGAAAGCAACGTCGTCATGAGCACCTATCATCTTCAAATGTTTGAGAAGATCGCGCATAAATTTGCGGATGAAAGTGGAAAACTCATGGGAAAGAACGTTTGTTTGCTCGTCAAAAATATAGCGTTCTTCCCACTCGCTGGTCATTTTTAGCCTTGGACATTCCAAGGTTTTTAGCGATGGAATGATCGGCGGAAACGTAAACTTTTTAATTCCGCTTTTTCTGGCGATGCAGATCCAACTATCCAAAAGATCATAATTGAATTCATAAGCCAAATTATTTTTCGATATTTGAACTAATTGAATATGCTCGTTCCCCAAAGGATAATCTTCATAAACCGGCGGATAAATTGGTGTTAAAACATGGGTCACACCGTGATTAGCAGCGATTTTGAAGTATTTCTCAAGCAGTTTCCAGTGAACGTCAGAGAACAAAGCCGTTTTATAAGCCTTTGCGATACTGCAGGGATCGATATATTGGCAATTTGCGAAACTACTTGCAGGGATTTTATACGGCAAGACGCGAAGGTGAAAACGCGAACGAAATTCACCGTTAAGATAAAGGTCAATATCGTGATCACCCGGAAAAGCAGCTCTGATACTGACCCAGAAAACCCGATGCCGTTTGTTGAGATTTAACGTCGGTCTGCGCTTTAAAGGAACCAATGCATCCGGAAGAAGCGTCGGTGTATCCGCGAGATACTGCTCAGTGTCACCCTCGTCATAATGAGGCCACAGTACCGGAACTTGTTTGACTTCAAAAAGCTTGACTTCATCAGAACTCTGCAGTTCAAGAGATACAGTTTTCGTTTCGTTCTCGTCTGTATACAGAATGATTTGATAGGCAAATTCTTCGTTAACAAGAACGCTTGCGCTTTCATAATTCGGTTTGAAATCCCGCGCGTCTGCCTTGATTTTTTCAAGACAAGATTGTTGAATAACGTGAATCATAGAAAACTATACCCAAAGACCCTTGTTTTTCAAAGAACGAATGGTTTTATTATGATCTGCAAGCGTAACGTTAAAGTAAAACTCCCCATTCTTATCTGTCACGAAATAGTAGTAGTTGGTTTCACTTGGATTTAATACCGCTTGCAGTGCCTCAGTACCCGGACAATTGGTGGGGCCAACCGGCAATCCGATGCATTTATAGGTGCTGTATGCCTTCCCCATTGCTTCCGTATAATGCTTCAATTCCTTGAGGTCATCCGCATAAAACATCGTGGGGTCGGATTGAAGCATCCGCATATCGGAAGAATTCAGGCGATTCCAAAAGACGGATGATACACCGCTCATAGACTCTTCGCCAAATGCTTCGGCTTGGATCACAGAAGCGAACGACAAAAGTTCATTGATGGAAAGATCCATTTTTTTAGCTTTTTCAACGATTTCATCCGTTACGTATTCAGAGAAAGTGCGCAACATTTTTTCCACAATTTGATGCGGAGTAACCGTATCTGCTCTGAATTCATAGGTGGCCGGGAAAAGATACCCCTCCAGCTTGTACCCAATCAGTTTTTGATCCCTCTTTTTGAGATCGTCCATAAACGGGAAGTCATAATCGTAGCTATCAGCGGCTTCTAAGAATTCCTTGGCGGTGCAAAGCCCGCTGGCTTCAACGATACCGGCAATCTCGCGTACGTTTTTTCCTTCCGGAACCACGAATTTCACATAATCGAGTTTTACATCCGGCTCCATTAAAGCTTTACACAATTCCGCATAGGACATATTGGCATTCAAATAATAGATTCCGTTGTACCAGACAAAATCGGGGTACTGAGTCTTAATGTAATTCAAAAAACGTGCAGAAGAGCAAATAACGCCGTTTTCGGCCAGTCTTGCCGCCACTTCGTTTTCAAAATCACTTTTATCAATGGTTAAGGTATAGGGTTTGTCCTCCTGATTTTTGCCGTTTTTATCATAGTAGTACGGCAAATAACCTTTGATTTTAGGAATTAAAATAATCAAAGCAGTGCCAATCAGCAATAAGACGACCAATAAAGCAGAGAAAATCGCGGTTTTCTTTTTCATAAAAAACCTCCATTAGAACATTTAAAGTGATTATAGCAAAAAAAACATTATTTTACAATAGTTTTATAAAATAAAGTATATATTGACAAATAAAGAAAATAACAATAAAATTAAATAAATAAAAGGATTGGATGTGTAGTGATGAAAGACGGATTTATTAAAGTGGCTGCGAGCAATGCCGGTATTTCTGTGGCAGATCCTTTGAAGAATGCAGCTGAAATCATCAAGAATATAAAAGAAGCCGATGAAAAGGGTGTAAACCTTCTTGTATTCCCGGAGCTTTGTATCACCGGAAGTACCTGCGGTGATCTTTTTTATAACCCCATGCTTTTGGATGGGGCGCTTTTGGCGTTGAAAAGAATTGCTCATTCCACGGAGGATCTATATCCTGCTGTAGTTGTAGGACTCCCCTTATCTCATCAAGGAAAACTTTTTAATTGCGCGGCAGTGATTATCAGCGGTAACATTTTGGGAATCGTTCCTCAAATTCACGTTGATAAAAAACAATTCACCTCCGGCTCTGAACTGAATAGTATTGCCGGCATTATGGTGGATGGCGAAGAGATCCCGTTTGGTACAGAATTGATTTTTCAGCATGACGAATTAAGTGAATTTAGCTTTGGAATCGAGATTGGCAGTGATTTTGATGCACCGATCTCCCCCGCTGTCGATGTCACAGCAGCTGGTGCAACGATGATTGCGGTGCCTTCTGCAAATGCCGAACTTGTCGGTGCGGTTGAATATCGTCGTATGATGCTGCAGGCAAATTCTTCCCGATTGAACTGTGGTTATATTTATAGTAATGCAGCAGCGGATGAGTCCACGCAAGATATGGTATTTTCCGCTCATTCCCTGGTCGCAGAAAACGGTGCAATCATTGATGAAACCCTGCCCTTTTCTAATAAACTTTTAGTGACGGAAATTGATGTACAGCGGCTTTTTACCGAGCGGCAAAAGAATAAAAAGTTTGCTTGTATTACAGACGGTTACTTCGTGCAGCTTTTTTCCCAACCCCTAAAAGAAAGCGTACTGACGCGTCGTTTTGAGCCCAACCCCTTTGTTTCTTCCGATGAGAAAACCATGAATAAGCGTGCAGAGTCCATCCTTTCGGTGCAGGCGCATGGCTTAAAGAAGCGCCTTAGTCACACTTATGCAAAACGTGCGGTAATTGGAATTTCCGGTGGCTTGGACAGCACGTTAGCCCTTTTAGTGGCCATTCGAGCCATGAAGCTTTTGGATCGCCCCACAACCGACATTCTCGCTGTCACCATGCCCTGCTTTGGCACCTCGTCGCGCACTAAGAATAACGCGATAACTCTTTGCGAGGCGCTGGGTGTTGAATTAAAAGAGGTTGACATTACCGCATCGGTACGCCGGCATTTTACCGATATCGGTCACGACGAAAAAACACTGGACGTGACATTTGAAAATGCCCAAGCAAGAGAACGGACGCAGGTTTTGATGGATATTGCCAATCAATGCGGAGGGATCGTGATCGGCACCGGAGATCTTTCTGAATTGGCGCTTGGTTGGGCAACCTATAACGGCGATCATATGTCCATGTATGGTGTTAACGCCTCAATTCCTAAAACGCTGGTTCGCTACTTGGTTCATTACGAAGCATTGCAATCTGACGATTTCATGAAAGCAACACTTCTGGATATTCTCGATACTCCTGTATCTCCCGAGCTTTTACCGGTTGATAAGAATGGTCAGCTTTCCCAAAAGACAGAAGATCTTGTTGGTCCGTATGAACTGCACGATTTTTATCTTTATTATTTCCTGCGATATGGATATAAGCCTCAAAAATTACTGCGTTTAGCACGCTATGTATTGGGTGACAAATTTGATGAGGATACCATGAAGCACTGGTTAAAAACATTTATACGACGCTTCTTTAACCAGCAATTCAAGCGTTCTTGCTTGCCGGATGGTCCCAAGGTGGGGACCGTATCTCTTTCTCCTCGCGGTGATTGGCAGATGCCCTCGGATGCGACATCCGCCCTGTGGTTAAACGAAATGGAATAAAAAATCGCTTCTGAGCTTATTGCTCAGAAGCGATTTCTTATTCTTCGGGATCTAATTCGTCTTTTTCAAATCCTTCATATTGTTCTTCTTCAATTCTTTTTCCGGTTTCGGGATCATATCCGTCAATCATATGCTTTTTGATTAACGGATAAACCATAAAATTGGTCAGCAAACCGGTGAAAGAGAACCAAAGGGTAAAGACAATCAGGATCAACAATACAACGTTTTGCGTAATATAAACGATATAAGCCGTTAATATTCCGGACGCGATCAGAAAGATGGTCAAAAAGAGATTGCGCAAAAATCCTGCCCAGCAGAAGATAAAGGCATTTTTCAATAGCTGGCGAAAGGTCAAATGAAAGGTGATCATCATCGTATAGATATAATACCGCATGAACCCCCAGATCGTAAAGGAAAGGAAGATTGCGGCGGTCGAAAGAATCATGATCACACGATTGGGTACGTTCCAGACCGAAAGCAGATCCAATACCAAGAATGCGGTAACAAAAAAGTCAACTATTGAGTATAAAAACGCTTGTTTGAAATTCTTCTTAAAGGTTTCAATAAAGTCGCCCCATACAAAAGCGTGCTCTTCTCGGGCATAATTCCGGAGAATCTTTGTCATGCCGGCGGTAGCGGGACCAATTGTCACGATAGGAATACAGAACAGAACGTAGATTGTATTCAGAATGATCAAATTCCAAAACTTGCGAAAATAAATTTGGAAAAACAAGATGGGACGCGGAGTTTGTTCGTCTTTTTTGACCCCTTTTCCCTCTTTCATATATTGATTAAAAAGTCCCACGCCTTATTCACCAGCCTTCACTGCACGGGGATGACAGTTTTCATATGTGCTTAAATACTTATTCTTAAGGAGCTTTGCATAAACTTTGGTCGAAGTAATAGATGAGTGACCCATCATATCCTTCACCATATTAATATCTGCACCGTTTTCTAAAAGATGTGTGGCAAAAGAGTGGCGCAATGTTTTGGGGGTAATATCCTTTTCAATTTTTGCGGAAGCAGTATAATACTTTACCAGCTTCCAAAATCCCTGGCGCGTCATGGGTTGTCCGGTTGCATTTAAGAACAACGTATTTTCCTTGGACGAAGTGACAAGCTGAGGACGTCCTTCGGCCAAATAATTGCGAAGGGCTTGTACCGCCAGGCTATAAAGCGGAATAATGCGCTCATTTTCTTCGTGATGATTCAGCATGAGATAACCGACATCTAAGTTAACGTCTGAAACTTTCAGCGTCAAAAGCTCGCTTACGCGAATCCCGGATGCATAAAGCACCTCCAGCATGGCTTTATCGCGAATTCCTTTTACGGTTAAAACATCTGGTTGCCAAAGTAAAAGCTCTACCTCCTCGTTCGTTAAGATTTCGGGAAGTTTGGCTTCGGATTTTAATCCTTTAATACCAACCATCGGGCTGGCGGAAACTGCTTTTTTGGAAACAAGATACTTAAAAAAACAACGCATGGTAGACATGGACCGAGAGATGGTTGCATCACTCTTATTCTGCTTTTTCAAGAAATCAAAGTATTGCATCAACTCAACATCCGAAACATCAGACCACTTACTGATCTCTTGTTCGCGAAGATATACCATCAATTGGCGAAGATCACGCTGATAGGAGGCGAGAGTATTAGCGGAGGTGCCTTTTTTGGTCATTAAATAGTTACAAAAATTTATGTAAGTACGCTCCATGTTCTTGCCTCCTTTCCAAAAAAATTAAAATAAAGATAATAGTGGCGGAACCACTTTGCTTTCCCATGCAGCGCCTAAAGTCAAAAACGGTAATACTGCAATCAAACAATAAACGTGATGGATGAATTCGCGATAAGACGCACCGTGCTTCCCTCTCCCTTTTAACTGCTCAAATAAGGCGACGGAAAGCCGCGCAGAAGAGTAGCATAGGAAGTATCCGAGCAGTGTATAAAGGGCATTTGGGGCGAAAAATGCCAGCGTGCCGAAAAATAAGCCTCGCACGCCGGTTAATATGATTGCTAATGCGATCAATAGACCGATCGAAAAACCTTTATAAATCGGGTAAAGCGGAACTAAAGGAATTCCGATTACTGTAAGACCCAGAAAAAACAATAATATAAAAAAGATAAATTGCTGTAAAAAAGCAGATAAAAAACCGCAGCAGTTTTCCGGGCTGAAAAGGAGCTGCGCCTGAAGAGAAAAATGGTCTCTCAGTAAAACCGCTGCAGTAACACCGATAAAGAGCCCGACCAAATATAAAATGGCGTATAACTTTATAATCGGTAATTGATGTTTAAAACTGCTTTTCATTTTCTGCATCATCAATAGCATAGGATCACCTCAAGATAAACTATGAAGGATTGTCCATTAATATGCAAAAAAATTATGTAAAGAATTACGCTGCTCGTTTTCTCGAACAGCGTAACTATTTTACCTTAATTTCAGGACATAATCAAGGTGAATTTTGAAGATTTTGTTTTTTTGTAAAACCTGCATAAATTAAATTATGTAAACCTCGATGCAACAATTATGTAAACTACATTTTTTACTTTCGAACAACACAAGATATGGTTCGAAAAATATCAATAAAAACAAAATGATGTTATTTTCGAAATGTCAAGAGGTATTTTGAAAAACTTTTTTTAAAAAAACGGTTTATGCAAATTGACAATATCTACCCCTTTTTGATGACCGTTCCTAAAACTCCACCAACAAAGGAAAAGACAATCGTAAATAAAATTCCCGCAAAGCCCATCCAGGTAAAATATCCACCCAAATTCATAATAGAATTTCCGATGATTTTTATCGCTATTACGAATGCTGCCATGACCGCGGAAGCAACGATCCCTTTTACCCTCCCCTTTGCCGTCAATAACGTGGTGGATATTATTAAGCCAAAACCGCCGCCAAGAACGCTGCCAACTTTCAAAATATGCTCAGGTAGCTGCGTTTTTAATACTAAAAACGCCGTTATCAAGTCAACTGCCACAATAATTACCAAGCATAATAATAGCGACAAAAAAGAAAAAATCACAACGCCAAGCGCTGTGATTTTTTGAGTTTCTTCATATTTCATTCCAAGATCCTCCCTCACAGTTGGTAGTATATCCTATGAGGAGGGATGAGTAATTATTCTCTTACTCGTCGATTTTGGAAGCGATTGCCCATCTTTTAAAGCGAAGCTTCGTTTTATCAGACCCGGTTTCGATAATGATGGTCTCGGGATCTTTGGTGGATACGACCTTGCCCACAATGCCGCATTCCATCAGAACCATATCGCCCGGCTCCAGATTGTTCTGCATATTCTTGCGTTCCTGCTGACGCTTCTTATCCTTGCGGCTCATCACCACAGTGAAACCGATCATCACAACCAGGATCAAAAGCATACCGCCGTAATTAGTTAAAAATTCTGTCATCTTAATATTCTCCTTCTTGAATTTATAAAAGAATTATATCCAAATCTTCCGTCAATGTCAACCTTTAAATCCGTTTTGAAAGTTCCTTTACTTTCTTTTCCTTCCACTCGTAAAAATCACCATCCGCCAAATGATTGCGAATCTGCTCCATCAAATCATTATAGAAATAAAGATTGTGCATAACACACAGACGCATGGCAAGCATCTCCCCCGCTTTAAACAAATGACGAATATATGCGCGGGTAAAATTGCGGCAAGTGGGGCAATTGCAGCTTTCGTCCAAAGGCTTTTGATCTAATTCATACTTTTTATTCAATAAATTCATCACGCCATTACTTGTAAATACATGAGAATGGCGCGCATTTCTTGCCGGCATTACGCAGTCAAAGAAATCAATTCCTCTCGCGACGCCCTCCAGGATATTGACCGGAGTTCCGACGCCCATCAAATAGCGCGGCTTATCCTCTGGCGCATAAGGGATGACGTCGTCCAGCACACGGTACATTTCTTCCGCTGTCTCTCCTACAGCCAAACCTCCAATGGCGTAGCCATCCGCATCCACTTCGGTAATTTCTTTCATGTTTTGAATACGAAGATCGCTATAGGTACCGCCTTGGTTGATGGCAAACAACATTTGATTGGGATTGACCGCATCGGGCAAGGCGTTCAGCCGATCATGCTCGATCTTACAGCGCTTCAACCAGCGTACAGTACGGGCAGCAGATTGTTTGACATAGTCATAGCTTGCTGGATTCTCCACGCACTCGTCAAACGCCATGGCGATGGTAGAGCCGAGATTAGATTGAATTTGCATACTCTCTTCCGGTCCCATAAAAATTTTATGTCCATCAATATGAGAAGCAAAAGTGACCCCCTCTTCGGTAATGTTGCGCAACTTAGCCAGGGAAAAAACCTGAAATCCGCCGCTATCCGTCAAAATAGGGCCATCCCAACGGGTCATTTTGTGGAGACCGCCCAGTTTTTTGACATTCTCATCACCAGGACGTAGGTGAAGATGATAGGTGTTGCAAAGCTGTACCTGACATTTCAGATCCTTTAGATCCAATGCAGACACCGCACCTTTAATGGCGCCGCAAGTAGCCACGTTCATAAAGACCGGCGTCTGGATCTCGCCATGCACCGTCTGAAAGGTGCCGAGCCGAGCCATGCGGTCTTTTTTAATTAATTTAAACATTGATGTTTTCTCCTAACAAATAAACATTGCATCGCCAAAGCTGAAGAAACGATATTTTTCTGCCACAGCTTCTTGATATGCATCCATAATCTTATCTTTCCCTGCCAAAGCGCTCACAAGCATCATCAGCGTACTTTTAGGTAAATGGAAATTTGTGATCAGAGCGTCAATTACTTTAAATTGATAGCCCGGGTAAATAAAAATTCCCGTTTCGCCGGATTTTTCCACGCAATTCAATTGCTCATCAAAGCCGCTTTCAAGAGTTCTTGTAGCAGTCGTACCGACCGAAATCACACGTCCGCCTGCCGCTTTGGTTTCACGGATCAAACGAATCGTATCGTCGGGGATGGAAAAATATTCCCGATGCATGATGTGGTTCGTAATTTCCTTCTCTTTCACAGGACGAAACGTCCCCAAACCCACGTGCAGTGTAACGGGTGCGACCCGAACTCCTTTTTCGCGCACTCTCTCAAGCAATTCGTCCGTGAAATGAAGCCCGGCAGTAGGTGCCGCAGCAGAGCCCAGCTCTCTGGCATACACCGTCTGGTATCGACCTTGATCCTTCAATTGTTCAGTGATATACGGCGGTAATGGCATCTTTCCAATACGATCCAAAACCTCATATATCGTGGAGGCCTGATGCTCAAATTTAATCTTTCTCTTTCCATCCTCCAAGATCTCAAGTACCGTACCGGCCATCCCCTCTTGGAATTCCAGAACCTGACCCGGACGCGCCTTTTTTCCAGGTTTCACAAGCACTTCCCAGACGTTCTCTTCCAAGGCTTTGAGCATCAATACTTCGACCAAGCCGCCTGTACCGGCGCGATTGCCGAATATTCTGGCAGGAATAACCTTGGAATCATTGACCACCAGCAGATCGCCGGGATTTAAGAGATCGACAATGTCATAAAAATGCTTGTGGTTAATTTCTCCGTTATTACGATTAAGAACCAGAAGTCTCGAGTGATCACGCTGTTCCAAAGGCGTCTGTGCAATCAGTTCTTCCGGCAAATAATAATCAAATTCATCTACAGTCACTTTTTTCATTCCTTTTCAAAAGTATCAACATATATCTTCTATTCATATAATTATAAATGGAAAGAGATGATATTTCAACATATTTTTATAAGAGGAGGGTTACAATGCAAAGCATTTTGTTTGAAGGGATTGCCACCGCCCTCATTACGCCGTTCAAGAAAGACGGAACAATCGATTTGGACGGACTGAAGATACTGATTGATCATCAAATCGAAAATGGCATTTCTGCCATTATTATCGCCGGTACAACGGGAGAAGCAAGCACTTTGAGTTTTGATGAATATAGTTTATTGATTGCTAAATCAAATGAATATATTAATAAACGCGTACCGCTGATCGCAGGCTCCGGAAGTAATAATACTGCCCACGCATTGAAGTTGAGTTTAGAAGCCGAAAAACGCGGCGCAGACGGTCTTTTAATGGTGACGCCATATTATAACAAAACAACGCAAGAAGGGCTTTTGGCACATTATAATCATATTGCGGATCGAGTAAAAATTCCCATTATTCTTTATAACGTTCCATCACGAACCGGTCTTGGAATTTCTCCGAACACTTGCAAAGTTCTGTCGGAGCACCCCAATATTTCGGCAATCAAAGAAGCAAGCGGTAATATTTCCACCACGATGGATATTCTTCACGCAGCACCAAAACTCACGCTATACAGCGGCAACGACGATCAGCTACTCCCCATTTTGGCTGTGGGCGGAAAAGGCGTAATATCCGTAGTATCCAATGCGGCGCCACAGGAAACCGTTCAGATTTATCAAGCCTTTAAAAACAGAGAAATTGACAAGGCAATCAAAGCCCACAATAAGCTTCTCCCCTTAATGCGCGCTTTGTTCCGTCAAGTAAACCCCATTCCCGTAAAGCGAGCGCTTCAGTTGCTCGGACTTCCAGCCGGCAGCCCACGTCTTCCTTTGGTTAAATGTGATGAAACTACCGAAAAACAATTGAAAGAGGCTATAAAGAAAGCGGAGCTGTAAGCTCCGCTTTCTTATTTTTTAAACATAGACCACTGCGGCAGTTCAGTCCAATGTAGCAAACCGGATACCGGAGTCCCAAAAGGAGTCGGGTTCTTTCCAGAGAAGATCTCCTCAGCATTTCTCTTGAAATCTGCGCAGGTTAATTTGTGGGGACGGGTGATGGTCTGGGGCGTATTAAAACCAAGTTCAAAAAGCCAAGGACCTTGATAGTTCACCGCATCAAGCTCTCTCACGATCATCTGCCAATCTATTTTTCCTTCACCTGGCAGCCAATGACGTTCATTCAGGAAATCATAGTCCGACACATGGATGTTCACAATCTTGTTGCCGCATTTCCTAATAAAACTCTCATGATCTTCACGATCTTCCATCAAGTGATTTACATCGAAACAAATGCCAAGACGCTCATCTGCCTCTAAGATTTCAAGTATATCCGATGAACTTCCCACCAAAGCAGCACGCGGCTGGTTTTCGACTGCAATTTGAATACCGAACTGCGAAGCAAACTCTGCAAGAGTCGCCATAGTGTACTGCGCTTGAGCGACCCAGACAGGGCGTACCTCCGGTGATACGGGACCGTTACAAGTATGTATTACTGCAATCTTGCTTCCAAGCAGTGCCGCCTTTTCAAGCAAAAATTTATCGAGTTCAATTGTATATTCAGATACCTTTTTATCAGGATTGGCAGGATTAACTAAATCGCTTGGACCAAAGGGCAGATGAAACGAACGAATTTTAATTCCGGCATCATCCGCAACTTTTTTGAAATACGGATAATCGGCATCGCGATACTCCTCTTTTGGTAAAGAAAGCTCCATAATTTCAAAGCCATTCTCCGCATATTGCTGCATTAACTCTTCGTTAATTACTTTACCGGTACTGGATAATCCGAGTTTCCACTTCATGCCAAATCCCCCTTTATTCGTTTTAAAAATAGCGCCGTGAATACAATGTATCCACGGCGCTATGGTGCCGGTGGTGGGACTTGAACCCACACGCCATCACTGACAACGGATTTTGAGTCCGTCTCGTCTGCCAATTCCAACACACCGGCGTTTGATTGGAACGTTAACTATTATATTCGATAATTCCAAAAAAATCAAGAGTTTTTTTAAATATTATATCATAGACTTTATGCTAATATTATTCAACAGCCGTATGCAGATGAGTGCATACGGCTGTTTTTAATCTTTTTTAAACTTAAATTTACGCTCGGTACCCTTGATAAGGCGCTTGACATTCTCGCGATGAAGCACCAGCACCATCACCGCCAACGCCAGCAAACTAATGGTGACGAACCAACGGGTGGTCGTATTGCGCGAAACAATGAACATTGTAATCGGGCCGGAAAAACCGGCTAAAATGGAACCGAGCGAAACGAATTTAGACAACGCAACAGTCAGAATAAAAATTGTAATACCTACCAAAAAGCAACGCCAGTCCACAACCAGGAAGACCATCCCGACCACCGTAACCGCCTTTCCCCCACGGAATCCAAAATACAGAGGAAATGCGTGCCCCATGGAGCAGAAAAAGCCGCTAAACGCAACTATAGATTGCCAATAAGACTCATCCTTAAAAAGTGCGCGGGTGATGGCCAACGGGATCAAGGTCTTCAGAAAATCACCCAGCATTGTCAGTACGCCGATCGCAGGACCAAATGCGCGTACCATATTCGTGGCGCCTGCATTACCGGAGCCGGATTCGCGTACGTCTTTTTTCATCACTTTTGAAATTAGAATTGAGCAATTGATGCTGCCGACTAAATATGATCCGAGGGCAATTGCAGCCAAAGTGAGAAGAAACTTCAAATCAAGCATCATTTTTCACCTCTCTCGCGAATAATAAACCGAATCGGCGTCCCTTTAAATCCAAATGTATCACGAATACGATTTTCCAAATAACGCTGATAAGAGAAATGAAAAAGGTCTTTTCTGTTTACGAAGAATACGAAGGTGGGCGGCTGAGTCGACGCTTGCGTCATATAAAAGATCTTTAAGCGTTTACCTTTATCAGAGGGCGGCTGAACCCGCGCCGTAGCATCATTTAGAACGTCATTGAGCATGCCGGTCGAGATTCTGCGCTTATTTTCCTCATAAGCCTCTTTAACAGCGCGCATCAATTGCGGCAACCGCTGTCCTTCCAATGCGGAAATAAACACGATCGGCGCAAAAGACATAAATGCCAGCTCATGCTGAATGTCGGCGCGAAGGCGCTCCATGGTGTTGGTTTCCTTTTCAATAGAATCCCATTTATTGACCGCAACAACCAAAGCCTTGCCTTGGTCGTTGGCATAACCGGCAATTTTGGTATCCTGCTCGGTAACACCTTCCGCAGCATCCAACATGATCACGCATACGTCGGCACGTTCCACTGCCATATAAGAACGAATGACACTGTATTTTTCGACGGCATCCTCCACCTTTTTCTTTTTGCGGATTCCAGCCGTATCGATCAAAGAAAACAAGCCTTCCTCAGAAGTATAAAGGGCATCAACGGCATCACGCGTTGTACCGGGAATATTGGATACAATACAGCGTTCTTCACCCAAAAGACGGTTGATCAACGAAGATTTTCCGACATTCGGCTTGCCAAGTAACGCCACCTTAATTGGAGCATCCTCTTCTTCGCTTCCTTCCTCGAACGTTAAATGCTCATATACGGCATCTAAAAGATCGCCGGTTCCACTTCCGTGGACGGAAGAAACTGCAATAGGATCGCCCAATCCAAGATTATAGAATTCGTAAAACTCCATCGGAGGAGCACCCAATTGATCCACCTTGTTAACGCAAAGAACAATCGGTTTCCCGGAACGATAAAGCATATTAGCGATCTCGCGGTCATCAGCGGTCAATCCGGTTTGAATATCCGTCAAGAAAATAATACAGTCGGCTGTATCGATCGCCATTTCAGCCTGACGACGCATCTGCGTCAAAATAATGTCTTCACGCATCGGTTCAATACCGCCGGTATCAATGAGCATAAAGGTTTTAGCGCGCCACTCAACGTTAGCATATATTCTGTCACGCGTGACACCCGGCGTATCTTCTACGATGGAAAGACGCGCGCCGGCCAATTTATTAAATAAGGCACTCTTTCCCACATTGGGACGCCCTACGATTGCAACAACGGGCATTCTCACGTCATCACCTCCCTAATATTTTATCCAAAAGATCCATCCCATCATTCATAGAACATGCAATGGGACGATGCAATTCATTCGCCACCTGCTCCAAGGACATACTATCCAGAAATAGATCCTGCTCCGATCGCAGCATACTGGTAGGAATCAAAAGCCTGGGCGGCAAATCTTTATTTTTCAATTGATTTACAATATCAATTCCAGTTACAAGCCCGGAAACTGTGATATTCTTACCAAAGAAAGAGTTTTCGATCGGAAATATCGTGTATTTAAGACCGATAAACTTTTCTTTTACTTCAGAAAGAAGCGCTTTCATATAATCGGCAGCCAAAACGCCGGTAATGATCCCGATTTCTCGCGGAAGGTCATCCCCATCTTCACATTGCAAGGCATCCGCCAGTTCATTTTGCAAAGAGCGCATTAAACCGACGCCATTCTCGATCTGCGGATAACCGTCGTAAAATGCCTCATCCGGAATGGGGCGATCCGCCAGGATATAGAACTCATCGGAAGGATAACATCCGCGAACGCCATTTTTCTGCATTTGATTGGTTCCAATTTCTTCGATCAGATCAATAACTGCAATGGCATCCTCTTTTTCAAAAGGCACCAATGGATATAGACCCTCCCGATGGCAAGAAAGCCCCACCGGAACAACGCTGGTACTTCTCACATATGGCGCAAGTGCCGCAAGATCCATCAGGGATTTTCTAAGATGCGCCCCATCGTTGATACCTTTGCAAAGAACGATCTGGCAATTCATTTCTATTCCGGCATCATAAAAGCGTTTCAAAATCTCATTGATTTTTGCCGCATTCGGATTGGCCATCATCCGTACTCTTAGCTCCGGATCGGTGGTATGAACAGAAATATTAATGGGAGAAATACGCATTTCGATAATGCGCTGAATATCTTCTTCCGATAAATTCGTAAGGGTGATATAGTTCCCCATTAAAAACGAGAGGCGCGCATCATCGTCCTTAAAATAGAGTGTTTCTCTCAACCCTTTGGGAAGCTGGTCAATAAAGCAAAAGATACATTTATTTTTGCAGCTGCGCTGGCGATCCATCAGATAATCTTCAAAATCCAGCCCAATCGGCTCCTCACAATCCTTTTCAATCTCAAAAAGAACCTCTTCTCCGTCAGTTTCAACCAGTAAAGAAAGCTCCGAAGTCGCTTCATAATACATATAATCAATGACGTCACGTACCGGCTTTCCATTCATAGCAACAAGAGTATCACCGGGTTTTAATCCCAGCTCCTCGCCCAACGAGTCCGGTATAACTCTGATAATCTTAGCGGACATATTGCACCTCCTTCCCAATCACTCCATAACGAAGAAAAGAGAAGGCAAATCCGCCTTCTCTTTTTTCAGCATTAACCGTTTATTCTGCGGAAGTTTCTTCAGCAACCGTGGCTTCTTCTTTCTTCGCAGCAGCGGCCTTAACAGTGATCTTACCATCCTTAACAGACAGATCGGGATTCACATAACCGCACTCTGCGCAAGCCTTATGGGGAGCCTTCAGTGCATGGCACTGAGGACACTCAACCAGAGCGGGAGCGCCGAGCTTCCAAACGCTGCTTCTTCTTTTGTCTCTTCTCGCTTTAGATACTTTTCTCTTAGGAACTGCCATTTATCTTACCTCCATTTATGATACAACTAAATGTTAATTATTCATACCGACGCTTCACATTCGCATTTGCTCAAATTGCGATTGCATCCACAAACAGGGCAAAGCCCCTTACAATCTTCAGAGCAAAGAAAACGATCCGGAAACTCAAGTATGATCTGATTTTTCGCTTCCTCATCAGGATAAAAAACAAATTGCGGATCAATTAAGATCGTATCCTCATCCTCTTTCAATGGATCGGTGATCATACGTCGCTGATTTTCAATATGCAGCGTTCCCGTGACCGGCTCAAGGCAACGGCAACAAAACGTCTGAAACGAAACGTCAATGACCGTATCGCAGATTACCAGACCATATTTTCCACGAATGGAAAAGGAAACCTCGGGTTGCTTTTCAAAGGTTGCAAGAGAGTTCAGTTCCTCGTCGCAATCAATATCCAAGCGGAACTCTACAGTCTTTTCATAGCGGTCTAATGTAAATGCATCTTTTAAATTGATCTTCATTGTTCTCCCTATAATTTGAAAGGAAAAAATCAATAGCAGATAATATTATAATGATAAAACCCCTGCTTGTCAACAAATTTTTTTCCTTTTCGTGTAAATTTTAACGATTTGCTTTCAATTTCAAGAAACGTTTTACGTTTCTCTTTTTGACTTTACTGATATAACGACCTTCCATAAGGCAAAGCCACACCCATCGCCACTTGAGCGGAAGCAGCATAATTTTCATATATGTAGAGCGCGGCTGAGCTGCTTTCAGGCATTTTCTTGTTGTTTCAGAATTAATGATCTGATATACGTGATCATACTTTTCTTTCTTGGAAAGACTGCAGGAAGGATTGGTAACATTTTCAATACACCCGATCAACCGTTCCACATAGCGGCGTGACAAAAACTCCTCAACCTCCGGACGTTTTACGTTCCAGTAATCAAAGAGTTCAACCAGCCACCCATGTTCTTCTTCCCGCTTTTCAAACATCTCTTTACGATAGCGCGTTGTCTCGCTCTCTGAGCGCTTTCGCATAAAATGATAATAAACTTTAGATGTGACAACTACCCGTTTAATATCTCGAATTACGCCGAGACAGAACGGAAAGTCATCCCAAAACGTGTCCGGAAAATAAAGTTTATTACGCCGAATATAGTCTCCCAATACAAGCTTATTCCAAGGCGTATATAAAAGATTTTGATCAAATAAACGATAAGCATCCTGGCGGAATTCTTCTTGATCGTTATAAATTTTATCCTCTATTTTCTGAATTTGGACAAACTTTTCTTCATCGGTATAGTAAGAATCTATATAATAGCCGGAAACCACCATCTCTGCCTGGTTTTCCTCAGCAAGGCGGTACATATCCGCCAACATTGTAGGCTCTGCCCAATCATCGGAATCCATAAAGTAAAAATACTTGCCAGACGCTTTATCGATTGCCAGATTTCTGGCGCTCGGTGCACCACCGTTTTCTTTATGAATCACATGAATTCTCATGTCTTTTTCGGCATATCCATCGCAAATCTCACCGCTACGATCCTTGGTTCCGTCATCGATGGCCCAAAGCTCCCAGTTATCTAAAGTCTGCGCCTGAATACTCTCGATCGCCTTGCCGACATAGTCTTCCACGCCGTATACCGGCATGATAATACTGATTGCAATCTCTTTCATATCACTCACCGAAGGTCTCTTTGACCATATCTAATGCTGCGGCAATTACTTTGTCCATATCATAATAACAATATTGACCCAGCCGTCCGCCGAACAATACCTTTTCTTCCTTTTCAGCCAAAGCAACATACTTTTGATAAAGAGCGCCGTTCTTCTCGTCGTTCACCGGATAGTAGGGTTCCAGCCCCTTTTCCCAGGTGGCCGGATATTCTCTGGTAATTACTGTTTTAGGCTGAGTTCCATATTCAAAGTGCTTGTGCTCAATAATACGGGTAAAAGGCGTTTCCGCATCGGTATAGTTTACCACAGCCACACCCTGATAGTTCTCTTGATCCAAAACCTCGTTTTCAAAGCGCAGACTGCGATACTCCAGTTTTCCATAGCAATAAGAAAAATAGGCATCCAGCATACCGGTGTAAACCACGCGATCCGCTTTTTGCTGCCAAGCGTCCCGTTCCTCCAAGAAATCGGTGTTTAAAAGCACGTCCGCTCCATCCAGCAGTTTTTCAATAATTTGATTGTATCCGCCTTCCGGAATTCCCTGATAGCGGTCATTAAAATAGTTATTATCATAGGTGAACCGAACCGGTAAGCGTTTAATGATAAAAGCAGGAAGTTCTTTGCAAGAACGCCCCCATTGCTTTTCGGTATATCCGCAGACCAGCTTTTGATAAATATCGGCGCCAACCAAACTGATAGCCTGCTCTTCTAAGTTTTTAGGCTCTCCCTGAATGACTGCGCGTTGTTCTTCGATCTTGGCTTTTGCCTCTTCAGGCGTACGCACGCCCCACATTTTATTAAAGGTGTTCATATTAAACGGCATGTTATAAATCTCGCCGTGATAATTTGCGATAGGCGAATTCGTATACCGATTAAAGGTTGCCAGCTCGTTCACGTAGTCCCAAATCTCTTTGCTTCCTGTATGGAAAATATGAGCACCATAGCGGTGTACCGTAATTCCCTCTATATTTTCGCAATAAATATTACCGCCTATATGCGCCCTCTTTTCGAGAACCAGGCATTTTTTTCCTCTTTTCATTGCCTCGTGGGCGAAAACAGCACCAAAAAGACCGCTGCCTACGATAAGAAAATCATAGTGCATGGGTAGGCTCCTTTCAATGGTATAATATAACTACTTATATTAATTTAAGTATACTACACCCTTCAAGGAAAAACAAGTGTTATTTTCTCACTCCGTCTTTTGATGCAATGAATTCGCAAAGTTCCCGAAACACCGGTGCGCAGGTCTTTCCGCCAGAGATCCCATCTTCAGCAAATATCGTGATAACGTACCTTGGATTTTCAGCCGGATAAAAGCCGGTAAAATAGACGTTGAGTTTTTCGACTCCGTTTTCTACAATTCCGGTTTGTGCACTGGATGTTTTTCCTCCGGCCGAACCGATTGAAGGCAAGGCGCTTTGCCCGGTTCCGTGCTCTACTGCATAAACACAATATTGACGTAGCTTTTCCGCATTTTCTGCAGAAATAACCACGTTTTCATCCTCTGACCGTTCCTCTGTTTTTATGTTTCCATTTAAATAGAAACCTTTAAAGACCGATGCTTTGGGCATTACTCCCCCGTTTGCGACCACTGCCGTCATCAGCGCCACATGCATCGGAGTTGCCGTTAATTCGCCCTGTCCAATGCAAAAGTTTGCAAGAGATAAATTACTGCTCTTGGCAGGCAAACTACCTTTAGAAGCGAAAATTGAGCCTACGATTTCAATCTCATCGCCATAACCAAAGCGTCTTGCCATCTCAACCACCCGATCATATCCGAGCATTTGTCCAAGTGCAATAAAATATGCGTTACAAGATTGTGCCATTGCCTCCTGAATTCCAATTTTTCCATGCCCATTGTGGTCATGACACGCCAACGTCCGTTCGTTGATCATTATTCCGCCGTTGCAAAAATATTCAAAATCCTCCAAACCGTGTTCTAAAGCAGACGCTGCGATCACAATTTTAAAAACCGAACCTACTGTTTGCGCCGAAAAAGCACGATTGATCAATTCTCCATCTGTGGATTTCAAATAAGAGGCAATCCGTTCCTCATCATAGGTTGGACGGGATGCAATTGCTTTAACTTCTCCTGTTTGGCAGTCCATGACGATACCGGCACCCTTCTCAACATATTTTTCCATTGACTGATTTAGTTGCAGACACAGCGCATCATCCAACGTCAAAACTACACCATTTTCAGAAGCTTTTGTCTCCATCTGTTCTATCCCCAGGCCGGCAATCGCCCCCAAAACTGCATCTTTTTCATAGGACACATAAACCGCAGAGGAAAAAAGGCTCAAATAATCATCGAATTCTTTTTCAATACCGGATAATCCCACCTCTCCTGCACTATCAAGATAACCCAAAAGATGAGGCGCGACCCCGCTGTATCTTTTTATTCCTTCAAAGACGAACACACCCGGCAATGTTTCTGTTTCAGACGCGGTTTTCAATACAAACGGTGTTTCTTTCTTTAATTTTTTAGATAATCTTTCTCGGTCAACACCGGTTTGTTCCGCCAAAATATTCAGGTTTTCTCTCGAAAAATCCCTCGGATTTATAACCAGATACCGGCAGGGCTGATTTCCTGCAATCGGTTCAAGATCTGTATCATAGATCAGTCCCTTGGTACGATAAAGCACCAGCCGTCCCTCACGGTTGCTCACCGCGACCTTGGCGCGCAAAGCGTTATCTCCGACCGAAAGCCAGAATGTACGGAAGATCAATCCGATCAGCGCCATAATAATTGCCAAATAAAAATATCCGGTTCGACGTATCATTTCAAACTATCACCCGGATTAGTATGTGCTCTTTTTTTGAAAAACCACATTGACTTTTTATTAAAAAGAGTTATAATTATTATAGAACATTTGTTCTTAAATGAGGAGCGTTATGGAACGGATTATTTTACATTCTGATTTAAATAATTTTTTTGCCTCAGTTGAGGCCGTTAAAAATCCCACCTTACGCGGAAAAGCTTTCGCCGTTGCCGGGGATCCCGATAAGCGTCATGGTATTATCTTAGCCAAAAGCCAGCAAGCAAAGCAATATGGCATCTCCACCGGAGAGACGATTTGGCAAGCAAAGCAAAAGTGCCCTTCCCTGATCGTAGTCAAGCCGGATATGAAAGCCTATCATTACTATTCCAAGTTGGTTCAGAATATCTATCAACGCTTTACCGATCAGATCGAGCCCTTTGGTATTGATGAGTCTTGGCTGGATGTAACCGGAAGTACGCGTCTTTTTGGATGCGGTGCAAAAATTGCTTACAAAATTCGCGAGCAGATCCGTGAAGAATTAGGAATGACGGTGTCAATCGGCGTTTCGTTTAATAAGATATTTGCCAAATTAGGAAGTGACTTGAAAAAGCCCGATGCCACCACCATCATTTCAAAAGAAAATTTCAAAAAAATCGTTTATCCACTTCCTGTTTCTGATCTTTTGTTCGTAGGAAGATCCACCCGTGAAAAATTGCATCAATACGGGATTTATACCATTGGACAATTAGCCGGCACAGATCCTCTTTTTTTAAAAGGACTTTTAGGAAAAATGGGGATCATGCTACACCAATACGCTATTGGCGCAGAGGGTGCTTCCGACTTGCTTAGCGAGATACAGCCACTAAAATCCGTCAGTAATTCTGTCACAACTGCGCAGGATCTCTGCACCTTTGAGGAAATTCGAATTCAGCTCATGATGTTGGCTGAATATGTAGCAGCCCGTATGAGGGCGCAATCTCTCTCCGGAACATTGATCACCCTTTACGTTCGCGATCATCGTTTTAATTCCATAAGCCGCCAACGCTCCGTGGCAGTCCCCACGAATAACGCTATGGAAATAGCCCAAACGGCCATTTCGCTTTTTCAGGAAAACTATGATCTTTCCAATCCGGTTCGTTGTATCGGTGTGGGCGTCGCAAGGCTTCAGCTCGACGACGGCAATCTGCAGATGACCCTTTGGGATCCAATGCAAAAACGGTTGGAAAATCAAAATCTGGATCGTGCGGTAGATGATTTGAGAAATCGATACGGATTTAATTGTATCGTTCGCGCCGGGTGTCTGCATCGTCAGTTGAAAAATTATACCGTCTCCAACGAAGCAGGTCCCCCCTCTTCTCTTTGCACTCTGCCGGGCTGTCATATATAAAAAAGCCAACCGAAGCTTCGGTTGGCTTTTGATCATTCAGATAAATGCGCTTTGGAGAGGACAACATCCTGGTCTGCGCAGGAAAACTTCTTTTCAAAATCATCCAAGTTCTTGAGAGCTGCACCAAGTTTGGTTGCAGCCTCCGCTTTTGCAATCAACAAATTGGATTTCAGCAATTCATAATCAGAAATCAAAAGACGATAACGATTTTCTGCATCCTCGCGCAGCTCCTTTGCGTGCTGCTCCGCATCCTTGATAATAGCGGCTGCATCATTTTTCGCTTTGATCATCAATTCGGCGAGCACCTCACGATTATCATCGTAAAGCTGAGCGCGGCGGCGCAATTCACGCAGTTCACCGGCTTGACTCTGAATACGCTGGGTCAATTCCGTCCGCGCGGCCTCTTCATACTTAGGAGCCATTTCCGCCTCGATTTTACGACGCATTTCAGCTTCCAGCATCGGACGCAGTTCGCTTTCTATCTGTACGCGGAGCTCCTGACTCAGAACAGGCGTTAGCTCTTCTGCAATCGTGGCACGCAACGCCGCTTCATCAGCAATTTGACGTTCCTTTTCTTCGGCATTCTCCTGCTGCTCGTCTTCCATCTGCATCACGCGTGCATTCAGCTCATCCAATTCCTTTTGCAACATCTCAGATTGGCGATTAAGATTTTCGATATATGCGATAACTTCTTCTTTGTTGTAGCCTTTAAATACGGTCTTAAAAATTTCTACGTTCGCCATAATCGGCCTCCATATCCCACTTAATGTGATTATCATAACATAAACTCTTTAAAAAAGCAAACTTATTTTAAAAAAAGGTTGCTTTTTTAGAAAAAGAATAGTATAATATCAAACTGTGAATGCGCCCGTAGCGCAGTTGGATAGCGCGTCAGACTCCGACTCTGAAGGCCGCTGGTTCGAATCCAGTCGGGCGTACCAAAAACTCGAATGCTGATGCATTCGAGTTTTTTGTTTATAAAAAAGAGGTGTGGGATTTATGAAAAAGTTCTATTTAAAACCAAAGCTTTTCTCCGTCATGAAAAGCTACACAAAGAAGCAATTGATGCAGGATATTATTGCCGGCATCATCGTGGCAATCATCGCATTGCCCCTCTCCATTGCACTGGCTCTTGCCTCCGGCGTGGAGCCCGCTTGCGGCGTTTATACCGCCATTGCGGCCGGTTTCATTGTCTCTTTACTGGGTGGTAGCCGCGTGCAGATTGCCGGTCCTACGGCTGCATTTGCCACGATTGTAGCCGGAATAGTCGCTACCCAAGGCATGGACGGTCTTTTTATTGCTACTATTTTAGCCGGTATTATGCTGATTTTGATGGGCGTCTTCAAATTGGGCTCGCTCATTAAATTTATTCCCTATACCATCACCACCGGTTTCACCGCCGGTATCGCAGTCACCATTTTAATCGGTCAAATCAAGGACTTCCTGGGTCTTTCTTATGCCGCAGGCGTAAAGCCGGTAGAAACTCTGGAGAAGATTGAAGCAAACATTGAGGCCATCGGCACCTTTAGTTGGCAAGCACTTTTGGTCGGTGTTGTATGCTTGGCTATTTTGATCATTTACCCGAAGCTGGAGAAAAAGATTCCACCCTCCCTTATCGCTGTTATCGTCGGTGCTTTAATGGTGAAGTTTATTCCCGGTTTGGATGAAGGCGTATTCACCATCGGTGAATTATACGAAGTTCCCACCGGCCTGCCCAAGCTTTCGTTTGTTGGCATGGATTTCAGCATCTCCAAGATCACCGCACTGCTCCCCAGTGCATTTACCATTGCAATTTTAGCAGCCATTGAATCTTTGCTTTCCTGCGTCGTAGCCGATAGTATGGTAAATTCCCGTCATAATTCCAATGCGGAATTGGTGGCGCAGGGCGTCGGCAATATCGCCTCCGTTCTCTTTGGCGGAATTCCGGCCACCGGTGCGATTGCGCGTACGGCCGCCAATGCAAAAAATGGAGGCAGAACCCCTATATCCGGTATGGTTCACGCAGTAGTTCTTCTTTTGGTGCTGCTTTTCCTCATGCCGCTTGCTGAATTAATTCCTATGCCGGCCATTGCCGCCATCCTCTTTATGGTTGCCTATAATATGAGCGAATGGAAAAAGTTTGTACATACAGTAAAAACCGCTCCCAAGAGCGATACTACTGTCATGATTGTAACCTTTACACTTACGGTTGTTTTTGATCTTGTTATCGCCATCGAAGTCGGAATGGTTCTGGCAGCTATGTTCTTTATGAAACGAATGAGCGAAGAAACTGCAGTAACCAGCTGGAAATATGTAGATCCTGAAAACGATGCAGATAGTATTGATCTTCGGACTGTACCTCAAAACGTAAGAGTTTATGAAATCAGCGGTCCCCTCTTCTTTGGTGCCGCAGATAAGATTTTGGATATTAAATTAAAAGACTATACCCGCTGTTTAATTTTGCGGATGCGTGCAGTGCCGGCTTTGGATGCCACCGCAATGAATTCCCTGGAGCAGCTTTATAAGAAGTGTGAAAAGAAGGGCATCCAGTTGGTGTTATCTCACGTTAATTTCCAGCCCTTGGACGTCATGAAAAAGTCCGGTTTCTATGACGCAGTCGGCGCAGATCATTTTTGTGCTCACATTGATGAAGCATTGACATTCGCCTCCAACCTGTAAAGGAGCATTTTATGAACAAATTACCAATCGGCGTTTATGTTGTTTCTTCCGAATTTACCGAAAAAAACGGCACAGTCTCATTCACATTCAAAGGGATTGAGTACCAAGCGGAAATGGGCGTAAATGCCTTCGAGCGCCCTGAGCATTTGGTAAACGCCGCTCCCCTCTCCCATGCAACGGAAGAATTCTGCGGCTATAAAGATATGCCCATCGCTATCGTCCCTGCCGGTGCGCATGACATCAAGATCGGTCGAGAAAGTAGATTTCGCAATTTTCTGCCCTGCGCTTTAGCATTGTTGGGTGAGAATGCAGGAATCAGCCCGAATGCCGAAGATTTACGCACACCCAACCCCATGCATCAAAACGAAAGCATTCTTTGCGGTTCGATGTACGCCGGTATCATTGCCATCGAAGGCGATGCACCCGGCACCTTGATTGTAGATGGTTTGACCTTTAAAACGTCTCGCGTCTATGATCAAAGAACCACTGGAGACAACCTCGGTTTAAGAATTAAAAACTGTAAATTCACCGGCTTTCTCGGTTATGATCTGATCCAATCCTTCCCCTTAGATGATCCCGACGCCACGCGCATCGTCCATATTTCAGACGTTCGTTGCGACGGAATTGAGTCTATGAACTGCGAAGGAAAAATGATCCAGCTTGGCAGCGGAGATCTGAAGGTAGAACGCCTGTACTTTGCAAACACCAGAAAGTTTATGGGACTAACCAATTTCAGCAGAACTGTACTGACCGGACGCCCCGGAGAAGACCTTACCATCCGGTATAATGATTGCTTGATTGAAAATTGCAAATGCTATACCGGAATGAATATGCAATTCCAGAAGAACGCCGGCAAGGTCAATATCGAAATAGAAAACTGCAAATATTTGAATACCACACTCCCCAATGTCCCCGTATTTTCCATCCATCTTCCTAACGACAAATCCTCATTAACGATCAAAAATTGTGAGATCTGCGGAAATTCTGATGTTCCTGCCGTTGAAATACTGGGCTGTAGAGAGGCAAAAACAGATTTCACCGGTACAGAACAAATCGGTTTTGCATCTTTATTCGATTATCAACCGCCGCGGCGCGCAATCGCCCCTTGCAAAATTGGCGAAATTGAATGGGATACGCTTGAAGATCCACACAAATCTGTAAAGGACGCAGACTTTACAGATTTGGATGCCCTTTATGCCGGTCGCCACCCCTATCACGGCGATTTTCACACTCATACAAACTCCGGTGGAACCAGCGATGGCAGCACCCCATTAACCGAATTTATCAAGCAGTTCAAAGAATTAGATCTTGATTTTGCAGCAATCGTGGATCATAAGCAAATGCGCCATTTCTTTCTTCCCGAATGGGATGAAAAGTATTGTATTTGCGGCACAGAGCCGGGTCTTACCCTCCGCGATCGTCCGGGAATTGACGGTAAATTGCATTATACCATGATCTTCCCCGATAAAACCGGCATGGCAAAGGTTTTTGAAAAATTTCCGGAATTTGAATTTACCGGCACGCCCGAAGATGGTCATTATATTTATTATAAATTCGACACCAAGCGTTTTATCGAGCTTGGCGAATATATTTGGAGCATTGGCGGTTTAATGAGCCATGCCCACCCCCGTCAAGTAATGGTATCCGATGATCCAATGGACTATTATTTCGGCGAACAGGTTGCCATCGAAACAGTACACGACGATGTCAATTCTTTTTCAACCCAGCAAAACCGCAATCTTTGGGTTCAGCTCCTTAACTTAGGCAAGCGTGTTCGCACCCACGGCTCCAGCGATACACACCGCGAAGCGAAGAATGCCGCCTTGACCACCGTTTATGCACCCAAGCATCATTCAACCGATATTTTTAACACAATCCGCAGCGGTGATTGTACTGCCGGTGCAATTGGCATCAAAATGTGTATTGATGATTGTGTTATGGGCGGTCATCTTCCTTATCGTGACGGTCAAAAACTCCTTGTCCAATTAGATGACTTCTTCCCCGCCCACAAAAAAGACAATACGGTTTATTATCTTCGGGTGTACACAGATCGTGGTCTTGCATATGCCAGTGAATTCAGCGGTGAAATGCCGCAGAAATTAGCCTTAGAAGTCCAAAGAAGAGCCTATTATCGCGTGGAGATCACAAACGAAAGCGATCATTTGATCGTGGCACTTTCCAATCCTATTTGGCTTGATCATTAGTATTATTTTCTTTGTATTTTAAACTCCATGCCGTCCATTCTATAAAATGGAGGCGCTTTTTATGAAACACAAAGAAAAAGACGACATCGTCCCATACTACTGCACACTCCCAATGCTCCAGCCGGATCACAAAACTAAGCCCGGCAATGTGACAATCCCCCAGGACGATGACGTAAAAATCACGCGAGGATGGAGCGAAGATTTAAAATTATAAGTAAAGAGCCCCTTCGGGCTCTTTACTTTTTAAAAAATATTCACACTTTTTTCAAATAGTATGTTATAATAGATATATTAGAATTCGGAGGAATTATTATGGCAAAGAAAACCTATAAAATGTCTAAGATCGAAATGTTTGATACGTTTATCCCTATCGTTGCTGCCTGCTGGGTGCTGGTCTTTGCTTACATCTCACTTTTTATTTCCAGTAGCCTGCTTGCATTACTTACCGTCATGCCTGTTTTCTTCTTATATGGCTTATATTTAATCGGAAGCGCCGTTTACTGTTATAAAGAACTTGATATTCTTAAAGCAATGGAAAAGGACACCTATGAAGTAGAAAAACGCTGGAGAAAGCATCCTCCCAAGTTGAGCAAAGGAAAAATCGGGGTCGCAATCGCTTGTATCGTTTCCGGGATTTTGCTCTGTATATTTTTATAACGAAAAAGCCTCTGCTGTGCAGAGGCTTTTTCTTATAAAAACTGTCGCATCTGAATCGCCAGTTTTTCTTCAATTTTGATCAATCGCTTACAAATGTCCTTAGAGACTTCATCCGCTGCTTTATACTGATTCAAATAGCGACTCAGGGATTTTACTCCCATATTGCAGCCATCCGTCATCAAATCTGCAATTGTACAGTCTGATTCATCCGCTGCAAGCTTCACAGTAGTCTTGACCCAAGACATTCCCTTTGCCATAGGATTTGGCTCTTTTCCATCATCTTTATAGCGATCCAGTAAATCCTGAAGCTCGCGATCTAATTTCGCGTGCTCATCCTTGCAGTCATTCAGCGCCGTTTCCAACTTATCAGAATGAACGTGCGGCAACACGTCCTCAATGGAGGAAACTCCCATTTTTACGCCGGCGTCACATTCGCGAAGCAATTTAATCGTATCTTGTTCAATCATAATAAAAGGCTCCTTTCACCTTTATTATGATTGATTTTTTATTATTTATTTGCCTTTTCGATCATTGCCGCAAGTTTTTTCATTGATTGCAGATAGCGATCAAAATATTCATCAATCGGCATTCCTTCATAGGTGGTATAATAACCATCATAAAACCTCATGAAGCGTTCATCACCGGCAATCGCCATATCCGCATAAGTGGCACGCAGTTGCTCGGCGCTTTGTCCCTCTTTGATTGCATGAATTTGCCCGCCGGGCTCAGCGCAAAGCTTTTCACGCCCATAGGCAGTTTTAGCAAGATCAGCGGTGACGCGCGCCCAATCAATTGCTCCATCAAAAGGAACAACGTGCATATCAAAGCCTTTGATAGAGTCGTGAATATGAAGCGCACCGAGACGATCACCATAACGATTCAAATAATCATATAAGAATTCCGTATCATATCCCATTCCCAAATCATGACCGCTATCATAGCAAAAATGGACGTTGGGGCTCTTAAATTGCTCCATAACATAAGGTAAATGTTCAGACGCTTTGGAGTTTTCAACGCAAAGATTGAAATTGTTCTTTTCTGCACACTCCACAATTCTCTGGTAGCGACGGCGTCCCTTTTCCGAAGGCGGATCAAGCTCCGATCCATAAGTAACGTGCGCAATACCGGTCATGACACCAAATTCAACGCAATGCTTAATCTGCGCGCAATAGCCATCTACGATTGCATCCCCCTCATCGCCATCCAGCCAGATCTTGCTGGTTCCTCTGCAGGCCAGATGGACATTTTCAACCGGCAAGCCGATTTTTTGGCAAAAACGCACGCCTTCTTCTAAATCGTTATAGTCCAATGCCGCAAAATCAAACCCTGTCTTTTGAATAATTTCAAGGCATTCAGTGACCGAAACAGGATTTCTTCTGTTGTATTGACAATTGTATGTACCGAGTTTCACGATACGTTCCTCCTATTAACACATGTTAGTTTCTTTAATCGCACCACGCTCATATTCGGATAGCAATAGAGTAAGATCTTCGATCTTCTCTTGAATTCTCTTTCCTACGTCCGTATCACGGACGCAAATCTTATCAGCAGACGATTCAAAAATCACAGTGTCCGAGATTATATCCTGATTGTTTCGGATTGCATTTTGTCTTCCCGCATATGGCTCATGCGCAGAAATTCGAATACCCTCAGCATTATATATCAAAGTATAGCCTGCGATTCCGGTTTTAGGCTGATATGCTTTGCAAAAGCCGCCGTCAATGACGATAACCTTTCCATTCGCTTTGATTGGATCCTCCCCCATATTTTGGCGAATTGGGATGTGTCCGTTTATAATATGAGATCCTTCTCCGCCCAAAGAGAACTCCTCCAAAATGCGCTCTGCAGTCGTTTCATCATTCCAGCAAATATAATAAGCATTTTTAGGTTCATTCCACGTCAAGGGATCTTCTATCAAAAGCCGTTCAAACGTGGTTATTTTTTCTCTTGCACACAAAGGCGAGTGCTTTCCGCACCATAAGAACCACAAAAAATCTTTACCAAGCCGGCGATCCGACGTCCCCTCCTTGGCAAAAAATCCCTGTCTGGCAATACGGTCACAATAATCCATAAGCGCTTTTCCGCCTCTTCCCTGGGCGGCAGGAAGAGGCATAAAGGTACCATCCTCTTTTAACGGAATACAGCCATGGAAAAGCAGGTTTTTATTAAAAACGGTATACATACCGCCCTTTTCATATAAAAAGCGTATATGCCGCTTTAATTTTTCCGATCTCATAAATGCGTTTTTCAGATATTGCATGACCTCCTCTTCGCGAGAAGACAAGGCGTAGGGGTCATCAATTTGTACAGTTGGAAAATCATTGTCCTTTAACTGATATTCTTTCCCGTCAATGGAAATGGTACCCGTTTCAAAATTCACTTTATCCAGCAGCAAACGCTCGTCCATATCAAAATCCGGGTTACGGCGAATCGTTTGCCCCTCCAGCTTAAACTGGATGATGCTGATTGCTTTGTGCATACGTGCGATCAGCCGATCATCGTCAAGGGATAAAATATCTCCGTCATCATTTCCGCGCGGCATATAATTGGAGATATTCGAGTCGCGATAAACCTCATTGGCAAATTGGGACAACGGACGCAGAGATATACCGTACCCAATCTCAATCACGTCAACATTTTTATAGGTAATTGAATTATTCAAAACCGTTGCAATACAGGTGCGGGAGCCGGCCGCAGCCCCCATCCATAACGCGTCATGATTACCCCATTGAATGTCCAGGGAATTCTCTTTCATCAATTCGTCCATAATAATATCGGCGCGCGGTCCTCGGTCAAAAATATCACCCACGATATGCAAGTGATCAATCACCAAGCTCTTTATCGCAGAACACACCGCAACAATGATCTCTTCTGCACTTCCGATACTTATAATAGTATTATAAATATTCTCGTAATACTGTTCCTTGTTTACAACGTCATATTCATTATTGAGCAATTCATTTATAATATAGTCATATCCATGCGCCGTTTTCTTTAAATGCTTCAAAACCTTGGAACGCGTATATTTACTGCTGACCAACCGGCAAATCTCCAGTAATCGCATCAGCGTGATCTTATACCAATCTTCCAAATCGCCCACTGTCATACGCAACTCATCAAGCTTTTCTATTGGATAATAAATCAGCGTAGCCAATTCTGCACGTTCCCGTGCGGTGACAGTCTTAGAGAATAAAGCATCCACCTTACGGCGAATAACGCCGGAAGCATTTCTCCGTATATGCAAATACGCTTCATGCTCCCCGTGAATATCACTCAAAAAATGCTCTGTACCTTTAGGAAGATTTAAAATGGCGTTCAGGTTAATAATTTCACTGGTAACAGCGTGCCGGTTAGGATAACCTTTTGCCAGCTCCAATAAATATTTGTTTTCGTAATGTAAAGAACTTGTCATCATATCCCTCTTTCTGTCGGTTGACAAAATATTCATCCAGATCCTCTACAGTATATCTATATTATAGCACATAACAATAAAAATGCAAGAAGATCACAACACACCTTCTTTCTTAAATCAATGTAAAAAGAAAAAGCCTCGTTCTAAAGAACGAGGCTTTTGGAGGTGCCAATCGGATTTGAACCGATGAATAAAGGTTTTGCAGACCTTGGCCTTACCACTTGGCTATGGCACCATATAAGAAAAGGCATATTTAACATACGCCTTTACTTAAATCAAATGGTGCCTCCGGGCGGAATCGAACCACCGACACGGGGATTTTCAGTCCCCTGCTCTACCTACTGAGCTACAGAGGCAAAATGGCGACCTGGATGGGGCTCGAACCCACGACCTCTAGCGTGACAGGCTAGCGTTCTAACCAACTGAACTACCAGGCCATGCACCACGATTTGCATCACTGCTCATCGCTGCAACGATAGATATTTTACAACATCTATATTAAAAAGTCAAGTGTTTTTCAAGAAAAATATTATTTATTTTTTAGAGGCATCTTGCAGTAATTTTTTCATCTCATTTGGAGTAAATTGATACTTACGATCGCAAAAGTGGCAGCACAATTCAATTGGATTTTCCTCCTCGATCAACTCCGATAGTCCTTTAGTTCCAATGCTCAGAAGAACCTTTTCGGTCCGTGCTTTAGAGCAATTGCAAAAATACTCTGCATTCCACTCTTCTGTCACATGATACGGGAGATTTTCCAACAGCATATCCGCAATTTTCTCATTGGAAGTATGTTCGAAAATCGAAGATACATTTTGAACCTTCGTCAGATTGTTCTCCAGCGCAGAAATCGTTTCTTCATCCGCGCCGGGCAAAAGCTGCAGAATAAAGCCGCCGGCCGACTTCACCGAATAATCACGGTCAATCAAAACACCAAGGGCGCAAACAGTCGGAGTCTGTTCACTGATCGCATAATAATTGGTAATATCCTCCGCAATCTCACCGCTGATCAATTCCGTGCGGCTAACATAAGGCTCCCCTTCTCCATTGTCTCTTAATACTGTGAGATATCCGGGTCCAATGCAGCCGCTTACATCTAACTTTCCGTTTGGCTTTAACGGAAGATCGACGATCGACTCGCCGGGATACCCCTTTGCGCGCCCATTGCGATCCGCAGTGGCGAGAATAGTGCGTACCGGACCCTCCCCTTCAATTTGCAAGGTGAGCAAGTCGGCGTCGTTTTTTAACGTCTTTCCCATCATGACAGCCGCCGTCAACAATCGTCCCAACGCCGCCGTCACGACTGGCGCCATTTTATGATAATCGAACGCTTGCTGAACCAATTCCTTTGAATTTAAAAAATATCCGCGCACCATTCCATTATCCGTTAAAATGGTAATTCCTTTATTTATCATGATTTTCCTCTTTCTTTATTGCCAAAAATGTTAAACGTTGTGTTTCATCAGAGGGGGCGAGATCAGAATAATCATCCGTTACGCTTACGAGATGAAACTCATACTTTTTTAATAGTTCGCAAATCTCATCAGTCTTATAGTAACGCTGTAATTGATCCTCATCAGAGCGTAGATAGATATCATCCTGCACTTCAAAAACAGAAAGCTGATGCGTACAGAGCGTACCGTCAAATTGGCTTCTCCACGCCATAAAGACGTCTTCATCCTCGTAAAACTCGCAGTGCTGATCCAGCAAAGACTGATATTTATATAATGTGTTGATGTCAAAGATCAAAACACCGCCGGGATTTAAGTAATTGCGAAACCAATAAAATAAACGATCCAAGTCGTTTTTATCCGTCAGGTAATTCAGGGTATCCAGCGTAGAAACAATACAGTCTACCGTGCCGTAAAGTTCAAATTCCGGTAATTGTTGGCAGAGAAAAAGCGCACGATTGCCATCATTGACTCGCATTTTTTTATCGAGAGCCTCCATCAGCATTTCTGTACTTCCGTCGATCCCGATCATATCGTATCCGCGCTCTAAAAGCCCCAAAGTAACGGTGCCGCTTCCGCAACCAATATCGCAAACCAAAGAAGCATCCGAAAAGTGCAATTTTAATTTTTCATCAATGAAACCAACGATCTTCTCATAATCTGCCCCAACAAAACGATCATAGTATTGTGCAAGCGCATTAAAATCATTCATATCAGTTTTTCATGCGCTCAAAGACGCAAGCATAACCATCAGAACCATAGTTCAAGCTTCGTTTCACGCGGCTGATCGTCGCAGTTGAAGCGCCAGTTTTTTCCACAATATCCTGATAGGATTCCCCCTGCGCCAGCAGAAATGCTACCTCAAAGCGTTGGGACATCGCCTTAAACTCAGAAACAGTACAGAGGTCCTCAAAAAAATCATAGCACTCATCAATACTTTGCAGTTTTAATATTGCCTCAAAGAGGTGATCGCTATTGGGGTCTTTTAATTTCAAATTCATGACGCTATCTCCTTCAACGTGATTGATCACATTTTAACATATTAAAGGATAAAAGTCAACAAAAAACAGACGCTGATAAGCGTCTGTTTTTTGAAATTACCGAATATAATCAAATTCAAGATCTCCGATTCTTACGGGATCTCCTTCTTGAATGCCCATTTCTTCCAGTTTCTCAATAATGCCATTACTTTGTAAAACACGCTGGAAGAAGTTCAAGGACTCATAATCGTCAAAATGGATGGTCTCAATGATCTTATAAAGCCATTCACCCTCCACAACGTAAGTCTCATTCTCTCTTCGCACAGTGAAAGTTTTGTCTTTTTCGACCACCATGGGTGTTCTGACAAATTCGCTTTCAAACACTTTCACCTTCGGCAACGTCTCCAGCAATTCGCCCGTCTTAGAAAGAAGGGGATCAAGTCCATCCTGCGTAGCTGCAGAGATGCAAAATACCGGGTACCCTTGCTTCTCTACGTGCTCAATGAACTGCTTTTTCATTTCCTCATCATAGACCGCATCGCATTTATTCGCCACAACGATCTGAGGCAGAGCTGCGAGGGTCGGAGAATATTGCTGGAGCTCCTTATTAATGATCTCAAAATCCTCGATTGGATTACGTCCTTCAGTACCGGCTACATCCACCAAATGCAAAAGCATCCGGCAGCGTTCGACATGGCGGAGAAACGCCGTACCCAAACCGGCGCCATCTGCAGCACCTTCAATGATACCGGGAATATCCGCAATCACGAAGCCATTGCCAAAGCGATCTACCACGCCAAGGTTAGGGGTCATGGTCGTAAAATGATAATTCGCGATCTTGGGTCGCGCCGAGGAAACAACGGACAAAAAGGTGGATTTTCCGACATTCGGAAAACCAATCAAACCCACATCCGCGATCAATTTCAATTCAAGCTGAATATGGAACTCTTCGCCTGGTTGTCCGGGCTTGGCAAAACGCGGAATTTGACGGGTAGAGGTAGCGAAATGCTGATTTCCCCATCCTCCTCTGCCACCCTTGGCAGCGATATAACTTTCTTCATCAGAAAGATCTTTCATTAAAAGACCGGTTTCGGCATCTTTAATTAAAGTACCAACCGGCACTTTAATAATTAAGGGCGGTGCACCAGCACCCGTACATTGATTGGTACCGCCGTTCTTTCCGTTCTCGGCCACATACTTCCGTTTATAGCGGAAATCCATCAATGTATTCAAGTTGCGGTCAGCTTGGAAAATAATATCGCCACCTTTACCGCCGTCACCACCATCCGGACCGCCCGCATTGACATATTTTTCGCGATGAAATGCCACCGCACCGTCTCCGCCCTTGCCGGCTTTGATCCATATTTTTGCAACATCAACAAACATGAGCAAGTCCTCCTTTCATCATCAAATACACAAAAAAATCCCGGATAAGATCCGGGATTTTTAAGGTTTTTACTCTTCAGCGTAAACAGAAACCTTTTTTCTGTCACGACCGACACGCTCAAACTTTACCTTGCCGTCGATCAGAGCGAACAAGGTATCGTTAGAACCACGGCCGACATTATTGCCGGGATGGATCTTAGTTCCTCTCTGGGTAACCAGAACATTACCGGCCAATACGAACTGACCGTCAGCTCTTTTTACGCCCAGACGCTTGGATTCGGAATCTCTGCCGTTCTTGGTAGAGCCCATACCTTTTTTATGCGCAAAAAACTGAATATTAAACAACATTTGTTACACCTCCATTATTTCAAGGTTAAAATACATTGCATACTCATCTGCAATGCTGTGCCCTAAATCAATCAAAATTTCAATATGCTTTGAAAACTGAGCATTCGGTTTGGGGCATTCACATCTGATCAAAGCCGCATCCTGGTCAACAGTTAACTTCAATGGGACTTGATCAATTTTTTCACCGCAATTGATGCAGAACTCCACACCGGTTGAGATTGCAGCGCAAACAATGTCGCTCCCTGCCTCTCCATATCCGCTATGGCCACTACATTCAAAGCCGGTATAAAGCCTTCCTTTACGATAGATCCGAAGGACCGTCATAAATTTATGCTTCAGCCTTAGGAGCGGTGGGGTTGATCGCAGAGATCTGGATCTTGGTATAAGGCTGTCTGTGACCCTGCTTTCTGCGATAATTCTTCTTAGGCTTCATCTTATAAACGATGATCTTCTTTTCCTTACCGCTCTTGATCACAGTAGCTTCAACAGTAGCACCCTTCACATAGGGCTTACCTACCTTCAGCTTCTTGCCTTCGCCAACGCTTACAACCTTGTCAAAGGTAACAACACTGTCGTTTTCGGCGTCCAACTTCTCGATAAAAAGAGTGTCGCCTTCCTGCACTTTGTATTGCTTACCGCCGGTTTCGATGATTGCGTACATTACAAAGCACCTCACTTTCTTATAGAAAACTCGCTATGGCAGGTAGGTTTCCCTTTGGACCTGGCATATGCGGCTAACGATGATTATAACACATCAAAAATGGAATGTCAATCATTATTTTTACTATTTATCAGGATTTCTTCCGCACTGGAAAGAAGCTTATCGGTGAGCTCTTCCCCACCCATAATTCTTGCGATTTCTCTGATACGCTCTTCTCGATTCAAGCAATGAACCGCAGAGCAAACGCGCCCATCCTTTTCGGATTTAGAAACCTTAAAATGATGATCTGCCCGTGCGGCGATCTGCGCCAAATGGGTAATACAAAACACCTGGCGACTCCCCGCGCTGTTTTGCAGCTTTTTACCGATTTTCTCAGCGGTGGCACCCGAGACCCCGGTATCCACCTCGTCATATATGACTGTATCAAACTCTTGATTGAGTACTGATTTCATCGAAAGCATAATACGGGAGAGCTCGCCACCCGATGCGATCTTTGCTAAGGGACGGGGTTGTTCGCCGGCATTGGCGGAAAGGAAGAATTCCACGTCGTCCTTTCCGTCCGGACGATACCGCACGCCACCTCGTTCATTTTTTCGCGTTTCAACCATCGTTTGAAACTTTACCTTCGGCATATCTAAGTAACACAGTTCCTTCTGCAACTGTTTTTCCATTTCATGTGCCGCTTTTTGCCGCTGTTCCGTCAATTCATCCGCACATTTCACCAGTTTGTCATATGCCGCGACATACGCCGTCTCTAATTCTTTGATCCGATCGTCACTGCCATCTAAGAGTTCTAATTCTGTGTGATACGCCGCTTGATTTGCAAGTACATCCTGATCATTGGGGCCAAAGGCTTTTTTGATCTCTTCCAATTGATCCAATCGCTTTTCGATTTCATCCGGATCCATTTGCTCGCCGGAATACTCATCAAAAAGTTTGCCAAGATCAGCGCCAAGATCATCCAGCTCGGTAGAAATCTGAGTTATACGACGAATTAATTCATCCCCGCGAGGCAGAAGTTTTTTCAGGGGCACAAGGGCATCCAAAGCCTCTTTTGCCAGCTGCGCCGCAGGTAAGTCACCGTCATAGATAGTGGTAACTGCCGTATGCAGACCTTCAATGATCTCGCCGTTTTGCATCAGCTGCTTGCGCCGTTGCAACAACTCCTCATGTTCGCCGACTCGTAATCCGCATTGATCTAATTTCTCCAGCCATTCGCTTAATTGCTTTTTTCGCTGTTCTTTCTCTGCTGCTTTAATTTGAATGGCACTCAGTTGATTTCTCAAAGCTTTAACTTCTTCATACGCTTCTTCATAATAACTTTTCTCAACCAAACCAAACTCATCCAAATAGCCGATATGACGGCGATTATCCAGCAATAAAACTCCATCGTGCTGTCCATGGATATTCACCAGGTGTGTTCCTAATTCTTTTAGCAATGCAACCGTCACGTTGATCCCGTTGATCTTGGCAGAATTTCGTCCATCCACGCCAATCTTTCGATAAATCGTGACATTGCCATCCTCATCCGGTTGCAGGTCATTCTCAGCCAAAATACCCAGCGCATCATTAGAGAGCGAGCTGAAGCAAGCGCTGACGATTCCGGACTCTGCTCCGGATCGAATCAAATCTTTCGAGGCTTTATTTCCCAAAAGCAAAAGAATAGAATCAATAATAATACTTTTACCTGCGCCGGTCTCGCCGGTCAACACCGAAAAGCCGGACTCAAATTCCAAGTCCAACCGATCGATGATTGCTATGTTTTCAATATGAAGCGCAGTCAGCATCTTATCTTACCCCTTGATGTCAGTAAGGATTTCTTTAATTCTCTGAGCATAATCATTATTTAATGTACAAATAAAGATGGTGTCGTCTCCGGCGATAGATCCGGCAACACCCTGCAGGTGCATATTATCAAGCGTAGCACATACGGCACCAGCCATACCAGCATAGCATTTCACGATCACAAAGTTTTGGGCGTCTATGACCTCAACAATACCATTATTCAAAATCGTATTGGCATGAACGGGAGCCGGCTGAGGAGCAACGCCGACCGTTCCGCGCACATAGCGCGTCCCTTTAGCGTCCGATGCCTTGCGAAGCCCAAGCGCTTTAATATCACGCGAAATCGTCGCCTGAGTCACATTCCACCCCTGCTCTTGAAGAACAGAAACCAACATTTCCTGGGTAAAGATCTCCTGCTCCTCTATAATCTTTAAAATTGCTTCTCGACGTAAGTTTTTCATAACATCCTCCGGCTGATCTTTTCGTTCAAAACTTTATAAAAGCTTTTATTCTTTAGTTTTACCAACTGAAGCGGCGTATTATGACGACTGATGCAGACAACGTCGCCATCGCAAAGATCCAGAACCTTTCTTCCGTCACACTCCAATACAGCCTTGATACGATCCGCATTTTTTACCCGAACATAGAGCAACTGCTGTGCCATACCAAAGACAACAGAACGAGCTCCCAAAGTATGCGGACAGATCGGCGTAACCACTATGGCATCGGAACGCGGTTCTAAAATCGGTCCGCCGGCACTCATAGAGTAAGCCGTAGATCCAGTGGAGGTTGCAACGATAAATCCGTCACAAAAATATTCCAGCAAGTCGCTTTCTGTGTCGCTGATCATGATATGAGCCGGCTTTCCCATTCCGCCGCGGATCACCGCATCATTCAGTGCTACGGTTTCCCAAACGCAACATGAATTTCGGAGAACTGAGACCGAAAGCATCATACGCTCTGTATATTCATAAGTACTGCTAAGAATTTTGGGTAGCTGTTCAATTTCATTGGGCTCCATTTCGGCCAAAAATCCAAGATGCCCCAAATTAATCCCAAGCAAGGGTACATTATATTGATTTGCGTAGGGAGCTGCTTTCAATAAAGTACCATCTCCGCCAAGAGTCAGCACCAAGTCTGCATCAATAAAACTCTCTTCCAACGGACAAAACTCAAAATCAACCTCCGCATCACTGTCGCAACGAGAAATTGCATATGTAAATCCATTTTCATCGAGTAATTGAATAATGCGCTTTAAATAAGTCAGATCGCGATCCTTTTCTGGATGCACAACGATTCCTATTTTATGCATGGTTTTCCTCCATAAATACCGCCTCATGTACAGCAGTATCAATCAAAATCGTAGATAATAAATCCTTTTTTAAATAAAGTAAATATTCCCGATTACCACTTTCACCGGCAAGACCGCTGAAAGCAATTCCACAAATTCCAAATCCAATATTTTCAGCGAAACCTGCAATTTCTTCCAAAACCTTACAATGTATTTTTTTATCCAAAACAACGCCATTCTTATTCAAAAATTTAGGACCCGCTTCAAACTGCGGCTTAATCAAAACAACCGCCTCGCCGCCTTGCGGCAAAACTTGATAAATAGCCGGCAGCACTGCTTTGATTGAAATAAAGGAGAGATCGGCAGTTACGAATTGGACTTGTTCGGGAAAAGAATCGACCGAAAGATACCGCGCATTGGTATGCTCCATATTTATGACCCGTTCATCCTTCTTGATTTCCGGATGCAACTGTGCAGTTCCGATGTCAACCGCATAAATGCGCTTCGCACCCTCTTCCAGCAAAACTTGACAAAATCCTCCGGTGGATGCGCCAAGATCCGCAAAAACTTTATCGGTGCACTCTAATTGAAAGGCCTGGATCGCCTTCATTAACTTATGCGCAGAACGAGCAACATAGGTTTTTTCAACCACCTGCCGTTTAACGACGTCATCATCGTTTACTGCGAAAGATGGCTTCACCACTGTTTTTTTATTAACTGTAAAGTGGCCTAACTTTACAGAGTTAGCAGCCTTATTCCGGCTATCAAAGTAGCCTTTCAACACGAGATATTGATCCAATCTCATTTGATCGCTCCGAATTTTAAAATCATTTCCGCGATGCTATCTCCATCAAGATGCACTTCTCTCAAAAGATCATCCACTTTTCCAGATTTCATAAAGTGATTTTGAATACCGAAATTGCGGTATTTACCTTGATAGCCGGCATTAAGCAAAAGATTCCCTAAATAACTTCCAATCCCACCGACTTGATACCCTTCTTCAATAAGAATGATCCGTTTATATGAAAGGAGCCTTTTAATCGTTTCAGGCGCAATGGGATAAACACGGTTCAATTTCAAAAAAGAAACCTTTAAATTAGCCTTCCGAATGCCCTTCAAACAAGACACAACTTGCCGCCCATAAGAAACAACACACAACTCATCCGTATTCCCCATCCATTCCACATCTTCGTCCGGGTGTTGAAACGGAAGCACCATATCAGGCTCATAGCCCCGCGGATAGCGAATCGCATTCAACCCGGCAGACGCTGATAGACAGCGGTTTAATACTGCGCGCATATCGTCATAGCAGCTCGGCGAATATATAGAAACCCCGGGCACAGATAGTAGCATCGGTATATCAAAGAGACCCTGATGCGTCTCGCCGTCTTCTCCGACAATACCGGCACGATCAACGCAAATCGTCGCATGAACCTCTTGCAGAGCCAGATCATGAATAACTTGATCAAAGCCTCTTTGCAAAAAAGAGGAATAAACGGCAAATACCGGCTTCATCCCATTTTTCGCCAATCCACCGGCAAAGGTCAGCGCGTGCTGTTCGGCAATTCCCACATCAAAGAAACGCTCCGGATATTTTTGAGAAAACTCTGTCAACCCGCAGCCGGGGGCCATTGCAGCAGTAATTGCGCAAACTTTGGAATCCCCCTCTGCAAGACGGCAAAGCTCTTTTCCAAAAATATCAGAAAAATCCGGCTTTACTTTCTTGCCGTGCTCCCCTGTTTCCACAACGAAGGAGCTAAGTCCATGAAAATCAGTCGGCTTGTCCTCTGCAAAAGAATAGCCCTTTCCCTTGATAGTCTTGATGTGAATAAGACATGGTTTTTTAAGGTTTTTGGCGCGTTCAATGACACGCTCCAGAACACGCAGATTATGACCATCCACCGGACCTAAATATGCAAAGCCCATGTGCTCAAATATATTCCCTTGATAGAAGACCGACTTTAATGCATTCTTGCATTTCTGAAAAAAGCGATAAAATGCTTTGCCAATCAAAGGTGTCCCCATCGTAATACGGGTCAATCCATCTTTAAATCGAAAGTATGCCTGCCGCGAACGGATTTTAGAAAGATAGGTCGCCAAAGAACCAACGTTGGCAGAGATACTCATATCATTATCGTTTAAGATAACAATCAGATTTCCGGTCATTCTCCCCCCGTTGTTCAAGCCTTCATAAGAAAGACCGCCGGTCATGGCGCCATCCCCAACCACGGCGATTACATGGCGATCCGTCTCGCCCTTTAATTCCATTGCCTTTAAAAGACCGACTGCCGAAGAAATGGCCGTCGAACTATGGCCGGTTTTTAGTATATCATGCTCACTTTCAGCAGGGCAAGGAAAGCCGGAAAGTCCGCCTTCTTGGCGTAAAGATTGAAATTGATCATAACGCCCGGTCAGTAATTTGTGGACATAGCATTGATGACCAACGTCGAAAACAATCTGATCTTTAGGAGAATCAAAGACGCGGTGAAGCGCCATTGTAAGCTCCACAACGCCAAGATTACTGGCCAGGTGACCGCCGGTATGAGAAACATTTTCAATCAGGCATTCTCTGATTTCTTCCGCTAAGGACGCCAGTTCAGTATAATCCATATCTTTTATATCCCGGGGGGATTGAATATTTTTCAAAATGTCTTCCACGTCTCATGGCCTCCTTTACAATTTATTTTTCGCGCGAACCAATATACCCCGCCAGCCAAAGCAAGAAGGGTTCCTTTTCTGCCGCTTTAATCGCGCCATCCAATTCTTTTTGAAGATATGCCTTGGACTCATCAAGACCAAGCAAAGTTACAAATGTAGATTTATTCTCTTCCAGGTCTTTCCCGGTTTCTTTACCTAAGATCTCCGCCGATCCCTCTGCATCCAATAGATCGTCTTTGATTTGAAAAGCCAGACCAATGTGTTTGCAGTAGTTTACATAATTTTTGCTTTCCGTCGCCGCCAAAGCTTCCGCAATTTTAATGGGAGCCATCAGTAAAGCGCCGGTCTTTTTACGATGAAGCAGCAAAAGTTCCTCCAAAGAAAGGGCGCACTTTTCCCCGTTCTTATCCAAGACTTGTCCATAGAGCATTCCCCGGACACCGGCAGCATGATAGAGAACCTCCAGCGCATTCATAAAGCACTCCGGCTGATATGTCATACGTTTTGAAAGAAGATACTCCATCGAAAAATTCAGTATTCCATCACCGGCAAGAAGTGCCATATCCGTACCATATTTTTTATGGCAGGTTAAGTTTCCGCGCCGATAATCATCATTATCCATTTCGGGCATATCATCATGCACCAAGGAATAAGCATGAATCAATTCCAATGCCGCAGCAAAGGGCATCGCCAACTCCTCAGATACACCCAAACGCTCGCAGAAAAAGAGGGTTAAAACGCCGCGTATTCTTTTACCGGGTGATGCAATGCTATAAGACATTGCATCGCAAAGAGGATGATCCTTCCCCAGCTCATCAGCAATTAAATGCTCCAAAAGAGTGTCTAATTTATTTTTTAACGCTAAATATTGATTATTCATTGTCACTTTGTCCTTCATTTTGCTGTAAAAAACGAACCTTTTGCTCTGCATTTTCCAGCAATTCCGTACACTGCTTGCTGAGCTTCATTCCTTGTTCATAAAGTGCAATAGATTCGTCCAAGGGAACCTCGCCGCTTTCCAAGCTTTTTACGATCTCAGCCAGTTGCTTGACCGCCTCTTCAAAGTTCAATTTCTTTTCCATGATTGTTTTCCTCTATTATTTCTTCCACCCGGCAGGCGGCGCCGCCATCCCCGAATTTCAAGAGAATATGGTCATTTATTTTAATCTGAGCAATACTTTTAATCGCTTCCCCACCGGAAGTTTGCGCAATAGAATAACCGCGTGTTAAAACCTTCAGTGGACTCAGCGCATCCAATTTTGCAATCTGCGTCAGCAAATAGTTCCGATGCTCTGCCGCGATTCTGCTTACGCTGCTATTCAAACGTTCATTCAAATGATCCAGCACCATAAAGGGACGGTCTGTAAAGGCACGCAGATCACGCATGATGTGTGCATTCGCGTAACGTTCCAGTAACTCGCGTTTATGCCGAAGCAAAGAACCCAAAGCGTTTCGCAACCGTTTTCTATCCTGAGAAAAACGGCGAAGCAGATCCTGCATATCAGGAACAACCAACTCAGCGGCACCCGACGGAGTGGGCGCACGCAGATCTGCAGCAAAGTCGCAGATCGTAAAGTCTGTTTCGTGCCCCACTGCAGAAACAATGGGTGTCTCACAATTATAGACCGCCAGAGCAAGATCTGCACTGTTAAAGCCCCAGAGATCCTCGATAGATCCGCCTCCGCGACCAATGATGATAACGTCAACCCGCTCCTGCTGCTCAAAATAATCAATACCGCCGATCAACGAAGCGGGGGCTTGATCACCTTGAACAATAGCCGGATAGACAATCACTTCCGCCAGCGGGAACCGCCTGCCGGTAATCTGAATAATATCCCGCACCGCAGCACCGGAGGGTGAGGTAATGACACCAATTCTTTCCGGAATGGCAGGAATCGGCTTTTTATGGTTCTCCGCAAAGATCCCGGCTTCAGCCAATTGCTTTTTAAGTTGCTCCAAAGCGACATAAAGATCGCCGGCTCCATCCTGCTTCATCTCAGTAATGTAAAGCTGATAAGCGCCACTTTTTTCAAAAAGCGAAATATTTCCTTTTGCCAGAATCTTCATTCCATTTTCAGGACGGAATTTGAGTTTTGATGCCGAGGAACGAAACATTACGGCGCTGACAATACCATCTTCATCTTTTAAGCGAAGATAGATATGCCCACTTCCATGCATCGTCAAATTGGAAATCTCCCCTTGCACCCAAATGTTTTTCAAATTCAGATCCGCTTCAAGGACGCCCTTCAAATAACGATTTAATTGTGAAACTGTAATGGCAGCGCGTTCCATTATTTTGCAATGCTGCTGAGTACACCATGCACAAAGCTGCCCGAATCTTCGTCGCCAAAATCTTTAGCCAATTCGATTGCTTCATTAACTGCCACACGATCCGGAACGTCGGGATTAAACTTCACCTCATAGACCGCCACTCTTAAAATAGCAAGGCAGACCGCACTAAGCCGCTTCATAGACCAATTGGCGAGCGCTGGCTCGATCAGTTGATTAATTGCATCCCACTGGGCACAAATGCCCATAAAAGTTTCATCGATATAGGGAAAACGCTCTTCCCCTTCCTGCTGACTATAGAACTCCTCAAGAATGGATTCCTTGCAATCCAGCCCTTGATAATTCAAAGCATAAACCAACTGAAAGACTACTTTTCTTTGTTTTTGTCTTGTCATACTTCCTCCTGCGTATTCTCAATGCAAATGCATAATACCGCTCCGTCATGAACCTGAACTTGAGGGGTCGCGCCTTTAGGTTCATTACTGACACCGATCGGTTTCTCAATTAATAATTGATAATGATCCAAAGGATATTTAAATCCTTCTAAAGAAATTATCGCTTCTTTTTTCCAAGGAAAGAACGAAATATAGCGATAATCAGACGATAACACATGATTTCCTTCAATTAATAAGAAGGCGAGGTTTTCTCCATCATATAATTTTAGATTGATATTTCTTTTTTTGGCAGCATCCAATAAGCAAAGATTGGCAATCGTATGATCCAGCCGTCCACCAAAAGGTGCAATCAGCCATATATCGCGATACCCATCCTGATATGCCAATTCTAATGCCAGCTCGCTATCGGTTTGATCTTTTTCTGCCGGGAAGACCAGTAATCCATCCATCTCCGGCTTGGGCATAGAATCAAAATCCCCCAAAACCTTATCCGGAGATACACCAAACCGCTCCGCCAACAGAACGCCCGCATCTGCTGCATAAAAATCAAAATTATTCTTTTCAATTAATGACCGAACCAGAGAATCGCACCGCAATTCACCAGCCAAAAAAATCATTAATTGCTTGTTTTTTTGCTCCAAGGAGTCTCTTCCTCCTTTAGATATTGATAAATCTGACGGTAACTTTCATAGCGGCTTTTATGAATAAAACCATCTTCTACCGCTTGCCGTACACCGCAACTACGTTCATTAAAGTGCATGCAATCCAGAAAATCGCAATCGGATAAATAAGGCTCAAACTCCGGAAAATAGCTGCTCAAATCACTTCTCTCGATCTCGTAGCCTAAGAGCTCCAATGCACCAAAACCAGGCGTATCGCCAATTAAACCGCCGTTCGCCGGATATAACTCTATATGACGGGTAGTATGACGTCCACGCCCAAGTTTTTCAGAAACCTCTCCGGTAGGAAGTTTTAAATCCGGGTATAAGACATTCAAGATACTACTCTTCCCCACACCCGTATTTCCGGCAAAAATCACCGTCTTGTTTTCGAGTGCCGTCTTTAATTCTTCAATGCCTTCGCCTGCAGAAGCCGAAACACTGTGCACTTTATAGCCCAGTGTTTCATATAAATCCGCCAATTCAGCCACATGATCTTCATCCGGCAAATCCGACTTATTAAAAACCAAAACAGGCTCAACCCCTTGATTACGCGCAATAATCAGCATCTTATCAATCGTAAACGGAAAAGGGGTCGGACGTGCAAAAGAAGATACGTAGCATATAGTATCAACGTTTGCTACGTTGGGACGGATCAAATAATTTTTTCTTGGCAATATACGTTCAATTCTGCCGGTATGATCAGGGAGTCCCAAGATCTCAACATTATCTCCCGGCACAGGGGAAATCCCCTCTTTTCGAAAGCTTCCTTTTGCACGACATAGGTAGGCTCCGTCCGGGGTTTCAACTGTGTAAACCCCGGACAATAATTTGATAATTTTACCTTCCATCATCCGTTAAATACTATTACTCATTGCTCTCGGATGTTGAAGGTTTCGAACTCTCAGAATTGCCTTCTTCATCCTTTCCATCAGTTTCATTCTTATCGGTATCATCCGGATTTTTCGAGGATTCAGACTCATTTTTATCCGTTTCTTCATCCGGCTTGCCATTGGTTTCCGTGTCATCGGGGTTCGGGTTCGTCTCCCCATTAGAAGACTCTTTATCGGGATCTGTAGTTTCGCCATCCTCCTTATCAGCGGGCGGCTCTGTCTCCTTTTTACCCAAGCTCACCACAACATTTACAGTGGTTCCTTCTTCCACATTGGAATTGGCCAGGACGCTCTGGGAAATAACGTGATCCTTTTCTACTTCATCGTCATATTCTTCCGTCACAGTACCAAGCTTCAGTTTGTTATTCTCCAGGGTGGTTTTAAGGACGTCTCTATGTTGGCCCACCAACTTCGGCATTTTCACCGTCTTGACCTCCGGCTCATCCACCTCTTCGGGACCCTTGCTGATATAAATGACAACAGTATCATTGCTTTCAATTTCCTCACCGGCAGAAGGCGAAGTGGAAATTACGCAGCCCTCTTCGACCTCATCGTCATATTTTGTTTCAATACGGTAGGAGATTTTCTGGCGCTTAAACTCTTCTATGGCATCCGCCTTTGTCCAGGTAAGAACGCCGGGAACATAGTTCGTATCTTCATATTCCGGTAATTTACCATCCTTGTCGTCATCTTCGACTTCGGGACCGGAACTGATAACAACTGTAATCGTACCCTTCTTTTTGACCTGACTGTTTGCTTCAGGACTTTGAGAAATAATCTTACCTTCTTCGTGTTCATCGCTGGAAGCGGTGGAACCGACGACAAAATCAAAGGTATAGCTCGCCTTTGCATCATCAAGCTTCATGCCAACTACATTGGGACAAGTTACCGTCTTAGGTCCGAAAAGTTCTTTTTGGAAGACAATCCCAAGAGCAACCAGAATCAGCAGAACAAACGCAGTACCGACACCGGCGATGATGGGAAGCCATGTCGATTTAAACTTTGACTGCTCAATATAGAATTCTTCCTCATCTTCCCCCTCTTCCTCTTCAGCATCTTGATCGACAATCAGTTCATCGGCAAAAATGGTGGGAGAATTATCGGCAATCGGTTCGTCCGCGATCGGAGCTGCAGAGTAATTAAAAACGATGGCTGGATCTGACTCAAACAACGTAATATCCGCCAAAATAGAGCCTGCAGTCTGATAACGCAATGCCGGATCTTTCATGATCGCTTTCAAGATAATCTCTTCCAGCCCCTGGGGCATCTCCAGCACCAAATCGCTGGGAAGATCAGGCTGTGCCTGAACTTGCATCAAAGCAACTGCGACTGCAGTATCTGCTTCAAATGGAAGCTTGCCTGTCAGCATCTCATAAAGAATGATACCGACGGAATAAATGTCACTTCGCTCATCGGTACGATCTCCGCTTGCTTGTTCCGGGCTGATATAGTGAACCGAACCAATGGTCATATCACTGATAGTCTGCGTATCGAATTTGGTCAGACGAGCAATGCCAAAGTCAGTGATCTTGATGGTTCCGTCTTTCAACAAGAGAATATTATGGGGCTTTATGTCACGATGGACAATGCCACGCTCATGGGCATGGGAAAGCCCCTTTAAGATCTGCTTGATAAAATGAAGGGCTTCGGTGGCGGAAAGCTGACCTTTTTTCTCCATATATTCTTTTAAGGTAATTCCGTCAATGTACTCCATCACAATATAGAGCGCATCGCCCTCCAGAGAAACGTCATAAACATCCACAATGTTTCCATGAGAAAGCATGGTGATTGCTTTGGACTCATTGGTAAAGCGACGGCGGAATTGGGCGTCAGACATGAATTCATCCTTCAAAACCTTTACCGCCACAACACGATTGCAAACCTTATCAAATGCTTTATAGACATACGCCATACCGCCAACACCGATCACCTCAGTAATCATGTAACGATCATTCAGTACTTTTCCGATATATTTTTCCACGACATCTATCTCCTTCTCACACTATATTTGAATGGCTGCAACCGTAATATTATCGTCGCCGCCTCTGCTATTTGCAAGTTCGATCAACCGTTTTGGCAAATTTTCAAATTCACCGCCGGCAATTTCAAATTGAATTTCATTTTCATCCACATGATTCGATAAGCCATCCGAACAAAGAACCAATACATCCCCGGGTTCCACTTCGACTTTAAAAGAATCAAATGCAATTTCCTCTTCGATACCGATCGCACGCGTAATAATGTTCTTATTAGGATGAAGCTTTGCTTGGCGTTCGGTTATGTGCCCACTATCGACAAGTTCCTGAACAGCCGAATGATCCTTGGTCACCTGGGTAATACTGCCATTTTTTACATGGTAACCGCGGCTATCCCCCACGTTTGCAAAGTAAGCGGTTCCGTTTTGAACCAACGCCATCACCATGGTCGTACCCATTCCTGCAAGGGAATGATCCTCGTACGCCTTTTTATATACATATTGGTTACTTAGCTCCATCATCTGCCGAAAGACTTCGTCAATCGGCTCAGATGAAAGTAAAGTCGCAAGACTTTTTTGCACTGCTTCAATTGCCATTTTACTTGCTTGTTGACCGCCATTCGCGCCACCCATTCCATCGCAAACAACCGCAAACGCAGTATGTAAATCCGGCTCACAGATCCAAAAAGCGTCTTGATTTTCTTTTCGGACCATACCAATATCGCTTTGGGCTATTAAATTCAAACTGCTGCGCCTCCTTCTTTCGCATTTTGATGACGGAGCTGGCCGCACGATGCAGAAATATCACTTCCAAGCGTTCTGCGAATGGTAGCATTCAGCCCCAGTTTAATTAAAAGATTTTGGAAATTCAAAAGATTTTTTCGTTCCGGAGGTCGATAAGTCCCTTTTTCAATAGGATTGACCGGAATCAAATTGACATGGCAAAGAATTCCTCTTAAAAGCTCCGCCAGCTGCTTAGCATCCTCCGGTCGATCATTGATGCCTGCAATCACCGCATATTCAAAGGAAATTCTTCTTCCGGTGATGGCTTGATAGCCTTTGCAAGCCTCAATCAATTTTTCAACATTATATTTACGATTTACCGGCATCATTTCAGAGCGAATTTTATCATTACTGGCATGAAGGGAAATCGAAAGTGTAATCGGGAGTTCCAATTCCGCCAATTTCATGATACCTGGAATTAAGCCACAGGTAGAAAGAGAAATGTGCCGATACCCGATATTAATACCTTCCGGATCGTTCACATTCTTCAAAAATCGAACCACCTCGTCAAAATTATCCAGCGGTTCACCAATTCCCATCATCACAATATTGGAAATTCGAATACCAAGATCCGACTGTACTTTTAAGATCTGATCTAAAATCTCACCTGCAGTGAGCGAACGAATCAAACCGTTTTTTGTTGACTGACAAAAAGAGCACCCCATCCGGCATCCCAATTGACAGGAAATGCAAAGAGAATAACCATGATGATACTTCATCGCTACCGTTTCGATGACATCTCCGTCTTCCAGCATAAAAAGATACTTGACCGTATCATCCAGTTGAGAGCGAAAACGCTTATATACGCGAAGGGTCGTAATCTTCGCCTCCTGCGATAACCGCTCTTTCAGAGATTTTGGAAGATCCGTCATTTCGTCGAAGGACGTAACGCCGCGATGTAACCAACGAAAGATCTGTTTACTGCGAAAAGCAGGCTCTCCTAAAGAAGATATGTAGGAAGACAACTCTTCCCTTGTCATAGATTTTAAATCTATTTTCACTTATTCGCCTTTCTTTAATACTGCGATAAAAAAACCATCCGCGCCCGGTTCGGGCAGATAAATCTTATATCCCTCCGGTAATGCACGATCATCATAGGAAAAGGACTTGTTCTTCTCCAAAAAATTCTGCACAAGCAATTCATTTTCCCGACGATCAATCGTGCAAGTGGAATAAACCAACCGCCCGCCGGACTTTAAGTATTTTCCACCATTCTCCAATATACGGTATTGCAGATCCGTAAACTCCAAACTATGATACTTTTTATATTTTATATCCGGTTTTTTACCCATAATGCCAAGCCCGCTACAAGGAACATCGCAAAGGACAAAGTCAGCCGATTCTATTAATCCCTCATTCAGTACCGCGGCATCAGCCTGCCTTGCAGTTACATTGAAATGACCCAATCGCTCAGCATTTTTTTGGAGCTGTTCGACTTTATGCAGGTGAACGTCAGATGCAAAGATCATCCCCTCGGTTCGTGCCGCCATTATAAAGCTCTTGCCACCGGGCGCCGCGCAGAGATCTACGATTTTTAAAGCATCAACCGGCATAAATAAAGCTGCCTCAGCAGAATGCCTGCCCACAACATGAAACCAGCCCTTTTGAAAAGCAGGTGATTGCTCCACAGAAAAGCCTTGGGTTACTTTATATAGACCCGGCAAATCCGTATCTTGCAGATTCATTCCTTCTTCCTGCATCACAGATAAAAACTCATTCCGATCGCCACGCTTTAGGTTATGAAAAAGATAGATTGAAGTATCTGGCTTTTTCAAATTCTCCATCATGGATACAAAAGACTCTTTTCCATACTGATCAAGCAACAAATCCACCAATTCAGGATCAATGGAATAACGAACGGAAAAGTCCGCTTTCTTTAATGCAAGCAAGGTATCGCGCTCGCGATCACATCGGCGCAAAACCGCATTAACAAATCCTGCGCTATGCACCATACCACGCTTTTTGATCAATTCTACCGAAGTGTTACAGGCTGCAGAAGCCGGGACTGCCATATAAAACATCTGGTACAGCCCCATTCTGAGTACAGCAAGAACCGCAGCAGAAAGCTGCTCTAATTTACGATCCGAGCATTGCTTCAAAAAATGATCCAGCGTGATTTTACGCTCAACCACACCATAAACCGTCGCCGTAATAAAGCGACGATCTCGTTCATTGCAGACAGAACGTAATGCATTTTTCAAGGCAAGATTTGGAAAAGTGGAGTTCACTTCCCATTCTTCTATTAAATTATATGCTATCTGACGAGGATCTTTCATCTGCGTCGGTTGGAACGGCTGATCAGAATCAGAAGTTGCCATAGCACGGTGATTGCAGAAGCCACATAAGTCATGGCAGCCGCCGTCAACACTTTTCTTACACCGATGGCATCCTGCTCACCAAAGCCGGCGCCACGAACCTGCTCCATTGCACGAGCCGAAGCGTTAAACTCCACCGGTAAGGTAATCAACTGAAAGAAAAACAATACTGCATAGCATAAAATCGCCAGATTAAAGATAACCGTCCCGTAGGAATACCCTGAAATAAAAATACTGGCAATCATCAAAAAGTAAAGCAATTTTGAGCTGAAATTAGTAATTCCCACCACTGCCGAACGAACACGAATTGGAAAATAGCCGACATTATGCTGAATCGCATGGCCACATTCGTGCGCAGCAATCCCAATCGATGCAATACTGGTTCCGTGATACACCTGCTCTGAAAGACGAACCACTTTTTTCGTAGGATCAAAGTGATCTGATAAATGACCGCCCACGCAAGTCACGCTGACATCATAGATGCCGGCGCCACGCAAAATAGCTTCTGCCATCTGCGCACCGGTCATACCGCGACTATTCGCGTATTTGGAATATTTGGAATATGCAGATTGCATCCGGCTTTGCACAATAAGACTGAGCACTAAAACCGGCAGCATCGTAAAAATACCAAAATAATAACTATGGAACAGCATCTGTTCTCCTACTCCTTTATTTTAAATATTCCCCTACGGCAAGTTTAGCGCCGCAAGCATAGGAATATGCATCCGTCTTATTTTTTCCCTGCTTTTGGATGGTCTTAATTAACACACTATTCCCATCTCCGCAAGCAACCAGAACCCCGTCTGCAGCAATAGCTGCCACAGTACCCGGGGCTTCTTTTACAGCAGGACCAAGCTGTGCCTCATGGATTTTCAGCCGATAATCCCCACAATCAATAAATGCACCGGGCGAGGGATTCATTCCCATAATGAGATTGCGCACCTTTTTTGCATCGCACTCAAAATTTAACTCTGCCTCTGCCTTTTCAATCATCGGTGCATAAGTGGCGTCGCTATCATCCTGCGGAACAGCAACTGCCGTTCCCTCCTGAAGCATCGAAATCGTTTTCAAAAGAGCATCAACACCCAGCTCCGCCAAGCGGTCAAAAAGAGTACCTGCGGTATCTTCCGGCTCAATGGGCGTAGAACAGCGGAGAAGCATATCCCCGGTATCCATCCCTTTTGCCATCTTCATAATCGTCACACCCGTCTCAGACTCACCGTCGATGACAGCGCGCTGAATCGGTGCGGCGCCGCGATATTTCGGCAGTAAAGAACCATGAACGTTAATACACCCAAACTTCGGATAGTTGAGAATGTATTCCGGAAGAATCCGTCCATAAGCAGCCACAACGATTAAATCTGGTTTTGTTTCCTCCAGCACCGGAAGAAACGCAAGCTCCTTCAATACAGTAGGTTGCCAGCAAGGCAAGCCGTGTGCAAGTGCAAATTCTTTCACCGGCGGCGCAGCCATTTTTCCACCACGACCCTTGGGACGGTCCGGCTGCGTCACGACACCCACCAGTTCATGGTGTTCATAAATTGCCTTGCAGGACGCCAATGCAAAATCCGGCGTACCCATAAAGAGAATACGAAGTTTATTCATCGTCAAAAACCTCTTCACCAATCATCGGAATGGTCACTCCTTGCAGATGATCATACTCATGAAGCAGGCACCGCGCCACAAAATCCTCGGCGGAAAAATCGAACCATTCCCCTTTTACATTTTGAGCGCGCATTTTTACTTTATTGGCACGAACGATCCGGAAGCTGCGACCGGGAAAAGAAAGACATCCCTCATAATAGCGATCATTTTTACCGGTAGCAGAAATGATCTCAGGATTAATAAACTCTTTATACTCCGTCCCATCGCAATGAATATCCGCAATGAAAATACGACGCAAGATTCCGACCTGCGGCGCAGCAAGACCGGCGCCCTGCTCTTTTCGCAACGTTTCGCGCATATCTTCGATTAAGGTAGCAAGTTTTTCATCAAACACCTCGACCGGACGAGACTTTTTACCCAAAAAGGTCATATCATTTTTTACTAAATTTCTCAAAGCCATTCTAAACACCTCAAAAATACTGGATGGGATTGATATTAAACACCATTTGCAAACCGGATGGGAGATCAAGATTACGGCACTCGCCGATCAAGCGGCGTAGCTTTGCTGAATTCTTGCATTTAACCATCATTTGCATTCGATGACGACCACGCAGCATCCCAATTCTGGGGACAACAGGCGAAAGCAGCCGCAACGGAATATCGTTATACTCCCCTACGCTTGCCGCCTGAAGATGACGATAGATCGCTGTCATCCCATTCAAGACCGCCTCTTTTGAAAAACTCTCTGCCACGATCAGCAGAATGTCGCAAAACGGCGGATAACCGACTAAATTTCGAAAGGCAATTTCTTGCCGGTAAAACTGCAAATAGTCCTGTTCCTTTGAAAGTGCAATCACCTGATGCTCAGGACAATAGGTTTGGATGATCGCGCGCCCTCCCCTTCCGCTTCTGCCGGAACGTCCGCAGACCTGCGTCAAAAGGTTAAACGTACGTTCATTCGCACGAAAATCATCGGTATAGAGCGACATATCCGCCTGCAATACGCCCACAAGGGTGACAGACGGGAAATCAAGCCCCTTGGCGACCATTTGAGTACCAAGCATGACGTCATACTCCCCTGCACGGAAAGCAGAAAGCCGCTCACCGTAGGACAGATAGGAATCTACGGTATCCATATCCATTCTTAAAATACGGATGGACGGAAAGATCGTTTGCAGTTCTTCCTCCACATATTGCGTCCCCAAACCCAACATCTTGATATGCTCACTCCCACAGTCGGGGCATTTATAATAACGCTTAATATTATACCCGCAATAGTGACACATCAACCGCTGGTTCGGTTTATGAAAAGTCAATGCAATGCCGCAAGAAGGACATTTCGATACCGTTCCGCAGGAAGAACACCCTACAACTGAGTGCATTCCACGGCGGTTCAAAAAGAGAATCGCCTGCTCTTTTGCACGAAAGGTTTCACGCAAAGCATCAATCAAAGGTTCGCTGAATAATTTGCTTCCCTCCACAAGGGTTTCCTGCCGCATATCGACAAGTTGCACTTCCGGCAAGGAGGCATTATTATAGCGCTTGGAAAGGGTATGAAGCTGATAAATTCCGCGCTCAGCGCGATAATAGCTTTCCATCGCCGGCGTTGCGGAAGCAAGCAGCAAGGGAATATTCTTATGATGAGAGAGAAATCGAGCAACATCCCGGGCATGAAAGCGAGGACTGCTTTCAGACTTATAGGTGGACTCATGCTCTTCATCCATAATAATGAGCCCCAAGTTGCAAATGGGTGCAAAGATCGCGCTACGTGTCCCGACGACGATTTTTGCAGTGCCATGATGAATTTTCTTCCATTCATCCGCTTTTTCACCAATGGAAAGCCCGCTATGCAGTACGGAAACGCAATCGCCGTACCGCAGATAGAATTTACTGAGCATCTGTGGCGTCAAAGCAATTTCCGGAACCAGCATCAATACAGATTTTCCGGCAGCTGTTAAATCGTCCATCAAGCGCATAAAGACGTGGGTCTTTCCGCTTCCGGTGACACCGTGAAGCAAATGCGTTCCCTCTTGCTCCATTGCAGACGAGATCTTAAGATATGCTTTTTCTTGCTCTTCTTCCAAGTGAATAGGCTGCTGATTCTCAGCGCGCTCCATTGTTTTATACGGAGTGCGTTCCCGCGACTCGTCGTAAACTTCGATCAACCCTTTTCGTGAAAGAGTCTTTACCGTCGAAGGCCCGCAACCGGAATAATAAAGCGCTTCCTTAGCCGAAAGAACCGGTTCGTCCAAAAAGAGGGAAAGGAGATCGCGTTGTTTTTCAAACCGCCGATCCAACTCAGAAAGATATAGTTCGATCTGCTCCGCCGGTCGCGCAAGGCGGATTTTTTTCTCTTTTAAATCGCCGATATTGCGAATAGAACGAATTTCTTCGATTAGAACGCCCTCGCGATAGGCAGACAAACATAGCTTTTTAAGTTTGGGCGGAAAATCCGAACGGCGCACCGCTTTTTCGCTTTGGCGCATAAACTGCACCAATTCCTCAAATTGCATCGAATATTCCTTTAAATCAGGATTGAGCGCAAAGATTTCGTTCACCTTATAGTCCAACCCTCTGGGAATCATGCAACGAATTGCCTGATAGCGGGTTACGAAATACTGATCCGCCATCCATTCAGCCAGCTTCAAATGCACCTCATCCAGCATCGGCTTATCGTCAAGAACGCGGACTACACCCTTCAGTTCCGGCGCAGGATCCCCCTCAAAAACAGAAAAAACCATTGCTTTTTTCAGCACATTCCCGTTCCCAAACGGCACAAGGACCCGAACACCGGGCAATACAGATGCACGCAAAAAATCCGGAATAAAATAATCGTAATCCCGATCGATCTTTTGGACGATCTGATCAATTGCAACCCGGCAGATCAATGACATTATTCGTTTTCTGGAAATTCTTCCACTTTGATCGAAACCTTACCCTTGGCAATGTCGTTAATGGCCAACTTGACAGGTTTATCGGAAAGTTCGATCTCATTCGCCTCCGCCTCGGCGGAGATCTGGCGTGCACGCTTTGCGGTCATAATAACAAGCGCATAGCGGCTTCTGGTGACTTTTTCCAATTCAGATACTGCAGGATATAACATCGTTCAAAAACTCCTTTAGAATTATTTTAAAATTTTATTTATTTCATTAGCCGCACGCATAACATCGTCATTCACTACTTTAAAATCATACTGATCTGCGGTGGTCAACTCATGCTTTGCCTGCTCAATTCTCGCAGACATAACCTCCTCATTCTCTGTTCCGCGTGCAGTAAGTCTGCGCTCCAACTCTTCAACGCTGGGCGGAAGAATAAAAATCGAAATCGCCTCCGGGCATTTGGACTTAACCTGGCTTGCGCCGCAAGGCTCAATCTCTAAGACAACGTCAAACCCTTGATTTCGCTGTTCTTCCACAAAATCAGCCGGCGTGCCGTAGTAATTATCACAGTAGACAGCACACTCAAGCATCTCGCCACGCTGAATCTTTTCTTCAAACTCTTCTCTGGTGATAAAGAAATACTGATCACCGTGCTTCTCACCCGGGCGAGGGGAGCGCGTTGTAGCGGAGACAGAATACCTCATTTGAGGGTTTTTAGCAAAGACCTCTGCCAAAACCGTACCCTTCCCTGCTCCGCTGGGACCTGAAACGATAATTAACCGACCTTTATTCGCCATCTTCATCATCCTCTTCGTCATAACTCTCTGTCAGACGATTTGCCACAGTCTCCGGCTGCAGCGGAGAAAGAATTACGTGATCACTATCCGTAATGATTACAGCACGCGTCCGACGCCCATAGGTTGCATCAACCAATACACTGCTTTCTTTGGCTTCTAAGATAATACGCTTGATCGGTGCGCTGTCCGGACTGACAATTGCAATAATCCGGGAGGAATTGATCATATTACCAAAACCGATATTGATTAATTTCATCAAGCCACCTCATTCCACGTTTTGAATTTGCTCGCGAATCTTTTCAATGCAGGATTTTACATCGACAACAATTCTGGTAATTTCTATCGAATTGCATTTAGAGCCAATCGTATTGATCTCCCGGTTCATTTCCTGCACCAAAAAGTCTAATTTCTTACCGATCGGACCACCCTGCTCCAGCAGTCCTTCAAACTGAGTCAAATGGCTGCGCAAACGAACAGTTTCTTCGTTCACCGCAACTTTATCAGCAAAAATTGCCACTTCCGTCATCAGCCGATTTTCATCAATATTACGGTCTGCCAGTGTTTCACGGATCTTATCTTCAAGACGCTGACGGTATGCAACCACCGATTCGGGAGCCAGTGTCTCTACCTTTTCGACTGCAGAAGCAATGAACTTAAGATTGTCCAAGAGATCATTCTTCAGCTTTTGCCCCTCCACCTCACGCATGGCGATGAAAGAAGCAAGCGCCTGATCCACGCCCTCCAAGACTGCACGCTTCACGTCCTCTTCGGCAATTTCGGGTTGCGTGATGGTTATTACGTCCGGTAACGTCAAAAGACGAGATGCTCTGAAATCATTTTCAACACCGCATTTCTCCGTCAACTGCTGCGCGGCATCAAGATAAGCACGCACAAGATTATAATCGACAGTAGCGGTTAATTCCGTTTCGGCTGTACTTTTTTCGGTGTGAAAATAAACATCAATCTTTCCCCGTGCCACCGATTCGGCAATTTTCTTTTTGATAGGCTCTTCCAGATAAGCATAATCTTTATATATTCGCGCTGAAAAATCAAAAAAACGATGGTTGACAGATTTGATGTCAATGGTAAAATCAACCCCGCCAAACGAACCGGTTCCGCGTCCAAAGCCGGTCATGCTTTTAATCGTCATACAGATATACCTCGCTATTATTTTATTATATAATAATAACATAAAAAATTATTTTGTCAATATATATGGAACTTTTATGCAAAATTTATGCATGAAAAAAAGCCCATTTTCATGGGCTTTAAAATTATACTTTTCTTCTCGGCACTTTTCCGGAAGGCAATACGCCGCTTCCGGCGAAAGTCACAAATTTGATCGCATATAGATCGCAGACGACATAATTCCCCGAACGTGGTTCAAACAACACAATAAAGCTTACTCCCACATCATAAAGAATCCCCTCTTTTTGTACAATATTCTCCGTTCCAATCAAAAATTCAATGATACAATACTGACCCTCATTATTTCTCAACGCCTGCTGCCAAGATCCGGGATATGCCGGAGACTGCATAAACTCTGTATTTGAGTTGTCAGACGTTCGAAAATAACTTCCATTACCATTCAGTTCACCCATAACGATCACCTCATAAAATTATGTAAACTCGTATAAATCTGTCGGATCATAAAAACAATGATCGCGATACTTCCCGATATAGTATCCAACATCAGAGGGAAAGGTCTGGCGGCAATTTGCCGCAAACGGATTATAAAACCATAACGAATCCCCCAACCCGGGCAAACGATTTCCTGCAATCGCCCAATCGGCAATGGCATAATGAATACCGGTTGGATTCATGTTGTAAATATTCTGTGGATTATAACGTCCATTTGTACTGGTTCGCGCGCACTCAAATTGCCCCGGTTGAAGAATGATATTTCGAATATTTCCTTGCCCGACTCTTGCATATTCACCCACCGGATAACGTACACGATTCATAATTACGCTGGCTACTGCCGCCATGCCCACGTCCCCTTCACCGCCGGCTTCACATTCAATTAGCCGCGCCAAAAGTTCCCGATCGGAAAAAGGCATCATCACCACCTCGCTTGCTTTACTCTATGAAAAAACACTGGAAAATATGAAAAAAAGACGCTCCGAGAGCGTCTTTTTAAAGAAAAGTATATTTACTTTACACCAGATTTCTTCAGATAAATCCCGGTATAGCTTTTTTCGCATGCCGCAACGGTTTCCGGCGTTCCTACAGCAACGACGGTTCCGCCTTGATCTCCCCCCTCCGGACCAAGATCAATGATATGGTCTGCGGTTTTGATCACATCGAGATTGTGTTCGATGACAACAACCGTGTTGCCGGAATCCACCAGCCGTTGCAGTACCGTGATCAGCATCTGTACATCAGCCGTATGCAAGCCGGTCGTCGGCTCATCCAAAATATAGATCGTCTGTCCGGTCGGTCGTTTTGAAAGCTCCGTTGCCAACTTCACACGTTGCGCCTCACCGCCAGAAAGGGTCGTAGAGGGCTGTCCGATTTTGATATAGGATAAACCGACGTCATATAAAGTCTGCAGTTTTCTACGGATTTTAGGATGATTTTCAAAGAAACCCAACCCCTCCTCTACCGTCATCTCCAGAACGTCAGCGATGGATTTATCCTTATATTTCACCTCAAGGGTTTCACGGTTATACCGTTTGCCTTTGCAAACCTCGCACGGAATATATACATCGGGCAAAAAATGCATTTCGATCTTAATAATACCATCGCCCTGGCAGGCTTCACATCGACCGCCGCGCACATTGAAAGAAAAACGGCTGGAGCTATATCCACGCGCTTTTGCGCCATTGGTCGCAGCAAACAAATCTCTGATGTCTGTAAATACTGAAGTGTAGGTGGCAGGATTAGAACGCGGCGTTCTGCCAATGGGAGACTGATCAATATCAATCACCTTATCCAAATGCTCCAAGCCCTTGATTTCACGCACCTTTCCGGGATACTCCTTGGCTCCGTTCAATTCATGTGCCAAGGTTCTGTATAGCACCGAATTAACCAAAGAGGATTTTCCGGAACCGGAAACACCTGTAACGCAAGTGAGGGTTCCCAGTGGGATTTTTACGTTCAGTTTTTTTAAATTATTCTCTTCGGCGCCCAAAACTTCAAGGTACTTCCCGTTCCCTTTTCTGCGCACCTCAGGAATCGGAATTGTTTTTTTGCCACTTAAATATTGACCGGTCAACGAACTCTCACAATCCATAATCTCTCGCGGAGTTCCGCTGCAAACCACCTCACCGCCATGGATTCCTGCTCCGGGTCCAATATCGACGATATAGTCCGCCGCGCGCATCGTATCCTCATCATGCTCTACCACAATCAACGTATTTCCTAAATCTCTCAATCGCTGAAGGGTGGCGATCAATTTATCATTATCGCGCTGATGCAAACCGATCGAAGGCTCATCCAAGATATAAAGAACGCCCATCAAAGACGACCCAATCTGAGTAGCCAGACGAATACGCTGACTTTCACCGCCGGATAATGTACCGGCACTTCTTGATAAGGTAAGATATTCCAGACCGACGCTCTTTAAGAACATCAGCCGCTCTTGAATCTCCTTTAATACCCGCTCCCCGATCATTTGATCTTTTGGGGACAATGAAAGATTCTCAAAAAACTTCAAAGCAGCATTAATCGAAAGATCCGTAACTTCAGCAATATTCTTATCGCCCACCGTTACACCCAGCGTATCTTTTTTTAAACGCTTCCCATTGCAAGCCAGGCATGGGCAGTCACTCATCACCATTTCAATTTCACGGCGCACCCATTCGCTGTTCGTCTCCTTAAATCGACGCTCTAAATTGGGTACAACTCCCTCAAATGAAGAATTGTATGCAACCGATCCAAAAGAAGAGGTGCGCTTCATATCAAGCTTATCGCCGTCATTGCCGTAAAGAAGTATATTCTTTTGTTTTTTTGTCAGGTTTTCAAAGGGGGTATCTAAAGAAAAACCATATTTTTCGGCGAGTGCGCGAAAATACATTCTTGCAATATTATCTCCGCTTGATAAATACCAGCCGCTCGCTTTAATAGCGCCTTCATTAATGGAAAGATGCGGCTTCGGCACAACCAAAGCCGGATCCACCTTCATCAAAAATCCAAGTCCGTCGCAATCGGGGCATGCGCCAAAGGGATTATTAAAGGAGAACATTCTGGGCGAAAGCTCATCCATAGAAAAGCCATGTTCCGGACAGGTAAAGTTCTGGGAAAACAAAATTTCTTTTTCCCCCTCCGGAGCGACGATGACCAAACCATTCGCTTGATGCAAAGCTGTTTCTAAAGAGTCCGTCAACCGCTGCTGAATACCCTCCTTCATGATTAAACGATCCACAACGATTTCGATAGAGTGTTTGATATTTTTATCCAATTTTATTTCTTCGGTCAGTTCATATAAGCTGCCATCAATCCGCACACGTACAAACCCGCTTTTCTTGGCATCTTCCAGAAGTTTTTGATGCTCACCCTTGCGACCGCGAACAACAGGCGCTAAAATTGTCATTTTCGTCCGTTCCGGCAGCATACATACACGATCAACAATTTGGTCAACCGTTTGCTGGGTGATTTCACGGCCGCAAACCGGACAATGAGGCTTTCCGATGCGAGCATAAAGCAACCGCAAATAATCGTAAATCTCCGTCACCGTACCAACTGTGGAGCGCGGATTTTTGGAAGTAGTCTTCTGATCAATGGAAATTGCCGGAGATAAACCGGAAATATTGTCCACGTCCGGTTTATTCATCTGCCCAAGAAACATTCTTGCATAGGATGACAAACTTTCCACATAACGACGCCGCCCTTCAGCATAGATCGTATCAAAAGCCAAAGAGGTTTTTCCGGAGCCGGATAACCCAGTAAAAACAATCAGCTTATCCCGCGGAACTTTTAAGTCAATATTTTTCAAATTATTTTCTCTGGCACCCTTAATTGTAATAAACTCATTTGCCATTGATTATTCATCCTTCTCCTTTAAAGCCGTAATCTTATCGCGAAGCATTGCGGCATACTCAAATTCCAGCATCCTTGCTGCTTCTTTCATCTGCTTTTCGAGATCTTTAATCACGGAATCCTTTTCTGCCTGTGAGAATTTCATTTTCCTGCGCGACGGAGTGGTGGGCATTGCGCCAATATCCAGAACCTCACGCACATCCTTGGAAATTGTTTTTGGAACGATTCCGTTCACTTCATTATACTCTTTTTGAATCGTGCGACGACGCTCGGTTTCACGAATAGCGCGCTCCATCGAATTCGTCACCTGATCTGCATACATAATGACACGGCCCTCTGCATTACGTGCAGCACGACCAACGGTCTGAATTAAGGAGGTTTCACTCCGCAAAAAGCCCTCTTTATCCGCGTCAAGAATTGCAACCAGGGAAACTTCCGGAATATCAAGACCTTCACGAAGCAGATTAATACCCACCAATACGTCAAAAACGCCCAAACGAAGGTCGCGGACAATCTCCATTCGCTCGACCGTCTTGACATCATAGTGCAAGTATTTAACCTTTACACCCATACCCTCTAAATATTCCGTTAAATCCTCTGCCATACGCTTGGTCAACGTCGTAACGAGCACCCTCGACTTCTTTTCAATGCAACAATGGATTTCATGAAGCAGGTCATCCATCTGCCCTTCCACCGGTCTGACAGAGATCTCCGGATCCAATAGCCCGGTAGGACGGATAATTTGCTCTGCAACCTGCTCAGATCGCTCCAATTCATATGCTGCCGGCGTTGCACTGACGTATAAGATTTTATCAAGGCGATCGGTAAACTCATCAAAATTTAACGGGCGGTTATCAAAAGCAGACGGCAATCGAAAGCCGTAGTTGACCAGCATTTCCTTTCTGGATCGATCGCCCCCATACATCCCCCGCACTTGCGGCAGGGTGACGTGCGATTCGTCGATAATCAGCAAAAAATCATCGCCGAAAAAGTCCAGTAAGGTGGCCGGAGGACTGCCCGGAGCCCGTCCACTCAAAATTCTGGAATAATTTTCTATTCCTGTGCAAAAACCGATCTCACGCAGCATTTCAAGATCATAACGCGTCCGTTGCTCAATGCGCTGCGCCTCCAAAAATTTACCGTTGGAGGTAAAATAATTAATCCTTTCCTCCAATTCATGCTCAATCTCTTTCAACGCCTTTTCCCGCTTTTCATCCCCGATAACATAGTGCGATGCAGGATAAATCGTCGCGTGAGATAAATCCCGTTTTAATTCTCCCGTAAGATGATCAATCTCCGAAACCCGTTCAATTTCATCACCAAAGAATTCAACGCGTATCACCGTATCAGAAGATGCGGATGGAAAAATCTCTAAAACGTCTCCGCGAACACGGAATTTATTACGGCTAAAATCGAAATCATTTCGTTCATATTGAATACTTACAAGATGCTCAATCACTTCGTCACGATCCCTAATCATACCCGGACGCAATGAAAGTACCAAATTTTTATACTCATCCGGTTCGCCCAATCCATAAATACATGAAACAGAAGATACAACAATAGTATCCTTTCGCTCCATTAGTGAAAAGGTTGCACTGTGACGCAGTTTATCAATCTCATCATTAACAGAACTATCTTTTTCAATATAGGTGTCCGAAGACGGAATATAGGCTTCCGGCTGGTAATAATCATAGTAGGAAACAAAATACTCCACCGCATTATTAGGAAAAAATTCTTTAAATTCGGTGCAAAGCTGAGCCGCCAACGTTTTATTATGTGCCAAAACCAGAGTCGGTTTATTGACATTCGCAATAATATTGGCCATGGTAAAGGTTTTACCGGAACCGGTTACCCCAAGTAAAACCTGCTCTTTCAAGCCATTTTTAATTCCGTTCGTCAGTTTTTCAATTGCTTCCGGCTGGTCGCCTGTAGGTTTATAAGGAGAAACTAATTCAAAATGATCCATCTTGGCACCTCCTTTGGTCAATATAAGATAGTATATCACAAAGTAAAGTAAAATGAAAGGCTTGATGCAAAAATACATCAAGCCTTTTAAAACTATTTAACTATTACCAGGGTTTCTCTTATAAGTCGGAACAATTTCAGCGACAATGTCTTTAATATCTTCCGCCTCAGATAAGTATGCTTTTTCCAGCCGATCCAATTGTTGTTTAAATCTCTCATCGTCCATTTCAATGGGCTTGCCGATATGGATCAGTTTATTTTCCGTTTCTTTTAGACCTTCTTCATCCATAAGGAGCTCTTCGTAAAGCTTTTCACCCGGACGAAGTCCTGTATATTTAATCTGAATATCATAATCAGGCTCAAATCCGGACAGCCGGATCATGTTGCGAGCCATGTCCGCAATCTTGACCGGTTTTCCCATGTCAAGAACATAAATCTCGCCGCCTTTGGCATAATAGCCGGCTTGCAACACCAGCGAAACCGCCTCGGGAATGGTCATAAAGAAACGCGTAATTTCGGGATGCGTAACTGTGACAGGACCGCCCGCAGCAATCTGCTTTTCAAAGAGAGGAATGACACTTCCATTGCTGCCTAAGACATTGCCGAATCGAACCGCCACAAATTCAGTGCCCGGCGTTTCACGATTCATCATCTGAACCACCATCTCGCACAAACGCTTGGAGGCGCCCATGATATTAGTGGGATTTACCGCTTTATCCGTAGAAATCAAAACAAACTTTTTAACACCGTACTCCGCTGCAGCTTTCGCCATTTTATAAGTACCGAATACATTGTTTTTGATCGCCTCATTTGGGCTATCTTCCATCAAAGGAACGTGCTTGTGCGCAGCCGCATGAAAGACGATTTCAGGCTTATACTTCTCCATCACCCAATTCAGGCGCGATGTGTTACGTACAGAACCGATCAATACTTCCAATTTGAGATGCGGATATTTACGTTGTAACTCCATTTGAATATCATATGCATTATTCTCATATATGTCAAATATGATCAGTTTCTTAGGAGAGCTAAGCGCAATCTGACGGCACAGTTCGCTACCGATAGAACCACCGCCACCGGTAACCATAACCACTTTTCCGGAAATGTATCTATAGATTTCATCCAAATTTACAACGACCGGATCACGTCCCAATAGATCTTGGATCTGGACTTTTCTCAACTTGCTTGCAGACACCTGACCGTTTACCAGCTGATAAATACCGGGGACAACCTCTACTTTGCAACCGGTTTCAAAGCAAGCATCCAGAATACGCTTACGTATATCACCGGTGCAGCTTGGGATTGCAAAGATGATCTTATCAACCATATAATCATCCGCTGCGCGAACAATGCACTCCCGATCGCCTACAATGGGTACACCCTCTAAGCGGCATCCCTTTTTCTGGGGATTATCATCAATGAAGCATACAACGCGACCGTTCAGTTTTTCGCTTTCCAAATATTCACGCAAGATCATTCGTCCGGCAAAGCCTGCACCGATAATCATAATGCGCTCGGTCTTATCGGAGTCTGCGTGATGCTTGGAGAACAAATTGATAATAACAAATAGTATTCTTTTACCAAAACGAATAACAACCGTAGAGACAAAGCTGAATATCCATCCGAGAACATAATAAGACCGCGGCATATTCAATCGCAGAGCAGAAATAAAGACAAGACCAATTCCTGCTAAGATTATATATGCTATTACGATTCTAAACAGATCCTCTTGCCCAACAAAGCTCAAGATATTGTTGTAGAGTCTTAAAAAGCCGAACACAACCCAAGATATTATAATCCAGACACCTATGGTTTTAACAAAGGTGTCCACAAAGGGTTCGGGAATTTCAGAGAATTTAAAATCAAACCGCAACCAAATGGCGCAAAAAAATGACCCGGCAATAAAAAGCGCATCCAATATTGCCAGTATAAACATAATCCGAAGTCGTTTTCCCTTTGAAAATAAAGTTTTCATAAACGTTTTTACCTCAAATCCACCAAAATTAATCGTCGCTTGTTAAGCAATAAATCAAAACAAAAAACGCAAAACACCAGGATAAAATCGCATCACATTGTAGTGATATATTAACATATAATGAACAAAAAATCAATACTATTAAACATTATAATTTTAATAATAGGTCTTGACATTTTAATAAATTATAGTATAATATTAAAGTCCTTGCTCATTGGATAAATGAGCCAAATGTCCATAAGGAGGTGTAAATCATGGCTGAAAATCGCAAGTATGAAACTATTTTCATCACCCGGCCTAATTTGACAGAGGAGGATCACACCGCACTTGTCGAGAAGTTCAAAGAACTGATCGCAAAGCACGGTAATGTTGAATCTGTCGAAGACTGGGGCGTCAAGAAGCTTGCCTATCCGATCGATTTCGTCAACGAAGGTCACTATGTGCTGATCAACTTTGAAGCACCCGTTACCTTCCCCGCCGAGCTCGAAAGAATTTACGGCATTACTGACGGCATTCTGCGTTCCATCGTCGTGAACAAAGAAGAAAAGTAAGGAAAGGATTCTGCTATGTTAAACAAAGTTATTTTGACCGGTCGTTTGACCGCCACACCGGAGTTGAGAAAGACCTCCTCCGATGTTTCGGTCACTTCTTTTTCTGTCGCTGTTCAGCGTCAGTATAAAGGTCCGGACGGCAATTATCCCACTGATTTTATTAACTGCGTTGCCTGGAGAAATACTGCTGATTTCATCTGCAAGTTTTTTGAAAAGGGAAATCTGATCGCTTTGGTAGGCTCTCTGCAGTCTCGTAACTATGAGGATAAGACCGGCGCAAAGAGAACCGCCTTCGAGGTTGTTGCCGACGAGGCTCACTTTGTAGAATCCAAAAAGGACTCTTCTCGTCCTGTAGCTCCCGAATTCAAGGCTCCCCCGGTTACCGGTGGCAATACCGTTGAATTCGAAGAAGTTCAAGATGACGAATTGCCCTTCTAATCTGAAAAGGAGGATTTAGCTGTGGAAAGAGAAAAGAATTACAGACCCAACAGAAAGCCCAGACGTAAAGTTTGCGCATTCTGCGTGGATAAAGTTACTGAAATCGACTATAAGGATACCGCCAAGCTGAGAAAGTTCATTTCTGAGCGTGCAAAGATCCTTCCCCGCCGCGTAACCGGCACCTGTGCGAAGCATCAGCGTCAGTTGACCAGCGCCATCAAGCGCGCTCGTGTCATCGCTCTGCTCCCCTACGTCAGTGACTAATTAAAATTAACATAAAAAAGGTACCTCAAACGAGGTACCTTTTTTATGTTTCTTCCAGAAACTTTTTGAAAGTTTCTGGATCAAAGCGGCGGTTCAATTCCCTCAGCAAGCCTTTTTGCGAAATGTTCGGCGGTAGGTTTAAGCGGCGAATAAGATGCTTTTTTCGCTCTGCAGCCCCCGGCACGCCTGAAAAACCCAGCGCAAATAAGTCTCCGGTTTGAATAGCTGAGGCGATAGGTTCTGCACGAAATTCTTCAAAAAGTTTATAAAGCGTTTTGGAATCCATTCCCTCAACACCCAAATATCCTTCTTTTGATGATACAGACTTTCTCTTCTCCTTGCCCTCAATCGCCGGGATATACAGCAGATAAATCTCAGCCCCTTGCAAAATAGTCTGCAAAAAAGAGCGAATCCTTCCGCCGGCACGATCAGAATCAGTCAGAATTATTGCCCCATACTTTTTCGCCATCTCTCGCAAGGACTTTTTCTGCTCTTCATTTTTATAAATGCCAAAGCCGTCACACGGGATGATAGTCGCATCAATAATATTATCCAACGTGATCTTATCATACTTACCTTCAACGATCACAATTTGGCTGATCGAAATCTTATTCATGATCTTTCATTTGAAACGCCAAAAGGCCTGCAGCAAAACTGTAAATCAAATCCTTTTTATTAAGCCCGGAAGTTTTAAGCTTTGCATCCAATTCACGGCAACGGCGCAAACCGTCCAACGCTTCCCCTTCTCCTAATTTTACCGCACTTCGCATAATTCGGGCCGCCGCATAGGGGCTGATACCACAAACGGACGCCAATTCTGCAGAGGATTTCCCTTCTTTGAGCGCAGTCTCTCCTCTCCAAAGATCAATATAAGCGCGATAAAACATGCCTGCAATCACCGTTTCATCCACATTTTGCTGATATAGTGATTGTATCGCTTGCATCAAAAGATCGAAATCATGCTCGGAGATTGCATTTGAGATCCCAAACCAGGAAGAGTTTTCTTCAGGCGCTACCATTTTATCAATAAGAGCACGATCGATTTCTCCGCCACCCAAGTAAGCAATCATCTTCTGAAGCTCATTATTAATGCGCAGCATAGAATTACCGGTCAATTCCGCAAGATAAGCGCAATCCTTACTGTCGATCAATACGCCGCCGCGTTTGGCGATTCCCTGAATCCAAGGAATCATTGCTTCGGGTTTCGGACGATCGGCACGAATCGCTTCTCCGCCCAATTGTTTGATCAGGCTTTCTAAACTATTCGATTTTGATTTTTCCTTTGCATGCTCCCAAAATAAGACCGTAACACCGGGTGCTATATCCGCCAAAGCTGCCGTAAGCTTTTTTTCATTGCCACCCTTTGCCGAGCCCGGTTCCAGATCAATTACAGCAACCAGCTTTTTCTCAGCCATGACCGGATAAGATGTGCAGGCATCAGCGAGATAATCAAAATCAATCTTTTTCCCATCCAGTTCAATCAGATTCAGTTCCGGCAAAACTCCAGAACAGCATTCTTTGAATTTCTTATAATAATGATCCAGCAAAAACTGTTCATCGCCGAAAAGGTAATATAAAGACGAAAGATTCGCATCCTGTAATTGTTTTTTTAATACTTCAATCTTCATTTAAAGATCCTTTCCAAATGTTTTCCATCCGTCCTAAAAATAATGGTTCCTTCTTCCGCGGTTTGATAAACTGCAGAAGAAACTGTTTTTAATCGTTCAACCACGGAATTCTTCGGTAAACCATAGGGATTTTCACCCACAGATATTACCGAAATTTCCGGCGAAACTATCTTGATAAACGGATATAATGACGAGGTATCACTCCCGTGATGAGAAACTTTCAAAATTGTTGTGTCTCCAATTTGATCCTTCAGCAGTAACTCCGCCTCACCACTCAAATCACCGGTTACCAGCACAACGGTTTCGCCAATGGTAACGCGATAACAAACACAACATTCATTGCCGATCTTAGTTGCTTCATTTGATAATGTGTCTGCAAAAACCGATACTTCGACCTCCCCCAAAACCTTCTTTGAAAGATTACGGGTAATTTCAATTCCATTTTCAGAGCGAATTGTTGTCAAAAGTTCAGGATTTGTTTCCTCAATCTCAGGATAAAGAATTTCATTGACATATACATGCTTCAGCAAAGTATTGAATCCATTGGCATGGTCAGAATGCAAATGCGTGAACCCCAAAAGTTCAACAGCATAGATATTCTTCTTTTTCAAGTATTCAATCAGATTATAGCGTTTTTGCGAAGTGCCGCCATAATCAAGTACGACAGCAGAATGACCACGCGAAATCACAGTACAATCCCCTTGTCCCACATCAACAAAAGCGATCTCGACATGATCATTCGGATGCAGCTTTTCATAGATAAATTGAAAGGTAAATGTCAAGCAAAGCAACAATGTCAAAAGGATTAATGTACTTCGCCGTTTCTTGGCAAAATAGTGATATAAACCAATACCGATAACACACAAAAAGAGAGTCAATATAAATACGCCAATCAAATTGAAAGAAGAAACACTGGCAAACGGAAAGCGCCCCAGTACACCAGCCATTCCGTCCACAACAACGTAAAGAAGATCGCAAAGCCATCCAAAGACAGATCCAAGAAATGGGATCCATCCAAGCATGACCATCAAAATACCCATCATAAAAATCCATTGAAGCGGATAAATCAATAAAACATTTGCAATAGGACCGATCAAGCTGATAGAGCCGAATACAAAGATCATGATCGGTAGCGTTGCCAGTGTGGCTGCAACAGAGCAAGCAAAGGCACCCGTAAACTTACGATAGAGCCAATTGACCCTGAAGTTGGTACCGATTTTCTTTGGAAAAAGAAAATGTTCAATTGGGAGCCGCATCGTGATAATTCCGGCAGTTGCGGTGACACTCAGTAAAAAGCCCACATCGCGTATGGCGTAGGGATTGAAAAGAACAATTAAAAATGCCGCAACAGAAAGCGAAGTCAAACCATCATCAAATAGGTTCACCGACAATGCGATGCACATCAATACCATCATAATACACGCTCGGATACAGGACAGTGGAAATCCCACCATAGCAGTAAATAAAATACAGATAAAAATATCTATGACGTACCGCACCCGATAATGAAGTCCGATCGACATCATCAGCATATTGAACAGCAACACCGTAAAAGAAAGATGCAGACCGCTTACTGCCGTCACATGGGTAAGTCCGCAACGACGCAAAGAAACATTCAAACCAGAATCCAAGGTATCCTTGTCACCAAAGCAAACCGAGCGTAAAAGACCGATGGTTTTCTCCCTCCCAAAAGAAAGGTTGCTTTGCATTGCGTTTCGAAATACAAAAAGCATCGCAGAAAGGGTCTTTCTTAAAGGCTTTGTAAATAGTAATTCCTCTATCTCGCAGGTTCCATTCAGCAAAATACGATCCTCGCGACCAGCACCAAATTTAACCGGTGTTTCGAAAAATGTGACACCGCCTTCAATCATAGTGCCGGGCATATGTAACGCACCTTTGGAAAGATACAATTGAACATAGGAGGAATCGTAGAATGTAACATTCTTTCCGTCAAAGTCAGATAACCGCACCGTATATCGGCAAAGATTGCCTGCCGCATTTTCTCCAACATCTACAATTTCACCGGCGATTTTTACCTTGCTCCCAACCAAACCATTTTGAATTGTGTTTAATCTATAATCAGTCCAGCTATAGTAAGCAAACGAAAGAATAAATGCAATTAAGCAAGGAATGGCCAGTTTCTTCCAAGAATAACGAAAAAAAATCGCAGGGATGAGCGTCAATAAAATTATTAATGCTGCAATTGCAAGTACTTTAAAGGACAGTACCGTGCATAGAAAAAGCGTCACCACAAAAGTGGTCAACGTCCACATTAAATAACGTTTTGACAAATCGCTCGCCCCCTATTGCTCATTATACGACAAAAGCAGTCAAATGTCAAAAAAATAATACCGGAGAGTCAGGAGACTCTCCGGTATTATAAATCACTTGGGATCCGGCTTTTCTTTCCGCTCTGCCGAAAAATTGCGTGCAATTTCTTCCAATTCGTTTCTGGTACTAAAATTGACACCGGACTGAAGAATATCTTCCCGGAGCCACTTCGGCAAAGTGTCAAAAAACGCTTGTGCTTCACTATTCATTTGGCTCACCTCATGGATAAGTATCTCTATATTTTAAAGGATTATACAGATCAATCCGGCACTTCCCTCATTAATAATCCTGGAAAGTGTTTCCTGAAGCTTAAACCGCGCATCATCCGGCATTCTGGACAATTTATTATGTAAACCTTCGTTCACAAGATCATGCACAGACTTGCCAAAAATATTTGATTCCCAAATCTTAGAAGGATCTTCCTCAAAATCTCTTAGCAGATAATCAATCAATTCCTCCGACTGTTTTTCGCTACCCACAATAGGAGAAATTTCGGTACGGATATTCGCCTGTATGATATGATAAGAAGGCGCTTCCGCCGAGAGTTTTACTCCAAACCGACCGCCTTGCTTGAACACCTGGGGTTCACTCAAATGCATCTCTTCCATAGTAGGAAAGATAATTCCGTATCCCTTGGATTGTGCTTCTGCAAAGGCATCCTTCATCTTTTCGTATTCTCTGGTAGCGCTCGAAAGTTCCTTGATCATTGCCACCAGATCTCCGTCATTTTCGATCCGTACCCCTGCGGCTTCACTAATGATATTATAATAAAGCTCCGGCTTCAGTTCAACCTTAAGATCTGCACTTCCCTCGCCCAAATCGACGCTCTCGATCTCGCAACGCGAAAGACGTTCTTCCTTTCCAAGATCAAGTGCCATTTTCTTGACACTGCGTACACGATCAATGCTTTTAGCATTTTCCAAAAGACTGGAGTATACCTCGCGCTTCAACCAATGATCCTTTTCAAGACCGCCCACCCAAGTGGGTAAATGCACCATGATTTCTTTGATGGGAAACTCCAATAAAACGTTCTGAATGATTGAAATGATTTTTTCCCGATCCAGTTCCAGGCAATTTACAGTCATAACAGGCACATCATACTCATGAATCAAACGCTCTTTTAGTTCTTGTGCACTGTCGCTTTCCGGGAACATCGTATTGATCAGAACTGCAAAAGGTTTATCGATCGCTTTCAGTTCACGGATAATTCGTTGCTCTGCTTCGACATAATCGTCCCGGGAGATCTCGCCGATACTACCATCTGTTGTAATAACCAGACCAATGGTTGAATGTTCGCAGATCACCTTCCGCGTCCCCATCTCAGCAGCTTGCTGAAACTCCATTTTTTCATCACTCCACGGCGTTTCAACCATGCGCGCCTCGCCGTTTTCAGTCTGTCCCATTGCACCATCGACCACATAACCCACGCAATCAATTAATCTGACGTTAAATCTTGTTTGATCCTCCATCACAATTTCTGCCGCTTCATCGGGAATGAACTTCGGCTCCGTCGTCATGATGGTCTTGCCCGCAGCCGATTGCGGTAATTCATCAATTGCCCGTTCACGTTTATAATCATTAGAGATATTTGGAATTACTAAATTCTCCATGAATTTCTTGATAAACGTAGATTTTCCGGTTCGCACAGGCCCCACGACACCAATATAAATATCGCCGCCGGTGCGGGTAGCTATGTCCTGATAAATACTTGTGTTGGTCATCAAAAAAACCTCCATACTTCCATACTCGTTTTGTATATGGATATGAAGGTTTTTTCTGAATTATACGATATTTTCAGTTAAAAAGTTCGTCAATCAAACTTTTTGCCTCGGCGCGTTTTTCGCTTGTAGCATCCACTTGGAGATAATATGCAGAACCATCAAAGGAAAGAATGTCGCCCTCTTGTACACCATCAGGTAAGAGCATACGCTCAATAGAAACAGCCACGCCATTCCCATCTACCAAAACGCATACATTTTCTTCAAAGCGATCTACACCATATTGTTTCACGTCAATTCCTCCTTTATATTTGAACCATCTGTATAAAAAGTAACGGTTCCTTGCAGATCAGTTCTGTAATACTCGATCCCCCTCGCCTCCAGGCGTGATATTGTTTCCTTATGGGGGTGCCCGTAAGAATTATCCGTTCCGCAAGAGATCACAGCAAAGTCCGGAGATACCGCGTTTAAAAACGCTGCACCGGAAGAGGTGCTGCTTCCATGGTGCCCCATCTTCAAAACTGTGCTCTTTAAAGCAGTGCCATGATAAGACAAAAGATCTTTCTCAGCTAGAATTTCCTGATCACCGGTAATCAAAAAAGAAATCTTTTCATATTCTGCCCGTAATACGATCGATTGATCATTTAAATCTTTATAATCCTCCACCGGCCCCAAAATCTCGATTTTAAGATCACCGCATTGGATCATCTCATCCGGTTCAACGGCGTGTACGGTTTTACCTTGCTTTTTGATCGTTTTCAGGAGATTTAGATAGACTGAGGTAGTAGGTTCTGTGCCGGCAGTAGGTCGCCTCATATAAATATTTTTAACATCAAAAGTTTCCAAGATCTCTTGGGCGCCACCGATATGATCTTCATGAGGGTGGGTCAAGAAAAAATGATCAATTTTTTCAATGCCGCGCCGCTTCAAATGGTCGATCACACTTTTAGCCTCATCTCCCGTTGTCGCATCAACCAACGCAACTGCACCATCCGACACCATCAAGGTACTGTCGCCTTGACCACAATCAATAAAATCCACATAACAATCGGACGTAAAATCCTCATCAGGTTTTGGAAAAAGGCGTCCCTCCTTTGCATATAAGGCCGAAACAATACCGACGGCAATAAAAATAATGATCCCGATGCTTTTAATATAATCTTTTTTTATTCGTTTTCTTGCCAAATCAACACCGCCTTCTATTTTTATTTTAGCATAACCACCTTAAAAATCAAGTTAAAAAACAGCTCACAGAAATGTTTCTGTGAGCTGCATTTTTTATTCAATAATACCGTCGATCAAACCATACGCTTTTGCTTCCTCAGCAAACAGCCAGTATTTACGTTCCAGGTCAGCCGCCAAACCCTCTTCGCTTCGTCCACAGAGAGAAGCCAGCAGCTTATTGATCCGCTTTTTGGTCTGAAGCAGATGCTCTGTCTCCAATTCAATGTCAGATGCTTGACCAAAGGTCCGATCACGCCCAACCTGGGTCAGCATGATCTCGCTATTGGCGTAAGCGAAACGCTTTCCTTTTTCACCGCCGGCGAGCAACAACGCCGAAAGACCATGCGCTTTTCCAGCGCATACCGTCTCAACCGGGCAGGAAATATTTTTCATCACATCGTAAACAGCCAAAATTTCAGTTTCCCATCCACCGGAGGAATTGATGTAAAGCGTAATAGGCGCAGAAGCATCTTCTTCCGCCAGATAAAGCAACTTTGCGATAATGCGGCAAGCTGCATTTTCATCCAGTTCACCGAAAGCCAGGACCTTTCTGCTTTCCATCATGCGCGCATCTAAGTTCTCGATGCCGCTCCCAACATTAAAAATAGGTTCGTTCATTCTCACATCTCCTTTGGTAATATCATCGTCAAAATAAATCCAGATTAATCAATATCTTCCGGAACCTTCACATTTTTTGAAAGGAAGAAATTCCCGGTCAGCAGTGCTTTCAATTCATCATCACAAACGATAACTATCTTTCCATTCTTTTCCGCAAAAGAAAGGGTAAACTCTTGCTTCATGATTTCAACATTATTTTCTTGTTTTGCCATTTCCAGCATTAATTCCTGAATTAAAATAATGCCGTTTTCCTCGTTTTCATTGAGTTTTTCAACCAGCGTCTCGTCCACAAAGGCCAAATTAGTCACCATCGCCGCCGCATTCGCATAAAGCTTCTGAACGTTCGGCATAGTAAATTCTGCTGTTATCCGGTTATTTTTTAAAGATTTGATTGCATAAGTTATGTCAGTATAAAGCAATCGATACAGATCTTGATATTTTGCATCATTAAAAATATCATCAAGATATACGTAGGGACTTTTATCCGGAAATGCGGTCAACAATTCCATCATCGCCTGTTTATCATATATCTTCATTGCCTCCGTGAACTTCTCTAACGTCCGAGCCTCGGCCGATGTGCCAATACCGCAAGACGTCAGAAGTAAAGCGAAAGCAAGTACTAATAGAATTATACGTTTCATGCTAAACTTCCTTTAAGATTTATGAAGTCAGTATATCACAGCATGCATATTTTTTCAATAAATTTTCACGAAATATCATTTCTTTCATAAAATACAATAGACTAAACTATAAGGAGGTAGCTATGGATATTAATAATACTGAGAATTGCTGTGTCCAAAACTATGAGGAGGACATTTGTGTAAATGTCCAAAAGATCTACGATACCTGCAAAGACAAAGACTGTTTATCCGATATGCGTGTGTACTTAAGCTCCGGCGATCAGACCTTAATCGACAACGCTGTAAATATCCGCGCGCGCAGATCCGAATTGGTCTGGACCGACGTAAATCTGGAGGATGTACCATTTAATAAAGGGTTCTATAGTGTAGACATGATGTTTTATTTCAAGACAGACTTCGAAGTCTATACCGGCACCTCACGTCCTACCATCGTCGAAGGTCTTTCTTATTTTAATAAGAAGGTAATCCTTTACGGCAGTGAAGGCAGCACGACGACATTCTCTTCGGCTTGCAATAATGCCTGCGATCCCACTTGTACGCAGGTTGGAAACATGCCCGTCGCCGAAGTTGAGGTAGTGGACCCCATCGTTCTCAACACAAGGATTATTAACCCCTCCTGCAACTGTTGCTGCTCGGATTACGACACTTTAAATCTCCCGGATTGCGTCGCAGTTCTTTTCCCCGAAGGTCTTACCGACACCGCAAACCGCAAGTTGGTCGTATCGCTGGGTCTCTTCAGTGTTGTACGCATCGTTCGGGATGTACAGGTTAAGATTCCGGCGTCCAAATTCTGCCTGCCTGAGAAGGAATGCTCCGGCCCTTGCGAAGAAGAGCCTTGCAGTTTCTTTGAAAAGCTTAACTTCCCCACCAATGAATTCTTCCCTCCGGAAAACGGCAATTGCTGAAAACAGCCCGGAAATGCTTTTGCATTTCCGGGCTTAATTCTTAATATCCTAACGTGCCATCCAAGGATTCGTCGTTTTTGATCCAATCCTCAACAAGGAAAGAATGGAATTCCTTCTGGCTATCACGTACCACTACTTCTTTAATGCCGGCATTGATAATCAATCGCTTACACATTGCGCAAGGGGCGGTGTTTTTTACATATTCTCCACTATCCACTTCATGACCCACCAAAAAGAGCGTGGAGTCAATCATATCACGGCGCGCCGCAGAAATAATGCAATTCGCTTCCGCGTGTACCGAGCGGCAAAGCTCATAGCGCTCCCCGCGATTAACACCCAATTCCTGACGAATGCATTTTCCGCAATCGGTGCAGTTATCACGACCGCGAGGTGCACCGTTATAACCGGTAGAAACAATCTCATCGTTCTTCACAATAATTGCGCCAAAAGCCCGACGTAAGCAAGTGGCACGACCGGTAGCGGCATCCGCCATATCCAGATAGTAATTTACTTTGTCCTTTCTCATATACGCACCTCCCTTTTTTAAAAAAGGGACCCCGCAAGAGGTCCCTTTCATGGAGCGGGTAATGGGAGTCGAACCCACCTATCAACCTTGGGAAGGTCGCATTCTACCGATGAATTATACCCGCATAAATCACTTTATAAAGTATACACTCTTTTCTCTCTTTCGTCAAGAGAAATTTATAAAAAACGGTGTCGAGAATTTCGACACCGTTTTACGATTATTTTTTAAGAGAAATAGCAAGCTTTGCTTTCTCTGCAATCCCTTCAGCATTCAGCCCGTAGAGATCCAGTAACTTCAAAGCGGGTCCGCTCTTACCGAAGCAATCCTCAACGCCATGGCGTACGACAGGACAACCGCCCTGCTCACTGACCGCTTCACAAACCGCACTGCCCAAACCGCCGATCACAGAATGTTCCTCGGTGGTAACGATGGCACCGCACTTTGCGGCATATTTCTGAACCAACTCCTTATCCAAGGGTTTGATGGAAGCCATGTTGATAACAGCCGCCTCAATTCCTTCAGCCTTCAGCAGTTCAGCAGCCTGAAGAGCACGCTCAACCATCAAGCCGGTGGCGACGATTGCAACGTCCTTACCCTCCTGCAGAACAACGCCCTTACCGATCTCAAACTTATAGTTCTCATCAAAGATGGAATCAATGGGCATTCTGCCGAAGCGGAGGTAAACGGGACCGTCATGTTCAATGGCAGCCTTTACGCAAAGGCGAGCCTCAACAGGATCGGCAGGATTCAGGACAACCATGCCGGGAATGGTACGCATCAAAGCCAAGTCTTCGTTGCACTGATGGGTAGCACCGTCTTCACCGACGGAAATACCGGCATGAGTAGCACCGATCTTAACGTTCAGATGGGGATAACCGATGGAGTTACGAACCTGCTCATACGCACGGCCGGCCGCAAACATTGCAAAGCTGCTGGCAAAAACAGTCTTACCGGTGGTAGCCAAACCGGCAGCAACACCCATCATATTGGCTTCCGCAATGCCACACTCGATAAAACGCTCGGGATATGCTTTCTTAAAAATAGAAGTTTTGGTAGCCGCAGCAAGATCTGCATCCATAACATAAAGATCATATTCTTCGGCAAACTCTACCAGGGCTTTACCATAACTTTCTCTGGTTGCTTCTTTTAAAGACATTTTGCAGCCTCCTTCAATTCATTCATCGCCTTCTCATAATCCTCATCATTGGGAGCAGTACCATGCCAGCTCACCTGATTTTCCATATAAGAAACGCCCTTACCCTTGACAGTCTTAGCAACGATCAAAGCCGGCTTACCGGTAACCTTCTTTGCTGCCTCAAAGGCCTTTTCAATGGACTCAAAATCATGACCATCCATCTCAAAGACTTCCAGACCAAAGGCCTTTGCCTTCTCAACGATAGAAGCACTATTCATAACTTCTGCCACAGGCCCGTCAATTTGCAAACCGTTATCGTCAACAACGACGCAAAGATTGTCCAGTTTATAATGGGCAGCAAACATCAAAGCTTCCCAAACCTGACCCTCTTCGATCTCGCCGTCACCCAGGATGGTATAAACGTGGTAATCCTTATTAGACTTCTTCGCAGATAAAGCCATACCGCAAGCGGCAGAGATACCCTGACCCAAAGAACCGCTGGACATATCAATACCGGGGATATGCTTCATATCGGGGTGACCCTGCAGAATACTTCCGATGTGACGGAAGGTGGGCAGGATTTCAGGATCAAAATAGCCGCGGCGTGCCAAAGCGGAATAAACTGCCGGACAAGTATGACCCTTGGACAAGACAAAACGATCACGATCCGCCCAATCAGGGTTCTTGGGATCGATATTCATTTCCACAAAGTAAAGATATGCAACAATATCTGCAATAGACAGGGAGCCGCCGGGATGACCAGCCTTAGCGCTATGCACCTGCTCAATAATGTCCATCCGAATGGTGTTTGCATTCTTTTTCAACTGCAAATTGACCTCTTCAATCATTTGGAGAGCCTCCTTATTTTTATTTAAATCTATTTTATACTTTCTTTCAAATAAAGTCAATGGAAATCAATCAAAAAACTGTTGAATAGCCATTTCTATTTTGTTATAATGTTATTAAATGTTGAAAGGAGGCGGTTCTGTGCGTCCGTTATCTGATATATTGCGTCCCACTACCATTGATGATATGGTGGGTCAGCGCCATCTCCTCGGCCAAGGAAAGCTCTTGCGCTCTATCGCCGAAGGAAAAGAAATCCCCAATATGATCTTTTATGGTCCCAGCGGAGTCGGCAAAACAACGCTGGCACGGATCATTTCCGAAAAGTCAGACCGCAAACTCTATAAGTTGAATGCGACCACAGCATCCATCAGTGATATTAAAGAGATCATTAATGATATCAACCCCTTCACCGCCCCAAATGGAATTTTGCTTTATCTGGACGAGATCCAGTATTTCAATAAAAAACAGCAGCAATCTCTTTTGGAGTTCATTGAAAACGGCAGCATTACCTTGATCGCATCTACGACAGAGAATCCTTATTTCTATGTTTATAATGCGATCCTCAGCCGATGTACCGTATTTGAATTCAAACCGGTTTCCGCAAAAGAAATGATCCCATTTATCAAGCGTGCCCTTTCTTATTTAGAGGAACAACGCGGCTTTAAAGTCCTATGCGAGGAGGAACTCATTGAACGCATTGCTTATGGCTGTGGTGGAGACGTGCGAAAATGTTGTAATTGCATCGAAGTCATTTCTCTTGCTTTAACCCGGGAATCGCCGAAGATTACCTTAGAAATGATTCAAGAAGCCTCTCAGCGCAGTGGTAATCACTATGATAAAGACGGTGATTTCCACTACGACATCCTCTCTGCTTTTCAAAAATCCATTCGAGGTTCCGACCCCGATGCCGCACTTCTCTATTTAGCGCGTCTTTTAGAGGCCGGAAACCTTATTGCTCCCTGCCGCCGCTTGATGGTCATTGCCGCCGAGGATATTGGGCTGGCTTATCCCCAAGCGATTTCTATTGTTAAATCCTGCGTGGATTGCGCCCAGGCTCTGGGATTACCGGAAGCGCGTATTCCTTTGGCCGAGGCCGTCATTTTACTGGCAACGGCACCAAAATCCAATTCTGCCATCATGGCAATCGACGAAGCGATGGCCGACGTTCAAAATGGCAAAGGGCAAATTATTCCCCACAATATTCAGGATAGTCATTACGGAGGCGCCGGCAAGCTGGGTCACGGCGAAGGTTATCTCTATCCCCACGCATTTCCCAATCATTATATCGAGCAAAACTATATGCCTGCCGATCTGAAGGGCAAGCGTGATTATAAATTCGGTGACAACAAATTGGAAAATGCGTCGCGTGAATATTGGAATAAGATCAAGGAGAAACAATGAAGAAAGCCGATAAAATCCAATTGATACTAAACGAACTGGATCGACTTTATCCCAAAGCAGAGTGTGCCCTGCATTATACAGAGCCCTATGAACTATTAATTGCCACTCGTCTCTCGGCGCAGTGTACTGACGAAAGAGTGAACAAAGTAACCCCTGCCCTCTTTAAGCGGTATCCCAGCTTGGAGGCCTTTGCCGAAGCGGATTTTGACGAACTCTGCGAAATGGTCCATTCCTGCGGCTTCTTTCGCGGCAAGGCCAAAAGTATCATCGAAATGAGCCAAGCCATTCTGGAACGCTTTGATGGTAAGGTGCCGGACAACATCGATGATCTGACCAGCCTTTCCGGCATCGGCAGAAAGACAGCCAATCTAATCTGTGGCGACATATACGGAAAGCCTGCCATTATTGCAGATACCCACTGCATTCGTCTCTCTAACCGCTTAGGATTAGCGACCAGCACCAACCCTGAAATCGTGGAACGGCAACTAAAAGCGGTAATCCCACCGGAACGCCAGACCAAATTTTGTCATAACCTGGTACACCACGGACGAGCAATCTGCGACGCCAGAAAACCAAACTGTTGTGAATGTCCCCTAACAGAGGTTTGTACCTATTATAAGAAGTCAAAAAAGAATTGACATTTTTTAATATTATATATATAATTATTTAGTGATTTTTTTAATTTCGGCGATCCATAATTGCCGAAAAGGAGGTAAACAATGAGAGCAAGAAAAGCCAGCATCTGGCAAAAAGTATCCTTCTTTATTGTCGCTCTTGTCATTCTCGCAATTGTAGCTTATACCGCATTTGGTATTTATACCGAGCGAAACAGCTATATGCGTTTTGGCATCGACATTAAAGGCGGCGTAAGTGCCACTTTCCAATCGGCAGACGAAGCAATCGTCCCCACCGACGATCAATTGGAATCGGCAAAAGCAATTATCGAGCTTCGGTTGGACGGCAACAATATTTTGGACCGTACCGTTACCATCGATAAAGAAAACCATTCGGTACTGGTCGAATTCCCCTGGCAAGCAAATGAAAAAGATTTTGATCCCGTTGCCGCCATCGAAGAATTAGGTGAAACTGCCCAGCTCACCTTTGCGATCGTAGAGGAAGCGGAGCATGGCACTGAAGGTGCAGTCGAATTCGAGTATGAGGGCGGTCATGCCGATTATACAATCGACGAAAAATTTATGGACGGTGCACGCGTAGCAAAGGCTGAAGCCGGTTATCTGCAAGGCGAATACATTGTGAACCTTGAATTTGACTCCGAAGGTAAAAAGATCTTTGGCGAGACGACTTCCGAGCACGTCGGCGATTTGATCGGTATTTTGATGGACGATACCTTAATCAGCGTTGCCACCATCGAATCCGCTATCACCGAAGGCTCCGGCTACATCAGCGGTAACTTTACTGCTGCTGAGACCAGAGATCTGGCTTCTAAGATCAATTCCGGTGCACTCCCCTTCACCATGGAGTCCACCAACTACTCCGCAGTAAGTGCTACCATGGGTGCTCATGCGTTGAACGTCATGCTGCTGGCCGGTATGATCGCACTATGTATCATTATCCTCTTTATGAGCATCTACTATCGCCTGCCCGGCGTTGTGGCTTCCATCACCCTGCTTCTGCAGACCGCCGGTCAGCTTCTGATCTTCCATCTGATGGGTCTGACCTTGACCCTGCCCGGTATTGCAGGTATCATTCTTTCTATCGGCATGGGCGTTGACTCCAACATTATCATTGCCGAGCGAATTAAAGAAGAGATCAATGCAGGCAAGACCTTAAAGGGTGCGATCTCTGCCGGCTATAACCGCGCATTCTCCGCAGTACTTGACTGTAACGTCACCACCGCAGCAGTCGGTCTCTTGCTGATGTTCTTCGGCACCGGCTCTATGCTTTCTTTTGCATATACCTTGCTGATCGGTATTTTCCTCAACTTTGGTTTATCCATCATTTCCAGCAAGCTGATGCTCCAGTCTCTTTCCTGCTATAAAGCGTGCAGCAATCCTGCATTTTACGGTTATAAAAAAGCAAAGGAGGTAAAGTAATCATGATTAATTTTTACGCTAAAAGAAAAATCTACTACATTATCTCCCTGGCTTTAATTGTTGCCGGCATCATCGGTATTTTTGTACGCGGTGTCAAGATGGACATCACCTTCAGCGGTGGCGCCAAGCTCACCTATAGCTACACCGGCAACACCATCAATACAGCAGACGTTGAAAAATTGGTAAAAGAAACCTTAGATCGCGATTCCACCGCTCAGACCGCTACCGGTTATCAGAATAATGATCAGTCCCTGGTCATCAGCCTGGCCGGCACCGAAAGTCTGACCACCGATGAGCAAGATAAGCTCTACGAAGCATTAAATAAAAAATATGCAGACAGCAAAATAGAGCAAGGCTCCACCACCAACGTCGAGCCCGCCATCGGTCGTCGTTTCCTGGTTCGCGGATTAATCGCCATCGGTCTTGCCGCATTGTTCATCATCATCTATGTAACCCTGCGCTTCTCGGTCGTCTCCGGCTTCACTGCCGCGCTGACCGCGTTGATTGCCCTGCTGCACGACTTGGCCTTGGTATTCTTTGTCTTTGTCCTCTTCGGCATTCCCATCAACGATGGGTTCATCGCCGTTATACTGACAATTCTCGGTTATTCCGTCAATGATACATTGGTTATCTTTGACCGTATCCGCGAGAATAAGCGTCTTTCCGGTAATAAGCTTCCGCTGGACGTTTTGGTCAATAAGAGCATCAATCAGTCTTTGACCCGTACCATCAACACCACTTTGATGTCTACTGTAGCCTTGGTTTTAGTCTTAATCTTTGGCGCTATCAAGGGACTTGATTCCATCGTCAATTTTGCACTTCCCATGATGGTCGGTATCATCTCCGGTTGCTACTCCTCTACCCTGCTTGCTCCCTGCATTTGGTGTGCATTCAAAAAATCCAAATAAATTCAAGAGGCTCCCCAATGGGAGCCTCTAATTCTTTTAAAAAATCGCCCCCGAAGCTTTGGCTTCGGGGGTAATCTTTTATTTTGCCTCATCTACAATCTGAACGTTCACAACATTCACATTGACTGCTGCAACTTCATAATTCGTCATATCCTGGACAGCAGAAAGGATCGCATCCTGCACCTTAACAGCCACATCCTGAACATTGCACTTATATTTAACGACAATGCTTGCAGTAATCGTAAGGCCGTCATCTGTCATTTCGACACTGATTCCCTTACCGGCATACTTCTTGGTAAGCAAATCTTTGAGATTACCGCCCAAGGATGCAGCAAGACCGGCAACACCTTCCACTTCGTTCGCGGCAACGCTTGCAATCGTACAGAGTACCTCTTCGGAAATTTCAACAGTTCCCAATTCATTGGAAATATCCATGATTATCTCTCCTTTGAAATAACTTTATGTGATTATTATATCACATAGACTATGCTAATTGCAAGTTTTTTATTTTATTCCAAAGGTGTAGCCATATCACTCCGTTTTGATCTCCACAATTTTGATTGCCGCAGCATCATGCCCCGACTCCGAAATGACGATTTCATTGATCTGTGCCGCCTGCTCTGAGGAAAGTCCCGACGATGCCACTACAACGTTCACGGCTTCGTCACTAATATAAACCATACAATCCGTAAAGCCTTTTGCCTTTACAAGGCTTTCGATGGTTCCCTCAACATCAGTTGTTTTCGCCATCGCAATCATGTCATTATTGGCTTTTTCCTTGGTTTCAGTCGTCGAATCTTCACTATCCGCGACGGACTTAAGCAACTCTAAAGCCTCATCTCTTGTCTGCTGTTTATTCATTCTGCATTCCGTAAAATATGCCGTCACATCCTTTGCCACCGTTTCAACCAGTTGAGCCTGACCTAAGGTTTTCCCCTCCTCAACGTTTTCTTGAACCGCGCCATTTTCGACCGGCACCATACTTTCATCCATATCAACATTATTAAGAAAACGCCAATTCAAGTAAACTGCGATGCAAACCACCAGCGCCAAGGATAAAAATACAATTTGTCTTTTGTTAATTTTCATATACTCACCCACTTATCGTCACCACGCAAATTTTATTCGTACCGATTCCAAGAACCGTACTGACCGATTCAATAATATTATGTCGAACCGCCAAACTTCCTGCACCTTTACTCGCAACGGTAACCCCGGCGATCTCCGGTGTGTTTTCGCGTGACACAACCGCAGATTGATTTCCATCTTTATCCGTAATTACCAGCACACTTCCCTCTTCGCGTACATATTCTTTTTTACCGCCGGACGACAATGTGATGGTTACATAACAATCTCCGGCACCATCAACTCCTTTCAGCATCTCTCGGATCTGCTTTTCGGTTTGAGCAATATACTGTTGATCTTCCAGGGTTGACGTAACTTCCACCACCTTCGGTTGATCATATTGATGAATCATCATAAAGACACCCAACAAAATCAAAATCGGTATAAACCAATATCTCTTAAAATCCGAAGGGATCTTTTTTATAATCTCATTCATTCTGCACCTCAAAATATGCCAATCCTATCTGATAACGACCCGCAATCAGATTACGCGCCGCCTCGGAATCACGTCCAGACAGAATCACTTTTTTTACCTTAAATGAATCTTGGTTTCCATCTACAGCCACCCCTTTCACCTCCGCATCTACCTCTTCACCATCAAGAAAATTTTGAAACTCTTTTTCCAGCCCCTCTTCAATCAACTCAGCCGCCTTGGTCCATACTTCCTCATTATGTGAATAAGGACGCTGTATCAAATCTTGAATGGATTGAAAGTCAAAATTCTTCACGCCGTTTATAAAGGATAAAAGAATAAAAATGGAAATGATCGCTTTCATGAGATACGTTGTTTTTCCGCGCGGTATTACCTGCTTTAAATATGCCATCAAAACCATTAATATACATATTATTAAACCGACGCTTTTAATAGTACTCATTTTAAGTTACCTGCGTAATTAATCCAAAAAAGGAGAACAACCCCATCAGCGCTACACTTCCGCCAAGTGCCAGCATCAAAAAGAAACTGTTCGCCAAAACATCTGCAATAGAACGCACCGTCTGGTCATTCATAAAATCAGCAACCCATCTGCAAAGGCTCCAAATAAGTCCATTGATCCCAATTGGAATTAAGGCTGGCAGCAAAAGAGAAAGTGTAATTAAGACGCCGGCGATTGCAAATGAGGTTTTGACACCAAGTGCCACGCTAAAAAGTCCATCCACACCCTGAGATAAGGTATTCCCAACCATCGGAATAAATCCGCCCACAGCAGATCGAATGTATTTTTTCGCTAAATGATCACCGGAAGCCGCCGCCCCGGTTTGTAATTTTAAAATCATACGAAAACCAGCTACCAAGATCCCGATTGTCCAAATCAAAAAACGACGGATGTTTTTGCCGATTGCAGCAAAATTATATTCATCGCTGACCGCTGAGCAAATTCCTATGGCGAGATATACATCGCTCAGGGGTAACAATAGATTTTTCGACACCAATGCCCCAACCTCGCCCAGCAATACCATTGCAGCAGAGAAAACCGATGCACCGCCCGCCTCCCCCGCTGCGATCATCACAACCGTAAAAGAAGGAATACACGCCCCCGTAAATACCCCCATATCTTCAATGCCTTTTTGTAAATCGGAAGCTCCCGCTCGCAGACTGCTTTCACACAATAAAGCGATGGATAGTGATACCATAAACGAAAATAACATCTGCATATTCTGATTTTGGATATTTCCGCTGCAGCGATTGATCGCTACTGAAAGTAAAACCAAGGAAATTCCTTTAACCATCGTTTCCAAAGCTTCTCCAAAAGCCCTTTTAATCTGAATGATAAAAAAATCAAAAAAATTACCAAAGCTCAAATCCTCTGCAAGAGAATTGGGATTATTAAGATCGGTATCCTCAGAAAGAAGGGAATCTTCCGGGCGAACAGCGTAACGAAAATCATCAGCATAATCCGTCTGGGCATGTATTGGTATTATAAACATCCAAAAATCAAGCAGAATCAGCCATATTATCAACATCTTTTTCATTCTAACAACCCTAAAATAACGTGTAGAAAGTCTTCAAAAAGCGGAATAGACAAAACTAAAAGGGTACTCCTGCACGCCAATTCCACCTTATCGCACCAGCCGCTTTGACCGCAATCCTTGCAAGCACTCGCCGTAAACTCGCCAAGGTAACAAACGGTTAAGCCCTTAAGAACCGTCTTAAAATAATCGTTATTGACCCCTGCGTGCTCTGCTAAATGCTCCAAAAAGGTGAATACTGACGTAAGCTTTGCAGAAATATAAAATAAGATCATGATCGCACCGGCCACGGATGCAAACACTGCGAACCGCTCGTTAAAACCTTTTAGCAAAAGATAGAGTAAAAGACCGGCAATTACCGCCGCCAACAATTGAAAAATAGTCATTTCAGTTCAAACACCGAGCTTATTGTCTCAAATAATGCACTGATCTCTCCCAGCAAAACTGCCAGAACAATGATAATACCAGCCAATGTTGTCAGGGTCGCATACTCATCACGTCCCAGTTTACTCAGCACCATATTGACCACCGCAACCACAATTCCAACTACCGCTATTTTAAAAATCAATTCTACTTCCATACTAATATAAAAGAACTGCGATCAAAAAACCAATCGCACCCGTAACAAGCGGGAGCGCTTTTCCTTGAGACGCAGCTTCCTCCTGCAGTTTTTCGATTGTTTTTTCAAGAGTAATAAGGAACTCTTCAACAAGTACAATAGATTGTTGATATGAACTGTTTTTTAACGAATCGACTAAATTGCCAATCAAGACTTGATCTTCCTTTAAAAGCGCTTTATGCACTCCACCTGAAAGAATGAACTGTGAAGTAGAATCATCATCGCTCAGACTATCTTGAAGCGAGCGGCGGTTTCGTTTCAATTCATCCAAATAAGATCTGATCAAAGCATCAACCTTTTTTAATAAGTCCAAGCGCTGTTTCCATTGACGCACTCTCACCCAGCCGATAAAATATCCACCACTAACAATCAGTGCTGCTCCAAAATTCTTCACCATCATAATGATTCACCGCCATGACCTTTCGGATCTTTCCAGGGGATTTTGCGCCCTTCATCAGGACGATTTTAGAGATTGCTCCGGCGTCCGTCAAACGCTTGATCTGAGGACGATTAAATAATTCCTCCTCGTCACTCGCGTGAGCCGTCACTAATGTCGGCACCCCGGCATTCATTGCCTCCAGCATCCGTTCCGTCTCTTCCTCCGTACCTATTTCGTCGCAGACCAGTACCTGCGGAGAAAGTGTCCGAAGAGCGATCATCATCCCATAGGGCTTTGGATACCCATCCAATACATCCGCAAGTGCACCAAGATCTTTTTGCACCACTCCTTGAAAAGACGCACCTATTTCGCCTCTTTCATCAACGACTGCCGAGCGATACCCTTCTTTTGAAAGAACCCGTACCAAATCGGTTAAAAGTGTTGTTTTTCCACCGCATGGCTCAGAAACAATTAAAGTAGAGCAAAATTTTCCGTTGCATATAAGTTTTGGAAACAGATCCTCAGCAATGCCGCGAATTTCGCGGCATATTCTGAAATTCAAAGATGATAGATCTCTGATACGAACCTCTCCGGACGCATCTTCCACATAGGTTCCGCATATCCCGACACGATGTCCGCCCGGAAGTGGAATATAGCCGTTTCCTATTTGATTTTCATATTGATAAGCGGCACCGCGATATATTTTGTTCAGCATTTCCGCTATGTCATCCGTCGTAACGTCAATGCCATCTACGATATAGTTTCCGCTTCCGCAAGTAAGTGAGCAGCTCTGTCCTGCACGAAATCGTAATTCCGTTGCCTTTTTTAAAAGTTCTTTTGGTTGTTCTCGAATAAGATTAACCCATTCTTCTTTTATGTAAGGGAAAATTTCCGAAATTCCTTTTAAATCCACTTCTTTTTTCATGAATAGTTGTCCCTCCCTTTGCTTTTATTTTATGGACAACACCATCCAAATAGACCAACGATTAAAAAAATAATGGAAAAGCGACAAATGGTTATACTAATAAAAACGAAGGAGGTTCATTTATGAGCAACACGACAATACAACAAATCTTCGCACGCCAAATTCTCGATTCCAGAGGAAACCCGACTGTGGAAGCACAGATCTTGCTGAACAACGGAATGACCGCATCTGCCGCCGTTCCCAGCGGAGCATCGACCGGACAGTATGAAGCAGTGGAATTGCGAGATGAAGCAGATATTTATAATGGAAAAAGTGTTTATAATGCTGTAGCAAATATTAATTATAGAATCAATGAAGCGCTTATAGGTTTCGACATCTTTGATCAAACCAGAATTGACCGAAAAATGATTGAATTGGACGGTACTGAGAATAAATCCAATCTTGGCGCCAACGCAATCCTTGCCGTTTCATTAGCAGCCGCCAGAACGGCAGCCATCGCTTGTGGCATGCCGTTATTTCGTTATCTTGGCGGTACCGCAGCTATGACCATGCCGGTTCCAATGTTAAATGTTCTGAACGGCGGAGCGCACGCAAACAACAACGTGGAAATTCAGGAGTTTATGATCGTTCCCCTCGGCGCCCCAACCTTCACTAAGGCGATGGAGCTGAGTACACGCGTCTATCATAGCTTGGGGCATATTCTCAAGGAATCGGGGTTGAACACCACCGTAGGTGACGAAGGCGGATTTGCTCCAAATCTGGAGAACGACGAGCAAGCCCTGCAGCTTTTGATTCGTGCTATCGAACGCACCGGTTTTGAACCGGGGCGCGATATTGCCATCGCGTTAGATGCCGCAGCCAGCGAATGGAAAACTGCAACCGGATATAAGCAACCAAAGACCGGAAAAGAATATCAAACTGAAGAAATGATCGATTATTTTGAAAACCTCATTAAAAAATATCCTATCATTTCCCTGGAAGACCCATTAGGTGATGACGATTTTAAAGGATTTGCAGAAATTAAAAAGCGCACCGGTATTCAGATTGTTGGCGATGATCTCTTCGTAACCAATAGTTCGAGATTACAAAAAGGGATCTCTATGAATAGCGGCAACGCCATATTGATAAAATTGAACCAGATTGGTACTTTGAGCGAGACCTTAGAAACAATTCGAATGGCAAAGAATAACGGCTATAAAACGATTATTTCGCACCGTAGCGGTGAAACCGCCGATCCTTTTATTGCAGATCTCGCTGTGGCTGTCAATGCCGGTCAGATTAAGACCGGTGCACCGGCACGAAGTGAGCGCGTCACAAAATATAACCGTTTGATGGGGATTGAGTCAGTAATCGGCGTGCATAGTTATTATCCCGGAAGTGCCGTTTTCCTTTGATGGTGAACGACGATGAATATGAAGAAAATCGGCATTATCGGATGCGGAAATGTCGGCGCCACAATTGCCTATGAATTTGCAGGTTCCGGACTTTTCTCCGAAATGGTCTTATTAGATATTGATAAGAAGCGCGCCGAAGGAGAGGCAATGGATCTTAGTCATGGTCTCCCCTTTTCCGGACCACTGCAGATTTACCAAGGAGAATATAAAGATCTCAGCGAATGTGGGATTATCATTATTGCCGCCGGCGCCAACCAAAAACCGGGAGAAACCCGACCTGAGCTATTAGGGCGTAACCGAATCATCATGAACAGCATCGTTCAGCAATTATTACGTTATAACAAGGATTGCATCATCATCGTAGTTTCAAACCCCGTCGATGTCCTCACCCGTATGGTCTTCGAAGCCTCCGGATTTCCGCCGGAACGCGTCATTGGCTCCGGAACAGTCTTGGATACCGCAAGGTTAAAATATCTGCTTGGTGAACGTTTATCAGTGGATATTCGCAACGTTCATGCTTTTATGATCGGCGAGCATGGAGACAGTGAATTTCCCGTCTGGAGCAGTGCCAACATTTCCGGCATTGATTTAGATGATTTTTGTAAACTTCGCAAAAAATCCGATTTCAAAGAATTAAAAGCATCGGTTAAAGATCAGGTGGTGAACAGTGCTTACCGCATCATTGAAGGAAAAGGAGCGACCTATTACGGAATTGCCAAAGCGGTCGGTCGCATCGTCGAATGTATTGTTAAAGATCAGCACTCTATCCTGCCCATTTCGGTCTTAGTAGATGGACATTATGGTCTGCACGGCATTTATATGAGTTTACCGGCCATTCTCGGTCGTAACGGCGTTGAAGAGATATTGGATTTCGACCTTGATGAAAACGAGTTGAAACACCTAAAAAACGCAGCTGAGCGACTAATAGATATGCAGTGAAAAAGCCTTGGAGCATTGCTCCAAGGCTTTCTATTAATTTTGCAATTTTGCCATTGCCACCTGAAGTTGGTCATCCTCTTCAAAAGACAGCTCATAGAAGCGTTCTTCTTTATCTGCCGTCAATGCGACCTCTTCATGAGGCGCTACGCCGACCCCATCATAGTTCACCCCACTGGGAGGATAATAGAGATTGGTAGAAAGATACAACGCCGTATCATCACCAAGAGGAATAATCTCCTGCGCCATTCCCTTTCCGTAAGTCTTTACACCAACAAGGGTGCCGCGACCAAAATCGCGGATCGCAGCGGCAAACAACTCACCGCCACTATAGGTACTGCCGTTAATCAGCACCACCATAGGGGAATCCAAAAACTTCTCGTCAGACGAATACTCTGTAACGTCGCCATTTTTATCCTTAACCGTGCAAAGTGTGCCTTCCGGCAGCAAATAGTCCAGAATTTCGGTAACCGAGGTCAATGAACCGCCGGTATTATTACGAACGTCAAAAATAAACTTCGTTGCACCTTTACTTTTCAGTTCCTCGATGGTCTTCTTAAAGTCTTCGGTTGTATTGGTATCAAAATCACTGATTGCCACATAACCGACACCGGAAACCATCAACCGATAAGTTACAGTATCCTCTGTATAGACCTGCACAGATACTGTCAAATTCAAGGTCTGATCTCCACGCAAAAGAGTCAGCTTAATCGCAGTTCCGGGCTCTGCTTGCAATCGGTTTGTCGCATCGGTATAACTCATTGCAGACACATCATCGCCGTTGATCTTCACAATGACGTCACCAGCCAACACTCCTGCATCATAACAAGGCGATCCGGAACGGACACGGGTAATTTTTAAATAGCCGGTGGATGCAATATATTTCACATTCGCACCAATTCCGGAAGCTTTTCCTTCGGCAGAATTTTTGAATTCCAGATAACTGGCCTTATTCAGATAAACGCCATACCGGTCAATGCCATCCATATATCCGCTCAAGAGAGAATCCATGGCTTCATCTTCATCAAACTCACCGACGTAACGGTTATTGATAACCTGATAAACACGGGTAAGCTTCTCAAACATTTCGCTTTTTCCGGTTGTACGCTCGACCATGTGCGCCATGTACATGTATGTTGCAATGCAAGAAACCATGATTGTGGCAACGATAAAAAATATTACCGTTCCCAGCTCAATCTTTCTTTTCATAAACGCACCTGCCTATTATAAGAATTTAAAATTATAGTTAAAAAATGAGAGGGGATTCTTGTATTCACCATTTTCATAAATCTCAAAATGGAGATGGGGACCCGTGGAATACCCGGTAGAACCGACGTATGCAATGACATCTCCGCGTGTCACCTTCTGCCCTGCGCTCACATTCAACCGATTGGCATGACCATACAAAGTACTGCATCCGCCGCCATGATCAATGACGACGTAATTGCCGTAAGCAGTATGCCAGCCTGCCTTTAAGACTGTGCCGCTATTGGCAGCAAGGATCGGCTTATTGCGAATACCACTGCCTGCAATATCAACACCGGTATGCATTTTATAGACGCCCGTAGTCGGGTGGGTACGCATACCAAACTTATCTGTAATGGAATAATACCCGCTAACCGGCCATTGATAAGCACCGCCGACAAACGTTTCATTAGAACTATTGGCCAGTGCCGCGCGAATCTCAGCCTGCAATTCCTTCTCAGCCGCCTCAGCTTTTTCGATCGCCGCCAAGTTGGCCGCTGTTTTCTTATTGAAGTTTTCAATCAAAGTATCGCTCTCTGACTGCTTTTTCTTCAAGGAGCTCACATTGCTTTCCAAAGAATTTAAAGCGCTCTGCTGTTTTTCTTTTTTTACTTCAATCGCTTTAGTTTCTTCTTCAATGGTGTTCTTTGTCGCCGTCAGGTTATCAATCACCTGGCGGTCATAGGCCGCCATCTGCTTCACCAATTCAACCCGGGTAATAAAATCATGCAAGGAATCGGAACTCAGAATAATACTCAGATATGAGGTATCCCCCAGTTCATACATCGCACGAATTCTTTTCTTTGCGTGCTCTGTATTTTCCTCGAGAGAGTCCTCCGCCTCTTCCAGCCGCTTTTCGCTTACTTTCAACTCATTCTTAAGATTATCAACAACCGTCTCAAGAAGATCAGCCTCTTCATTTAATTCATTGATCTGCTGATCCACAATGGCCTTCTGTTCTAAAACAGCATCTTTTTTACCCGCAATGGACTCTAATTCTTTTTCTAATTTCTCTTTTTTGGCCGTTATATCGTCCAATTCACTTTGCATATCAGAGACACTGGTATCGGCATACGATTTCAAGCTGAAAACGATAGTAGTAAACATACTGATAACCAGTACAATTACAATGCCAAGTGCTACGATAGATCGCCATTTTCTCATAAATTCACCTTATACCTTCAAATACTTGTTAATGGAAAAAGCACTGCCAATCAAACCAACCAGTAAACCAATGCCGCCAAAATAAACCGCAATCATCGGCGTAAGTTCAGCAAAGGGAACGGTGGTAATAAAACTGAGATCCGCCACCAAGGGCTGCAGCAGATACACGTAAATGATCCATTGCGTTGCAAAGGAAACAGCGGCAGCGCAAATACCAATAATGATACCTTCCAAAATAAAGGGTGTACGAATAAACGCATTGGTTGCGCCAACGTATTTCATAATATTGATCTCATGCCGCCGGTTATACATGGCAAGCTTAATCGTATTGGACACAATAAACCAAGAAACCAAGGCCAGAATGACCATAATCCAAAAGCCAAGGATGTCCATCACTTTTTTCAAAGAGATCAAGACATTAACTACTTCCTGAGAATCGGAAATATTGGCGATTTCGTCCATGGAAGAAATCTGCATTGAAACACCCTCGAATTCATCAAGATGTTTCTCATTTACTGTGATACGGAATTCATTTCTAAGAGGATTTTCTTCCCCATAAAACCAGGATAAATAACTGCTATCCTCATCGAATTGCTCCTGATACTCTTGAAGAGCCTCATCCTTTGTGACAAACTCAACAGATTCTACAAACTCAATCTCTTCAATTTCATCCTGCAAAGAAGAATAGTGGCTTTCTTCCACATCTTCGTCAATATAAGCGACAATCTCGTTCTTCTCGCCCAAGGAATCCATAAAAGCAGCGATATTTGCCGAGCAAAGATAGGCGGAGCCGATAATCAGCATACACGCCATTAAAACAAAAACCGATGCAAAGGTCATCAGATAGTTTTTTCGAATACTTTTAAAAGCTGACTGCAAAAAATACATACTCCACCCCCTTACTCTTCTTCTGCATAATAGCCGCCCACCTGGTCACTGACCACGCGGCCTTTTTCAATATGAATAACACGTTTATTAAATTCATTTACAAGGGTGTTATCATGGGTTACCACAATAACAGTCGTGCCATTCTGATTGATTTGATTCAAAAGTTCCATAATTTCGCGTGCCATCTCAGGATCCACGTTACCGGTCGGCTCATCTGCTATAATAAGACGCGGATTATTCACCAACGCGCGAGCCAACGCAACACGCTGCTGCTCACCGCCGGAGAGCTCAGGCGGATAATTCTTCGCCTTATGACCCAAGTCAACGACGCCGAGAACATAGGGTACACGGCGGCGAATGGTGCGTTGAGAGCAACCAACGGCACGCATGGCAAAGGCAACATTATCGTAAACAGTAAGCGTATCGATCAAGCGGAAGTCCTGAAAGACGACACCCATACTACGGCGCAGCATGGGCACCTTAGAATTCCGCATTTTTTTAATATCAAAGTCCCCCACGCGGACGACACCGCCGGTAGGAACCTCTTCGTGCATTAATAATTTAATGACCGTACTTTTTCCGGCACCGCTGGGACCAACGACAAAGACAAATTCTCCGTCTTCGATTTTAAAGGTCACACCGTTCAGCGCATTCGTACCATTTGGATAGCTTTTATAAACATCATCAAATAAGATCATGATAACTCCTAATTAAAATTTAGTAGGATTGGACGTCAAATAACGCTTGACCATCAAAGCAACCTTAAAGACAATTGCATGATCAAACCTTCTGAGATCCAAACCGGTCAGTTTACGAATTTTTTCCAATCTGTAGACCAAGGTATTTCTATGCACAAACAACTTTCTGGATGTTTCGGATACATTCAGATTGTTTTCAAAGAATTTTTGAATGGTAAAGAGTGTTTCATAATCAAGAGACTCGATGGATCCCTTCTTAAACACTTCAGAAAGGAACATCTCGCAAAGAGTGGTGGGCAATTGATAAATCAAACGACCAATTCCAAGGTTATCGTAGGTCATGATAAACTTTTCGGTATCAAAAACCTTGCCGACCTCTAATGCAATCTGCGCTTCATTGAAAGAACGCGGCAGATCACGAATGTTATCAACAATCGTACCGATACCGACGTAAGCCTTGATATAAAGCTCACTGCTGACAATATCAATAATACTCTTAGCCAATTTTTCCAGATCTTTATTATCGTTGAAGCTCTTCACTTCTTTCACAAGCACAAGGTCTGTTTCATTGATATTAATAATAAAATCTTTCTGCCGGTCGGGGAAAAGTCCCTGAAGAATATCATACGCAGATACATCACTCTTATCAGACAAACGAATCAGAATCGCTACTCGGAAAGCCTCCGCCTCAAAACGAAGCTCTTTTGCTTTAATGAAAATATCTCCGGGCAAAATATTATCCAAGATAACACTCTTTACAAAGTTGTTCTTATCAAATTTCTCATCATAGTATTGCTTCACATTGGTCAAAGTAATAGTGATGAGATTAATGTATTTTGCAGCCATCTCATCGGTTCCCTCAACAAATGCAACATACTCCAGACCGGTACGAGAATTAAGAGGCTTATATGTATAACCATCTTCAACGATGCTCTCCATGGTAGCAGAAATAGAGGAGATCACATTTTCATGAACCTCTCCGATCTTGATCAAATCACTGCAAGAGATCACGGTACCGTTCTCATCAATAACACCTACTGTGCGGTCGATGCTATCCTTTAACTGGTATACAACACTCTGAAAAAAACGATTGGACATGTACAAAAATCCTCCTATACATTTTGACTATAATGCTGATAATATTTTACAACAAACTCGCAACGATTTCAACAGTTTTTATTAAAATAATTTGTTAACATTGCACAACGGGGTAAAAAAATACCATTTTACAGTCAATTTCGTTGTTCAAAGATGCAAACAAAAACAAATATTATTGCAAAAAACGTTCGACAAAATGGATAAGAAAAACGCGCCTCGCAAAAGCGAGGCCCCAAAAATCAAATTAGTTAATCAAAGTTCTCTCAGTTTCAGCATCAAAGAGATGGCAATAAGAGAGATCCAGAGCAGCCTTGATAACATCATCGGCAGCAGCAGTAGACTTAGGAGAAACGCGAGCGGTAAACTTATTACCCTCGATCTCCAAATACAGATAAGTCTCAGAACCCATCAACTCAGCAACTTCAACGTTGCAAGTAATGGTATACTCAGGCAACTTAGCCAGGTACTCTTCCTCATCATGAACATGCTCGGGACGAATACCGAGAATAACCTTCTGACCAGCCTTTTCCTTAACTTCATCATTGATCTTGGATTCGGGCAGTTTCAGGGAGTTACCGGCGAACTCAACGTAATAGTCGCCGTTCTTCTCGACCAGATCAACCTTAACAAAGTTCATCTGAGGAGAACCGATAAATCCAGCAACGAACATATTGCAGGGATAGAGATACAGATTCTGAGGAGTATCAACCTGCTGGATCAGACCGTCTTTCATAACAACGATACGAGTTGCCATGGTCATAGCCTCGGTCTGGTCATGGGTTACATAGATGAAGGTGGTCTTTAAATTATGATGAATCTTAGAAAGCTCGGTTCTCATCTGAGCACGGAGCTTAGCATCCAAGTTGGAAAGAGGCTCGTCAAGCAAGAATACCTTCGGCTCACGGACGATAGCACGACCCAGAGCAACACGCTGACGCTGACCACCGGACAAAGCCTTGGGCTTTCTGTCGAGCAAATGGCTGATGTCCAAGATCTTAGCAGCTTCTTCTACTCTTCTCTTGATCTCCTCCTTGGGAGTCTTTCTCAGCTTCAGACCAAATGCCATGTTGTCAAAACAAGTCATATGAGGATACAGAGCGTAGTTCTGGAACACCATTGCAATATCTCTGTCCTTAGGAGCAACGTCGTTCACCAGCTTGTCGCCGATAAACAGCTCACCTTCCGTGATTTCCTCCAGGCCTGCGATCATTCTAAGGGTGGTAGACTTACCGCAACCGGAAGGACCGACGAGAACCAAGAACTCCTTATCTTCAATCTCAAGATTGAAATCAGAAACTGCGACTACACCGCCGGGATATCTTTTGTAAATACCTTTCAATGACAAACTTGCCATGTGTTAAACCTCCTGATAAAGCAATAGATTTACTGATATATACTATACCACAACAATAGCAAAATTGAAATACTTTTTTTGAACAAATTTAATGTTTACAATTTGTTTATAGTGCACAAATTGGTTTTGTCAAAAAAATAATTGGCTACTTTTTTAGCGGATATGACCAACATTTCAATCCTATTATTCCACCGATTTCAGAGAAATAATCTCCTCCTCTGTTAAATAACGGCATTCCCCCACCGGCAAATTGGGATCCAGCGAAAGACCGTGTATCGCTTTTCGATGTAAGCCAACCACTTCATTTCCAAGCGACGCAAACATTCGCTTGATTTGATGATACTTTCCTTCCGAGATCCTCAAAAGTCCATAGCGATCCTCGTATTGCTGAAAATATGCCGGTTTACATACCAAGCCATCCTTTAAAACAATTCCGTTCTTCAGCCGACAAATATCATCATCCGTCACCCTATCACGCAGGGTAACGAGGTATTCCTTAAAGATTTCTTTTTTTGGTGCAAGTAAGCGATGCGCCAAGTCTCCGTGATTGGTGATCAATACCAGACCCGTCGTATCTTTATCTAAGCGACCGCAAACAAAGAGATCCTTTTTTTGATATTCAGCAGGTAACAAATCAAAAACCGTTTTACTTTTACTGTCACGATTTGCACAAACATACCCTTCCGGCTTATGGAGCATGATATAAAAATATCGTTGGTAGACCACCGGAACTTGATCGAGGCAGACCTCCCCTTCTCCCACCTGCAAACTTCCGCTTTTAGCAGGAATGCCTCCCAGGGTAACACGTCCTTTTGAAATTGCCTTCTTAGCCTCGGTACGTGTCATATTCAAAGTATCACATAAAAATTTGTCCAGTCTCATTTCCTTCAAAAGGCTGCGCCGTATCCGGCGCAGCCATCCCTATTCTTTCACAAAGCCGTGAACAAAGCCATCCAAAGTTGCGGCAGAAACATCTCCACCGATAACCTTTCCTTTATAAACCAGAATATTGGCATTGACACCACTCTTCTGATTGGGATAGTTGGTCACTTTATAAGTGTATTTTTTAACACGGTCGCCCTTATGTTTAGTAAGATCAAAGCCGCTTAATTTCTGATAGTTATTATATGCCGTATATTTTTCGTCAAATTCCGTCGGAATAATCACTTCTTCAATCAAGGCAGGCTCTGCTTCCACCTCATAACCAAACGAATTCAAAAACGCAATCTGCTGTTCAGTCGTTTTGCCGGCAGTATTCACCGCACTTTTCAATACGTCGGTAGAATTCTTCGGAGTAAAGACCGCAATTCCACCAATAGAAAGGCAAAGTGCAGCGCAAAAGCCCCATATTAAATTGCGATTTAATTTAACAGACCATATAAACATGAGCAACCCTCTTCCGAATTGATTTCAATAATTTATATGGTCTGTTTTTTCAGTTTATTCTGCTTTTTCAGCGATAACCTTTTGCGTGATGTTCGCCGGAGCCTCACGATACTCCAAAAACTCAAGGTTAAAGGTAGCACGTGCATGGGTCATGCTTCTAAGATCCATTGCATAAGAATTCATTTCGCTCATCGGAACTGTAGCGGTAACGATCTTATAGCCTCTGGTTTCAGAAGCATCCATCGAAAGAATTTGACCACGACGCTTATTAATATCTCCAATAATATCGCCCATCAAAGCATCCGATACATGAACGGTAAGAGAACCAACCGGCTCCAAAAGGACGGGATTGGCAGCCTTCATACCCTCTTTAAAGGCGATCGATGCCGCAGTCTTAAACGCCATTTCAGAAGAATCAACCGGGTGATATGAACCATCCAGCAAGGTCGCCTTCAAACCGGTCACAGGATAACCGGCCAAAACACCCTTTGTAATAGACTCACGCAACCCCTTTTCAACTGCCGGGAAATAGTTCTTCGGCACAGCACCGCCAAATACCGACTCGGCAAATTCAAATTCACCTTCATACAGCGGCTCAAACTCAATCCACACATGACCATACTGACCATGACCGCCGGACTGCTTCTTATGCTTTCCTTCCACCTTAACTTTCTTGCGGATTGCTTCGCGATAAGGTACTTTCACTTCTCCCAATTCCACATTAACACCAAACTTAGAAGCAAGCTTCGATACAACGACATCCAATTGAAGATCGCCGAAACCCGAGAGAACCATCTGCTTGGTTTCAGCATCCACCTTCATTTTAAGGGTAGGATCCTCTTCGATCATGCGGTTAATACCTTGAGCAATCTTTTCTTCATCGCCTTTTGCCTTGGAGATGACCGCCTTACTATAATTTGCTTTCGGGAATTCGATCGCCGGAATTGTAACCGGAAAATCTTTATCACAAAGCACGTCTGAGGTACCGGTAATGGAAAGTTTAGTAAATACGCCAATATCGCCGGCTTGCAATTCATCAACTTCATTTTGCTTTTTACCAAACGGCGTATAAACATGAGCAATCTTTTCGCTTTCGCCGCGTTTTGTATTCAGATACGATTTATCCTTTTTAACCGTACCGGAGTACACCTTGAAGAAAGACATCTTTCCCACAAACGGGTCGGCTACAGTTTTGAATACGCGCAGGACCATGGGCCCGTCAGGATTACACTCCAGATCAACCTCATCTCCATTTTTAAGAGCCTTGGTAGCACCATTGCAAAGAGGAGTGGGGAAATAATCCACAATCGCCTCCAGCAACTGATAAATACCGCGAACTTCCGTCGGCACACCGCAGAAGATGGGATAGATCAAGCGCATTGCGACTGCTTTTTTCAGGCCCTCGCCCAACTCATCCTTGGTAAACTCTTCATCTGCAAAGAATTTATCCATCAAAGCATCATCCGTCTCGGCAATTGCCTCCAGTGCGGAATGATAATAAGTATTAACCTTATCCTGCATATTAGCGGGAACAGGCACAACACCCTGACCAAAACGATAACCTTCATTGGTAATAACGTTTACCGTACCGACCAGTTTATTATCCTCAATGATCGGTAAGGTAATCGGCAGAATCTGATTTGCACCAAATTTAGCGTGCAACTGCTCAACAATACTATAAAAGTCGGAATTTTCATCGTCCAAGCCTGCAATAAAGAATGCACGTGGCATCATCTTCTTCTCGGTTTTCTGCCAAGCTTTTTCGGTACCGACAGAGACGGTATTCTTTGCATTAAGAACAATCAATGCAAGATCGGCCACTTCCAGACCGGAAAGCTGATCGCCTTCATAATCATAGTTGCCGGGAACATCAATCAAATTAATCTTGGTCTTCTTATATTCAAAAGAAGCCATCGAAAGAGAAATCGAACATTTACGCTTAATTTCTTCAGCGTCAAAATCGAGAATCGTATTACCTTGCTCGGTCTTACCTAACCGTTCGATTATTTTACTGAAATAAAGCATAGACTCGGCCAGGGTAGTTTTACCATTCCCTTTATGACCGATCAAACATACGTTACGAATGTCTTTTGCAGGTGTGCTCATGATTAGATCTCCTTTCGCGACTCCGGATGGAACGCTAAAAATAATTCATGAATACATTATACAATATCACCAAACAAAATGCAAGCATTTAAATAATTATTTGCAAAAAGTACAAATCACAGCAACCGGGATAAACCAAATTGCCTGAAACGCCAAAATTTGCAAAGCTGTATTGGCAGAATAACCGGCCAAAGCGATAAAAAAGATCAACGCCAACGCTAAAATTGGGTATAAAACACGAATAATTGTATTGATTTTTAAAGCAGAAACCAATTTTTTTGCGCCATTCAAGCAAGAGAATATTCCTCTGGCACCGGTAACGGAACCAATCAAATCCGGAGACTTAGAAACTCTCTCTAAAAGCGGCGAGCATGCAGAGCCGGTTTTTGCAGACAAGAAATGGAATAATTCGGATTGAACACCCGGATAAAGACGTTTCAAGAGATCACGGTCAAAGAGAAAGTCTTTCGATACAATTCCAATGCCGATCTGCCCCTCTTCAGCCAGGTGCACCATCGCTTCGGTATGCTTATTCCTTTCATAACTGGCAATAAAAATACCCGCAGGTAAACATTGATAGGCCACATATACAGGAAATCTGCAGTCCTTCAGCTTCAACTCTTTCAAAGCTTTTGGAAAGTCGATATTAAACTTTTCCATCAGACGATCATTCCCGACCAAGAACATTTTACTGTGGATCAAACAGGTGTATCCCATCCCTTCGTGGTAATAAATATCATCCACGCGGGGCAAAGAAACACTGTTTTGATCGATCATCTTTAAAAAAAGAGGCTTCAGAGGAGTCCCCACTGCATTAAACAGCGCCGCGATATTGGTGATCAAATCATCAATCTGAACGTCTCCCATCGCCTTCACTCCCTGCAGTAAGACCGCTTCGTTTCCCAGGAAATCTTCTTCGGAAAGTACGACTAAATCAGAATTAAAGAGTTCTTTTGCTGAATTTGCAGAAGTTAGAATTCCGCCATTTTTACGTGTTTTTTTGCCGATCTTTGCCATTGAATTCGCATAGAAATAACGCGAAAAAAACGGGGTCGTGATAGATATTGCCGCAGACGGAAATAAAAGAGCTGCCCCCCAACCGGTCAATTGCGATACTACAATAGTGCCAGCCACCACAGCGACTAAGATTACAAAGAAAAAATGCTGAAGCTTGGAATCCCACTCAAAATCACTGTAACTATGGTCAATAAACTTTGAAACCAATCCGGTGGAATGTGCATAGACGATCTCTCCGCCCTCCCCGGTCTCCAATATCACATCATTATTCACTTCGCAAGAAGGAGGAGCCGTTGCTGTCAGCTTATCTCCCGAAGTTGAAATAAATTTAAAGTTCTTTTTAATGTTAGTTGCAATCTTCTTCTTGGCAATCACATTATAAAGAAGTCCGATCGTCAGCATTGGCTCAAAACTAAGCTCATAATCAAAAAGATCGGGTTTAATCAGTGCAATCACACGCACGATCACCAACGAAATCGAAAGCAACGCCAATAACGTATCAGTATCTGCACGTAAACGAAGCAAATGACCGAGACCTTGCGTAAAAATACCAAAAGAAACAAAGATGCAAAGTGCGTCCACCGCCAAGAAAGCCGCATCAAACCAAGGGGTGTCAACATTCCCACCAAATAAAGCAGGATGAAATCCGGCAACAAAAAGATAAATGGACACCAAGCAGATAAAGAAGATAAAAATCATCTTCACTGCCATTTTTCCTACGGTGTTTTTCAAATCGCGATAGATTTCATCGCGATCCTCTTCTGCCTCAAAATCTTCAATATCCGCGATATTCTCCGGCACATCATCGAAAATGATAGAACGAGTCACAGGCTCTTCGTGTTCTTCGTTCTCGTCCTCTTCCCCGTCCAATAAACGTCGTATGACCGATTTTTCCTTTTCGGGTTCGGCAGAAACCGTTCTTTCCTCTTTGATCAAATCAAAAAGTTCTTCATCAATCGGAAAAGGGACATCCTCCGCCTCATTTAAAACTTTATCATGGTCATGGATCAACCGCTTTGTAGATTCCTCTGCTTGGCTTTCCTGCTGAATCTCATTGATTTTTGCCATGATCTCATCTAATGTAGATTTTGAGTCTTTCGGTTCAAAACTCATTCTTTATCCTCACTCAATTAACGATTTTTAGCAATCTCCTGCATAATAACAGATGCTGCGACGGAAGCGTTCAAGCAGGAAATCTTCCCTTTCATTGGAATTCTGACAAAAAAGTCGCATTGTTCGCGCAGCAAACGAGATATACCCGATTCTTCGCTTCCCACGATTAATGCAACTCCACCGGAATAATCCTGCTCATAATAGACATTTTCTCCGGCCATATCGCATCCGTACACCCATATATTCTTCTTTTTCAAATCCTCGATAGTCTGCACCAAATTTGCAACTCTGGCCACCGGAATATAGTGGATTGCACCACCACTGGCTTTTGCAACCGAAGGAGTCAAACCGACTGCACGCCGCTTGGAAATAATCACGCCATGCGCACCAAATGCGTCTGCAGAACGCAGAATTGCGCCCAAATTATGCGGATCAACAATTTCATCGGCCACAATAATAAACGGAGCCTCTCCCCGTTCTTCTGCAGCCTTTAGAATATCCTCAACAGTTGCATACTCCTTTTCGGCACAATATGCAATCACCCCTTGATGATTGACCTTCGGCGCCTTGCGATTGATTGCATTGGTGTCGGTATGAACAATAGGAACCCCTTTGGTTTTGCAAAGAGCAATGATCTTTTTAAAATTATTACTTTTAGGATCGCCGGCAAGATAAATACGTTCAACCGTTGCATCGGAAAGCAGCAATTCCGTTACATTATTTTTACCAAAAACTAATTCAGACTGTTTTTTCTCTTCAAATTCCATTCATAGTCTCCTTGATCAATAAAATAGATCCAAAACAAAAGCCCCCAGTGCAGGAAAAAGGGACAATAAAATCGCCGGTAACCAGTTTACACCGATAAAGACAAACGGCAAGATCGCCACTACGAAAGCAACCGCCAGAATGATGATGCTCCCTTTTGTAACAGCACGATGCTTTGCACCGGAAAACAAGAAATATCCGGAAAGCAGAACTGTCGATAAACCAAACGCTAAAATCGCCGCATCGCATCCGATCAACGCAGCGACAAATCCGGCGGAACCGCAAAACATCCCCAATATTAAACTCCGTCTGTATTGATTACAGTTTCTAACGCTCTCAATTAAATAATAACAAGGACAAATCAATACCGGAGTCAACGCCAAAACAGGGAATAATATTTTTTCCATCGACACATTCGCCAAAAAAAGAGCCATTACTGTAAAGATCAAAAAAGCACCAGAAATAGCAAGAAAATTTAGGCATCTTCTGATTCCGCAGAACATACATTTCACTCTGTAAACCAAGTTTTGAGCAGCAACTCCGTTTTCTAACACAACCATCGCCTGATCCCGGTCGATGGGTGAAGAATGATCTTTATATACCACTAAAGAATTGCCGTCCGAATGCGGAATCGAGTAGCAGGGTCGATTGGGCGGCAGAGACAAGAAACCATCCATATCATAGGATCTTGCCAAGGTTTTTCCAAGTGCTTCGGAATAATCCGAAATCAAATGAACCTTCATAGATGAATGGCGCAACTGACCAATCATCGCAAGAACTTCTTGATTAACGGGCAAGTCAAACACCACCAACGATGAAAGAACCATATTCCCCATAAAGCGAGAAAACTCCAATTTATTGGGAATGAAATCCATGGAATCACTGGCCATGATATAAACCATTTTTCCATGAAGTTCAAGCTCGTGAATTTGCTCTAATAATTCCTCCCCCAATTCCTGAACTAAAGGAAGCATTTTCTTCCAATAGCCGGCGGCCACAACCACCGAGCTTCCCGACTTGGAAAAGAGGCTAAAAACATTCCCCTCCTCATCCGTTTCACGTCGAAACACCGGAAAGCTACGATCCAACTTTTCATAAGTAAGATCATATTTCGAAAGGACACTTCCCAATTCATTCGCAAAATAACCGGAGCCCATGCAAAGAGAAAAATAAGAAACCGTACTTTTTTCTGTTCCTTGGAAATCAATCGTATGAGAATAGCGCAACTGATTCGTAATCAGTTTATCAGCGTCAAAATAAAGTTCCTTTTCTTTATTCATCCCATCAAACGCTTCGATATTCCGAATTAAGATACCTTGCTGATAAAACCGCGCCGCAATGCGATAGTAGGTCCACTCCATCAAGCAAGAAACCGGATTAAGAAGCATCAACGAAGAAAGCACACCCATCAGCAGGAACGCCTCGACAAACTTCTTGGTAAATAATGCTGCAATAAGCAAACACAATGCGCAGATAATAATATAAACGTAAGATGCAATATGCCCGATATTGTTTTGTCTATTATAGAAGAAAGAACGTTGCTTACGGCTTTTACGACCGCCGGTTTTAGCAATATAGCATTCAGCCCCAATCGCCGTTACAATCGCAAGTCCTTTACCGCTCGAAATATAACTTCCTTTCCAAAGCATATTTCTTTGTTTTTCAGGAGGAATGTTTTCTTCTTGAATGGAAGATGCATTCTTTTCAAGCGGAATTGTCGTTCCAAAGACCGTCTTTTCCTCAGAGAAAAGATCATTACTCTCAATAATACGCGCATCACAATAAAGAAGTGTACCCGTCTGCAAACAAATCAGATCACCAACCACTAATTCATCCGGTTCAAGCTCAACCGTATTTCCAAAACGGAGAGCTTGTACTTTTTGGGAATCACAAATACTCCGGTCATGATATTTCTTTTTATAAATATGAAGTAGTATCCCCTCTAAAATATAAAGCAAAAAAGTCAATACGACGGCCGCTATCGTCAGATAAAGCAACCCCCAAGAGTGGTTCAGCCACGAAAAAACACCTGCTATAAAATAGCTGACCATCAATATGATGTTTACATAATAAAACTTTCCTTTAAGCAACGAAAAAAGACCGCTAAAAAAAGAAGTCACATTTCTCCATCCATTCTTTTTTTCACGAATCGGATGAAGTTCCTTTCCACGTTCAAGATCGGTATTCAGCAAAGCGGCCACTTCTTCTTTTTCCATCTGATAAATCCGCATATAAAAACCTCATTATAAAACAAAAAATTCCAAAGATCAAAAATTTCGACAATTATACAGATTTATTATACTATATTCCGTGTCAAATGTAAATATAAAACACCACATTTGGTATACTAATATTACTAACGAGAAAGGGATGATAAAATGAAGCAAACAAAAACAATGATGTTTTCCATGATTGCCGGCGCAGCCTTAGGAGCAACTGCCAGCATGCTTGCGCTTAAAAGTAAACCCAAAAAGTGCATGACTAAAACCGCCGGAAATGCCATTAAAGCAGTCGGTAATTTTGTGGAGCATATGAATTTCTAAAAACGAAAAATATCCCCTATGGTAGATACCATAGGGGATATTAATGTACATATAATCAATATGATTAACCAACGATACCGCTTCGTGCAATAGATTCCGTAAACTTCTTCTGCAATAGAATAAATGTAATCAACAGCGGAGTGATATACAGAATAATACCGGCACGCAGAATCGGATAGAGGGAAATTGCATCTTCACCTCTAAACGTTTCACCGGTCATCGTGGAGTACATGTTACCCAATGCGTCAGGCAGGGTCTGCATATTCGGTACGAACATCGGAATGGTGTAGTAATCGTTCCAATACCATACGATACAGAACAAGAACACCGTAACGAATGCAGGTGCTGCATTGGGAACCAAGATGCGCAAGAAGGTCTTCATGGCGCCGCAACCATCGATGTAAGCAGCCTCTTCCAATTCCTTGGGGAAACCGCTAAAGAACTGACGGTAAACGAACACAAACAAACCGCTCTTCAAACCTGCCGCCAGCAAAGCAGGAAGCAGGAAGCACCAGAGGGAGTCCGTCAAAATCAGATAGGGCTCCTTGATCCATCCAAAGGAATGCATCGCAGTTGCGATATACAGAGGATCAAACATACGGAAATTCGTATACAGAGGAACCATGATGGTAGAGGGCGGTACGATGATCGTCAGCAATACCAGGAAGAACAAAAGATTCTTACCCACAAATTTGAACCGTGCAAATCCATAACCAGCCAAGGCACAAGAGCAAACCTGCAAAAGAGTCGGCCAGATGGAAAGGTGGAACGTATTAGACAGCGCTGCGGGGAACTCCAGTACGCGCCAAGCCAACTTGAAGTTCTCAAGAGTGAAGTGCTTGGGGATATAGATGATCGTCGTATCATACATATCCAACTGAGAACGGACAGCCTGAGAAATACTGTAGATCAAGGGGTAGAGAATGATATAAGAAAGACCAATCAGAATCAATGCAATTGTAAGATTACCAATAAACTTAGTAGCAAGATAGCCCCACATTCTTTTGTCGGCCTTCTTGCTGTTTTCACCAAACTGGTGTTTGAATGCTTTAACAATTTTCATTTACTTTCCCCCCTTTCTTAATCGTTGGTTTTTCCGAGCAACTGGAAGATGCCGAAAATAACACCGATTATAATTAATACAACCAGGAAGAATATCCAGGATGCTGCCGCCGCTGCGCCAAAGTTAAAGGTACTGTTGATGTACTTATCAATTTCAATCAAAACTGCATTTTCAGTATCACCAAAGGTATCAACGATGGTGTAAACGATATTAACGAGAATGATTGGAGCCACGTTGGGGAACGTAATCAACCAGAAGGTTTCCCAAGCGGTAGCACCTTCTACGTTACTTGCCTCATAAAGCGAAGGAGAAATACCCTGCAAAGCGGCAAGGAACAAGAGAATCTGGATACCGGAATCCCAAACCACGTTAAAGATCCGGTCCGCAACCATCGACATATAATTGGTCAAGGTTTCATTCAAGCCCAATTCGCCAAGGAAATCAGCAGCATTGGCAACTTCGAACAAAACGCCGTTACCAACGTTACCTTCCATAACTGCATTCGCATCGCTGGTGGCGTTAAAGGTGGACATAACCACACCGGTAGTAACGATTACCGGGAGGAAGAAGATGCCACGAACCAAGCCACGACCCACAAACTTACGATTCAGCAATACAGCCACAAACAAACTGAAGATCAAAATGACCGGCACATTAACCGCCAGATCAGTCAAGGTAGACAGCAAGGCCTGCAAGTAAGCGGCACCACTGGTCAAGAGATCTTTAAAGTTCCCAAGACCATACCAGGTACATTTGTAGTTCTCAAAAACAGATACCTTAGAGAAGGCAAACTGCAAGGACTGGAAGCAAGGTGCAGCAAAGAACAAAAGGAATCCAAGGAACCACGGCAAAACAAACATAAATCCGGTAAACGCTTGCTTGGATTCATAAGAAATACCGCGCTTATTCTTTTTCTCCTTTTTCTTTTTCGTTGCCTTTTCAACCTTAGCCACTTTTACGGGAGCAGCCGCAACAGGAGTCTCTACAACGGGAGCAGTTTCTGCCTCTGCTTCTGCAGCCGCAGCTTTTTCAGCCTTTGCAACGCGCATCGCATCAATCTGCTCGGGAGTCATCTGTACCAAACGCGCCTTCACGATCTCACGTGCATGCTCAGGATCCCGAGCCATGATCTCAGCAGCAATCTTCTGCTTGTCATACTCTACCTTTTCAGGTTCAGCAACTTCCTCGATTTCAATCACTTCGGTAACTTCGGTTGCATCAGCCTGAGCTTCCATTGCGTCAACTTTCAATTCTTCATTTCGATTGCTCATGCATTTGCACCTCCTACCACAGTAAAGTCTTTTGCACCGATCTTAACACCCTCTACGGTCGTTTCAGCTGTGCCATAATTCACATACACTTTTGCGCCATTTTTGAAGGTTGTGATCTTCACAGTATCGGAAACAATCTGATAATTCGTAATCTCACTGTTCCCAACTGCATTGTAAAGCGGCTTCATGCGATTGTACTGAGTCAACATATCATCATAATGATCGTCCAACTCGCAAGCATAAGAAGCAGTAAAGTTGGTATCCTGGAAAGCAGTAGACTCTGCATCCATCAAGAGATAATAGAGGCTCATGCCGGTCTCAGCCAACTTCAAAATCAAATCATCCTGCTCAGAGTCCAGATTGACAGGGGTACTTGCAAGGTTCACATAACCGCGGAAAACAATTTGATAGAACGGCACTTCCTGAAGCGCAATGTTATTATGGCTACCATAAACAGGAGCTTCTAAGACGTTGTCAACATAAGACATGGCATAACCATTACCACCCAAGGTATTAATAATACCGCCGTTTTCATCCGCCTTTTCAGCAGCTGCTCTAAAGAGTTCAATCATCGCATCCTCAGAACCGTCACGGGTGATCACATCCTGAAGATTGTATGCACAGTAAAGGGTATCGCCAACTGAGTTAAAGGAATAATTATGAATATTCTTCGCAGAAGCATTGCTAAGAAATTCATTAGCATAGCCTGGCATATGGGCGGGATGGATCAACTGAGAAACAATGTCGGACGTAGATTTTGCGCCAGCTGCATAAATTCTGTCTCTGTAGATCGCAACAGGAAAAGAATCCAGACCATAGGCAGTATTCTTAAACTTTTTGACAGAAGAATTTCCGCCATAGAAAGCCTGCAGATCCATATCGAAACTCAACATATAGTTTGCGCTATTTGCCTTATCGATCAATTTCTGGAGCGCTTTCTTTCCGCCCAGCTTGGAATTCGGGGAAATCTCCGGATCCATGGTTGTTTCTAAACCACCGGAAGCCCAACCCAAATAATTGACAAAAACTTTATCAACTTTATCATTGCTCAGACGGTCGATCAACTCTTCAGCTTCTTTATAAGTCGTCAGTGCTTCCTGACCGGTATAAGGAATACCGAGAAAATGCTTAGCTTTCTTAACTGCACCATAAAGAGAGATTGCAAGCGTATTAGACACAGAGTCGTCAACCTTCTTCATCCCCTGCTCATTAATCAAGTACTCTCTGTACTTCTCTGCCATACCGATGTAATTCGCATCTTCGCCATTCATAAAGTAATATCTTGCGATATAGTTTTCGGGCAAAGAATCGGAATAGTAAGAACCACTACCGGCTTTACCGGTGGAGCTACGACGCTTTTGGGTATCACGAACGTGGATCGTTGTAAACATAGTATTGTAACTATTCTTAAAACCACTGATATAAGCGTGAAGATCTGCCACAGCAGCCCCGCTTTCTACAATGCTGAGGTATGCATCAGAATTCTTCACCATACCAAACACCGGCAGACGAAGCGGTTCGTTCCAGTTGGTGAAATATTTATCGGTCGCTGCTTCAGTGGGGTTCGGAGCAAAGAACTGACCCTCGCCATCAATACCGAACTCATAGGAATTCAGTACACCGCGATTAAACTCCATTAAAGAGCCGGAACCATCGGGGATCAGGCCATAACCGGTATCATTCACACCGGCTGCACCAAAGAACTGAAACAGTTTCACAGAAAGAACGCGAGTATTCCCAAGCTCTTTGATGCGGTCGATCATTAATTCCATATGAAGATAATCTTCTTTTAAAGCGAGCTTAACCGGAATAGTAAAGTTGGTATTATTTCCTTTAAAATAGAAGGTCATAATCCAATCTTTACCCTGCTTCTCGGTAATCGTAGAAGCCTTCAGCGAAGTAACCGTTCCGGTCGAATAGGACTCGGTAAGGTACTCAACTGCAACCTTCGTAGTAAGCTCTTCGTGGCTCTCGCCCTGAGCAAAGGTATCGCTTTCCCAATCAATCGGATTGGAATACCAAACCGTACCGGTCTTGACGTTCATAACGCCAAAATTACCGGCAGTGCTATCAATATAAAGAGCAAGATTAGCATTTTCATTCACGAGTCTGTAGTTGCCGGGAACATCAAGGGTTGCCGGAGCAGCACTCGCCACAAGGGTCACAGTCGAAATGCAGGAAAGAAGCAACACGATGGACAATAAAATAGAAATTAATTTTTTCATTATTCACTTCTCCCCTTTCTTAAGACAGAATTCTCATACGGCATTCCGTATAGATTGTCAAAACAAATACATACAACTGCTGAACCAAAACAACAAACAAAAAGATCAAGAAGAAAATGATCGCCATGGCAACCAAGGATGCAATCAGGTTCAGCAAAGTTGCCCAGAACTTGTAGTTATGGATGGTCATGGCACCGTAGAACATGAGGACAACAAACCACATCGTGCAACAAGCGCCTGCAATAGTAACAAAGGAGAATTCGCTGCTTACCAAGAATCTGGAAAGGAAAGTGCTAACCAAATTGTAGGCAATCAACGGGGTCAGGTTATAGCAGGTCATGATATAAATATCAATCAGTCTACCCTCACCGCTAAGCAACGTACAAAGCGCCCAGTTTGCAACAACAAACAGCAACACCATCAAACCAGAGGTGCACAGTACAGTCAGGATATTAAAATCCTTGATCCGCAAAGTGGTATAAATAAACCCGGTACCAACATCCTGAATAATAGCAGAAACAGTAAAGGCCAGGAGAAGCAGAGTTGCATAAACAACCGAACCGTTTTTCTTATACTTCAGATCTTCCATCGTCTCGACGGGATGGATAATCATTAAAAACGGATTCTTTTTCCCGACAAAAAAGCGTTCTTTGATCATCTGAAAAAACACATAGAGATTACTCCACAATTTCTGACTCATCTTCTCCACCTCCTTGTTTTCTGTTTTTGATCATTTCAATGATCTTTTTACCAAAGACCTTCCATACGATTGCAACGACAACCAATACAACCAACAGAGTCATGATCAAATCAAAATAATCAGCGATTACAGCTTCTCTGTAAAGCGCATAAGTATCCTGATAGTTCATCCGGTCATTGGCAATCTTAAAGTGATGAATTGCATCTTCATAGCGGCCAAACTGATAATAAACCTTACCAAGGCCGATATGTGCTAATTCACAGTTTGCATTTTGCTTCAAAATTACATTCCAATAGGTTTCAGCATCGGTGTAAAGACCCTGATCATAAAGCATAATGCCGTCATGAAGAGTGTCGCCATACTGAGTTAAATCGAAAATGGTAATCGAGCCAAAATGAGAATCTAAAATCAAAGTCTTTTTGCCGAGCTTTGCAATTGCAGCCGGTCTGTTTAGCATACCCTTCTGACTACCTTTACCGGAGTAAACAAAGGTCAGGTTGCCTTCCGGATCGTACTCAAACACCTTGCAAAGGTTGGAGTCCAGCATGGTAATGAACCCGTCCTTATCTACTGCAACATCCGTAAAGATATTACCTTCGGTTTTAGTACCACGACGCTGCAGGTCTCCGTACGTTTTTGAAAGGGTATCATTTACCTTCTGAGTACTCTTGGCCATCGGGTCAAGAATGTTGTTACCCAAGAAGTTCATTTTCAGCAACTGCTCGGTATTGGAATCCTCGGTCGCGGCAATAACGGAATAAACAAATCCAAAATCGTCTACAACCAAGTTAGAAAACTCAGTAGGAACGAAGGTGACAAAAGAGTTATCTGCATCACTACCAAGGATCGAACGATACATCCGTCTCCAAGTCAACGCAATCATATCCGTAACAGACATCTGAACATCAGGAGCACCGAAATAGCGGAGAAAAGTTCCTCTTTCGTCAAACTCCATGATACCATCCAAGGCACCGGTACAAATAACATACAAAGACATATTCTTTGCTATCGCGATCTTAGACGGTTTAAACTCACCCTCAAAAAGATCGGAATTCGGTGCGCCAACAGTCTGAACGATCTTACCGCTCTTATCCTTATCCAATTTCAAGATCTGACGGTTACCGGTGTCGCAAATATAGATGTAACCAAATTTATCTACGACAACACTCTCCGGCAATTTCATGATATAGGGATTACCGTTTGCAGTAAGAGTCGAAAGAGTTTTAATATGCTTAAAATTAAAATCAAAGATGTGCAACCGGGGAAGGTTGTCACTTCCATAATAATCCAGAATGTAAATTTCATTCTGAGGGCTGACATAGAGGTCGATCGCATTGGATAATGTACCGATCCCTAAGTCTTCTCCATAATAAATGGTTTCCGGAGCATAACCGGAAGGAGTTTCAATTGCTTCTCCGTAATAATTATAATTGTAGGTATTATATGCAATGTAGGCCGAAGAGGGCATTGCCAGCATAGAAACCAACGCCAGCATTACTAAAGCAATAGCACCGACTTTCGTCAATCTTTTTTTCATGTCGTGCACCCCCTTAACCCTTGATACCGGCGTGCGCCATCGTCTTCACCGTACTACTCTGAGCAAAGATAAAGAAGATGATCGGCGGAATCATCATCAATACAGAAGCAGCATACGCCTCGCCGGCACGTGCCACACTACCGGCGGCAGTGATCTGGCTCAAGGCGGTAGGCAACGTCTTGAGGGTCTCTGTATAAATGTAGGATCCTGCGGTTGCATTCCAGTTTCTCTGGAAAGAGAAGATTGCCAGGGTAAGCCAAGCCGGTTTAATGGACGGCATGACGATGGACCAAAGAATCTTCCACTCCCCTGCGCCGTCAATACGAGCAGCCTCGATCATTGCATTCGGAATCTCTGCAACATTCTGTTTCAAAAGGAATACGCCCATGGTAGCCGCAATTTCAGGCAACCAGTAAGCAAAATAGGTGTCGATAATACCCAAATAGGACATTACCAAGTAAACAGGAATTTCGGTAACACCACCGGTAAACAGCAACGACCAAACAACCAGGTTGAAGATAATATTTTTACCGGGGAACTTATTCTTTGCCAAAGGATAAGCACACATAGCTGCAGAAATAATATGAATAACCGTACCTACAATGGTATTGGTAAGGGTATTGAAAACATATCTGGAGAACGGCACCCAAGAGGTAGACGTTAAATCAAACAGTTTTCTAAAGCTCATCAAAGTCGGGTTTTTAGTAAAGAACCGCGGCGGGAAGATGAACAATTCGTTGTAAGGTTTTATAGACTGCACAATGGCGTAAACCAAAGGCAGGGACATGAAGGCAGCGTAGAGAGCGAGCAAAAGGTATGTAGATACATCGCCAACAACAGAAGCCTTAGTTCTTCTTAATTTTGTAGACATATTTCGTTCACTCTCCTTTCTTAATCATGTGAGAACCGCGCAAGCAGTTTGTTGATCAAGACCTTACTCAAGATCATCATTGCAAACAGCACCACTGCGATTGCGGAAGCATAACCCAACTCAAACCGGGTGTGACCGAAGTCGGAAATATGCAAGACCAATGTATGACCTGCGTAGTCGACTGACGGGTTACCCAGCAGCGAAGAAGAAATACTGCCGACTGCGAATGCAGAAGAAATCTGCATAACCGCACCGAACATCAGCATACCGCCCATCTGCGGCAAGGTGATGTAAAAGAGTTCTTGGAAGCGATTACGAACGCCATCGATCGCACCGGCCTCAGCAAGAGAGGGATCCAGGTTCTGCAAACCGGCGACGAAGGAAAGGAAGCTGGTACCCAAAGAACACCACAACTGCACGATGATAACGATATTCATCATATACTTCGTGTTCTTCAACCATGCAATCGGTTCATCGATCATGCCCAGGTTCATCATGATGGAGTTGATCAAACCGTACATATCGGCACTGAACAGATACTGGAAAATAAAGTAAACGTTTGCCAAAGTAGGAGCGTAGAATACCACGGTAAAGAACGCTCTCGCAATCGGGGGCAGATCGTTGATAAACCATGCAAAGATAAAGCAAAGCAGGTAACCAACGGGGCCGGTGATAATTGCAAACTTCAAGGTGTTCTTCAAGGAGATCAGAAAGACGCTATCCTCCAAGAACATTCTCAGGTAGTTATCCCAACCGATGAAGATCGGAGTATTCAAAATGTCGTAACGAGTAAAAGATAAAAAGATCGAAGCACCGATAGGAATAATTGTAAACAAGGTGAAGAAAACCACGAAGGGCAAGATCATCAAATAGTTGATCTTATTATCCTTCATCTCACGCCAAGTTAATGCCGCTCTCTCGGAGAAGGATAATCTTTTCTTCTTTAATAATTCAATTTCTCTTTGCTTTGATACAGAAGCCATTATTTTCTCGCCTCCTCCGGTACAGACAGATGATATTCAGAACGCTTACGCCAAATCTCATCGTTGATTTCATTATTATAATAGAAGAGTTTTTCTCTCGGATTCGCCTTATTGTTAACAACGTTACGGAAAGCGTTGATCACGTTACGGCTTACGTAATAACCACCGACCAATTCGGGAGTCTCACGCGTCCACTCACGCTGTGCTCTGATAACGGCCGCCTCGGCGCTGGACCATTTGATCTTCTCAAATGCTTCCAGGTTTGCAGTAGAATATCTTGCAACAGAACCGATCGCCATCTCAACGCGGTTGCCGTATTCAGCAGCGATATCTCTAGAGGTCCACCACTTCAGGAAGGTCCAAGCATCCTGAAGCTTCTGCTCCGGATTCTTCGCCTTCTCAATAGTTCTCTCAATGATCATACAGCCACTCATACCACTGGATTGGTCGGTACGATCAACAACACCGGTCTCCTCGTTCAGAATACCGGGCATGGGAGCAACGTTCCAAAGACCATTTAATTCAGGAGCAGACTCCTGCAGATAAGTAATACTGGAATAACCTTGAATAACCAAGGGCATCTCGCCGTTTCTGAAACGGCTGTACCAGCTATAGTCAGTGGGCAGGTCGTACTGGAGATAGTAGCGGGTCCATCTTTCAAACGCATCGATTGCATACTGCTCGGTAAAGTTAGTTCCGGTACCATCCTCTCTATAAGGAGTATGACCGCTCTGAAGAATCAAGGTATAGAAGGTCTCACCACTGGCATTGGGATCGAGACCAACCGTCATGTTGTTTGCCTGAATATAAGGCAAAATATTGTCCAGATCGTCCCAGGTATTGGGAGCACTGATGCCCAACTCGCTAAAGATATCCGTGCGATAGAACATCAATTTGAAGTCCTGAGTCTCAGGAAGAGCAAAGATCTTATTGATCTTATTGCCATTCTCATCATAAGTGCTTAAGGTATAAGGCGTAAGAGCGAATCTTGAAAAACGATTTGCCACCTCTTCAAAGTCACTAAACTGAGTCAGGTCAACAACCGCGTTACGATAACCCAGGTTCATCGGCTCGGTACGACTGACATGCAGTGCAATGTCCGGACCACGGCCGGCTACGATCGCCTTCTGCAAAATGCTCAACGGAACCAAACCGACGTTCACGGAAATATCAGTTTCCGGAGTGAAGTAGTTGGTGGTCAAAGTTTTCAAAACGGTTGCTTGGTCACGACCGGTACCAACCCATGCGGTCAAGGTACGTCCACTGGCGCTCTCAGCACCGACGGAAGTGTAGTCATCGACAAAGGAGGAAATAAACGCACGTACCTCATGGGAAACGCCTTCCCAGAAGTTTGCGGTCTGACGAGTGGGTTTTGCACCTGCACCGGTGAAAATCATTTTATCAAACTGAACCGGGAGATTACGCAACGCCAGCATCCAGGAACTGAGAGTACTTATATTATCTTTAAAGGTAGAAAGACGATCCGGAATAGCATAGGGCTTTTCAATAAAGTCATTGATCTGCTTTTCCAAAATAGTAATAATGGAAGCAGAGCCCAGGTTGCCGTTAATGGCAATTACCTGCTCCTTAATCGAAAGGAGATCACTATAAACGGATTTGAACATTTCTTCCAGATCGGAAATCTTCTTATCCAATTCATAGTCGCGATAAGTATCGGGAGAAGTACCGGTAATGATGATGATCTTACGATAGATGTAGTTCAACTGATAAACCAGGTCTTCTGCCTCGCGGCTGACCCCTGCCATATCACCAATAACGACTTCCATGGAAAGCTCATGTCTACCGGCAGTCAGATAGAACTTATAATTGAAGTTCTTCCCATCTTCATCCTTGCCGCCAAGAACCTTATACTGATAGCCGGTTTCAAAGGGAAAACCAATGGTATTGGCTTCTTCAAAAGGAACCCCACCGTCGATGTAAAGACGTCTGTAGGAAGTAGAATCCTCGACGTAAGACTGACGGTAGCGGACGCCGATAGTGTAGTAACCATCGACGGGAGCATCAATAATCCAATTGACGGTCTGACCGGTCGTATTCCAGTTTTCACCGCCGATAACGTTCAGACGGGTCTTGCTGATGCTATAAGGAGTAACCTTCGGATCACTGCGGTCATAGGCCGGCTGAATCAAGGACTCACTCTTGTCCAAGAAAGACTCTGCTTCCAGTTCGAAAGATTCAGTTGCATCAGAAGCACCATTGGAATCATTCAAAGCAATATAATCGTCATAGGACATCGGCTCGCCTTCGTTATAGAAACGAATCTTATCCAAAGCCAGAACACCGGTGTTGAAAGAGAAAGTGACGGTGTGCTCGCCGGCAGTTAGATAAAACTTCACTGCATCATCAAACACGCCATCCGGATCACGAATATCCTTACTTAACCACTTTGCGGATTCAACTTGCTTGGAATAAAGCTCATTGCCGATGTCGTCGAAGTTATGTTCATCATCCTCATCAATCCAATTACGTTTCAAAGTGAACCGTGCAGCATCATCATGAGGAAGAGTACCGTCCAGCTTAACAGCAAGCTCATAATCCTTTCCGTTGCCGTCACCCAGCAAGGGGAAGTATTCCAAACCGATTGCATACATACCGGTTTTGGTCACATTGATCGTATAGGTCAATTCGCCGCTACCGGTTGTCACAACAACCGAATCGCGATTCTCGTAGGAATCTTTTACTTCATAAGGAGCAGTTGCAGCAGTAATCTGAGTTGCATCCACCACGATCTCGGGCATTACAACGTCATCTGCAATGTGCTCATTATAGTAGTCCACATATCTGCCGTCACGATAGAAACCGACGACAGAAACTTCGGACTCCCCAACGCCACCTTCAGGCGTTACGGTTTCGGCAGGACCACTCGTAGAAGGAGCAGAGCTACTCTCTCCTGCATCACCGGATTCTGTTCCAGCCGTTTCTCCGGGCGCCGAATCCGCACCTTCGTCCGCAAAGACGAAGGTGGACATGGACAGAGCCATAACGAGAACCATTATAGCCGCCAGGAAAGACCGAAGAACAGAACTTGCATTTTTGTCTTTCATAAACTACCTCCAAGTTGAATTGATCAGTATCTCAAGTCGCGCTTCCACCACTTTTGACTTTTTGAACAGCCGTAACTGAACAAAGTACACAAAAGAGATTTGATCGCTTTTATCCATACTATCGGGATGATTATAGCACAATATATATACAATTTCAATATATTTTTTAATTTTTCACAAACAAATTGCTAATTTTTTTGAAAATAAAGTTCGTTTTCTTTTTGATTTACATAATCTATTGTACAAAGTGAACAAAAATGCCACTCATAAAAAAATTAGAGCGGCATTTTTGGTAACATTGTACAATTGATGTTAGAATTATCGATTTTTCAAAAGATCTCGTCTGATCTCCCAAAGCTTTTGCGAATAATCCACGTAGTATTCATGGGGATTTTCGAAACGTTTCACTTCATCCCAAAGCAAGTTCAACTGCTCCAAACAATAGCTTCGGATTTCTTGGGTACTCGGCTTTTTATACACCAATTTTCCTTGAACAAAGATTGGCTTCAGCATAGGGACAGCGGTATAATCCGTGACCACTTTTTCTTTCCAAGTATGAACCGGATCAAAAAGTGTGTACGGCTCATTTTCATCAATCTCCTCATCATGCAGGGTCAAAAGATCCGCAATTGCCATCCCCGTTTCTTTGGAGAAAAAGCGATAAAGTTGCTTAAAGCAGGGCACTGTAATCTTTTCGATATTTTCAGAAATTTTGATTTTGGGCGTAACACTTCCGTCCGCTTCTTCGACGGCAACCAACTTATAAACACCGCCAAAAACCGACTCGCTACGGGAAGTAATCAGCCTCTCCCCTACGCCAAAAAGATCAATTTTTGCGCCTTGATTAATGCAGTCGCGAATGATATATTCATCCAACGAATTGGACACCATAATCTTACAATCCGGATAACCTGCATCATCCAAAATTGAACGTATTTTCTTGGAAAGATAGGTAATATCGCCGGAATCAATACGTACCGCAACCGGACGTGCGCCCATGGGCGCCAACACCTCATTAAAGCAGCGAATTGCATTCGGCAAACCGGACTTCAGTACGTTAAAGGTATCAATAAGCAGTACGCAAGAGTTGGGATAATTTCTCGCATAAGCAGCAAATGCCTCATATTCCGTAGGAAAGCTTTGAACCCAACTATGCGCCATGGTTCCGGAGCAGGGAACGCCGTAAAGCTTGTCACACAACGCATTAGAAGTCCCTGTGCAGCCGGCGATATATGCCGCACGTGCGCCCATAATTGAGGCCGCGGTACCATGCGCACGGCGTGCACCAAATTCACTGACGCCACGACCATCAGCTGCACGAACAATACGGGAAGCTTTCGTTGCAATCAAGCTTTGATGATTGATCGTAAGCAAAATCATCGTCTCTAAAAGCTGCGCCTGAATGGCAGGTCCACGCACCGTCAAGATTGGTTCACCGGGGAAAATGGGAGTTCCCTCCGGAACGGCATATACGTCACAAGTGAATTTAAAATTACGAAGATATTCTAAAAAGCCCTCAGAAAAGAGACCTTTTTGACGCAAAAATTCAATACTTTCATCCGAATAGGATAGATTAGATATATAGTCGATCACTTGATCCAGGCCGCAACAAATTGCGTATCCACCACGATCAGGCACTCGACGGAAAAAGACATCAAAATAAACGATCTGCTCACCTTTTCCTTCATTGAAATAACCATTGCTCATTGTAAACTCATAAAAATCATTCAATAAACTGAGTTCCATTTCCAAATTCAAGCTAATCCCTCCAATTTTATCAATAAAAATATAATTAACTATTTATGCATTTTGTATATTATAACACGATTTGCCAAATAAGCAAATATTTTTTCTTAACATAACAGAAAACATTATTAAAATTAGAAAATACTCTTGAGAAATAAGAAAAAAAGTGATAAAATCAACATGTTTTCTGATAAATGTATTTAGAAAGGAAGTTTTTTAATGTTCAACTTGGAAAACAGCCTGGTGTTCTTCACCTTTTTCGGAGCAGTGGTGGCACTGCTTTTTGCAATTTTCATGGCAAAAAAAGTGCTGAAATTCTCCGAAGGAACCGACCTGATGAAAAAAATCGCTGGTTCGATCCGCAAAGGCGCAAACGCCTATTTAAAACGTCAATATACCATCGTATCCATCTTTTTCGCTTGCATGTTCGTCCTTTTGTGCATCATGGCAGCATTTGAGTTGTTGACATGGTACGTACCCTTCGCATTTGTCACAGGTGGCTTCTTCTCCGGTCTTTCCGGTTTTATCGGCATGAAAATTGCCACCGCCGCCAACAGCCGTACCGCGAACGCCTGCCAAGAAGGGCTCAACCGCGGTTTACGCGTAGCCTTCTCTGCCGGATCTGTCATGGGCTTTACTGTTGTAGGTCTCGGTCTTTTGGACATCTCTATATGGTTCATGCTCCTGAAGTATGTCTTTAAATTGGAGCCTGCCGCCATTACCGGCGCAATGTTAACCTTTGGTATGGGCGCATCATCCATGGCACTCTTTGCCCGCGTGGGCGGCGGTATCTTTACAAAAGCCGCAGACGTTGGGGCCGACCTGGTCGGTAAAGTTGAAGCCGGCATCCCGGAAGATGACCCCCGGAATCCTGCCGTCATCGCCGATAACGTGGGTGATAATGTAGGCGACGTAGCCGGTATGGGCGCAGATCTTTATGAATCTTACGTTGGCTCTATCATCTCCGCCTCCGCCCTCGGCGTAGCAGCCTTTAACGGCAACATCAGAGCCATGGCGCTCCCCATGCTGATGGCAGCTATCGGTATTATTTGCTCTGTATTTGGAACGTTTTTGGTACGTACCAAAGAGGGCGCTTCTCAGAAGAGCCTTTTGAAAGCCCTGAGCCGTGGCACAAACTTCAGTGCAATCCTTATCGCACTCATTGCCTTGCCGATGGTCTGGTTCCTGCTGGGCAAAGAAAACATCGGTCTTTATTTCGCTATTATCGCCGGTCTTGTTTCCGGTGTGCTCATCGGCCAATCCACCGAATACTTCACCTCTGACAGTTATAAACCCACTAAAAAACTAAGCGACAACTCTGAAACCGGCTCTGCCACCATCATCATCGGCGGTCTTTCGCTCGGGATGCTTTCCACCGCCCTTCCCATCCTCATCATCTCCGTCTGTGTTTTGATTGCCTACTTTGTTTCCGGTGGCTTTACTAATACAGACGGTAACATGGGACTTTATGGCATCGCACTGGCCGCAGTCGGTATGCTCTCCACCCTGGGCATCACCCTTGCTACCGATGCTTACGGACCGGTTGCCGATAATGCCGGCGGTATCGCCGAAATGGCAGGCTTGGATCCTGAGGTTCGTCAGCGCACCGATGCACTTGACTCTCTGGGCAACACCACCGCAGCAACCGGCAAAGGTTTCGCCATTGGTTCCGCTGCACTGACCGCTCTCGCATTGATGGCATCTTATATCGATAAAGTTCACACCATCGAAGGCGGTGCCGCCAAGATTGCCAACCTCAGTCTGATGAATCCCACCGTCCTGATCGGTCTTTTCATTGGCGCTTGCCTTCCCTTTGTGTTTGCCGCATTGACGATGGAATCCGTCGGTAAAGCCGCACAGTCCGTCGTTTTGGAAGTACGCCGTCAATTTAAAGAGATTGCCGGTTTGATGGACGGAAAAGCAGATCCTGACTATGCCTCTTGTGTAGACCTCTGCACCAAGTCCAGCTTACGCGAAATGATTCTCCCCACCGTGGTTGCAATCGTTGTTCCCGTCCTGGTCGGCTTGGTTCTCGGTGTCACCGGTGTCGTCGGCATGCTTGCAGGAGCAACCGTTTCCGGCTTTTTGCTGGCGATCTTCATGTCCAATTCCGGCGGTGCCTGGGATAATGCCAAGAAATATATTGAAAGCGGTGAACACGGCGGCAAAGGCTCCGATCAGCATAAAGCTGCCGTTGTGGGAGATACCGTCGGCGATCCTTTCAAGGACACTTCCGGCCCCTCGATCAACATCCTGATCAAACTACTTTCAATGGTTTCCATTGTATTTGCCGCTTTAGTGGTAAATTTCAGCATTTTCTAAACTAAATATAAAAGCTGCGACCGTTTGGTCGCAGCTTTTTATTTTACCAACGTACTTGCCAGCGTTCTTGATATTCTTCATTTTCGGATGCCGCCGCATATTCTCTGATCCGAGAACCGGCAATTCTTTTTTCTAATTCAGCATTAAAAATTTTTTCGTCAAAGGGCAACTCCACCCAAGAATCCTGCCAGGAAGAGAGATAAGCCGCATTACAAAGCGTTACTTCACGGATTGCTTCGCAACCATCAGAAAGTAAAGGCTCATCGTACAAAATATGATTTACAAAATTTTGCAATACGATTCCATGAGCCTTATGGCTTGACGGAAAACTCATCTCTTCATATTCCATGGGAATCTTATTAAAAGACTTTTTACTTTCAAAACAAAATTCACGCTCCGGCTTTTGCAGTTTCCAAAGTTTCAGCACACCGTTTTCCAGCACCATTTTGCCACGATCACCGGTAATCTCCAAGCGATTGGTGCCGGGAAATTCCCCCGTCGAAGTATGAAACACTGCCGTCGCACCATTATCATACTCTCCGTAAATGAGCGCTTCGTCCTCCACCTCAATATGGTGATACTTTCCCACCGAGCAGAAAGCACGTACGCGCTTCGGCATCCCAAAGATCCATTGCATCAGATCCAGATTATGAGGAGCTTGATTCATCAATACTCCCCCACCTTCACCACGCCATGTAGCGCGCCAGGAGCCACTATCGTAATAATACTGTGTACGATACCAATTCGTAATGATCCAATTTAAGCGCTTAGGCTGTCCAATCACACCGTTTTGAACAAGTTCCCTTGCTTTTTGAAAAAGAGGGTTACAGCGCTGATTAAACATCACACAGAAGGTTTTTCCGCTATTTTGGGCAGCATCAATAAACGCTTTAGCCGCGCTGAGCTGAACTGCCATAGGCTTTTCGGAAACAACGTGAAGACCGCACTCAAAGGCGCGAATTCCAATAGTAGGATGTTCATAATGCGGAGTCGCAATAATGACAGCATCGCATATTTTTGCAGCAAAAAGCTGCTCGGCATCCTCAAAAAGTGCAACATTAGGAAACAAATCGGAGAGTTCGGCGCGCCGGTCCGGATTGATGTCGCAAAGCGCAGTTAATCCTGCACCCTCGACTTTATTCTCTGCCAAATGACGCGCGTGCGCATAACCCATCGTTCCAACGCCGATTACACCAATTCTTATAACATCGCCCATTAATAAGTTCCCTCAGTATTTGCAACCGTGCTCTTTACCGTTTCTTTTCTGCGAGAGGTTTTCACACGCTTCATCAGTTCTTCATAATAGAGATCTTCATCAAACGGCAATTCCACTGCCTTTCCGGTAAAAGCAGATAAGTGGATGGCATTGGAGAGCGTAAGGCCGTTAATCCCTTCTTCTCCATCAGCCAGCAACGGAGTACCCTCCAAAATAGCTTTTGCAAATGCATTCAAGACACCGGGATGCTTTTCGCCGGAATCAAATTCAAGCACCTCTTCTTTAACGGACGGTTTTCCAAAAGGAGTATCAGTTTCAAAACCGACCAAAGAAGTATTCAGACGAGAGATTGTGAGTTTTTTACCTTCAGCAATCATTTGGCCTTTTTCACAGGTGATCTCAAAACGATTACTGCCGGGCCAATCACCGGTACTGGTAACGAACAGGCCGGTTGCTCCATTAGGATATTCTACGTAAGCAGTCACATCATCCTCAACCTCAATATCGTGCCACTTGCCGAAATGCATCTTGACATCCACCTTTGCAGGCATACCGCAGATCCATTGCCAGAGATCCAGCTGATGGGGGCACTGATTCAGCAAAACACCGCCGCCTTCTCCGCTCCAGGTGGCACGCCAAGCACCGCTATCATAATAATACTGAGAGCGATACCAGTTGGTGATGACCCAGTTAGTACGCCGCAAAGCGCCCAATTCACCGCTCTGCATAATTTCACGCATCTTAATATAAAGAGGATTGGTACGCTGATTGAACATCATACCAAAAATCACATCACTCTTCTTGGCCATCTCATTCATCTCACGCACCTGCTTGGTATATACACCGGCAGGCTTTTCAACCATGACGTGAATATGACGCTTGAAACATTCCATTGCGTAATGCGGATGATCATAATGCGGGACCGCAACCAGGCAAGCATCCAGAATTCCACTATCCAGCATAGCTTCCGCGGTATCAAAGCGCTTGACCTCCGGATATGTTTCCTCGATCCATTTCAAACGATCCGGATTGCTATCCGCCACCGCTACCAACTCAATTTCAGGGCACTTCCCCTCCATGATGTTTTTACTGTGGGTCGTCCCCATATTTCCAATGCCGATAATTCCAAGTTTAACCTTTTTCATTGTATTTCCCCCTTAATATCCGATGGATTTCAAATAAGCAAAACTACGTTCCAAGCATTCAAAGGGATCTTGCTCATAGCAACAATCCTGCTCAATAAAGACATATTCCGTACCGGCTTTTTTCAAAGCCGCCATAATGCCGGGAAAATTCATATGACCGTCCCCAATCGGTGCCATTTTAGCAGTCTTTCCATCCGGCTCCAAAATCTGATCTTTAATGTGAGTATACGCCAGACGTCCGGACATTTTTTCAATCCACGGATAAAGATCTGCGCCGCTCTGATGAACCCAGTATGTATCTAAGGTAATTCCCATCTCCTCAGCGCTATAGCGTTCCAAGATTTGCTCCATAATCGGCTTGCCGTTAAAGCGATTAAATTCATACGCATGGTTATGATAATTGAACCGCATTCCTGCGGCACGGATCTTTGCAATCGGCTCTTTGATCATATCGAGAAAGGCTTCAATATCTTCCGGAGAATTTCTCATTTCCTTCGGCACTGCGCCAAGACCAATGCATTTACAGCCCATCAATTTATGCTCTTCTATCACTTGATCGGTTTCATTAATCAGCCGCTCAAAGGGGACGTGCGTTAATACAATTTCAATTCCCAATCTTTCGCAAGTTTCTCTCAAAAGTTTAGGATCAATCGGACCGCAGCCGGAAAAATGAACGCAATCAACTCCCATTTCTGCCAATCGTTCCAAAGACTTCACGATATTCTCAGGAGTCTTGCAAAACTCCCGAATGGTATACATTTGTGCTCCGACTTTCATTTTTTAACCCTCCATAATCATATTTCTCAATGCAGCAGCAGCCGCATCAAAAGATTCATCGTTATTCTTATAAGCAACAGCAGATTCCGTCTTTTCTCCGTTTTCCAGCTGATCCAATCCGACAAACTCCATCAAATGAGGCTCCAAGGTCACGACTTCTCCGCCTTGATCGGCATATTTCTTTATAAGCTGAACCAAGTTTCCGCATCCGGTTCCGGGCAAGACGATCTTGCCTTCTGCATTGCAGTCTTTAATGTGCATATATTCAATATAGGGTGCCAAAAGTTCCCATGCTGCTAAAGTATCCTCTCCGCACTGCAGGAAATTCGCAGGATCAAAGATCCCCTTGAGTTCCGGCAATGCACGATAGAGCTTCAAGCAACGCGCTGCTGTATCACCATAAATGCCTTTTTCATTCTCATGGCAGATTATAACGCCGCTCCCTTTTGCGGCACTGAGAAAAGCTTCCAATCGTTCGCCGACCAGATCAAAGGCGCCTTCACTGTCGTCCGCCTCATAAAAACTAAACAAGCGAAAATGCTTTGCGCCCAAAATCTTAGCCAACTCCAATTGGTGACGGAACTGATCCAAATGCGCTTCAAATTCATCGCTTAATTTAATTTTCCCGGTGGGAGACCCGATGGACCAGACGGACAAACCGTTATCATCCATCATTTTGCGAATTTCATTTGCTTCGCCCTTTTCCACAGCGGAGATATTTTTCTCTCCTACCTGCCTGATTTCCAGCATTGAAATGCCGTTGCGCTTCATTGCAGCGATCTGCCCTTCTAACCCAGCCGACGCTTCATCGGCAAACGCGGCCATTTTCAAATTCAGCATATACGCCCTCCTTTTATATTCTAATATGATTATATTACTTTCTTTTTACAAATCAATTGCATAAAAAATCATTTTACATTGCAAATATAAACATCACAAACAAATAAAAAAACGGCTGCAACAGCCGTTTTTTTATTTAAAGATTTAAGAGCTCTTTCCAAGCCTGAATATAGCTTTCAGCCTGCTCAGCATTTTTACCTTCAGCGAAAATGCGAAGCAAGGGTTCTGTACCGCTAAAGCGGCAAATCACGAAGGAATCATCGTCAAAATACACTTTACAGCCATCCTCATAGTTTACGCGTACGACTTTCTTCATGAAGTCGGGCAGTACGCGTTCCACCATGACACGATTCATAATTTCTTCTTTGGCTTCTGGTGCAAAAGGAAGGTTAAACTCTACCATTTCATACTTCCCATACTTTTCTTCCAACTCAGCCAAAAACTCGCTGGGGGATTTCCCGGTTTTACAAATCATTTCCACAAAAAGCGAAGCGGCGTAAATGGAATCTTTTCCATGAATGTGACCACGTACCGTAAGACCACCGGAGGATTCACCGCCTAATAAGGCATCCACCTCATCAATTTTGGAAGAAATGTATTTAAAGCCGACAGGAACCTCATAGCACTCCTCGCCTAAATCCTTAGCCACCGCATCCAGCATATGGCTGGTGGCAAGATTACGGACAACCGGACCTTTCCAACCCTTGTATTCATGGAGATAATAGTAAAGCAGAACCAAGATCTGATTAGCGTTAATGTAGTTTCCGTCGTGGTCAATAATACCCAGCCGGTCTCCATCACCATCCACGCCGATACCAAGATCATATTCCCCCTCAACCACCTGCCGTGCCAGCGACTGCAAAGTGACTTCGGTAGGAGCCGGCATCATACCGCCAAAAAAGGCATCTTTATTACTATTAATAAGATCCAAAGTACACCGAGCGGTATAGAAAATAGCCATCATGGGATAGGTTGCGCTTCCGTGCATGGAATCAAAGAGTATTCTCAAACCGCGGTTGCGGATCGCCTGCACGTCCAATACGCTGATAATATCATCCAGGAAGTCGTTAAACGGGTTTTCCCAAAACTTAATCAATTCGGACTCCAAACCATCTTTAAAAGAAATAGCCTTAGGCTGCTCAACCGCATCGATTAGTTCTTCCAGCAAAGCCGTCGTATCCACGTCGGCATCACGTCCCTCTTCGATAATCAACTTGATACCATTGTAGAGCGGCGGATTATGAGATGCCGTAACCTCCAAGCCATAATAAAGACCCTGCCGCTTCACAGTATGCATAACAAGGGGCGTAGGAGCACTCCGACGCAAAAAGGTTACTTGAATTCCGTTTCCTGCAAGGACCTCAGCAAGCCATTGCCCGGCTTCTTTAGAAAGAAAGCGTCGATCATACCCGATAATGACCGGCTTTTGTGTTTTTCCCTCTTTTTTCATCAAATCGCAAATACCCTGCCCCACCAGGCAAATGTTTTCCTTTGTAAAGTCCGAACCGATCTCGGCGCGCCATCCACCGGTACCAAAACGAATCATATATAACGCCTCCATTCATTTTTTACGATTCAATTATAATATAATTCTATCTTCATAACAACGCACAATCGGGTTAAAAATTTATACTTTTGGTTCTATTGAAATTTATAAAAAGGTATGTTATGATAATATTAAATTGAGGTGAAATGTGATGAATTATGTAAAAACCCCCTTAAATAAAGTGCTGAAAATAGACGACGTGGTTTCAATACACTACTTTGAATATGCCAAAGACTTTACATATTCGGGCGAGTTCCACGACTTTTGGGAATTAGTCTATGCCGATAAAGAAGAGCTGCTCATAACCGCCGGTGCCCATGAACTCATTTTAAAAACCGGACAGTTCTATCTTCACAGCCCCATGGAGTTTCACAATCTCCGCTGTAACGGCGAAAAAGCGGCCAATTCCTTCATCATTTCCTTTTCCTCCAAATCCCCCTGCCTGTATTCAATCGCCGGTCAAACAATAACCTGTCCGGAAAAATGCAAAAAATATCTTGCCAATATCGTAAAAGAAGCAAAGCTCGCCTTTTCCAGCCCCTTGGGCAAGCTTCATGTCGAACAATTAGTCCGTAATGAAAACACCTATTTTGGTGCCGAGCAATTGATTCAGCTTCAGTTAGAAGAGTTTTTGATCCGCGTGATTCGCGAATATGGAGCAGATATAGCCAAAGAACAAAGTAACGTTGATCACGAAACCAACAACAGATTAGCAAATATCTGCCAATACTTGGAAAATAATGTAGAGAATAAGCTTTCATTCGGAGATGTTTGTCAGCATTTCTCGATGAGCGAATCCTCATTGAAGAAACTGTTTCGCGAAGGAATTGGATGCGGTGTCATTGATTATTATAATCGTTGTAAAATTGACCGCGCCAAGCAATTAATACGCGAAAAGAATATCAATTTCACCGAAATTTCCGATCGTCTCGGCTACAATTCCCTTCAATTCTTTTCCCGGCGCTTTAAGCAATCCACCGGTATGACACCATCGCAATATGCCGCATCCATCAAAGAAATGGTATAAAAAACCGCCTGCAGCGCAGGCGGGTTTTTCATTTAATTATCACAACCGCAAGAAAGATCACAACGATCATTTCCGGAGCGGCGTCTGCGATTTGTCCCGCAATGATTTCCATCTCCTAAAAACGCCGCAATAATCAATGCAGCAATGATGACAGTAATACAATCAGACACATTTCTCACCTCAAGATATTATATGCACAACTCTTTAAAACTTGAAATAAAAATCCGTATCCCAAGCCGGCAAGCACCGAAAATGACGTAGATAAATCTTTGCACCGGGGCAAAGTTCCTGAACCATCATCGGCAGTTTAAACAAATCTTCCGAACGATGGTATGCGGCAATCTGCATAGAAGGCTTATGGAGCACTATTGTTTTTGCCGCTCCGCTTAAAGCGTCGGCTTCCATCCCTTCGACATCCATTTTTATCAAGCTGACCGGCGAACCGGCAAGTAAATCATCCACTGTCTTTGCCGCAATTTTCATGCCGCCTTCCTGCAAGGAGTGAGACTTTCTTCCCCCGTCCATTGCATAAAAGCACTCCCCCGATTGACGATCGACGCAACAATTAAAAGAAGTGATATTATTCAGATGTTCCGTATTCTTTAGTAGTTTTTTATAATTTTTAAAATCCGGTTCCACCGCCCATATATACCGGTATTTTCCGTTAGTAAATTTCAAAAAACGCTCCACGGTATCACCGGTATAGGCACCGAGATCCAGGAAGCTTTCCTCCTCACCGAGATTAAAGATTCCCCACGCTTCCTCCACTGACGTCTCGCACGCAAAAAGCGGCTCAATTTCTCCGGTCAATTTAGACCGGATCACATTTTTAAAAACTGCTTTAGACTGATCATCCGCAAGCATATTATATACATACTCCAGTTCGGCACGGTGGGTTTCTAAAAATTCTTCATCAAATATTGTATCTCCCGCCACCGGAACGTCTGGCGCATAGATCTCTTGCTCGCCCATGATGCGAGAAATATTTTCAAGAACCTCCTCGCGGTGGGTGCCGAAACTGACGAGAACGATCATATCATGAAATTGCGCCTTTAATTCCGCATAACTGCACACCGTAAAACCGCGAAATTCCTGATGGCGGACAAAATCATCGCTGGCAAATATTCCGGCCGCCTCGATGCCACGAGCATTCATAACATCCAAGATGCGATCCGCGCCGTTTCCCATCCCATATAATACGATAGGTTTATCTGCATTTTTTAATCGTTTCCAAAGTTCCATAAAACGCTCTTTCTATTGAATTTATTTAGAGAATATGCTATATTGCTAAAAAAGGAGGGATGAACATGAATATGAAGTTAAAAGATGATCCGGTATTTCTCCTTGTATCCCTTTGCCTATTCTTCCCCATTGGATTGATAATCTTAATATGCTCCAATATTAGTAGGCTTAAAAAGTGGTTAATCGGAATGATCGGTCTGTTTGTTTTTACTGCATTTCTTTCGCTTGCACTTTTAAATCAACCACGCCCCATTGACGCATCCCAATTTCAACTCATCGTTACCCGGGAAACATTATCTGTCGGTCAATCCGGCGGCTTGATCATAGCAAATGACCATCAATACATTACTGATTATAAGATAGTACCATCCAATGATACCATAAAACTTCAAGGCAGTATCTATACCGCCATAAAACCGGGAAAATGCACCATCACCGCAACATTTTCAGGAATTAAGAAAAACGTTGAAATCACTGTAAACGACAATACTAAAACAGACTGTATTGTTTTGGCTTCTCCCTCAGGAGAACGTTATCACGTCACTACCGCAAAGCACGCCGGCAAAAAGGTGGTTGAGATGACCGAAGAAGAGGCACTTCTTTCAGGCAAAACGCCATGTAAAACCTGCTATAAATAATAAAAAAACGAACCTGAACGGTTCGTTTTTTATGGTGCGGATAAGAGGACTTGAACCTCCACCGAGTTGCCCCGACTAGAACCTGAATCTAGCGCGTCTGCCAATTCCGCCATATCCGCATTTATACCGTGCCTTTCGGCAACGGTAATATATTAGCAAAGTCCAAAAGAAAAGTCAAGAGTTTTTTTGTTATTTTTTTAATTTTCCGTAAGTTTTTTCAAGAAACCGTTCAGATGAAATAATAAAACGCTCGTGATAGGCTTTCCCGATCAAGCCCGCTTCATCAAAAGCCTCAATAGAGAAAACCAATTTACGATCCTCAATTTCCGTCAATTCACTTATACATTTGACTTCCATTCCAATCGGGGTAGCTGCCAGATGTTCCACATCCATTTTAGTTCCCACAGAAGTTTTGCCCTCGCCCAAGAACAACTCCACGCTCTCTGCAGCGGTCTGTTCCATCAAAGCCACCATGGCCGGAGTGGCATAAACCATCAACGTCCCACTCCCCATCACTTTGGCACTCAACTCTTCATTCACCAATACAGACAATTCATTTTTAATGCCAACTTCCATCATTATTCTCCTTCATTTATTTTATTAATCATACCATAAATAAAATCTCTCGTCAATTGATACCGTGCGTCTCCATCCCAAAAAAGCAAGATAATTACAATTATTTTCTTAACAGGGCAAATATATTACTTTACATTTACAATTTTAAGCAATATAATTAAATAAAAAGCACGAAAGGATGAATATACTCATGAAAAAGAAATGGTGGCAAGAAGCGGTAGTCTATCAGATCTACTGCAAAAGTTTCTGCGATACCAACGGCGATGGCATCGGCGATCTTAAAGGCGTTATGTCCAAGCTTCCCGTATTAAAAGATCTGGGCATCAACTGTATCTGGTTTACTCCGATCTATACCTCACCTCAGGTAGATAATGGATATGATGTTGCTGACTATCAGGACATTGATCCCGATTATGGTACCCTGGAGGATTTCAAGAAGCTTTTGGATATGGCCCACAGCATGGGCATCCGCATCGTCATGGATATGGTGCTGAATCACTCTTCCGATGAGCATAAGTGGTTCCAGGAATCCAGAAAATCCAAAGACAATCCTTATCGTAATTATTATATTTGGCAGCCGCCTAAGGCTGACGGTTCCGAACCCAACAACTGGGGCAATTATTTCCACGAAGGAAACGGATCTGCTTGGACCTACGATGAGCTGACCGGCGAATATTATCTCCATCAATATGCATCCAAAATGCCGGATCTCAACTGGGAATATGAGCCTCTGCGTAAAGAGATCTATAAAATGCTGAATTGGTGGTTGGATATGGGTGTCGATGGTTTCCGCCTGGATGTTTTCACTCAGTTCAAAAAGACCCCCGGGTTTCCCGACTCTTCCAAGCCGCCCAAGCTTCCCTATGACCGGAACGGTTTTGTCATGGATCGCTCCATGTGTACCAATATCGAAGGTATTCATGAAATTATTCATGAGCTGAATAAAGAAGTCTTTGGCCCCCGTGACTGCTTCACCGTCGGTGAAGGCAGCGGTGTCAAAGCAACCACGAATGCTTTGGATTACATCTGCGAATCCCGTGAGGAATTGAGCACGGTATATCACTTTGAGATCGGCAAGTGTAAAGATGCTATCAACTATCGAACTGTACAAAAGAATTGGGCATCTGTTATGGAGCATAATGCTTGGCCGGTTCAGTATATGTCTAACCACGACAGCCGCCGCCAAGTCTCCAGATTCGGTAACGACAAAGAATATCGTGTTGAAGCTGCAAAATTGTTGGCAACCCTGCTGCATACCACTCCCGGCACCCCCTTTGTCTACCAAGGTGAAGAGATCGGTATGACCGACGTTCGGTTCGATTCTATTGAGGATTACAACTGCTGTTACACCGTAGGTTCCTATCATTCCATGGTAGAAAACGGTATCGACCCTGCCGAAGCTCTGGATAAAGCCGCTTCCGGAAGCCGCGATAACGCCCGTACCCCTTATCAATGGGATGATTCTTTGAATGCCGGCTTTTCCGGCGGAAAGCCCTGGATCAAAGTGAACCCCAACTATACGGAAGTGAACCTGGCGGCAGACAGAGCTTCTAAAGATTCTATCTTTGCCTATTATCAGAAGTTGACCGCCATGCGTCTTGAGCATCCTGCCATCATCGATGGTGAACTAAAATTCCTTTTAGATGGTCATCCCGAAATGGTCGTCTATTTAAGAAAATGTGCCAGAGAAACCATGCTGGTCATCGCCAACTACTCCGATAAGACCGTTAACGTCCAGATTCCGGACGAAATTGTAGGAAAATCCTGGAACCGGATTTTGACCAACCGCGAAGAGCTGGAGCCCTCCATTGAGGGGCGCAAAGAATGGCAACCCTGGGAAGTCGAAGTCTATACCCTCAGCAGATAAACGAAAAGCCTCGGCAATCATTGCCGAGGCTTTTTTATATTCTGCTTGTATTCTCCGGGTGTACTACGGACATACTTTTTAAAAATTTGAGAAAAATACGGAACGCTGTTAAAACCACATTCTGCAGCCACCTCGCTCACTTGACTTCCCGGACGAGAGAGCAATTCCTTTGCGTGGCTGACACGTTGCATATTGATATAGGTATTTACCGTACAACCTGTAATTTCTTTAAATCGTCTGCAGAAATAAAACTTACTGTAGCCAGAATGATCCGCAACGGCATCCACATCAATCGGATCACTAAAATGCTCGTGAATGTATTCCAGCCCCCTTTCCAACATTTCTCTATTTCCATATGTACTTTTATCTTCGACCGCAACGATATGTTGTCGAAAAAGCGTCAGCAAGATCTTCAATGTCTCAGCCGTCACTTCCGCCACACGATATTTCGAATTCATATCGTCCATGCACTGCTTCATGCGATTGATACGATCAAACAAATCCGAATTTTTAATTATCTCTTGAATATAATTTTTATCAATTTCAAAGCCGTAGCGTGAACAAAATTCTTTATCAATCAAAAGACAATCATAAAGAACAGATTCCGTAATCGGAAGAATGTTGTGTAGAACGTTGCAGTTTGCAACGATAATTTCACCAGCAGCTGCCGTAAACACCGCATCATCCAGATGCATTTCAATCTTTCCGTCTCGCACAAAGAGTAATTCAAGATCACGATGCTTGTTTACAAGAAAGGGTACATTTCTATATTTTTTCTTATCGGGATATAGAATAATCGGCACGTCACCTTCATAAAATTGATGAACCTCAATCAATCCACGCTTAATCGTCTTATTCATAAAAACGCCTCTTAATCGCAAGATTTTTATCAAAACCGCCATGATAAAACTCATTTTTCCCATTATACAACAATATTCTTATCATGTCAAAGATTAATCAAGGTTCAAGTCCCTTTAGTTTAAAAAGAATAAAACAAGACCACCCAGTTGGGTGGTCTTGTTTTATGGTGCGAAAGACGGGACTTGAACCCGTACGGTGTTAACCACACGCCCCTCAAACGTGCGCGTCTGCCAGTTCCGCCACTCTCGCATAAATGCTTAATTATTATAGCAGTCACTTTTCAAAAAGTCAATACTTAATTCAAAAAAATCCCTTGAAATTATAATGTTTTTTTGCTATCATGAAATCATTCTGAACGAAGGCGGAAAAAACGGCGTGAAAGCAGCTTATTATACCCTTGGATGCAAGGTTAATCAATATGACACACAAATCATGCGGGATCAATTGGAAGAAGCCGGCTATCAAACGGTTTCATTTGATGATACCGCTGATATTTACATCATCAACACCTGTACAGTCACCCAGATCTCGGATAAAAAATCTCGTCAGATGATCTCCCGCGCCAAGCGTAACCATCCCGGCAGTATTTTGGTGGTTTGCGGCTGCTTTTCTCAGGTAGCACCCCAAGCAGCGGCAAAATTAGAAGGTGTCGATATTGTTTTAGGAACATCCAACCGAAAAGATATTTTGAAATATATCGATCGATTTAAGGAAAATCAAAAGCAAATTGTCGACGTTGATAATTGCGGCAGTTTGGAAAAAGAAGAGATTCATTCCTTTGGTGAAAAGAATCGCGCAGTGTTAAAGATTGAAGACGGATGCGAAAACTTCTGTAGCTACTGCTTGATCCCTTTTGCGCGCGGTCGTATTCGTTCCAAACCCCTTTCGGTTATTCAAAAAGAAACCCAAGCCCTCGCAGCAGCCGGTTATCATGAAATCGTACTGACCGGGATCCATCTTGCCTCCTATGGCAAGGAATACGGCGCACCCTGCTTGGAAAAAGCCATCCTTGAAGCGGCTTCTGTCCCCGGTATTGATCGTATCCGTCTTGGTTCCTTGGAGCCTCGTATCATCCAACCGGAGTTTTTAGATCAAATTAAACATATTAAAAAACTCTGTCCCCATTTCCATCTTTCCTTGCAAAGCGGATGTAATCAAACCCTAAAAGCAATGAACCGCCACTATACCGCCGAAGAATACGAGCAAGCCGTTAAGCTTTTACGCAACACTTTCCCCGGATGCTCCATCACAACCGATATCATCGTCGGATTTCCCGGTGAAACCGAAGCGGATTTTATAGAGAGTCTTCGCTTTGCCGAAAGAATCGGTTTTGCCAAGATCCATATCTTCCCCTACTCTCCGCGTGAAGGCACCAAAGCTGCCGCAATGAAAGAGCAATTATCAAAGGCGATCAAAGCAAAGCGCGTCAAAGAAATGGACGCCATCGAGCAAAAAAGCCGCCATGCTTTTTGGATGCAAATGGTTGGAACGCTCCAAACGGTTCTTCCGGAAGAAAAGAAAGACGGCAATCTCCATGGTTTTACCGAGAACTACTGCCCTGTTCGTTGGAAAGGCGATTTCAGAAATGAACCTATGTCGATTGAAATCATTGATTACGACGAAAATGGCTTAATTGGCCAATAAAAAATCCCCCCTTTATAGGGGGATTTTTTTATGCTTTGCGAATGATACCCATCGGGGTCTGCTGTCCGCTTTGACCCAAGGGGTTGTCCTTTAAAATACGGGCATAGAGATCGCGATCCATGCTTTCATCCGATACACCCAAAATAACGCCATCAATATCATTGATATCCACAACGCAGGCGTCAAAGCCGATCCGTTCCTTGATCTGCACTGCGACCTTATCGGGATCACGGGGTCCAAGTACCACATAGTGATTGTACGGCGGAATGGTACAATCGCAAGGACCATCGATGGAGCGTGCCTTTGAACCGGCAATATTATAGAAAACACCGCGCTTTCCAAAAAGTTTACCGATCGCAGAGCAGAAAGCGGCAAAAAGGATCTTCAACGTACCGCACTCCTGCAAAGCCATCTCCATGGTTTGCGGGATACTCAAACCGATACCGTAAGGAGATTTATAGACGAATTTGCAAAGTAGCTTTGCCAAAGGACGGGGCTTGATCTCCTCCATGGGAATAGCACGCTTTTGGGTGCAAGCGACGCACTTCTCCGAAATAAAGAGCACATCCCCTTCCACCATCATATCCTTTGCGTACTTTTCACAGACATCCTCGATCTGATCCTGATCAGTGATCACGTGGGTCTTGATGGGCAACCGACGATAACTGACACCGTCTACCTCAATAATCTCATTTTTGCCTTCATTAGGTTTTAATTCAGCCATTTTAAACCTCCTATTATTTAAAGAATAACGGCAAGGGAGCCAGCGTAATAATATCATCACGCTCGATGGCATCCCCCTCTGCCAATATCGCCATTTTCGCGACAACCTCACCACCGGCAGCCTCAACCAACTGCTCCAATGCACGAAGAGACTCACCGGTAGAAATCACGTCATCGACGATCACCACACGTTTTCCGCGCATAGCCTCGGCATCCTTACCATCAATGCAAAGAACCTGCTTATGATCGGTGGTGATGGATTTCACTTCAACTGTAAAAAGATCCGTCATATAGAGTTTTGGCGCTTTACGGGCCAAAATATACCGATTCTCACCATTCTGGCGCGCCATTTCGTGGATCAAAGGAATTCCTTTGGATTCCGCGGTGATCATAATATCATGCGGCGGCATTTTCTGGATCAGATCACGAGCGCAAGCCTCAGTCAATTCCACGTCGCCGAATATCACAAAACCGGCAATATCCAGATGCTCATTCACCGGGCAGATTGGAAGATCTCTCTCCAACCCCGCCACTTTTAATCTATATGTAGCCATAATCCCGCCCCCTTAACACATGGTCAGCGAAAGCTGTTCGCCGCCCAAAATATGGTAATGCAGATGAAAAACACTTTGCCCTGCATATTCGTTGCAGTTGCTGACAACGCGAAAGCCTTTTTCCAAATTTAAATCCTTAGCAATCCTTGCAATTACTTCAAAAATGTGCGCCACGACCGCACTATTTTTCTCATTGATCTCCAGCATATTGGAAATATGCATTTTGGGGATCACCAGGATGTGTACCTTTGCCATAGGATTAAGATCATAAAAGGCCAAGACCTGCTCATCCTCATAGACCTTATTGCTGGGGACCTCCCCTGCCGCAATCTTACAGAAAATACAATCCGCCATTTCATTCACCCTCATTTCATCATATCGGTCACGAAGCCGACTACGCTGGCAAGTGCCTCTTCCGCTTTGGAAGAATCACCCATACCGGCCATGGCGCTATCCGGCTTACCGCCGCCCTTACCACCGGTCACACCGGCAACCAGGCTGACCAGTTTTCCGGCCATAACGCCCTTATCGACGGCCTCTTTACTGCAGACAGTCAGAAGATTACCCTTCGCACCGGCAACATTAGCTAGCACTGCCACGAAATTACTGTGATTAGCCTTCAGGTCATCACCCAATTCACGCAGCGTCTTGATATCGCCGTCTTTCAGCATGGAGGTAACGATCTGGATTCCGTTCACCTCGACCGCATTATCGAACATAGAACCGGACTGCTGCTCCGCCATCTTTTTATTGGCGGCAGCCAATGCCGCACTCAAGGTTTTAACCTCTTCCATCAAGGACTGACACTTCGGCAAGAGATTTTGGGGAGAGTTACATTTCAAAGCCGCAGCCGCCTTGGCAATTTCAGTTTGATACTGATTTAAAAGATCCAATACACCGCATCCGGTCACTGCCTCAATACGGCGAACACCGGAAGCGACACCGTTTTCGCTGATGATCTTGAAAAGACCCATTTTACCGGTATTCTGAACATGGGTACCGCCGCAAAGCTCAATGGATGCACCGGGGATCTCCACGACGCGCACGCGCTCGCCATACTTCTCACCAAAGAGCGCCATTGCACCCTTGGCACGCGCCTCCTCAATGCCGGTCTCATAGTTCAAAACTTCAATACCGCCAAGAAGAATCTCATTAACCCGCGCTTCAACCGCTTTCAATTCATCAGCAGACAAAGCAGAAAAATGGGTAAAGTCAAATCGTACCGCATGGTCATTCACCAACTGACCGGCCTGCTCTACATGATTTCCCAAAACCTCACGCAAAGCCGCTTGCAAAAGATGCGCGGCAGTATGGTTGCGTCGAATGGCAGAACGGCGTTCCGCATCAATCGCAGCTTCCACCTTTTCCCCTACGCTCAAAGCACCGCTTTCCAAAACGCCCAGATGCATAAATACACCCGATGCATTCTTGGTAGTATTCTCTACCGCAAACCGCGCATCACCGCAGGTGATCACGCCAGTATCACCGACCTGCCCGCCGCCTTCGCCGTAAAACGGAGTTTGATCCAAGATAAGAATAGCTTTTTCTCCTTCAAGGATGGTGTCTTTCTGCTCGCCATCAGCCACCAATGCCAAGATCTTTGCTTCAGCACGATCATTGGTATAGCCGATAAAATCCGTAGCAGAAATGCCATCTAAGGAAACGCCGTCGCTCTTCCAAGATTCGGCATCTGCCGCTTTCCGGGAAGTACGCGCCTTGGTACGCTGCTCCTCCATCAACTTGGCAAAGCCCTCTTCGTCTACCGTCATGCCCTTTTCTTCCAGAATATCACGGGTCAGATCAAGAGGAAATCCATAGGTATCATAAAGCTTGAAGGCGTCCTTTCCGGAAAGAGTTCCGCCATTTGCAGTCAACTCTTCCAGGATGGCAAGTCCCTGGTCGATGGTCTTGGCAAAAGAAGCCTCTTCATAAGAAATAACCTTTTTGATAAGGCTTTCCTTCTCCACTAATTCGGGATAACCATCTTTATTCTCGCGAATGACGACGTCGCAAAGCTCCGGCAAAAATGCATCGTTGATGCCCAGTAACTTTCCGTGGCGTGCCGCGCGGCGAATCAAACGGCGCAGAACGTAGCCGCGTCCCTCATTGGAAGGAATAATACCGTCGCAAATCATAAAAGTAGAAGCTCTGGCATGGTCAGTAATCGCACGAATGGAAATATCCTTTTTGGCATCCACACCATAAGTGACATTGGCCAGCGCGCAGACACGATCCAGAATATTGCGGATGGTGTCTACTTCAAACATATTATCGACCCCTTGCATGACGCAAGCCAACCGCTCCAGACCCATACCGGTGTCGATATTCTTATGCTCCAATTCAGTATAGGTACCATCTCCCATATTATTGAACTGGGAGAAAACGTTGTTCCAAATTTCCATATAGCGGTCACAATCGCAACCGGGCTTACAATCAGGAGAACCACAGCCATATTTCTCACCGCGATCAAAATAGATCTCGCTGCAAGGACCGCAGGGGCCGGTGCCATGCTCCCAGAAGTTATCAGCCTTTCCAAGGCGAACAATATGCTCTTCCGGTACACCGATCTGATCGCGCCAGATGGCATACGCTTCATCGTCACTCTCATAAATAGAGGGCCAAAGCAAATCGCCGGGGATCTCCATGGTCTCGGTCAAGAATTCCCAGGCCCAGGCAATCGCCTGCTCCTTGAAATAATCACCGAAAGAAAAGTTACCCAGCATCTCAAAATAGGTGCCGTGCCGCGCAGTATGACCAACACGCTCCAGGTCCGGCGTACGGATGCACTTCTGGCAAGTGGTAACACGATTACGGGGCGGAGTCACCTCGCCGGTAAAATATTTCTTCATCGGTGCCATGCCGGAATTAATCAGCAAAAGCGACTTATCATTATTCGGCACCAAAGAAAAGCTATTGAGCCGCAAATGATCCTTGGACTCAAAAAAGGAAAGATACTTTTCTCTGATCTCATTCAAACCCATGTACTTCATAATACGTTTTCTCCTCTAAAAATATAAAAGCACCCTCAGACCAAACAGGGACGGATCAATCCGCGGTACCACCCTGATTGCACTGAAAGTGCCACTCATTTCACGCGTTAACGCCAACATACGGTATTTCTCAGAAAAACAGCCACCGCATCTCCCTTTGCCAAAGGCTCGCACCATACACCTTTTTCTCTGAAAGCAACTGAAAAAGCGAGATTTTTCGTCATAGTCATACTCTTAAAATATACCACATTTTTAGTAAATGTCAAGTTTATATAATAAAAAAGATTATATTTTACATTTTTCTCTTGACAAAACAAGGCTTATCTATTATAATGTGTAAAGCAATTCTCTTTACATCGCATTGAAGGAGTGAAAAAACACAGTGAAAGACCTGCATTTTTCCCTGCTGATTGATTTCTATGGTAATATCCTGGCACCAAAAATGAAGGATGCTTTGGAATTATACTATAATGAAGACCTCTCCCTTTCCGAGATTGCCCAGCATATGAAGATCACCCGTCAGGGTGTGCGCGATAATATTAAGCGCGGTGAGCAGTTTTTGACCGAAACCGAAGCAAGTCTTGGCTTTTTCAAGCGTTATGCAGGGCTGGAGGATCAGATGGAGCAAATCAGCAACCTGGCAATGAATATTCGCGATTTTAACAACCGGCATCAAAAGACGCCGGAAATCAACCAGTTTGCAGAGGAGATCATTTCCATTGCAAGCAGCTTTGAGGAGCAAGAGTAAACATGGCATTTGAAGGATTAAGCGAAAAACTTGCGCGTGCCTTTAAAAATCTTCGCCAGCATGGTCATTTGACCGAAGCGGATGTTAAAACCGCTATGCGAGAAATTAAGCTGGCACTTTTAGAGGCAGACGTAAACTTCAAGGTCGTCAAGGAATTCATCGGCAAGGTATCGGAACGCTGCGTCGGCAGTGACGTACTGGAAAGTCTCACCCCTGCTCAGCAGGTTGTCAAGATCGTCAACGAAGAATTGACCGCCTTGATGGGCTCCGAGACCGCCACCATTAAGATGGCATCCAATCCCCCCACCATCGTCATGATGGTTGGTTTGCAGGGCACCGGTAAAACGACCCAGAGCGGTAAGATCGCCGGTCATTTTAAAAAGAAAGGACGCCGTCCCCTGCTGGTGGCCTGCGACGTTTATCGTCCTGCCGCAATTACCCAGTTGGAGATCGTCGGCCAAGGGGTTGAAGTTCCCGTCTTTAAGATAGACGGTGAAAAGAATCCGGTCAAAATCGCCAAGGAAGCCATCGCCCACGCAAAAAAGTATGGCAATGATCTGGTGATTTTGGATACTGCCGGCCGCCTGCATATTGACGATGCTTTGATGGATGAACTATCCAATATCAAATCCGCCGTCAATCCCCAGGAAATTCTCCTGGTGGTGGATGCCATGACCGGTCAGGATGCAGTCAACGTAGCCGAAAGCTTTAATAACCTTTTGGATATTGACGGCGTTGTATTGACCAAGTTGGACGGCGATACCCGAGGCGGTGCTGCCCTCTCTGTTAAATATATCACCGGCAAGCCCATCAAATTTGCCGGCGTAGGCGAAAAGCTTACTGATATAGAGCCCTTCCATCCCGATCGGATGGCATCCCGTATTTTGGGAATGGGCGACGTCCTCTCCCTCATCGATAAGGCGCAGGAAGCCTACGATGAAAAAGAGGCGTTGGCGCTGGAGGAAAAACTGCGGAAGAATAAATTCACCTTGCAGGATTTTCTGGATCAAATGCGTCAGATCAAAAAAATGGGGCCGCTGGAGAATTTGTTGGGCATGATGCCCGGGGTCAATGCGGCGCAGATGAAGGATGTCAAGATCGATGAGCGTCAGTTGGCGCGTACCGAAGCAATTATCCTCTCCATGACCCCCGAGGAACGCGAGAATCCCTTGCTGATGAACGCTTCCCGGCGCAGAAGAATCGCCGCCGGCAGCGGTACGTCCGTAGAAATGGTCAATCGCCTACTCAAGCAATTCGACCAAATGCAAAAAATGGTTAAACAACTGAAATCCAAAAAAGGCAGACGCCGGGGTTTTGGTTTTTAATAAGAGATTTTTGAAAGGAGTGAATGTAGAATGGCAGTTAAAATCAGATTAAGAAGACTCGGAGCCAAGAAGGCCCCCACCTACCGGATCGTTGTTGCTGATTCTCGCTATCCCCGTGATGGCAGATTTATTGAGGAGATCGGCACCTATAATCCCTGCACCGAGCCCGCTACCGTTATCATCGACGGCGAGAAGGCTAAGGCTTGGATCAAGAACGGCGCTCAACCCACCGATACGGTCAAGGCTTTGCTGAAGAAGCAGGAAATTCTCTAATCGAGAGGACGTATCATGAAAGAACTCATTATTTACTTGGCGCAATCACTGGTAGAGGAACCGGAAGCCGTTATGGTTACTGAGTCCGAAACCGACGAAGCAATTGTCTATGAATTGCATGTTGCAGCAGATGATATGGGTCGCGTGATCGGCAAGCATGGCAAGATTGCCAAGGCCATCCGTTCCATTGTAAAATCTGCTTCCTTTAAAATGCCGAAGAAAGTGATCGTTGAGATCCGATAATCGGTGTTTTATCCGCAGCTCTGTGAAATTTCACAGAGCTGTTGTTTTTTTATCAAAAATCATATATAATAAACCTAATAATCACTTCGGAGGACATTTTTTATGTCAAAAGAACTACTTCAGGCAGGAAAGATCATCAATACCCACGCACTACGGGGCGATATGCGTATTTTCCCCTACTGCGATGATGCAGACTTTTTATGCAGGGTCAAAAAATTATATATAGATAATCAACCCTATCAAGTCACAGCCGCCCGCGTCCATAAAGGGCAAGCTCTGATCCATCTGAAAGGGATCGAAAAAATTGAAGACGCCGAAAAAATGGTGGGGAAATTTGTATATCTCAATAAAAAAGACGTTCATCTTGAAGTTGGTCGTTATTTCATCGACGACATTATTGGACTTGAAGTTCAGGACGTTGACACCGGCGAGATCTACGGCAAAGTCACCAGTGTCATTCCCACCGGTGCGAACGATGTCTTTGAAGTAACCGGTGACCGTGTTTTGCTGGTTCCTAAAATCGACGATGTCGTGATTATGATTGATTTAGAAAACGAAGTGATTAAAATTCGTCCGTTACAGGGGTTATTTGAATGAAATTTACAATTATGACGTTATTTCCAGAGATGGTGGATCACGTATTAAACGAAAGCATTATCGGTCGCGCCAGAAAGAATGAAATCATCTCTGTCGACTGCGTTAATATCCGGAACTATTCCAAGGATAAGCACCGCCGGGTAGATGATTATCCTTGTGGAGGTGGCGGTGGCATGGTAATGCAATGCCAACCCATTTACGATTGTTGGCAAGATGTTGTAAAGAAAAATGGCGAAAAGCCGTATACCGTCTATGTTTCCCCCAGAGGAACCGTACTCAATCAAAAGAAGGCACAGGAATTAAGTGCCCTCCCCCATCTCGCCGTCCTCTGCGGCCACTACGAAGGCATTGATCAGCGCGTGCTGGATGAAATCGTCGATGAAGAGATCTCCATTGGCGACTATGTTCTGACCGGTGGTGAGCTCCCCGCTTGCGTTTTAATTGACTGCGTTTCCAGAATGCTTCCCGGCGTCCTGGCAGAGGAAAGTTCTTATGAAAAAGAAAGTCATTACAGCGGTCTTTTAGAGCACCCTCAATATTCTCTTCCTCGCACCTGGATGGAAAAAGAGGTTCCTGCCGTCCTGATGGAAGGAAATCATCGACTCATTGAAAAATGGAAACAGGAAGAATCTATTAAAATGACAAAAAAGATGCGCCCCGATCTGATCAGACGCCCCATCCCCGACGGAAAAAGATTGCGTTTTATCAATAAAGACGATCGTGCCGATCTTTTAAGGATGATGGAAGAGTTTTACCACACCCCCGGCGTCCTTCACGAAATCCCAGCCGATTATTTCAAGCGCACCTTCGAAGAGATTTCAAACGGCAACCCCTACGTCAATGCCTATATCATCCAATTCGAACGCAAAACAGCCGGCTACTGCCTATTAAGCCATACTTACTCCAATGAAGCCGGCGGATTAACCGTTTGGATCGAAGAGGTTTACGTCTCCCCCGATTTTCGCGGTCATAAATTGGCCGATAAGGCTCTCCGGGAGCTTTTCAAACTCTATGGCGATACCGCTGCGCGCTTCCGCTTGGAAGTAACAGAGGATAATAAGACCGCAAAAAAGATCTACTACCGCCTGGGCTTTAAAAACCTCGACTATCAGCAAATGATCAAAGAATAACGACGAAAAGCCTCGGCAATCATTGCCGAGGCTTTTTTAGTTAACACTACCATCCGGATGGACGGTAATTCTTTGCGTCTCTTTTCGATCTTTTGCGTAAAAAGTAAAGTTCCAATCTCCGTTTTTATAATTAAACTTTGAGGAAACGGTCTCATATTGGATCGTACACATCTTTTTAGCCACCGGCAAGGTTCTGCTTTCATCGAGACACCCCTCCGCCACGTCCAATTCATCCAGGATCTCCATCGCCTTCTCACCATATGTATTCCACCAAGACTTGGAACCGGTATTGTAAATCACGTAGTATCCCGGCACGTCATTCAGAATAATATGGCTCCAGACCGGATTATTGTCATAAGTTCCTTTCGTGGCAGTATAACGCCCCAAGGAAATCTCTTCGCTTTCAAGACCGGTTCCACAAAGCCCAAACCTGTCATAATAATAGATCGATACTTTCCCTTCAGTTTGAGCGGCAGGCCAGAATCTAATACCAAAAATGCGATCCCCCTCCTGCTCCGTCAAATCAAACGCCCAGCCTTCCGGTATCGGAAGGCGCATATTGGCAAAACCACTGCTGTTTTCCGCAAGGACTGTTTTCTCCGTCACGTTCTTTCCATCTAAAAGGATAGTGACTGCTTCTTCATCCATGACGCCCACCCCTGCATCCGGCTCGATCAGCAGGTGCCACAATGCCATGTCATCATCGCCACTTTCCGGGAGTATCCGTTGAATTTCAACCGTCAATTGATTATTTTCTTCTGTAATCTCCAAAACCCTATGACGATTGGAGCCACTTGGCTCTTCCAATAAAACCATTAATAAAATTTGTTTTTCAAAATAATGATCACCATAGCGTTTGCAAGCAGTCCTAAAGTTCAATTCCTCCGCACGATCCAACTGATATAATTCTTTATGTTCACGATAATAGCGATCCAATTCATCTTTCGACGTAATGACTTGAACTTGAGGATAATGCTCCTCTTCGTGAAAACCGTCGGTGCGAACATATTGCGCCGAAAAAGCAATTTCTTTTTTAAGTATATCCCCCGACGCCTCCATATTCTCTGTGCAAGAGCAAAGCAAAAGAAGCAACAATAATGCAAGAATTAACGAAAAGATTTTTTTCATTTCATTCTCCTCCTGTTCATTTTCTACACAGAATACGAACGAACCCGCCAAAATGTTGCAATAATAGAAGAAAATCCCATCGCACTAAATAGTACGATGGGATTTTATAACGTTTCCGCTCAGACCTCGTTTTATAACGTAATATCCACAAATTTACAGGGGATCACCTTTTCCAGTTCCATCGGATTCATCATAATCTGGGCACCGATACGACCGCCGCTGATGATGATTTCATCAAAAAGCTGCGCTGTTTCATCCACCACCGTCATAAACTGCTTTTTCATACCGATCGGTGTACATCCACCCCGAATATAACCGGTGAGACCAAAAATCTCCTTCACATGGATCAATTCCATCGACTTTTCACCGACTGATTTCGCCGCTTTCTTCAAATCCAGCTCTTCTGCGATGGGAAGAACAAAAACATAATGCGCTCCGGTCTTCCCAACTGCCACCAGCGTTTTGAAGGAGCACTCATACTCCTGACCCAATTGATCTGCCACATGAACCGCATCAATAAACTTATCGCAGGTATAAAGATTGACCTTAAATTCAATCCCTTTCTGCTCCAGAATACGCATAGCATTGGTTTTTGTATCTTTAGCCATTACTTTGCAATAATACGAACAAATTTCTTTTTACCGCGTTTTAAAACGAACCCGGCTTCGATCTGTTCACTGGTATAGACCTTTTTGAGATCGGTGATCTTATCTCCATCGACGCTGACACCGCCCTGCTCAATGGCGCGGCGTCCCTCAGAACGAGACGGAACCAGACCGCTTTTCACCAAAAGGGTGATCACATCTACCGTACCGTCGGTATAGTCCTCTTCCTCCACTTCATACGAAGGCATGTTTTCTGCACTGCCGGAGCCAAAGAGTGCTTTGGCACTGGTTTCTGCTTTTTGCGCCTCTTCCTCACCATGCACCAGCTTGGTCAGTTCATAAGCCAGGATTTCCTTGGCTTTATTCAACTGACTGCCTTCCCATCCATCCATTTCATCAATCTGCTCCAAAGGCAGGAAGGTCAGCATCCGGATGCACTTCAAGACATCCGCATCATTGACGTTTCTCCAATACTGATAGAAATCAAAGGGAGAGGTCTTATTGGGATCCAGCCAGACAGCACCGCCGGCAGTCTTACCCATCTTTTTACCTTCGCTGGTCAAGAGAAGGGTAATGGTCATAGCATGAGCATCCTTGCCCAGTTTACGACGGATCAATTCGGTACCGCCCAGCATATTGCTCCATTGGTCGTTTCCGCCAAACTGCATATTACAGCCGTAATGCTGGAAAAGATGATAGAAGTCATAGGACTGCATGATCATATAGTTGAACTCCAGGAAAGAGAGTCCCTTTTCCATTCTCTGCTTATAGCATTCCGCACGAAGCATATTATTGACAGAGAAGCAGGCACCCACTTCACGAAGAACATCCACGTAATTCAGATCCAGCAACCAGTCTGCGTTATTGACCATCTGCGCTTTACCTTCGCCGAATTCGATAAACCGTTCCATCTGTTTTTTAAAGCAGTCACAGTTATGCTGGATCGTTTCCTTAGTCATCATGGAGCGCATATCGGTACGACCGGAGGGGTCCCCGATCATGGCAGTACCGCCACCGATCAAGGCAATAGGACGGTTACCAGCCATCTGCAGGCGCTTCATCAGGCAAAGTGCCATAAAATGCCCCACGTGCAAGCTGTCTGCCGTAGGATCAAATCCAATATAAAAGGTTGCTTGACCGTTATTGATCATCTCCCGGATACCGGATTCGTCGGTCACCTGGGCGATCAAACCGCGTGCCACTAATTCTTCGTAAATCTGCATTGTTTTCTCCTTCTAATGAAAGGGGCTCTGCTCCCGATGGAAGCAGAGCCTCAGTATCACTTTTGTTTATTACCTCTGCATTGAAACATTCTATCTTGAATTGCCCGATTTGTCAAGTCCCTGCCACAGAAATCCTCACAGAATCTGTCGTAATATAGCAATGATTCTCTGCATTCGTCACCACGATGGGTTCCAATTCATACTCGCCGGGCAAGGCACCGCGAATCCAGATGGAAATCGTATTATCACCGGTTACCAACGGAATATTGATCCGTTTTTGATCCAATGCCGGTGTAATATTGTATTCCCATTCGCCTGCATATAGCATCCCGCTCTCAAAACGAAGTCCGCTGGGTAACGTAAGATCCATCGTCGGCATATCATAGTCCCCAGGGATCGCCACGTCCAAAAGGAGCTGCGCCGTCCCGCCGAGATCCACTTCACTCGGTATTTCGACGCCGATGGATCCGCTCACCACGCCAACTTCTTGAAGATTTCTCACGGTTCCGCTATAAGCGTAACTTAAAGAAGACTCTCCAGCCAAATTGACTATACGCAGATCAGACGCTTGTGCCGGAGAAAGATTAAGGATCAGTTCTCCCATCTTGGAGTAGGTATAAGTCTCATTCCGTCCATCTCCGGTTGTAACCGTCACTTTGTTCTCTCCGTGAAGTTCTGTCACGTGGTCGTTAAGATAAGAGATCAACTCCAGATTCAAAAGCGTATATTCGGTATCAGTATCGACGATATAGGAAATGAGACCCTTGCTATACTCCAAACTCAAGCGGTTACTCAGCAAGGTCAAGCAACCAGTCAGGTCTTCTTCTGCCGACTCCTCTACCGCGGCATAGATCATTCCATCCGTTTCAACAAGATACCCTTTGAGCCGCGTATCAAAAATATACCGAGCGGTATTATAATCGCCGGCATAGGCAAAGCCTAACGCCAGATATGCATTTTCCTCGGGCGACAATTTCGTTTCCGTGGAGTAGATCAGTTGCAGGTCATTCAGCACAGGTTCTCCCAAAGCCGCAAGACCAAAGTAAGAAATTAATACATCAATCTTCGCAGCATAGCGATCATTCAGATACCACTCGAAGGAATTCTTCAAAACCTCCCGTTCAAAAAACTCTGGAGCAACCGCCGCCATTTTTGCAGAAACGCGCAGATCCGAGACATCTCGATCCGTAAAGAGCTTCACGCCTTCATTGTCCATATAAGATCGAAGCAATGAATAATCAATAGTGTCTTTGTTCATCCAAACACCGGTTCCGTAGAATTCATTGGCGAGATACTGCCCCAGAACTTGATCCACACGGTTGCCGGCATAACTTTTCAATTTCCCTATTACCTGTTGCCAAAAAGAGCGTTCTACATCCACCACCGTTAAGGTAACATTACCGCGCGTCGGCTTCAGTTTCAGCTCCAAACCCCGGTCCACCATGATCTGATCATGGATCCATACCGAAGATTGAGTCGATTCTACTTGAAAACTTTTAATAACGCCATCCTTCAGCGCCCCGTTCTCTGCTTGGATGTAGGCTGTATACAGTCCTTCTCTCAGCTTTCCAAAATTGAGATAAACGTATTTACCCTTTTCCGCACTGCCCTTGAGCGTTTTGATCTCATTACCGTCCCGATCGGTTATGCCGATCGTGAAATGATTCTTTTCATCCCGAGACGCTTGCAATCCATCCGCTTTAACTGCAATAGTAAGATCATCCGTCGTCTTAATCGTTTCACTCATAGAAGCCTGAGCAAAATAATTTTGAGTAGAACGAAGCTCAAAGACATCCATTCCTGCTTGAATATCCTCGGAAACAGCACGGGCAACCACTTTCCACTCCGTTATAGAATCCGGCAAAGTGAACTGAACGGTCGCCTCACCGTTTTTATTGGTTTCAACCGTTTCAAAGTAAGGCGCATCTTCGAAATCTCCACGGCTTATTTCACCGCCACCGCCGCCTTCACCGTACTGCTGACCGCCCGGCATGAATTCACGATGCGAGGTGGTAGTATAAACCTCAGAACCGAAGCAACGGGAACCGTAAAGTTCATAGAGCGGATCGCTGAAATCGCCGGTAAGCAAATAAAGCGCACGATCCAAAACACTGAGATTCAGTGCAGTCTGAACCGGTTTTCCTTGCCCATCTGTCACCTTAAACTGCAAGGTCACCTTATCTCCGGGGCTATATTGAGGTTTATCTTTTTCCATCTCAATATAAAGCCTCGATTTTTCCAGATCATAATCAATAAGCTGGCAACCAAGATCGTAAATATGCCTGCCATCAAAGTATGCGCCATAGATCATAACGTCGGGTGCATATTCTTTTTTGAATTTCATGGTATAACGGCCGGAGGAACCATGGAAATTATCCACCACTTCCCCGGATACTGCCGTATATAAAACACTTCCACCATTGATCGTTTCATTATTACGGCCGTCGAAAACAGAAAGTACTACTGCTTCTCCGATATCCGCCACAAACCTATCAGCGTTCAGATTATAGGTATACCGATAATCACCGTAATAGTTATAGTCCGAAAGATCGCACCGGATCGTTCCGGCATCCGAATGCAATACGACGTAATAACGATGTCCCTCATCTGATCTTTCCGGAAGTTCCAAAGTTGCAGCACCCTCTGTAACGGACAGATCAAAATTACGGATCAGTGTATCCTTTTCTTCATACTTCCAGGAATACACAACTTTTTTGTTAATCGCATCATAGGTCGTTGCCAACGGTTTCTTTTCATAGGTGATCTCATGCAGTTCACCCGTTAAATTTAAAGTGGCAGCAGTACCCTTGAAGTTTTCCTCCAAATAGCCATCTGTATAAACCCGATCCCGATCAAGCTGATCGGCTAAGTTAAAATCAATTTGATGGGCGTGGACGGTCAGTGTGCCGTCTTCATAGGCACTCCTCAAAAAATATTTGCTGTCAAACACCATAAACGCGGCGCTGCTTCCGTGATACCCATCCGTCCCGTTATCCACCGAAAACTCCACAGATTGGATCTCCGGTCCATTGGCATCTGCAAAATACCCTTCGTTTTGCTTTTCTGCATAGAAACTACCGGTCAAACATCCATCTTCATCCGTGATTCCCGCAAGATTATAGACGCTGGATGAAAGCGGAATACCACCCGCCGGCGTGCCATCCATATAAGTAACCTGCGCCGTATAGCGTACCTCTTCCCCAATCGTATAGGCCAAACGCTCGGTGGTTACCTCCACTTGATATAATGGCAGTTCATAATCCGCCACATTGAAATACGTCCCGGTTAGACAGGTTTTTCCGATCAATAAATCAACGTTCCCGTAGGTGGAGGCCGTATTATTCAAAGGGATCTCTGCAGTAAAGGTTCCGTTATTTGCAACATCCACTTGCATTTCAACGCCGATAGAGTCGCACCGCAACGTTACTTTATCCGGTATTTTAGTCTTTGCCTTTCTCGGAAGAACGACACCAAAGATCTCCGCGGTATCCGTGGCACGGTAAAGACTGCTCCCAGTCGTGATATAAGAGTAATATGCGTTCTTTTGCTTTAACTCCTCATCCGTCGCCCCTCCGTTCAAAAAAGCCACATACGGATAAGCGCCGTTTTCAACCGTCAAGACACGCTGATCCGATGCTTTCTCGGCGCCTTTGAAGGTTGCTACTCCCACGCTATTGGTCTTGGCATCGCGAAATCCATCCAGCGTCACTTTGCGATCCGGAATAGGTTCCCCCGATTCTGTGTCATTAATCCAAACACTATAATCTCCATTGGTTGTGATCGTATAAAGTGACAGCGTCGTGCTTTCCAGCAGTTGATAAATTTTATAACCACCGATCTGGATTTCCGCAAAGTAATATCCCAAGGGCAGTGCTTCCGGATAATTAATAAACGCGGCTTGTTCATAGATGTTGTTATAGTTGGTCGTTACGGCAGGCGTCGCTTCAAACTGAAGATACTCCTGATCGGCAAGCGCCATGATCTCCGGCGATACCTCTCCGTTGCGCACGTATGACTTATAGGCATCGATATAGGCTTTGCTATCGTCCAAAGAATAAACTTTTACGTTGGCTGTAGAAACGTCCGCTTGATTATAACAAATTGAAGCGATGGGGCTTTCGTTCACCAAGAAGGTATCCGCCGCTTCATTTTGCTGATAGATCAAATAGGCATAAGAGCCTTCCGGAACAGTCGTAAAGGAAAATTGATAATCCTCCTCCAGCGCCATACCACCCGGACCGGACACGTCTTTTTTAATGGTCACCGTATAAAGCTTGCACGCATCAAAGGGCTTCGACGGCACAAACGCCCAGGTTCTGCCGTAATGCTCAAAGGTTCCCTCTATCTTTGGGACGATTTGAAAGGCTTCTTCAAATCCGCTGACATTCGCATGGGAAAAGGTTACCTCCACCGCCGAGTCGGTATTGACGTAATGTTCCCCCTCCGGCATTGCATTGGTCACTTTAAAGACGGATTCCGTTTGGAACGCCCAGCGATACACCGCTTTTCCGTTATAAATAGCCTCAACGTTATATAGCGTATTTTCTTGTAATGCATCCTCAAAGCGCAGTTCATAGGCACACGCGCCGGTCTTCTTTAGATTAAACTTCGCTTCCGGGGATACCGCAAGGCGCGCTTTCAGTTCTTTAAGTTCCACTTCTTCGCTGGTCGTAATTTCCAACGCGGTGTTTGTCTTTACGCCTAGTCCCGTTTCGGCAATTGCCTCAATGGAATTAATGATATTAACTGCCCCGGTTACGATCGGAACTTCCTGCGTTTGCAATCGTCCCAGCAGCGAAATACAAAGGAATACCCCAATGGCAAAGACTGCACAGATAGATGAGACAAATGCCATGATTCGCATCGGTCTTACGCGCCGTTTCATGATCCGTTTATACACGCGTCCCCCATCGGGAAGCAATCCATCATGGTTTAAATTTAAAAGATCTTTGAATTTCATAGATTGCAGTACTCCTTTCCTTTATTCATACTCTTCGAGAAAGTTTTCGCGGATTTGATTTAGGGTTCGATAGATGTAGTTCCGCGCAGAAGGAAGTGAAACGCTCAGCTCTGCCGCCGTTTCTTCAATTGTTTTTCCCAAATAAAAGTGCATGGTAAATGCGCGGCGCATCGGTGCCGGTAGTTTTGATACATACTCTAAAATATCCTGCAAAAGCATTTGCTTCATTGCCGTCTCGGGAGTCAGATCCAATTCCGTCTGCAAGAGTTCTTCATATTGAAGCCCATCTTCTTCAATGTCGGTAAATCGCAATTCTTTTTGATGCTTTTTCCAATATTTTGAGATCCGGTTCTTTAACACCTTAAAAAAATAACGGTCGGGGTCTTTGATTTCTTCTTTTGCTTTAGAAGCCTGCTTATAAAAAGCATAGTAAGCATCTGCCAATAAGTCTTCTGCGTTTAAAAAATCGCCGGTTTTTGCCATACAATAGGCCATTGCTCCGGAATATGTTCTATTATAAAAAGTGTCAAACCATGATTTAAATTGTACGCGTTTCATCATTCACACTCCTTTTCCCCTCTATAATTAAAGAGTATCATAAGTAATAAATAATTTCAAGAAAAACAAAAAGCGCATGGCAAAACCATGCGCTTTAAAATCAGAATATGATTTCATATCCCTTCGTAAAATTCCCATCCGCAAAATCAAAGGAGCAAAAGCTTTCATAGTCTCCCTTTCGATAAAGCAAAAGTTCCCACCTGCTATCACCGTTGAGATCGCATACACTGGGGCTCAATTCTTCCGGACTGCATTTTTCATTTTCAGAAAAGCAACTGTATAATACCTGGCATTCCTCGCCTTTGACATAAGCAAGCAGGCAATAATACCGTTCCGCTTCCTCTTCGCAATTACAGGCTTTAATTAAGGTTTCTGCATTGCCGTCTCCATCCAGGTCGCATGACCAAGTATCGGTAAGTATTGCCTTTTCATTCTCAAAATGGTGCGATTGCAGTTGGATTTGGATAATTTTAGCAATATCTTCGTCAGCTAAATCCTGATTAGATGCGGAATATTCCGCATGAACAGGGCTCAAAAACAATGGCCAGTTTCCGTTGGTTGCAAAGCATTTTTCCTTTACGGCTTTTTTGTATTCTTTTGAGCCATTCAGTTCTAATTTTTTGACCCCGTATGTATAAAACGGATCCTGCCACTCTTTTTCAAAAGAATCTTCGAGTTCATAATACCAATAAGTGCCGTTTTCAATCTGCTGTTTGCCGTCGATGGTATAAGAAAGCGGAAAAGACTTCTTTCCTCCGTATAGAACGATCTTTTCCCCGGAATTATCAAAACCATCTTCCGGAAGATCCAACGGTTTCTCCTCCGTACCGGAGCAACCGGTCAGCAATACCATCATCGAAATTAGAATTAAAAACCATCTTTTCATTGTACGTTCTCCTCCCTACATCACTATATGGGGACAAACGCAAATCTATGCAAAAAAAGAAATGCGCCGCAGAAAAAAATCTGCGGCGCAGCTTCATTTAATTCTAATTAATACATTCCGCCGCCCATTTGGTTCATGGCGGCATTTGCAACGGCCTCAGCTGCGTTATCCTTTACGTCAGCGACCAAGCTTTCGGTGGTCAGAACCATTGCAGCCACGCTGGCAGCATTCTGCAAAGCACTGCGGGTCACCTTGGCAGGATCCACGATACCGGCCTTCAGCATATCGCAATACTCTTCTTTGAACGCATCAAAGCCGTAGTTTACATCTGCATTCTTGCGGATGTTCTCCAAAATGACAGAGCCTTCCAGACCGCTATTGGCTGCAATCTGACGAACCGGCTCTTCCAAAGCCTTCAGAACGATCTGAACGCCGGTCTTTTCATCGCCGTCCACTTCATCCAGCAACTTGGAGGCGACATCGATCGCCTTGATATATGCGGTACCGCCGCCTGCTACGATGCCCTCTTCGACAGCAGCCTTTGTTGCAGCCAGAGCATCATCCACGCGCAGCTTCTTCTCGTTCATTTCCGTCTCAGTGGCAGCACCGACCTTGATCACTGCAACACCACCGGAAAGTTTTGCCAAACGCTCTTCCAGTTTTTCTTTATCATAGGAAGAAGTGGTCAAAGCGATCTGGCTCTGGATCTGCTCGATCCGACCCTTAATTTCCTCGGGAGCACCGGCACCGCCTACGATGATGGTCTTTTCCTTCTGCACCTTGATCTGAGTAGCACGACCCAGCATATTGATGGATGCAGTCTTAAGATCCAAACCCAGCTCTTCGCTGATGACCTGACCGCCGGTCAGGATCGCAATATCGCGGAGCATTTCCTTGCGGCTCTCGCCAAAACCGGGGGCCTTTACGGCAACGCAGGAGAAGGTACCGCGGATCTTATTGACGATCAGGGTAGCCAAAGCCTCGCCCTCAATATCCTCAGCGATGATCACCAGCTTCTTGCCAGCCTGAACGATCTGCTCCAAAAGGGGCAGGATCTCCTGAATATTGGTGATCTTTTTATCGGTGATCAAAAGGAACGCATCGTCAATGACGGCTTCCATCTTATCACTGTCCGTCACCATATAGGGCGTAATATAACCGCGGTCAAACTGCATACCCTCCACGACGTCGCAGCTGGTCTCAGCAGTTTTAGACTTCTCAACAGTAATAACGCCGTTGGTGCTCACCTTTTCCATTGCTTCTGCAATCAGGCGACCTACGTTCTCATCTGCAGAAGAAACAGTGGCAACACGTGCAATATCTTCACTGCCGGTGATCTTCTGGGAATTATTGTGAATGGTCGCCACAACACAATCCACAGCCTTCTGGATACCCTTACGGACAACCATCGGGTTTGCGCCTGCGGCTACATTCTTCATACCCTCGCGGATCAGCGCCTGCGCCAGCAAAGTAGCCGTAGTGGTACCGTCACCGGCAATATCGTTAGTCTTGGTGGAAACCTCTTTCACCAGCTGCGCACCCATATTTTCAAAGGGATCCTCCAATTCGATATCCTTTGCAATGGTTACGCCGTCGTTGGTGATCAGCGGAGTACCGAACTTCTGATCCAGAACAACGTTTCTACCCTTGGGGCCCAAGGTGATCTTAACGGCATTGGCAAGTTTATCCACGCCGCTTTGCAGAGATTTTCTGGCCTCTTCGCCAAACTGAATTTGCTTTGCCATAATCAATTCACTCCTTATTCTTCAACCAATGCTAAAATGTCACTCTGACGGGTAATGAGGTATTCCTCCCCATCAATTTTGATCTCGGTGGTGCCGTACTTCCGCAAAACAACGCGGTCACCGGCCTTCACGACCATCTCGATCTTATTTCCATCCACATATCCGCCGGGGCCAACCGCCAGAACTTCAGCGATCTGAGGCTTCTCCTGTGCGGCAGCAGTTAAGATAATACCGCTTTTGGTGGTTTCTTCCGCTTCTTCCATTTTAATGACCACTTGGTCAAATAACGGCTTTAATTTCATTCTCAAATTCCTCCAAGCGAGTTTTTAGCACTCTCGTTTCTCGAGTGCTAAATATAGTTTAGCATACTTTCACGGAAATGCAAGCATTTTTTGAATTTTTTTACATTTCGTTAATCTTTATGACAACGAGAATAATAAAATGAAAAAACTTGAATTTTATCTTGACAATAAGGATAAAATAGTTTATAATCCTAATCGTTGCCGGCGGCAAGGTTATATATGGTGGACGTAGTTCAGTTGGTTAGAGCGCCAGATTGTGGCTCTGGAGGTCGTGGGTTCGAATCCCACCGCCCACCCCACTTTTCTTTATGAAAAGTCCCCGGTACTTTGGGATATAGCCAAGTCGGTAAGGCAACGGACTTTGACTCCGTCATTTCGCTGGTTCGAGTCCAGCTATCCCAACCAAAGCAAAAAGCACCGCATCAGCGGTGCTTTTTTTATTTTTTTATAATTCCACGGTTTGACCGGCAGGGATGCAAAGATCCTCACCTGCGTTGGTCATCCAAAGATCGGTGGAAGTGGGGTTATACACCCAATTGCCATCAGCGGAATACTCCAGTTTCTCATACGCTTTAATATAATCGTAGATCTCGATGTTAGTGGCATACCATACGTCCTCCAGACTGCTCATCCGGCGGAAGAAGTTTTCGATGACTTCCCAGTTGTTATCATCCTCGAATTCATAGGTATGTCCCCAGAGATAGAACCATTTCGGCTCTTTATCCGCCCGCATCTCCGCAAACTCATCCGCCAATTCCATCAGACGGGGATTTCGATGCCTGCAGGTACTCTCCAGCCGTAGCCAATCCTTAGGAAGATCAAACCCTTCGGTTTGCAAGGTGGTCCGGGCATAGGCGATCCCAGCCAGACGCAAGCATTCCACCGCATCATCATTAAATGAACCGTTTGCATAAGCAAAGCCACGGATGATCTTTCCGGCAAACTCTTCCCAGCCTCTCCGATCCTCCGCAATCTCATACAAAACCTCCGAAGTCGGAATCGATGCAAATGAACGATGGTTATAGGAATGGCAGGCAATCTCCGTACAATCCGGGTCATAAGTCGCGCGCATTTCTTCGACCGTCATTCTGCGGTGCTTCTTACCGGGCAAGTACACCGGTTTTTCTGGAATAAGATTATAATTCAGATTGAACGTTCCTTTAAACCCGTATTGCTTCATTAATTCAACGAAACGAATGTCCTCGGTTATACCATCATCATAACTCAAAGTCAAGGCTTTGGTCTTCCCCTCCGGAAAACGCATATAATAATAAGAATAGCTCATAATAATCCCCCTTTTTTCCTCATTATATTCCCATTTATTCATTTTTTTAAGATAATTATTGCATTAACGTATAATCAAATGATATAATATAGATAATTATATTTCGAGGTATTTTATAATGAAATTTTATTCCCATGACATTAATGAATATTTCGCAAACGGGTTGGAGGATCGTCTGATCCAGGTGGCAGAGAGCCGCCATACCCTGCAGTTTGAGCAATTGCGTCGACTGATCAATTTTTCTTGCACCCGTACCATCGGCAATCATTTAACTGCCGCAGTCCTGGTAACCGGCCCCTCCTCCTCCGGAAAGACCACCTTTTCCAACCGGCTCGACCGTTTGATGGAGGAGGACGGCTTTCACTGCACCGTCATCTCGATTGATGATTATTATCTCCCGCGTGAGGAGATCCGCCGTCGTCAGCCGGACGCCGCCAAGCCGGACTATGAATGCTTAGAAGCCTTTGACGTCGCATTCTTCCAAGAGCAGATGAACGCTTTCCTGAAAGGTGAAACCATCCATCTTCCCCGCTATGATTTCAAGATCGGGGATCGGGTAGATAGCGGCATCGCCCTCACCCCGACCGAAAAGGATCTCTTAATCATCGAAGGCATCCACGCCATGAATCCCAAGCTGACCGAGGGACTGGAGTTTGCCCGTACCATCGGCGTTTATATTTGCCCCTTCGATTCCTATTCTATTCCGGGCGGCGGAGAGATCACTTCCCGGGAGATCCGCCTGATGCGCCGCAGCCTTCGGGACCACGTCCATCGCAACTCCAGCATTATGGACACCTTGGAAATGTGGCCCAGCGTCAGAGCCGGCGAAGAGCGCTACATTAAACCGATGAAAAAATACGCAGATTTTTTCTTCAATTCTTCCTTTGAATATGAGATCTGTATTCTCAAAACCCGGATCGAGGAGGCTGCCAAAGCACTCACCGAGGAGGAACGGGCAAAGCTCGCGCAATACCTGCCTCTAAATCTTTTGAGTGCTTTCCATTCCTGCCGCGAAGCCAATATCCCGGAAGAATCTATTTTTAACGAATTTTACAGATAGGAGCCTGCTATGGGGAAGCGAATTGCCATCCTCTGTATGTCGCTGAATATCGGCGGTGCAGAGACCCATATCTATGAATTAGCCCGTGGACTCACCGCCAAAGGGCATCAGGTAACGGTCTTTTCCAACGGTGGCGTCTATGCCGGCGCATTGGAAAAGGCCGGGATTCGTCATGTCCGTACCCCGCTGCATACCAAATCCCCCTCCGCCATGTGGAAGGCGTATCGTATCCTGATGCGTGAGTTTAAAAAGTGCAGACCCTCTGTCGTCCACTCCCATACCAGAATTTCCAATTTCGTCGCCGGACTGGTCTGCAAAAAATTAGACATTCCCATGGTGACGACGGTTCACTTCAATTTCAAAGTGGATTTCTTTTCCAGAAAGTTCTCCAATTGGGGATGCTATGCTTTATCCGTCAGTGAAGATCTGAAAAAGTATCTGGTGGATAACTACCGCTACAATCCGGATCATGTTTCCTTGACTGTCAATGGTATTGATATGGAGCGGTTTTCCAAAAAGGAATTACCGGAATTCCGCGCATCCTTGGGACTTAAGCCGGAGCAAAAAATGATCCTTTTGGTTTCCCGATTGGATAAGGAAGCCTCCATCCATGTCGCGAACTTTCTCCGGATCGCCCCGGAGATTTATCAAAAGGCGCCGGACACCCGCGTTGTCATCGTCGGTGACGGTACCCTCTTTCCTTCCTTTGCGCAGCGTGCAGACGAAATCAACCGCCAATGCGGCACCGATTTCATTCTTCTGCAGGGTGCCAAGACCAATATCGAGCAATATACCGCCGTTGCCGATCTGTTTGTCGGCATTTCGCGCTCAGCCTTGGAAGCCATGTCCAGCTCGGTTCCGACGATTTTAATGGGAAATCTGGGTTATTTGGGTCTGTATTCCGATGCCATCCGCGAAGAGTGTATTGAAACCAATCTGACCTGCCGCGGCTATCCCTATCCCTCTGATCAAGAGATCTGTGATTTAATTTTAGAATGCTTGCAAGGCAAGGATCTTTCCCAAAACATTAAAGAAGGCTTACGGCTGGTAAAAGAATGCTTCTCTGTGGATACCATGGCAGCAACCGCCGAAAAAATGTATGACGATGCCATCCAAGCTTATCGTCCGTTGGATTATATGATCAGCGGCTATTACGGTTGCGATAATTTCGGCGATAATCTGACCCTGCGTTGCCTGATGGATCATTTAAAATCGCAAAAGGGCTCGGTATTATCCCATAACGTGGAAAACACCTACGTGCCCGAGCAAGTACAAAAAATTCACCGATTTAATATTCCGGCCATATATAAGACAATGAAAAAAACCAAAGTGTTTTTATTAGGAAGCGGAAGCCTTTTGCAGGATTCCACCTCCAATCGTTCGTTGTTTTATTACTCTTTTATTACCAAAATGGCCATGCGGTGCAACTGCAAAACCCTGCTCTACGCCAACGGCATCGGCCCCATTACCCGCCCGTCTAACCGCAAAAGAACTGCTGCTCTTTTAAATAAGATCGATTTCATTACATTGCGCGATCAGGAGTCTATGAAGCTCCTTGAGGACTTGAATATTACACGCCCTGCCGTTCTGACGGCAGACGATTCATTTTCTTTGGATTTTGAAGATCTTATTCCCGATGCGCCGATTGAGATGGCGGCAGGCAAAACCATCGTTGGCGTCAACTTTAAATTGAGCACCAATGAATCCCAGACGCTTTTGCAGGAACTTGCCGAAGCCTTGACGGAACTTTCCGAAAAATACGATCTCTTTTATTATCTGATTCCCCTCCATCTTTCCCAGGATCAGCCCCAGCTGAACGCTCTCCATAAGCTGATTCCCCAAATCAGCCATATGGTCGAACCCTCGGCAGAACCGCAACGCATGATGCGCTCTATGGCCATCGGTAAATATCATATTTTTGAGCGTCTGCATGGACAGATCATGGCGACGATGCTGGGCACTCCCTTCCTCCCCATTAACTACGATCCTAAAAACCATTCCCTAATGACCCAAATTGGCTTAGGGGACTATCTTTTGAACCACGATCAGCTTTCTAAGGAATGTTTGATTTGTCAATTTGAAAAGCTTTTAAATAACGAAGACTCTGTGCGCCAGAGCCTATCGGAATATACAAAAGAAGCTCGTAAAAATGCGTTGCTCAATCAGCATCATTTGCATCGAATGATAAAGGATTATTAAACATATGCGAATATTAGGAATTGATTACGGCGAGGTTCGAACCGGCCTTGCCGTCAGCGACGACGCTGAGATCGTCGCCACCGTGATCGGCACCGTTCACGAACGGGATAAAGAAAAATTGGCAGACCGTATTACTGCAGTCTGCCAAGAAGAGCATATTGAAAAAATCATCATTGGTTTGCCCAAGAACATGGACGGTTCCGAAGGGTTCCGGGCAGAGCACACCAGAAAATTCGCCGCTATGCTGCAGGAAAGAATGCCCCAAATCCCCCTTGAATTTTATGATGAGCGGATGACCACGATGGTAGCTTCCCGATTTATGATGGAGGCCAATACCAAAGGAAAAAAGAAGAAAGCGGCCATTGATGCCCTTTCAGCACAGATTATCCTTCAAGATTATCTTGAACGAAATCGCAAATAAAAAAAGACCCGATCGGGTCTTTTTTTATTTTGCAATATACTCATATGCCACGCGGGGTGTTCCGTCATAGACATAGATCACACCGCAAGCTTGAAATCCATTCTTTTCAAGGACGTGCTGCATAATCTTATTATTTTCATGGGTATCAATTCTGAGATGATCAATCTTTTGGAGCGCAAAGTCCATCGCCTCGCGTACCACACCTTTTGCACCAAGCTTGGATGCAATACGATGGATCACACCGTACGGGCTATCATCCAGCCAAGCCCCTTGCTCAATAACTGCATAAGAAGGATCATCCCCGATCTCAAACATAAAGACCCCTGCGATCACACCATCCCGATCCACTGCGAAAAGGCGCCCCAATTCAACGTCTTCTTCCAGCATTGGCAACGTAGGATGGAAGGTTCCCCATTGGGTAGGGTTTCCGTTCTCTGCCATAAAACGCTGCGCAGCCCGATAAATCTCCATAATTTGGGGGAGTTCACTTTTAATTGCTTTTCTGATCATAATATCACTCAGTCACCATCTGGGTCATGACAAACTCAAAGATACCTTTTGCAACGTTGACAGTCTTGATATACGAAATATCTTTACTGGCATTTCCTTTTTTATCAAATGAAATCTCGCCGGTTACGCCATCCCACTTCAAGTCTTTCAGAGAAAGACGAAGATCGTTCCCTTCCAAAGACTCTGCATTTTCCAGCGCTTTATACACTGCCATATAAGCATCATAGCCCAATGCAGAAACCGCTGCAACCGCATCGTTTCCCCCATTGGTAGCAAGGCGCGCTTCATCTGCATTCAGCCATTTTTTAAAGTTTTCCACAAACTTCTTGCCGGTGGAGTTACTCTCATCCGCCTCATCAAAGGATGTGGAGAAATAAACGCCGGTCGCTGAATTGCCGGCCTGCTGAATCAAATTGACGTTTTCCCAGGTATCACCGCCCAGGATCAAGCAGGTTTTATTCTTAGCACGAATGGCCTTGATGATCTTCGCACCGGTTTCAATAGAAGAAGGCGCAAAAATAGCATCGCAATCTTCAAATTGATCCACCATTTCACTAAAATCAGTTATATCCGCAGAATAGCTGGCTTCAACCACTTCTCCACCAGCGTTTTTAAACGCAGCAGAGAAAAAATTGCTCAGCCCTACGGAATAATCATCATCACGCTGCGTCAGCACACCGACCTTCAAGCAGCCCTGCTCCGCCGCCAGGCTCGCCATAGCCGTCCCCTGGAATTCATCGCTGAAGCAGACGCGGAAGTAATAATCGTTTCCGCCCGTCACCTGCGGATTGGTGCAGGAAGCACCAACCACCGGGATCTTATTTTCGGCAAAGACAGAGCCGGCCGCGATGGCACAGGCAGAACCATAAGTGCCGATCACCATCGAAACCTTTTCAGCGGCCAATTTCCGCGCCGCATCCGGAGCCTGCTTGGAATCAGAAGCGTGATCCGCCTCTACCAATTGGATTTTATAGGTCTGGCCGTTTACCGTCACCTTGGAGTTTTTGGAATGGGCATATTGAATTCCCAACACCTCTTGCTTTCCACCGGGTGCATTTTCACCGCTGAAAGGCTCAAAAACACCAATTTTAATCACTTTATCCTCCCCATTTCCGGCGCAGCCGGTAAGCAGTGAAAGCAGAATTAAAAGTACGGTAAGAAAAGCGAACTTTCTTCGCATTTTAAACATAAAAGATCCTCCTGAAGATCAGAATGGTACAGTTTATTATACACCCTTAACGACCATTTTGCAATAGCAAAGTTATTCTATAAAATAGGCATTGAATTTTTTGGTTTATTATGATATAATTACTATTATTTCGCTTAGAAGGGAAAGAATCATGAAGCTGACAGAAATCAAAAGTTTATACCGCGAACGGAAAGAATACATCGGAAAAACCGTTACCGTAGGCGGTTGGGTACGTTCCAACCGTGGTTCTAAAAATTTTGGATTTTTAGTCCTGAATGACGGCACATTTTTTGAGCCGTTGCAGGTCGTATATAGTGATAACCTAAGCAACTTTGCTGCACTTTCAAAACTGAATGTGGGCACGGCACTGGTTGTCACCGGTACACTGGTCGAGACCCCCAATTCCAAGCAGCCTTTTGAAATCCAGGCAGATAGCGTCGAGGTCGAAGGTGCTTCTACCCCCGATTATCCGCTGCAGAAAAAGCGTCATAGCCTGGAATATCTGCGTACGATCCCCCATCTGCGTGCTCGCACGAATACCTTCCAGGCGGTATTCCGTGTCCGTTCCTTGGCGGCCTATGCCATCCATAAGTTCTTCAACGAGCGGAATTTTGTCTATGTCCATACCCCCTTGATCACCGGCAGCGACTGCGAAGGCGCCGGCGAAATGTTCCGGGTTACCACGCTGGATCTTGAGAACCTCCCCCTCACCGAGGATGGTAAGGTTGATAACACCAAGGACTTCTTTAACAAAGTCACCAATCTGACCGTTTCCGGTCAGCTCAACGGCGAGACCTACGCCCAAGCATTCAAGAATATCTATACCTTTGGCCCTACCTTCCGCGCCGAGAATTCCAACACCACCCGTCATGCGGCGGAGTTCTGGATGATCGAGCCGGAGATCGCTTTTGCCGATCTGAAGGACGATATGATGCTGGCAGAAAGCATGCTCAAGTTCATTATCCGCTACGTGATGGAAAATGCTCCTGAAGAGATGCAGTTCTTCAATCAGTTTATCGATCCCGGTCTCATCGACCGCCTGAATAACGTACTGGAGAATGATTTTGGTCACGTAACCTACACTGAAGCCATTGAGATCCTGGAAAAGAACAACGATCAGTTTGAGTATCCTGTTCATTGGGGCAGCGATCTCCAAACCGAGCACGAGCGCTACTTAACTGAGGAAGTCTTTAAGCGTCCCGTCTTTGTGACCGATTATCCCAAGGAGATCAAAGCTTTCTATATGAAGCTTAATGAGGACGGCAAGACTGTCGCGGCAATGGACTGCCTGGTTCCCGGCATCGGCGAGATCATTGGCGGTAGCCAGCGTGAAGACAACTACGAGCTTCTCCAGAAGCGTCTGCAGGAACTGGGACTCCACGAAGAGGACTATGATTTCTATATGGATCTCCGGAAATACGGGTCTACCCGTCACGCCGGGTTCGGTCTCGGCTTCGAGCGTTGCGTAATGTATCTGACCGGTATGGGCAACATCCGCGACGTCATCCCCTTCCCCAGAACCGTCAACAACTGCGAATTATAATAATTTAAAAAATCGCTCCCCGATGGGGAGCGATTTTTTTGTTTTATTGAAACTTTTCAATAATATCGTAACAGTTGACGATCTTTTCCGCCAGCTGACCTTTGGAGAAATAATAATGATTAGATGCTTCAAAACCAATGGAGGCATTCTTATTCATCATATCCAGCATCAAGCGGGTGATCTCCAGTTCCTCCTTGGCGGCCGCAAGCGCAGCCTCACGATTGCCTGCATCACGGGCACGGATGAAGCGGATCTGGTTCAGACTGGACTTAAAGAGCGCATATCCGGCTTTTGCCATAATGACCGGTTCGGTCTCCGGCTCATCTGCCAGAAGAGCCAATCCTTCTTCCCATCCGGCGCAAAGCTTAGTAAACTGATCTTCAAAAATCTCTACCGGATAAATAGAGCGCCATTGCTCCAGATCATCGTAAGCAAAGCAGGTCATGGACGCTTCATAGCCGGTCGGCTTTTCAAAGAGAAGCGTGGAAGGACCGGCAATGCCGGAACGGTGGAGCATTCCCAGGTGGTATTGACCTGCACCTTAACACCGATCTCAAGACCGCACTCCTTCGCCCATTTCCACTCCTGCTTGGCATCTTCGCCGGGTCCGATGATACTCATGGAATAATCGTGCACTTCGCCTGTCATGCCGGCAATATTAAAGGGCACGTGCATCTCGCTCTGACTGAAGAAGATGACGTCCTTCGGCAGGTGACGGATAATATCCTCACTCTGCGCCCCCCAAGCCCAGCTCCAAGCCATGACCTTGATATTGGGATCCACGCGATGAGCACCTTCTGCAAAACAGCCGAGACCTCGTCGATAACCTCCCCTGCCGTTCGCTTACTGCACCGTGGACAGGTACATGCACGCTTATGGTTTCCGGAATGAGAATAGCAGTTGGTGGCGTCTTCCGAACGGGTAATGGTAAAAAGACCGCCCAGCTTCGGCACCGCTCTGCAGAGAGCCTCAATGTTGTTCTTCAAATATTCCCGTACCTCAGGAGTGGAGGTACACATACAGTATTTTTCTTCACTCCGCTTATAGCCTTTGATATGAGGGTGCTTCTCAAAGAACTCCAGCGGCATACAGCGCGGTTCATTGATATAAAGAAAGAGCTTCATACCGTACTTTTCCAGCGGATGATGGTAATGTAACCCTAATCCATCCAAATATTTCCAGGCTGATAGTCCGGCAAACCCATCTCAGCCGCCGCATTGCGAGCATTTTACTCAGTAGTATTCAAAACTTCAGCAATCTTCTTTGGATGAATATATTCATAGGATCTGAAATAAACGACTGATGACGTGTTGAAAAATGCGCCAAAGAAACTGCTTCGCAACTCAAACATCATCATCATTATACAACAATGAATTCGCATTACAAATTCGTAATTGGATTAATTAGCAAGTATTCTACTAAAAATCGTAGATAGTAGATATAAGTTTTATTGTTTCGCCTTTAGATACATATACAATCGAGCCGTAGCTTCTGCATCACACCAAGCTCGATGGGCATCATTCAAAGGAATTCCCAGCAACGCAGTCAACGTCCCCAATTTATAAGACGGTTGCTTCGGCAGCACTTTACGGGCAAAGCTCAAAGTATCAAATACATCCTGATCAAAATGAAATCCGCACGCCAATGCATCTCGCTCTAAAAAACGGCAATCAAAGGGTGCGTTATGCGCCACCAACGGTAGATTTTCCGCAAACGCATAAAAGGACGGCATCAACTGCTCAATGGTCGGTTTCCCGATCAGCATCTCATCGGTAATTCCGGTAATCTGGGTGATCATCGGATCCAGCATCACGCCGGGATCCACCAGGCTGGAATAACGCGACACCAGATAGCCATCCTTTACCTTGACCGCACCGATCTCGATGATCTTGGCCTCTTTACTAAGCCCGGTAGTCTCAAAATCGAAGCAGACGAAGGAATTAAAATCCGCCGTTTTTCTTTTAACCATGCTCCTCCAGCAGGCAGACCGCATGGCAAGCCATACCGGCACCCTCTCCCGTAAATCCAAGTTTTTCTTCGGTTGTGGCTTTAATATTCAAGCACTCTTCGGTGCAATTCAAAACCCCCGCCAACTTCTTGCGCATCGCCGGAATAAAGGGTCCCACCTTGGGGCGTTGCGCGACCAAGGTAATATCGGCATTTCCTAAAGTATATCCTTTTTCCATCAGCAAAGTATATACATGGCGCAGTAATTCCAGACTGCTGATCCCTTTATACCGGGGATCGGTATCGGGAAAATGCTTACCAATATCGCCAAGGCCTGCGGCACCAAGCAACGCATCCATCAGCGCATGGGTCAAAACATCGGCATCTGAATGACCTAAAAGTCCTTTTTCAAAGGGGATCTCCACACCGCCCAAAATCAGCAATCGCTCTTCCACCAGGCGGTGTACATCGTAGCCATGCCCTATTCTCATCTTCTCGCCTCCATCAAAGCACGAAGCAGAGGAATATCCTCCGGCAACGTAATTTTCATATTATCTCTCCGTCCCTCTACGAAGGTGACGGTTCTTCCAAAGTATTCAAATATCGACGCATCATCCGTGAAAATCTCGCCGGAACCCGCCGCTCTTTCCGCCAACTCCAGATAGGCTGTTCGTTCAAAGACCTGGGGCGTCTGAATGCCCACCAACCGCTCGCGAGGAATGGTGCGAACGATATTTTCGCCCTCTACTTCTTTCACCGTATCGGTCAGATGAACTCCCAATGCAGCCGCTCCGCTTTTATGGGCGGCTTCTAAAGTTTTTCGGATCTCTTCGGGGCGAATAAGCGGACGCGCACCGTCCCCGATCGCCAAAAGGCCATAGCATTCCGGCACTGCACGCGCCCCATTCAGGACCGATTCCATCCGCGTCGCACCGCCCTCTGCCAAAATCGTTTTATGAAATCCGTATTTTTGAATAATCCCTCGAAAAACCGGAAATAACGCTTTTTGCGTCGCCACGACGACAAGTTCTATTCCCTCAGTTTCTTCATAGGCCTTGATTGCATAAGCCACGATAGGAGTGTCCCCATCGTTGATCAGCAATTTGTTTTCGCAAGTTCCACGCATTCGACTGCCGCTTCCGGCGCAAGCGAGAATGGCCGCTGCCTTGAAATCTGCCATAGATTTATCCTCCTGCAAAAATAGGCTGAAATATGAATTTCAGCCTACTTCTATCATTTCCTGCAATTTTTTCTGCAATACTACAATTTCGGTATCTAATGCCAGCGATAACTCCGAACAAAGAATATTTCTTGCCATGACCATGACTTGACGGTCGCCGGTAGAGAGCCCCACCGCTTTATCCCGCAGCATTAATGCCTTGACCACGCCAACGACCTCCCTCGGGTCTCCGGTCTTAAGGTGCTCCAGGTTTTCTTTATAGCGCTTACCCCAGGGCGCACTTTGATCGATCTCCAGTTCCTCAAAATAGCCCAATATCTCCTGCGCCTCTGTTGCGCTCATCACCGCGCGCAGATGCACGACATTTACGTTCTGAACCGGCAATTTTAGCCGAATATTTCCGCCATGAATGCGAATATCGAAATAATCTCTCAGCTGACCGCCCACCTGCTGCTGGACGATTCCTTCAATAAAACCTGCTCCGTGCATCGGATAGACGATCCGATCACCGACGTTAAACATAAAATACCTTACCTTCCTACTTAAATGCAAAACAAACAACTATGCATTAATTATACACCATTTCGCGAATTTTGGCAAACAAATTTTTAACAAAATCCTTTACTTTTTTTTAGAATGTGTTATTATAATTGCATATAAGGAGGCTTAAAATGAAGAAAGACGAAAAAAAATATATCGCGCGGAACAAAAAAGCCACCTTTGATTATTTTGTCCTGTCCACCTATGAAGCCGGTCTCGTGCTCTACGGCACGGAAATCAAATCCATTCGCCAAGGAAAGGTCAATTTAAAAGACAGCTATTGCGAATTTAAAGATGGTGAGTTTTTTGTTCGCGGGATGCATATCTCGCCATACGAGCAGGGTAATATCTTTAACCGCGATCCCATGCGCCTCAAAAAGCTTTTGATGCACAAACGGGAGATCATGACGCTTTTTGGCAAAACCAAGCAGGACGGATTGACTCTGATTCCCCTCTCCCTTTATTTCAGCGGCGCAAAGGTCAAGGTAGAGCTGGGACTTTGCCGCGGTAAAAAGAATTACGATAAGCGTGATACCATCGCCAAAAAAGAAGCCAATCGAGAAATGGAAGTGCGCTTGAAACAGCGCAACCAATAAGGAGAAAAAAATGAATTGTTTTACCTTAAATCTGCCTAAGAACTCAAAATATCAACCCACCCTTACCTGCTATATCCCCTCAAATTTCGAGTCTATCGATATTGACCGCAAACGTCCGGCAGTTTTGATCTGCCCCGGCGGCGGATACGGCCATTGTTCTGACCGTGAAGCAGAACCGATTGCATTGCAGTACGTGGCTGCCGACATGGCTGCTTTTGTCCTCCGCTATTCCGTCGCTGAAAACGCAGGATTCCCCACCTGCGTTTTGGAAGCATTGACCGCCATTAAGACTATCCGGGAAAATGCCGAGGAATGGGACGTCAATCCGGATCAAATCGCCGTCTGCGGATTTTCTGCCGGCGGTCATCTGGCCGCTTCGGTCAGTGCTTTCTGGAATGCCGACTTTGCAAAAGAAGCTTTCGGTGACATTGAGCTTTGCAAGCCCAATGCCGCCATCCTTTGCTATCCGGTCATCACCTCCGGTCCTTGGGCGCATCGCGGTTCTTTCAACCGTCTGGTCGGCGAGGACGCTACTCAAAAACGGCTGGAGCTCGTATCTCTTGAAAAGCAGGTGACTGAGAATTATCCCCCCACCTTCCTTTGGCATACCGGTCAGGATGCCACCGTTCCGGTCATGAATTCCATCATGATGGCAGAGGCATTGGCAGAAAAAGCAATCCCCTTTGAATTGCACATCTATCCCACCGGCCCCCACGGACTTTCGCTTTCCGATGAACGGACAGCAAAGAATTCCAAGCCTGCTCACTTGGAAAAGCGTCCCCGTGCCTGGATGCCCGATAGCATTCTCTTCCTCAAGGAAACAGTTTTTACTAAAAATTAAAAAAATCCTATTTATTTTCCCAAAAATTTGGAGTAAAATAAATAGGATTCCATGGGGGCGTAAAGGTTTCGACGGGGATCTTGAAGTGTGATAAGCGCGTGGTGGCGCACAACCACCTTAAAATGTGTAACTTAAAAATAAACGCTAACAATAATAAATTAGCTTACGCTGCTTAATTAAGCGGCGTCATCCCGGTGCGAGGGACCACGGGCGCATTTGGGGTGTCATTTTAGTGGTGAACGTTTTCGGCTAAGCTTTGCCCCGGAAATGTAATATGAAGCTACCAAGTCCGTCAGCCTGTTTGTCGGCGGTCGGATGCGGGAATTTTAATAGATAAACTACACGCGTAGAAAGTTGCATGAATGGGTTTTCGGACAGGGGTTCGACTCCCCTCGCCTCCACCAAAACCAAAGGGCACCGCTAAAGCGGTGCCCTTTGGTTTTGATGGAGCCGGGGCGAACCTATTGAGTTCGTGGGTGCCGTTTTCTATTTTAAATCTCCTGTTGCCGGATTATCCAACAAGCGTCCCTCTTCACTGAAACGCGAGCCATGGCAGGGGCAGTCCCAGGAATGCTCCGGTGCGTTCCACTTCAAAGCACATCCCATATGAGGGCAACGCTTGGGCGAGAGAGTCAGCAAGTTCTTTGCCGCCTCAAAACCATTGACAACCAATTGCGGATGCAAAACACTACGAGAGGGATCAAACAGCCATGCGAATTCATGCTTTTTTCCGCTCATTTCATCCGCAAAAAACAATGCAGCCAGCATAGAGCCGGTCATTCCCCACTTATTAAATCCGCACGCCACATAAAGATTTTTACTAAACCTTGAATAGTTTCCAATATAGGGCATATCATCCAAAGTCATACAATCCTGCGCTGACCAAAAGGCAACCTCTTTAGCCTCCGGGTAATAATGGTGCGCAAAATTGCGCAGTTCATTCCAATTACCACCCTTTTGACCGGTTCGGTGTCCCCCGCCGCCCAGCAGTAAATAGCCTTGATAATTTCGAAAAGAAAGACCGGTATTCTCATCATCCACATACATACCGCCAACGTCGGGTGCATTTTTCAAAGCAAGGACATAGGAACGATGCTGATATAGCTTGAGAAAGTAACTGCCATGCTTATTTATAAAAGGAAAATGAGTCGTAACGATCACCTTTTCTGCTTGAATTCTTGCATTAGCAGTAAGAGCGGTGGTTCCAATCATCTGCAGTACTTCCGTTTCCTCGTAAATGTGCAAACCTTTTGCAATCTCAGCCACGAACTTCAATGGATTAAACTGTGCCTGCTTCGAAAACCGCACCGCGCCCGCCGTATGAAATGGGAGCGGAAGATCTTTCTTAAGATCAGCCGCATAGCCGATCCGTTGTAAGACCTCCAATTCCCTCATTAATTTCGTTTTATCATCAATGGTATAAACATAATTATCTTTGATTTCATAATCGCAATCTATATTCCGGCAAAGCTTTGCAAACTGCTCAAACGCCAGTTGATTGGCTTGCAGATACGCCTGTGGACACTTCAATTTTTGATAGATCAGACCGTGCTGAACCGTAATCTTTGCCGTGGTATTCCCGGTAATTCCGTTGCAGATCCGCCCTTTTTCAATCAGTGCATAATCAATGCCGCGCTGATGAAGAAAATAAGCAGTAAGCAATCCGCTCATGCCGCCGCCAATGATCAGAACTTTCACTTTCAAATCCTTTTTCAAAGCCGGAAATCGCGGCAAACGGGCAGTTTCTTTCCAAATTGACCGCATCATAAATCCTGAAGATCCGCGTCCGTAATATCGTTCTCCAGATTGTCCCTGGCAAGATCGGTGTCGATCGTAGAAAAGACCGGTGAGATCTCACGCTCTTGCGTCATATTAAGATTATTATTTTTCTCTTTTCCGTTTTTTGACATCTTCATCACCTCGCAGATTAGCATACCCCGATCCCTTGCGATTTTTCATTTTATATGATAAAATCATCTCATGAAGTATTTAAACGTATGTATAGGAAAATTTATCAACCGCCCCAATCGCTTTATTGCTCAGGTCGAGATCAACGGACAGCAAGAAACGGTGCACGTCAAAAATACCGGCAGATGCCGAGAGTTGCTGCTCCCCGGCGCAACGGTCTATCTTGCCAAAGCCGGCAACCCATTGAGAAAGACGCAATACGATCTCATCGGCGTCGAAAAGAAACGAACAGGAAAATCTGCCCTTTCAATTAACATGGACTCTCAAGCCGCCAACGATGCGGCCGCTGAATGGCTGGTAAAAGGTACGCTCTTCCCCAAGGATGCAGTTATCCGCCGCGAAGTGACGTACGGAACGTCAAGATTTGATTTTTATATAGAATACGCGGATCAAAAAGTATTTTTAGAAGTTAAGGGTGTCACCTTAGAACGGGATGGTCTTGCCCTCTTCCCCGACGCACCGACAGAACGCGGCGTCAAGCATATTATGAAGTTGATCTCTGCAATTCAAGAGGGGTATCAAGGTTATATCTTATTTGTCGTTCAAATGAAAGAGATCCATGCCCTCTCCCCTAACGATCTGATGCACAAAGCCTTTGGCGACGCGCTCCGCCAGGCCAAACAAGCTGGAGTTCAGATCCTGGCAGTTGATTGTATTATTACACCGGACACCATGGAGATCGACTCCATGATCCCGGTGAAATTATAAGATATTCCAAAAAATGAAAAATCAAAAAAGAGAAACAAGTGCAAGAATACAAAAATTTCAAAAATTCGTTTCCTGCTCTTGACAAGTTCTGTCAGAAACATTAAAATTTTAGCATAAGTTTAATATTAAAGGAGAAGTACCATGAAAAAAGTTTACGAAGGCAAGACCAAGGACGTATATGAGTTAGAGAATGGCAACGTTCTGCTGAAGTTCAAGGACGATTGCACCGGAAAAGACGGCGTGTTTGATCCCGGCGAAAACACCGTCGGTCTGACCATTGAAGGAATCGGCAAGGCAAACCTTGAGACCTCCATCCATTACTTTGAACTTTTGAAAAAGGCCGGCATCAAGACCCATTACGTCGGCGCAAACATCGAAGATGCTACCATGGAAGTTCTCCCCGGAAAAGTATTTGGTCATGGTCTGGAAGTCATCTGCCGCCTGGTTGCTACTGGCAGCTTCATCCGCAGATACGGCGAATATATCGAAGACGGTACCGTTCTGGAAGGCGGTTATGTGGAATGCACCTTTAAGAACGACGAAAAGGGCGATCCCCTGGTGACCGGAGAAGGCTTGGCCGCTCTGGGCGTAATGTCTCCTGAAATGTTCGAGAGCATGAAGGAGCAGACCCTGAAGATCACCAAGATCGTTGCAGAAGATCTGAAGTCCATCGGCCTCGATCTCTGGGACATCAAATTTGAATTTGGCTATAACAATGGCGAAGTGATCCTCATCGACGAAATTGCATCCGGCAATATGCGCGTCTATAAGGGTGATCAGATCGTTGCCCCCGTTGAACTGACCAAATTGATCCTTAATCGCTAAAATACAAAAGCGGAAGGCTTAACGCCTTCCGCTTTTATTCTTTACAATGGGTTTCTTTTTCGGTACATTCAAAAGTGCACGCTGTGCCTTCTTCTCCTCCGGCGAGGTGGCCACGTAGACCTTTTTACCGGTGAACGGATCCAAGCCAGTATAATACATCACCGTGGCGGCAGTGCCGGGGGTAGGATAAAAATCCTGTACCTGATCGGAACGAAAACGATTTTCTCTCATATATCGTGCCAGCTGTTCAGCGCTCTTCATCGTCGCGCCGGGATGCGAAGACATCAGATACGGCACCACATACTGCTCCAATCCCGCCTTTTTACTGGCTGCATTAAACCGAATAAGAAACTTTTCATAAACTTCATAGGAGGGCTTGCCCATCAACGTCAGCACTTCCGGGCAGATATGCTCCGGCGCAGTTCGAAGCTGACCCGAAACGTGTCGTTTCGCCAAGACTTCGATAAAACGGCCGCCGCTCTCTCGGTCTGCCATCACATAATCATGGCGAATTCCCGAACGTATAAATACCTTTTTTACGCCCTTCACCGCCGAAGCGCGGCGCAAAAGTTCAAGATATTCTGCATGATCCTTGATCAGATTGGGGCAAGGCTGAGGAGTAAGACACCGCCGATGGGTGCAGACCCCTTTCTTCCCTTCAGCAACGGCTTTGCAGGGGCCTGTACGGAAATTGGCAGTAGGTCCGCCAATATCATGGATATAGCCTTTGAAATCTTTCAAGCTTGCCAATAGCTCCACTTCTTCCACCACCGAGTCGATACTTCTGGAAGTGACAGCTCTCCCCTGGTGGTAAGCGATGGCGCAAAATGCACAGCCACCAAAGCACCCACGATTATGGGTGATGGAAAACTCTACCTCAGCCAACGCCGGGATCCCCTCTTTCCCATAGAAAGGATGGGGTTTTCGCGTATAGGCTATGGTAGCGAGATCATCCAATTCTGCCGTCGTCAAGGGTTTAGAGGGAGGATTTTGTACCAAAAGACCCTCCTCGTAAAGCTCACACAGGATCTTGCCGGAAACCGGATCGCAATTCTGGTACTGCATCTTAAAGGAAGAAGCATAGCGCTCCTTATCCGTCAAGACCGCCCGATAACCGGGCAAGCTGATAAATGCACCCTTGGGTTTAAAATCACGCTCCGCCAGCACCACTGTACCGGGCACGTCCCGGATTTTTTTGATTGGTACACCGCGCTCCAGCAGTTCCGCGATCCGCAGAATGGAGCGCTCACCCATGCCATAGGAAAGCAGATCTGCACCGCTATCCACGAGGATACTCTTGCGGATCTTATGATCCCAATAGTCATAGTGTGCCATCCGTCGGAGGGATGCCTCAATTCCACCGATCACGATGGGAATATCTCCAAACGCCTCCCGGATCCGGTTGCAATAGACGATCACCGCACGGTCGGGTCGCTTGCCGGGCTTTCCTCCGGGAGAATAATAGTCCTGCTCCCTACGTCGTTTTGCGACGGTATAGTTGGCGACCATCGAGTCGATATTTCCCGCATTGACCAAAAAAGCCAGCCGCGGTGCACCCAGACGTTCAAAATC
>JAZQJH010000035.1:0-38902 GCA_045541555.1 Eubacteriales bacterium | reverse complement strand
CGCGTATAAAAACCGTAAGACCTCGACAGACGTAAAAGGATCTAACGGCTTGATCAACTATGCGATTACTGACGCAGAAGATTGGATGAAGCTGGCGGCAGACTCCAATGGTAACAAAAACGGAACTTTCGACACCGCGACTCGCAGAAACTTCGCTGGCTGGGCATTTTGGCTCACCGACGATCTCGACTTTACCGGTGTTGGTGAAGGCGTTACAGCGTTTAATACATATAATACTGCGGCTGGCGAACTTTCCACTCAGTTGTTCATCAATGTTTACTACAAGGTCGGTGAAGAACTTAAGCAGCCTTTTGCCGGTAGTATCTACGGCCAGGGCCACAAGATTAAGAATCTGAATCTGGACGTCGCTGTTGATAATGGTACTGCTGACAAAAACAACGGTAACGCTTCTCGGGTCGGTTTGATCGCAACGTCTTATTATGCGACCATCCGCGACTTGACGGTAGATGCTTCTTGCTCCTTCAAGTACGAATTGGTCGGCTCTAAAGACGGGGAGTGGTATACTGGTGTCTTTTGTGGTATTGGTATGTATGATACCATCATCAATTGCCATAATAAAGCATCTATCGAGATTACTGATGCTGGTACCAATGCAAACAACTCTGTTTCTGCTTTTGGTCGCCAGACCGGTGATCTCAAGATGATCAACTGCAGTAACGATGGTGCGATCACGAACAACGATACAGGTACTTCTCGTGCTACCGGTCTTGCTGACTGGATCGGTAATACGGCTACCATTTATAATTCCTATAACACCGGCGCTTTGACCGTCAACAGCGAATATCACGGTGCGCTCAGCACGTCGGTAAAAGATGAAGTTGCTTTTGTTGCTGATATTAAGAACGTCTATTGCGTAGGCGATAACATCAATTCCGGTTATAGAAGTGTTGCTGACATGGAAGCTAGCGGCACTGTCCTGGATGCTGATGCGGAGGCTACCGGCGAATTGGCTTATCTGCTGAATGTCAACCAGGTTGAAACCGACTACGGTAAGTTTTACTACACCACGGCAAACGGCAAGGCCGCTAAAGGCACTGCCGCGAACCAGACCGTAAAGGTGGTTGTGACGCTGGAGGGCATCGATGATCACGTCCTCTATGCCAACATCGATCAAGAAGATATTAATATCGACCATCCTGAGGCAACGGATAAGGCAACTTATGCGTTGGTAGACAGCACCTTGGGTACTGTGACCGGAACCTCCCTTAATTTGAATACAAAAGCGGCATCCGCTGCGGATCTTATTGTTACAGTAAAGACTACGGATGTGCCGAATACCTCCGCTTTGGAAGAAAAGCTGGCTGAGATCGCCACCTACGGCGTAGAGTACTACATGAAGGCCGACGGCACTGCTTTGACGCAAAGCATCGTAGATACCATTCAGGCGAAGGTGACCAATGAGAGCTATACCAGCTATACTCAGGTTGTCGCCGATCTGGAGACCCTGAACGCCTATGTTCTGCATCATCCCGATGCAGAGGATCTGAAAACGGTCAAGGAGATTTATGGAATTCTTTCCAGCGGTTGTCTGTCTAATGCAGAGGGTGCTTCCATTCGAACGGATGCAGCTGAAGCCATTGCTTTGATCGAAGCTGCCGATAGCGCGCAGGAGGTTAAGGAGGCAAATGAAGCCCTTGACGCTGTCATCGCCGCTTTCGAGAATGTGGATTGGGTCATCAGTACGTTGATTCCTTATAAGTACAACGATCTTGATAAATTTAAAGACGTTAAGACCTGGGCGATTTCTGATGCAGACGACTGGAAAGCAGCCGTTGCAAAGGGCGCTTACGACTTCGCAGGCGAGACCCTGACCCTGACTGCTGACATCGACATGAAGGGCGAGCCTGTTCTGCCTCTGTCCTATGCCAATACCGACGAGTTTGCCGGTTTTGCAGGCACCTTGAGCGGTGACGGTCACGTCTTTAAGAACCTGAAGATCGAAACTGCTCCCGAGATTGATGGTTATCATGTCGGTTTGGTCGGCCGTATTGCCGGCACCGGCGTTGTGAAGAATCTGGGGATTGAGTCCGGTGAGATCATCGCAAACTGGGGCGTTATCGACATCGATGGCGGCAGTAGCGGTATGGCAGTTGGCGCCATCGCCGGTTCTGCTGCCACCGGCGGTAAGATCCTGCGCTGCTGGAATGCTGCTGACGTCAAAGTCGTAGCTACCGATCTGATCATCAATGATACCGTTCTGGCAAACGCCGTTCTGGATAAAGAGGGCAAGCCTCAGCTGGAAATAGACGTTTCCGTCGGCGGTATTGTCGGCCGCGGCTTGAACGGTTCTTTGGTGGATGGCTGCTATAACGTCGGTACCGTCACCGGTCTGGCCCATGCTTCCGGTTTGAACGACTGGGGTCAGCTCTCCGGTATGACTTATAACTCCTATGCTGCAGGTACTCTGATCGTAGACGAGGAGGCTGGTTACGGTCAGGCTATTCGTTTCAATGAAAAAGATCCGGGGAAGGAGATCAACTTCAATACTTATGCGGTTGGCTATCGTTTCTCCCGCATTATGAAGATTGCGTATAAGGCAAGCACCATTGCAAACTCTAATCTGCTGCCTCAGGTTGCTTCTTCCGGTGAGTTGGCTTACCTCTTGAATGCCAATGCAACCGATTGTGGCAACGGCAAGACCTACTACAAGGTTGAAGGCGGCAAGACCGTTTATGCAACCGAAACTGACCGCACCTTCCGGATCACCCTGAAGGATGCTGAAGGTAATATTCTGTATACTTATGCAAATGGCGGCACCCAGTTGACCATCGGCGGCGAGACCATCGTTGTTACCGCGGATACCGAAGTAACCGTTGCGAATGCTGCCCATGAGCATGAAATTGTGCTCTGCTCTCTCTTTTTCGAGGGCAAGGACTCTATCTGGCATCACCAGAACCGTTGCGACTATGCAACTGTGATCGATGGCGTTAACGCTTACTGTACCCATGAAGATGACGAACAGGTCGATTGTACGATTGATTACGAGTACGTAGCAGGTAGCGCAGACGAGACTCACGCCCATCAGAGTCGTCAGTATTGTGCCGTTTGTAATGAAGGACGTATTCGTGATCATGAGGCGAGCAAAGTGACCAGCCAGGTGATTAAGCCCGCTGAATGCTTGGTGGCCGGTAAGACGACCTATACCTGTAGTGATTGCGGCGATTTGTATACCCTGGATCAGCCCGCGGCTCTTGACCACGATCTGGTCTATACTCCCAATGCAGATCATCTTACCCATAAGATCACCTGTAATCATACGGGCTGTACCGTGGATGAAGACGAAGCCTGCACGCCGGATACCAACGGATGGACAGTGACCGTCGAGCCCGGTGAAGATACTTTCGGTGAGAAGCAGGCTACCTGCGGCGTTTGCCATGGCACGATCATCGTGCAGCTGCCGAAGCTGGCAGTTCTGAAGGCTGACGTGCAGCTGGCTGCGGATGAAAAGACCGCAGACGTGATCGTTTCTTTGAAGAACAACGTCGCTGTCAAGGATCTGACTTTGACGGTGGGTTACGACCAGACCGCGATGTCCTTGGACGGCGTAGATGCTGCAGCCTATGGCTTTAGCGCAGTGATCGACAGTGATGTGAACGGTACTGCGGTGATCACCTTGACGGCAGATGCCGACGTAACCGACGCACGGAAGGATATTGTCAAGCTGAGCTTTAAGATGGTCACCGAGGAAGGCAATCTTCACATCCCGAACAAGGGCTATGAGATCGACCTTTCCGTGGAGGCTATCAACGCCGCCGGCGAACCGGTTGCGTATGAAAAGGCGATCGGTGAGTTCACCATTACGCTGGGCTTTGCAAACATCGCAGGGGACTTCCTGCGCGACGGCTCTCTTGATACGAGAGACGCCATGCTGCTGATGCGCTTCTATCTGAACACCCTGCCTGCTGAGTACGAGAACGTTATTACCGAGGATGCGGCCGATCTGGACACCACCTACAATAACGTTGACCTTGGAGACGGCACCAATACGGGCAGAATCAACATTTACGATGTCATTCACCTTCTCCGCATACTGAACGGTTGGGGATAACAGTCTGTAAACAAAAATAAAAGTAACATAAATTCATGTGAAGGTGCGTTTGAAGTACTTTCAGATCACCTTTAACAAAGGTTCTTTTAGGAGGAAATGACTTATGGTCACAAAGAAAACAAGGCTGTTATCCGCAATCATGGCGGTTATGATGCTGGTATCACTTCTTGCCGGCATCGCGCTGCCTGCGATTGCGGAAGGAGCCGACCTGGATCTTGTTTCTATAACGGATTTGATTGCGACCGGTAAAGAAAGTTCTGATAAGAGCTATACTGTTGCCGATGCCGCAGAATTAGAAAAATTGGCAGAAGCGTTGGCGGCTAAAAACGCCAACGTTACAGCCAAACTTACTGCTGATGCTACCGTATATATCACGGGAAATTGCACGTTTGCTGCTGATTATAGCGGCGCGGCAACCTCCTTGTCCGGCTTGCTGGCAAGCCTGGACGGTGATGTCAATAATACCGGTAAAAACAGCGAGATCATCGGGCTTCGCTTCCCGATGAAGTGGCTGGGTGATAGCGCTTGCCCTGAATTGAGAGATCTGACCTTCAGAGATTGCCATGCGACGAACGTTAACGCCAACAACAGTACGTTTTTGGGCGGTTCTATTCCTGTCATGGAGGATTTGGAGTTCTATGATTGTACCGCTACCAGACCGGTGTATGGCGAAACCGGTAACGGCTATGCCTTCCTGTCCATTCGTAGTGGCGGTTATGCGTCTTTTAAGGACATCCGCATGGAACGCTGTAAGCTGATCAGTGCTCATGATCCTGCCGGCGGCGGCGTAAACCTCGGTTTTATTACCGGTAGGGTTGCCGGCTGTACCATGGATGGCATCGTCATGATCGACAATGAGATGCAGCTGGAGCACTGGGACTCTTCTCATGGTATCCTGGGCGGTGAGATTACCGCGGCCAGTACCTTTAAAAACATTTTTGTTACCGGGACAAAGATCGTTTATGATAGAGCGGCAACCGGTTCTCTTGCTGAGCGTACCGGCCTTTTGGTTGCAAACTTGAGCAAGCACACCGGCAGCGTGATGGATAACGTCATTGAAATCAATAACATTGTAACGGTTCCCGCAGGAGTCGAGGCTCCGATGACTGCGCTGGTCGGTGCAGTTAATTCTACGAGCGTTTCCAGTAACCTTAAAGCAACGAATGTATATTCTGAGCTGGGTGTGCTCGGCACCGGCGCGCTTACAATCGCTTCCGGTTCTCAGGCTGTGCAGGTTGGGGATGATGCCATTGAGGCAGCCATTCTTTTGAACCAGGCTGGTGTCGAGAAAAAATGGGGTCTCCGTGATGGAAAGGTGGATCTTCTTGCCGTAAATGAAAAAGAGATCACAAAAGTAACCGTTGAAATTCGGCACCCCGAGGATCCTACTCCGTTGGAGAGCTTCACGGACTACACCGATGTGGACGGCGCGTTGATAAATCTGAAGGATTATGAGGATAAGGCCGCCGTCTGGACGGAGGATCCCGTGACGGGTGCGCTCGTCGGTTATATTATCCCGACCCATACCTGCGAGTTTGAGTATACCGACAATGGGGATGGTACTCATTCCTATGCTTGCGGTCGTTCCTGGACGATTGCCGGTACTTCATCTTCAACTATTAATTGCGATCAGGGTGGCGAAGAGGCTTGTGATCAGGATAATTGGAAGAACATCACCGATACCAATACTGAGGAGCCCGCCGAAAAGCACGATGTATATAAAGCTTGCTCTCTTTGCGGTCATGTTTTCTCTGAATATGGTTATTTTGAATGCCAGGGCGAATTGAAGGAAGCCTCCCGCGTACCTGCAACCTCTTGTAAGCCTGAGGATGTAGGGGCGGTGGTGCTCGCCTGTACCAAGTGCGATTATGAACACACGGGTGTTCTGCTTGGCGATGATCTTCATAAGCTGGATGCTTACGTAGAACTGCCGAATTTCCCGCAGTACCATGAGATCCGTTGCTCGGTCTGCGGTAAAGAGACCGGCGAATTGGAGAAGCACGTATTTGGTGCTTGGGCGGAAACGACCCCTCCCTCCGTCGATGCGGAAGGTGAAGAATCCAGAACCTGCGTCTGCGGTAAGACCGAGACCAGAACGGTCGCAAAGCTGTCCGGTGTGGAATTGAATGCCGATAAAGCAAAGGTTGGCGAAACCTTCCAGGTCAAGGTCGATCTGAAGAATAATCCCGGTGTAGGCGGTTTCAACTTTAAGCTGACCTATGATGCTGACGTGCTGACCCTGAAGGGCTCTGAAAAGGGCGACTGGGACGTCGTTTTTGACGCTGCAGGCATTACGGGCGCCACCGGCGTTGTCAATAAGAATATCCACGTGATCAGCGGTACGGATATGACCGGCGATGGCACCGTATTGATCCTGGATTTCGAGGTGAAGGATGACGAAGCCCTGCTGGCAAACACTGAGACTGTCGTTGCAGTAGAGGTGGTCAACGCTTATAGCCACGATGATTATAAGACCACGATCGCTTTTGAACCCTATTCCAAGACCCTATTTGTCTATAGTGGTCTGGTGAAGGGCGATATGACCGCCGATAAGTTCGTTAATCTGCAGGATGCGATTTATCTGCTCCGCTATCTCAACAGACCTGCCGGCTCCACCTCCTTTGAGGTTGAAGGATTTACCATCACCGATAAGATTGCAAATCTCACCAGTGAAAACGATAACGTTGATCTTGCCGACGGCACCAATACCGGCACTGTCAACATGAGTGATGTGATCTATCTGCTGAAGTATCTGAACTTCCAGATTTCTGATGCGGAATTCTTCGGCGAATAAGGATTAGATAAAAGAGCGCAGACAATCGTCTGCGCTCTTTTTTCATTCTATCCATTGTAATTTGAGGTTGGTTCTGCTATAATAAAATTATAATTCTATGCGGAGGACTTTATGCTGAAAAAACTAACCGCTATTGTCATGGCTTTAGCCATATTAAGTAGTATGCTTGGGGTAATTCCTGCCGTTGCAGATCCTGCCGGCGCTTCTTTTTTGGTACAAATGCCGGATGAGACCACCATCAAATCGGAAATCACTGTGGATGTATTGCTTCAGAATAATCCGGGTCTGAGTGGCGCAGTGCTTCAACTGGATTTTGATTCTTCTGTTTTGACGTTGACCGATGTCCGGGCAGGGGCGCTATGTCTTGCAAACGGTACCGCCCTGTTGGAATGGGAGCCGGGAAAAACGGCCGTCGCTTTGGTTGCCGAAGAAACTATTGCGGGGGACGGCGTGCTGGTTCGTCTGACTTTCCGTGTCGCTGATACCGTGGCGGCAGGGGAATATAAGATCAAGGTTTCGTCCACGGAGCTGACGGATGGAACTCTCCAGCCCTTTCCCGCAGAATTGGCAGAAGAATCCGTTTATATCGTGGATTATATCTGGGGCGATGCGAATGGAGATAAAAAAGTGGATCTGGCAGACGTACAAGCTATTTTAAAATGGCGCGTGTATCTCCTGCCTGAGAGTGCGCTCAAGGTGCCGGCAGCAGACGCCGACCGAAACGGCCAATTGGGTCTTCCGGATGCGATTATTCTTCTGCAATGGATGAATCAGTACGTGGGCTGGGACCCCAACGGCACGACCCTTCCGCCGGCTGGTATTTAATGCACAAAGTGTGTTAAATAAGCAACATAAAGTAATGTCTTTTTCTTGCAGTCTTTGTTATAATTAATATATATAATTGGATAAGTGTCTTTATCTCTATCCTAAGGAGGAACATTATGTTGAAAAGAGTTAGTTCAATCGTACTGACTATAATGATGCTGATCTCCATGCTCTGCACCATTACAGTGGCTTCTGCCGCTCCGGCGCCGCAATTGGTGCTGACTGTCGATGATACCGACGGTCGGGTTGAGCGTGGCCAGAGCGTGAAGGTGACAGTCGGTCTTTCTTCTGCTATGGAATTGAACGGTGTTACCGTGAAACTCCCTTATAATAAGAATTTATTTACCGACACCTATGCGGCAATTGCCTTGGGTGGTGGTGAAGTTTTTGACAATGTGGAAGACGGAAAGGTTTATATCACCTGGGCTGCTGCGGCAAACGTGTCGACTTCCTCCTTGTTTGATATCACCTTCACTGTGAAGAATGATGCGGCGTTTGGTTTCTATGACGTAATGGGTGCCATCGAAGAGATGTATCACGGTGGCGTTGATAATAATCTGCAGATTCCTTACGTTGTCGGTCAGGATTACACCAAGGACGCTGCCCCTCTTGCTATCGAGGTCTATTGCGACCATAGCAAAGCATATACCAAGCCTGCCGGAACCCCTGCTCAAAACGATGCAAAGCACGGCGTTTTCTGTAGCAAGTGCGGCGAGCCGTTTGCTGATGAGGCTTGCGTTTTCGGAGCACCTGTCGAGGTGGAGAAAGAGGACTGTATCAAGGACGGCGTAAGCAAGATCGAGTGTAAATATTGTAAATACAGCATTGAGTCTAAGATTGACAATATTGACGGTCATAAGTGGTCCGCCAAGTGGTATCAGGATGCTACCAGCGCAAAGCATTACCGCATTTGCGAAAACGGTTGCGGCGAAAAGGACTATGCAGAGTGCGGAAGCTGGGAGTGGAACAATGTTGCTACCAAAGGTGGCTCTAAGCATATTTGTGCAACCTGTAAGCGTGAGATGGAATGCGTATGGCATCAATTTCCCACCAAGAACCCGGCTACCTGTACGACTGACGCCTATACCGTTTATCGCTGCACCGTTGAAGGCTGCGCCGGTAATTATATGGTCGTTGAGGCAGGAACCGCTACCGGTCATACCTTGAAGAAGAATGACAACGGTACCCATAGCTGTGCAAACTGCACCGCGATCAAGAATGTTCCTTGTACCTTCTCCAAGACGGTTCAGGAAGGCGACTGCGTCACCGATACCATCAAGGCTTGCGTTTGCGGCAACACCAAGGTTACGGAAAAAGCCACCGGCAAGCATCCTGAGAAGAAGATCGTGATTCAGTATAAGGCTCCCACCGTGGGCGCTTCCGGCTTCATCAAATATTATTGTAATGACTGCTCCTCCGAGTGGGACAGCGAACGGCTGGCCAGAGGCAGACAGTTCGACGATATTGACGATTGGTATCATGATATGGCAGTCTTCGCCAAGTCCTTCAATTTGATGGGCGGCGTCGGCGAAGGAATCTTTGATGGCGACGGCGAACTGACCAGAGGCATGGTTGTGACGATCCTGGGGCGTTACCTCTGGGAGAATAACGCAGTCGAAAAGATGTCGGAGACGGAGTTCAAGGCTCTGCTGAAAGAACTGGGCGGCGAGACTGTCGAGTTCAAGGATCTGAAGGGCGGTTGGTACGACCGCTACGCCATTGCTCTTTCCGCCATCGGCGTTGTAAAGGGTTCTTACGGCAACTTTAACGGCGATGATAACGTTACCCGCGAAGAGCTGGCGACCTTCTTCATTCGCTTTATCGATTATATCGAGCCGGGTTCTACCAAGACCTATGGTACTTCCTTCAAGCTTTCTGATATGAATACTGTCAGCGATTGGGCAAAGCAGACTGCTGAGCGCGCTGTCAAGACCGGTCTGATTGCCGGTTCCGATGGCAAGTTCGATCCCCAGGGTACTGCTACCAGAGCGCAGATGGCCACCATCATGGAGCGTGTGGTTCGTGCTCATTCCGAGTATCCCATCGTGAACGTGGAGTAATTGAAAACGTAAAAGCGGTTTCCGAAAGGAAGCCGCTTTTTATGAGATTTTAAAAGAGGTTTGGATTATTCCAAACCTCTTTTTTCTTAGTATTGCGCCACAATGGCTTGCATTTGGTCTTGCTTCGCTTCCATCTCTTGGACTAATTTGAATTGGTTCCGGGCACGCACCAAATTATGTTCCGGGTAATCGGTTTTGTAGTAGACATCTCCGTTCAGGTAGTCGGTCAAAAAACGCACGCCGTTTTCAAAGGTCATCATCCAGGCGCCGGTGGGTAAAAGATCTTTCTCCGCAGGGGTCAGTGCTGCGTGGCAGCCCTCCAGAAAGCCCTTGGTGAAGGCTTCAAACAGACCGAGATCCAATTCCACTTTGGAAAGATCGGATTCATCTTCTGCTGCGATGGAGGCGCCAAAGCGAATTGCATCGCCAAAATCGAAGATGGCTTGCCCGGGCATCACCGTGTCCAGATCAATGACGCAGACACCTTCTCCGGTAATGGGATCCAGCAAAACATTGTTCAGCTTAGTATCATTGTGGGTGACGCGAACGGGAAGAACCTTTTCTGCCTGAAGCTCCATGATAATGCCGGCAGATTGCTCACGCTCCAGAACAAAGGTGACCTCCTCCCGGACGTTCTCTAACCGCCCGGAAGCGTTCTGCTTAATGGCTTCATGTAATTGCCGTATCCGCTCGGGGGTATCGTGAAAATGGGGAAGCGTCTCATAGAGGGTCTCGGCAGGATAATTTTGAAGTAAACGTTGGAATCTGCCGAAGGCTTTACCGCTTTCATAGAAATCATCGGCGCTACGCACAGCGTTCAGTGCCATCAGTCCGCTCTGGAAGCGATAGGCGCGCCAGTTCCCCTCGGGGCCGTCATAGTAGTGCCGACCGTCCCGGGTTCGGATAAAGGTAAGCGTTTCACGATTGGGGTTTCCATTTTGCTCAATGATCCGCTTTTTTAAATACTCGGTCACATTGAAGATGTTTTCCATCAGCTCATGGGGCTTGGTAAATACAAAGGTATTAATTTTTTGGAGAATGTACTGCGCGTCCTTATCGGTCGTCAGTAAAATGGTATCGTTGATGTGCCCTCCTCCAAAGGGTCTTATCTCAACGACGTTCCCCTCAAATGCAAAGGCGCTGATCACCTTTTTTAGGTCTTGACTCATGAAATTATGCCTCCCAAAGCTTTTGCGGATACTTGCCCTGGTTCTTTAATTGCTGGATACCGGCTTCGACGCCGGGCTTATCTTCTTTGTAAGTGACGCCAAACCATTTATCAGCGCTATGCAGCACCTTGACGGTGGCTTTCTTTTCGCACAACAGCTCATCGACCACTATCGGCAGGAAGAATTCACCCTTTAAGGGATTTTCCTTCACCGCTTTTTTGAGAAATTCAGGAAACTTCTCTTCCAGCGCGCGGAGATAGGCTAAGGGGAATCCCCACATATTCATGGAAACCGGTGCGGTATTGGAAACGGGAACGAAGGTCTCACCGCCGTCTTCTGAAAAATGAGCCTGGCCGTCGATCTTCTGGATCATGGTTCGCTCGTCGATTTTTTGCAGATAGCCATCCTCGCTGACCTGGCAAACACCGCGCGCCACGTGGCCATTATCGGTCAGAGTATTTTCCAGAACGTAGCCGACCATAGAGATCTTCATGGGATCTGACTCACCTGCATCCTTGAGATAGTTGTACAACTGGACAAAAGCATCACGACCGTAGAAGTCATCGGCATTGATGACGGCGAAGGGCGCATCCAAAAATTCATTGCAGCAAAGGATTGCATGTCCGGTGCCCCAAGGCTTGACGCGGTCTGCCGGGATTTCAATGACTCCTTCGGGGATCTTATCAAGCTCTTGATAAGCATAATGCACCTCTGCCACCTTTTCAATCCGGCGGCCAATGGTTGCTTTGAAATCTTCCTCGATCTGCTTTTTGATAACAAACACAAATTTTTTGAAACCCGCCTGCATAGCATCATAAACAGAAAAGTCCATAATGATATGCCCTTGGGGGTCAACGGGGTCGATTTGTTTTAATCCGCCGTAACGGCTTCCCATACCGGCTGCCATAATTACTAAGATCGGTTCTTTCATGTTGAGAGATACCTCCTATTAAAATTTCTTCCTTATTATATAATGCGCTATAAAGACACTTACATTATATCATTTAAAAAATGTTCTGTAAAGATAAATGCCGTATTTTGATATAAAATGAACCAAAAACACAAGAAATTGTGGTTTGTGCAATTTCACAGAATTTTAGGAAAAAACTTTGTGAAAAAAGTGAATTTTTTTTAAAAAAACACTTGAAATTCCCGGACGGGTGTGTTATCATATACAGGCTGACTTCGGATGCGACGAAGCGGGAGGTGGCCATAGCGCCGATTTTTCCCCGGCGTTTATGGGGAATTTCCGCTGAGCAAGTCCGGCCGAGAGCTGGGCGAAAGTTTGAGGAAAACAAAGGCCGTTCTTTGGAACTGCGTGGGTCTGCTGCGTAAGCCGCTTTTGAGAATGGGAGCTTTGTACGGGTGAAAATCCCGATTTATTTTAGCCCTCCCGGTGAAACACCCGGCTGTGTGTTAAAGAATTTTCCGTCAAAGTTGCTGATCCCATGAGTCAAATAATTAAAGGAGGCTAACTCAGAATGGCTGAAAAAATCAGAATCAGAATCAAGGGCTACGATTCCACCCTGGTGGATCAGGCTGCTCAGAAGATCCTGGAGACCGCCCAGAGAACCGGCGCGGTCGTATCCGGTCCCATCCCCCTTCCTACCAAGAAAGAGGTCGTGACCATCCTGCGTGCTGTTCATAAGTACAAGGATTCCAGAGAGCAGTTCGAGCGCAGAACGCACAAGCGTCTGATCGACATCGTTAAGCCCGCCGCCAAGACCGCTGAGGCTCTGGCAAGCGTAGAACTTCCTGCCGGCGTTGAGCTTGAAATCAAGCTGTAATCGCTCGGGTGAGAAGGTCATGTTGGTGAAAACCAACCAATAACCATTATGGAGGTAAACACAATGAAGAAAGGTATTATCGGTAAGAAAATCGGAATGACCCAGGTTTTTGATGAAATGGGCAACGTCATTCCGGTAACAGTAATTCAGGCTGGTCCCTGCACTGTTGTTCAGAAGAAGACCGTTGAGAACGACGGCTACGCTTCTCTGCAGCTGGGCTATGAGGATCTGGCTGAGAAGAAGGTCACCAAGCCTATGAAGGGTCACTTCGAGAAGGCTGGCGTGGCAGCAAAGAAAGTTCTGAAAGAGTTCCGTCTGGAGGACGCAGATAATTATAATGTAGGCGATGTCATCACCGCAGATGCCTTCGAAGTCGGCAGCTGTGTGGATGTCACCGGTATTTCTAAGGGTAAGGGCTTCGCCGGTACCATTAAGAGATACAACGGCCAGCGCTCCGGTCCTATGACCCACGGTAGCGGCCCGATCCATCGCCACGCCGGCTCCATGGGCGCCTGCTCTTCTCCTTCCCGTATTTATAAAGGAAAGAAGATGCCCGGTCACATGGGTGCCGAGAAGGTAACCGTCCAGAATCTCGACGTAGTAAAGGTCGATGTCGAGAATAATCTTTTGGTTGTTAAGGGTGCGATTCCCGGTCCTAAGGGCTCCATCGTCACCGTTAAGAACACCGTTAAAAATGGTTGAGTAAGGGGGATAAATTAAATGGCTAATATTGATGTATTTGATATGAGTGGCGCTAAGGTGTCCACCATGGACCTGAACGAATCCATTTTTTGCGTAAACGTAAATGAAGCTGCTATGCATATGGCAGTCACCAATTATCTGGCTAATCAGCGTCAGGGTACTCAGTCTGCTCTGACCCGCGCGGAGGTTTCCGGCGGCGGCATCAAGCCCTGGCGTCAGAAGGGAACCGGTCGTGCCCGTCAGGGTTCTACCCGCAGCCCTCAGTGGACCCACGGCGGTATCGTCTTCGCTCCCAAGCCCCGTGACTATCGCTTCAGCATGAACAAGAAGGTGAAGAAGCTGGCTCTCCTGAGCGCTATCTCCTCCAAGCTGGCTGAAGGCAAGCTGATCGTTCTGGATAAGATCGATATGGAAGAATATAAGACCAAGACGGTTGTTGGCATGATGAAGGCCCTCAACACCGAGAATGCTCTGGTGGTCAACAACGTGACCAACCTCTTCTTCGTGAAGAGCGCAGCCAACATTCCCGGCGTGACCGCCGCTCGTGTAAACACCATCAACACTTACGAGATCCTGAAGCATGACACTCTGATCCTGACTCAGGATGCCGTAAAGGAACTTGAGGAGGTTTATGCATAATGAAATCTAATTACGATATTATTATGAAACCCATTGTCTCCGAAAAATCCATGGCAGCTATGCAGGATAAGACCTACGTCTTCCAGGTAGCAAAGGATGCCAATAAGATCGAGATCAAAAATGCGGTTGAGGAAATCTTCAAGGTTTCCGTTGAGAAGGTTACCACTGTTAACGTAAGTGGTAAGGAAAAGAGAATGGGCGTCCATGTGGGCAAGACTGCCGCTTGGAAGAAAGCCTATGTGAAATTGACTGCTGATTCAAAGACCATCGAGTTCTTTGACGGCATGATGTAAGGAGGAGCAAAGTTATGGCAATGAAAACTTATAAACCGACTTCTCCGGCCAGACGCCAGATGAGCAATGTGGATTACAGCTGTCTGTCCAAGGACGCTCCCGAGCGTTCCCTCTTGACCACCGTCAAGAAGAATGCCGGTAGAAACAGCTATGGCCGCATCACCGTTCGCCATCAGGGCGGCGGCAACAAAGTCAAGTACAGAATTATTGACTTTAAGAGAAATAAGATGGATGTTCCCGCAACTGTGACCTCCATCCAGTATGATCCTAATCGTACCGCTTTCATCGCTCTTCTTCAGTATGAGGATGGCGAAAAGGCATATATCGTTTGCCCCGAAGGCCTGAAGGTTGGTGACACTGTTATTTCCAGTGCTACCGCCGACATTAAGCCCGGCAACGCACTGCCCATCGAAAGCATTCCCGTTGGTACCGTTATCCACAACATCGAGCTGTATCCCGGTAAGGGTGCTCAGCTGGTTCGTTCCGCCGGTAACAGCGCTCAGCTGATGGCGAAGGAAAACGGCTATGCGCAGGTTCGTCTGCCCTCCGGCGAGGTTCGCCTGGTTCGGCTGAATTGTATGGCTACCATCGGTGTCGTATCCAATGGTGAGCACGCGAACGTTTCTATCGGTAAGGCCGGTAGAAAGCGTCATATGGGTATCCGCCCCACCGTTCGTGGTTCTGTTATGAACCCCTGCGATCACCCCCACGGTGGTGGTGAGGGTAAGTCCCCCATCGGCCGCAGCGGCCCTGTAACCCCCTGGGGTAAACCCACTCTGGGCTACAAGACCAGAAGCAAAAAGGCCAAGACCGACAAGTTCATTGTGAAGCGTCGGAACGCGAAGTAATCTGGAAGGAGGAGATTGAATAATGAGTAGAAGTGTTAAAAAAGGACCTTTTGTAGATCCTAAGCTTTATGCAAGAATTCAGGCGATGAATGAGTCCGGCGAAAAGAGAGTTCTCAAGAGCTGGTCCAGAGCATCCACCATCTTTCCGGAGTTTGTAGGTCATACGATCGCTGTCCATGACGGCAGAAAGCATGTACCTGTATATGTAACCGAGGATATGATCGGTCATAAGCTGGGTGAGTTCGCTCCCACCAGAACCTTTAAGGGCCATGCAGGCTCCAAGACCACGAAGTAAGGAGGAAGAACGAAATGCAAGCAACTGCACATTTGAAATATCTCAGAATTTCTCCTCGTAAGGTCAGCGTGGTTCTGGATCTGATCCGGAATAAGCCCGCTAAATACGCAGTAGCAATTCTGCAGAACACCAATAAGGCCGCCTCTGAGCCGGTATGTAAGCTGCTCAAGAGCGCTATGGCTAACGCCGAGAACAACAACGGCATGGATGTGAACAAGCTGGTCGTAGCCAAGTGCTATGCCTGCCCCGGTCCCATCCTGAAGAGAATCATGCCCAGAGCACAGGGCAGAGCGTTCCGCATCAATAAGCGGACCTCTCACGTGACTATTGTATTGGAGGAGGCGTAAGAGAATGGGTCAGAAAGTTAATCCCCACGGCCTGAGAGTCGGGGTCATCAAAAACTGGGATTCCAGATGGATCGCTGCTGACGGTAAAGTCGGCGACCTGATCCTGGAAGACTACAATATCCGTAATTTCCTGAAGAAGAAGCTCTACGCTGCCGGTATCCCCGATATCGAGATCGAGCGTACTGCTGATGGCAGCAGCATCCGCATCTTCTTGCATTGCGCCAAGCCCGGTCTGGTAATCGGTCGCGGCGGTGCTGAGATTGAGAAGCTGAAGAAGGAATTGATGGATATGACCGGTAAGAAGGTCAACATCAATATCGTTGAAGTTAAGAACATGGACACCAGCAGCCAGCTAGTTGCTGAGTCTATCGCTCAGCAGCTGGAGAAGCGTATTGCTTTCCGCCGTGCCATGAAGAAGGCGATCGGCAACACCATGAGAACCGGCGCTAAGGGTATCAAGGTTATGGTATCCGGCCGTCTGAACGGTGCTGAAATCGCCAGAAGCGAATGCTATCACGAGGGTACTATTCCTCTGCAGACTTTGAGAGCTGATATCGACTACGGTTTCACCGAGGCTAATACCACCTACGGTAAGATCGGCGTTAAGGTTTGGATCTACAAAGGCGAGATCCTCTCCGATGTCAAGAAGGCTCCTAAAAAAGAAGGAGGAGCTAAGTAATGTTAATTCCTAAGAGAGTAAAATACAGAAGAGTACAGAGAGGCCGCATGAAGGGTAAGGCTACCCGCGGCAACACCATCGCTTACGGTCAGTATGGTCTGCAGGCTTGCGAGCCCGCTTGGATCACCAACAATCAGATCGAGGCCGCCCGTATTGCGATGACCCGTTACCTCAAGAGAGGTGGCCGGGTTTGGATCAAGATCTTCCCCGACAAGCCGGTTACTGCAAAGCCTGCTGAAACCCGAATGGGTTCCGGTAAAGGTTCTCCCGAGTATTGGGTAGCAGTCGTTAAGCCGGGCCGCATCCTCTTTGAGATCGCGGATGTCTCCGAAGAGCTGGCCCGCGAGGCTATGCGCCTTGCAATGCACAAGCTGCCTATCAAGTGTAAGTTTGTGGTCAAGGAAACTGAAGGTGGTGACGAAGAATGAAGGCTAATAAAGTAAGAGAAATGAACGCAGAAGAACTGAATATCAAGCTCAACGACCTGAAGAAGGAGCTTTTTAACCTGAAATTCCAGCACGCGACCAATCAGTTGGATAATCCCCAGCGGATCGCTGCCGTCAAGAAGGACATCGCTCGTGTAAATACGATTCTTCGTGAGCTTGAGCTCCGTGAGTCCAAGTAATCTTATAAAGGAGTGATAAGGAAATGGAAAGAACTTTGAGAAAGACCCGCGTTGGCGAGGTTGTAAGCGATAAGATGGATAAGACCATCGTTGTTGCGATTAAAGATAACGTTAAGCACCCCTTGTATAAGAAGGTTATGAAGACCACCTACAAGCTGAAGGCCCATGATGAGAACAATGAATGCGGCATCGGCGATACTGTAGAGGTTATGGAAACCAGACCTCTTTCCAAGGATAAGAGATGGCGCCTTGTTCGCATCATCGAAAAGGCCAAATAATTTAAAGGAGGACTAAGTCGTGATACAGCAACAAACTTATCTTAAAGTTGCCGACAATACCGGTGCTAAAGAGTTGATGTGCATCCGTGTACTTGGCGGTACGAGAAGAAGATACGCAGGTATTGGCGATGTAGTTGTTTGCTCTGTGAAGAAGGCTGCTCCCGGCGGCACCGTGAAAAAGGGTGACGTTGTGAAGGCGGTAATCGTACGCACTGTAAAAGGCATCAAGAGAGCCGACGGCTCCAGCATCCGTTTCGACGAGAATGCTGCCGTTATTATTCGTGATGATAAAAACCCCAGAGGTACCCGTATCTTTGGGCCTGTGGCCAGAGAGCTGCGTGATAAGGATTATACCAAGATCCTTTCCCTGGCTCCCGAAGTGCTGTAAGAGGAGGTACGATCAGAATGAACAAATTGCATGTTAAAAAAGGTGATACCGTTCTGGTGATCTCCGGTGCTTCCAAGGGTCTCAAGGGTAAGGTCCTGGAAGTCAGCCCCAAAGAGGGGAAGGTTATCGTGGAGAAGGCCAATATGGTCATCAAGCACGTAAAGCCTCGTCGCCAGGGTGAAGCCGGCGGCCGTGTTGAGGCTGAGGGTGCCATCTACGCTTCCAAGGTTCAGGTCGTCTGCCCCAAGTGCAAGACTGCCGGCCGGATGGGTCATACCACCATCACCGAGGGCGACAAGAAAGTCACCAAGCGTGTCTGCAAGAATAAAGATTGTGGCGAAATTTTCTAAGGAGGAGTAAGAATTATGTCTAGAATGTCTGAGCTTTACAGCAAAGAGATCGCTCCCGCCCTGATGAAGAAATTCGGCTACAAGAGCGTGATGCAGATCCCCAAGCTGGATAAAATCGTAATCAACGTTGGCTGCGGCGATGCTAAGGACAACGCAAAGGTTATCGATAACGTATGTGCTGAGCTGGCACTGATCACCGGTCAGAAGGCCGTTGCTACCAAGGCTCGTAAGTCCGTTGCGAACTTCAAGGTTCGTGAGGGTATGAACATTGGTGCAAAGGTTACCCTGCGTGGTGAGAAAATGTATGAGTTCCTGGATCGTCTGTTCAACGTGGCTCTGCCCCGTGTACGTGACTTCCGCGGAATCAACGCTAACGGCTTTGATGGCCGTGGCAACTATGCTTTCGGTATCAAGGAACAGCTGATTTTCCCTGAGATCCAGTACGATAAGGTCGAAAAGATCCGTGGTATGGACATCGTGTTCGTTACCACCGCTAAGACCGATGAAGAAGCAAAAGAGATGCTGACTCTGTTCGGCGCTCCTTTTGAGAAGTAAGAGGGGGAATTTATAATGGCTAAGAAATCTATGATCTTAAAGCAGCAAAAGACCCAGAAATTCTCCACGAGAGAGTACAACAGATGCAAAATCTGCGGCCGTCCTCACGCTTATCTGCGTAACTACGGCATCTGCAGAATTTGCTTCCGTGAACTGGCTTACAAGGGCCAGATTCCCGGTGTGAAGAAATCCAGCTGGTAAGGAGGAGCGAGAAATGCAGATTACTGATCCTATCGCAGATTTGCTCACCCGGATCCGGAATGCAAATGCTGCAAAACATGAAACCGTTTCCATCCCCGCTTCCAACATGAAGAAGGCAATCTGCCAGATCCTTTTGGACGAGGGATACATTAAGGAAATGAAGGTCGAGGACGATGGCCTGCAGGGCAATATCGTTCTGACTCTGAAGTACGGCGAAAATAAGACCCGTATCATCCAGGGCTTGAAGAGAATTTCCAAGCCGGGCTTACGGATCTATGCCGGCGTCGAGGATATGCCTCGCGTAAGAAAAGGCCTGGGTACTGCCATCGTGTCCACCTCTAAGGGTGTTATGACCGATAAGCAGGCTCGGAAGTTAGGCGTTGGCGGCGAAGTGCTTGCCTTCGTTTGGTAAGGAGGAATTCTGATGTCGAGAATTGGTAGAAAACCGATCACTATTCCCGAAGGTGTTGAAGTGAAATTGGGCAGTGACAATACCATCACTGTCAAGGGTCCCAAGGGCGAACTGACCAAGACCATGCATCCTGATATGCAGATCGCAGTCGAAGGCGCTGAAATCATTGTGACCCGTCCCGATGATGAGAAAGAGCACCGCTCTCTCCACGGCCTCACCCGGACTTTGATCGCCAACATGGTTGAAGGCGTCACCAAGGGCTACTCCAAAGAGTTGGAGATCCGTGGCGTCGGTTACAGAGCTCAGCTGCAGGGTAAGACCCTGAACATGAACCTGGGTTACTCCCATCCTGTGATCATGGAGCCCATCGATGGTATCACCATCGAGGTTCCTGCTCAGAACAAGGTTGTGATCTCCGGTATCGATAAGCAGCTGGTTGGTCATTTTGCGGCTAACGTTCGTTTCAAGAGACCCCCCGAGCCCTATAAGGGTGCCGGTATCCGCTATGTGGATGAGGTCGTGAAGCATAAAGAAGGTAAAGCCGGTAAAGGCGCAAAGTAATAAAGGGAGGATAAGATTATGGTTAAGAAGCCTGATAGCAATGCTGCAAGAATTAAACGGCATAAGCGTGTGCGCTCCAAGATCTCCGGAACTCCCGAGCGTCCCCGTCTTTGCGTTTTCCGTTCTGCAAAGCATATTTACGCCCAGATCATTGATGATGTGAACGGCGTGACTCTGGTAAGCGCTTCCAGCATGGAGAAGAGCTTTACCGAGTACGGCGGCAACAAGGATGCCGCTAAGAAGGTGGGCACCCTCGTTGCCGAGCGTGCTCTCGAGAAGAAGATTGATACTGTTGTGTTCGACAGAGGCGGGTTTGTGTACCATGGCCGTGTTCAGGCACTGGCTGAGGGCGCCCGTGAAGGCGGACTGAAATTCTAATTGGAGGAGAAAGAATAATGGCTAATAAAATTGATGCAACTACGCTGGACCTTCAAGAGAGAGTCGTGTCCCTGAACCGGGTTTCCAAGACCGTTAAGGGCGGACGTATCATGAAGTTCTCCGCACTGATCGTTGTCGGCGACGGCAACGGCCGTGTTGGCGCCGGCCTGGGTAAGGCCGCTGAAGTACCCGAAGCGATCCGCAAGGGTATTGAGGATGCCAAGAAGAATATGATCACCATCAGCATGAAGGATACCACTATCCCCCATGAGATCGTCGGTAAGTACGGCGCATCTATGGTTATCATGAAGCCTGCTGCTCCCGGTACCGGTGTTATCGCCGGCGGCGCTGTTCGTGCCGTACTGGAGATGGCTGGTATTAAGGACATCAGAACCAAGGCTCTGCGTTCCCGCAATCAGAGAAACGTTGTTAACGCTACTCTGGCAGGTCTCGCTGCCTGTACTGATGCTGCCACCGTTGCCGCAAAGCGCGGTAAGACCGTAGAAGAGATCTTAGGTTAAGGAGGCAACAACAATGGCTAAAGTAAAAACGATTAAAATTACTCTGGTAAAGAGCCTGATCGGCTGCAAGAAGGATCAGATCGCTACCGCTGAGGCCCTGGGGCTTAAGAAGGTCGGCGACGTGACCACCCAGCCCGAGAATGCTTGCACCGAGGGTAAAATCAAGAAGATCATTCACCTGATCGAAGTTGAGAAGTAAGGAGGAAGAAACATGAAATTACACGAACTTGCTCCTGTAAGCGGCTCTACTTCCGTTGCAAAGAGAAAGGGCAGAGGCCCCGGCTCCGGCAACGGTAAGACCGGCGGTCATGGCCATAAAGGTCAGAAGGCCCGTTCCGGCGGCAGCATCCGTCTGGGCTTTGAAGGCGGTCAGATGCCCTTGCAAAGACGGCTTCCGAAGCGTGGCTTCAACAATATCTTCGCTAAGAAGTACGTTGTTTTGAACCTCAGCGATCTGAACGCATTCGATGCCGGCGCTGTAGTGGATATTAATGCGGTTATCGAGGCCGGCTTTGCCAAGAAGGCATTTGACGGCTTGAAGGTAATCGGTTCCGGTTCCGTTGACAAAGCGATCACCGTTAAGGCAGTTAAGGTAACTGCAGGTGCTAAAGAGAAAATCGAGGCTGTCGGCGGAAAGGTTGAGGTGATGTAAGATGTTTAGCGTCTTCAAAAATGCCTGGAAAATCCAGGATTTGAGAAAGAAGCTTTTATTCACTGCTTTTATCATCCTGATCTTCCGGTTGGGTTGTAGTATTACCGTTCCGTTCCTGGATGCGACTGCAATGAAGTCCCTCTTCCAGGGTTACGCAGAAAGCGGCAATATCTTTTCCTATTTAAACATCATGTCTGGTGGTGCGATGGAGCAGGCAACGATCTTCTCGCTGTCTATCTCCCCCTATATTAACGCATCCATTATCATGCAGCTGCTCATGGTGGCCATTCCGCCCCTGGAGCGGTTGATGAAGGAAGACGGCGAGCGTGGCAGAAAGATCATGGAGTCCTGGACTCGCTACCTTTCTATCGCATTCTCCTTCCTGCTGGGCTTCGGTTACTACACCATCCTCAAGAATGCGGCCGGTGTTGTGGCTGAGGATGCCGGCGTGTTCGGCGCTCTGGTTATCGTCTTCACCTTCGCCGTCGGCGCAGCCATCGTAATGTGGCTGGGTGAGAAGATCAATGAGCATGGTATTGGCAACGGTATCTCTATGATCCTCTTTGCCGGTATCGTTTCCGGTTTCCCCGGTATGGCAAACGTTTTGATTGCCAACGTTCAGGCTGGCGCGGTCCATTGGATCGTTGCTTTGATCCTGGTCATCGGCGTGCTGGCAATGATCGGCTTCGTGGTCTTCGTGACCAACGGTGAGCGTCGGATCCCTGTTCAGTATGCGAAGCAGGTAAAGGGTCGCAAGATGTACGGCGGTCAGAACACCAATATTCCCTTGAAGGTGAATATGGTCGGCGTTCTGCCTATTATCTTTGCTCAGTCCTTTGTCATGCTGCCCCCCACCATCCTGAATTTTTTCCCCAAGCTGGAGAAGACCTGGTTTGGTGCTGTGGTAGATGCTTTGGAAGTTGGCGGCTGGATCTATACCGTGCTGATGTTCCTGCTGATCATTTTCTTCAGTTATTTCTATACCGTTATCACCTTCAACCCTGTTGAAGTGGCGAATAACCTGAAGAAGAACGGCGGCTTTATCATGGGTATCCGTCCCGGTAAGCCGACCGCGGATTTCATCACCAAGAGCTTGAACCGTGTCACCCTCATCGGTGCACTCTTCCTTGGTCTGGTTTCCGCACTGCCCAATGTTGTGGCGATGTTCAATTCCAATCTGTCTTCCGTTGCGATCGGTGGTACCACCTTGTTGATCGTCGTCGGCGTTGCCCTTGAGACGGTCAAGACGCTGGAATCTCAGATGCTGATGCGCCATTATAAAGGGTTCCTTGAATAAAAGGTGCCGATCATGAAGTTGATTCTTTTAGGCGCACCGGGTGCCGGTAAAGGCACTCAGGCTGAAAACATTTCGGGTCGTTACGAAATTCCTACCATCTCTACCGGAAACATGATCCGGGCAGCCATCCATAACGGAACGGAGCTGGGCAAGCAGGCGGAAAGCCTGATCAACGCCGGCAAGCTGGTTCCGGATGAGGTGGTCATCGGCATGATTCGGGAGAGACTGGCAGAGGAAGACTGCAAAAACGGTTTTATTTTGGACGGTTTTCCCCGTACCATTCCCCAGGCGGAAGCCTTGGAGCAGATGGGCGTGGAGATCGACATCGCCCTCTCCTTGGAGGTGGCGGATGAAAAAATCGTTCAGCGGATGAGCGGCAGACGCGTCTGTCCCGCTTGCGGAATGACCTATCATGTGGATTTTAAGCCCTCTGAAGATAACAAACATTGTGACGCCTGTAAAGCCGAGCTGATCATCCGTAAGGACGATCATCCGGATACCGTCCTGGATCGGCTGAAGACGTATCACAAAACCACCGAGCCGTTGAAGGCCTTTTACGAGGCCAGAGGCCGGTTGGTCTTGGTGGATGGTCAGGAGGAACTGGCCGACACCACCAAAGCAACCTTTGAAGCTATCGAGGCGAAGTTAAAATGATGATCATCAAATCTGATAGTGAGATCCGCTTGATGCGCAAGGCCGGTGCAATTGCCGCCGGCGCGCTTCAGGCGGCAGGGGATGCAGTCAGCCCCGGGATGAGCACCAAGGAGCTGGATCGGATCGTAGAAAGCTACATCCGTTCCCATGGCGCCCGGCCATCCTTTAAGGGGTACGGCGGTTTTCCTGCCAGCGCGTGCATCTCGGTGAATAATGTCGTGATCCATGGGATCCCCTCCGAAAAGATCATTCTGAAAGAGGGGGACATTGTCAGCGTGGACGTGGGTGCCTATATCGGCGGATTTCACGGTGATACTGCTAATACTTTCCCGGTGGGAACCATCTCGCCGGAAGCGATGCAGCTGATCGAGGTGACCAGAGAGAGCCTTCGGAGAGCAGAACTGCTGCTTAAAGACGGCGTTCGGCTGGGGGACATCGGTCAGTGCATTGAAAGCTACGTGCAGCAATTCGGCTACAGTCCGGTGAAGGAATTTGTGGGGCACGGCATCGGCCGCGCACTGCATGAAGATCCCAACGTACCGAACTTCGGCCGGGCCGGGCACGGACTTCGGCTGCCGAAAGGCGCCACCGTTGCCATCGAGCCGATGATCAACCAGGGTACGGATCGGGTTGTCCTGGATCGTGATGACGGTTGGACCGTCACCACCGAGGACGGCAAGCTCAGCGCCCATTACGAACACACCTTTTTTATAGACGGTGATAAGGGTCATATTTTGACCCGGGTGTGAAATGACTGGCTTTGAAAAAGGCACGGTGGTGCGGGTCACCGCCGGAAAAGAAAAAGGGTTCATATTTGTTGTCGTTGAAGATTTTAATCAACATCAGGTACTGATCGCAGACGGCCGGCATCGAAAGCTCCGGCGTCCTCGCAAGAAAAGCGTCAAGCATCTTGCGGTGCTGGGAACGCTCCCCTGCCTGCCGGAAACCGATCGCCTGCTCTGGAAAAGTCTTTCCCCGTATCGGGGATTATAGGAGGACCTATGTCAAAAGAAGATATGATCGAAGTGGAGGGCGTTGTCGTCGAAGCGATGCCCAATGCAAATTTCATGGTGGAGTTGGAGCAGGGTCATAAAATTCATGCCCACATCTCCGGTAAGCTCCGTATGAACTATATCAAGATCCTGCCCGGCGATCGGGTTACGGTGGAAATGTCCCCGTACGATCTGACCAAGGGTAGAATTATCTGGAGAGCCAAGTAAGGTTCTCACACGAATGGAGGTATTTTCAATGAAGGTAAGACCTTCCGTTAAACCCATTTGCGAAAAATGCAAAATCATTAGAAGACATGGTAAGGTGATGGTAATTTGCCAGAACCCGAAGCACAAGCAGAAGCAGGGTTGATCCCCGCTTGCCGCTTGATCAAAATGGAGGTGTTATAACCAAATGGCAAGAATTGCTGGTATCGATTTACCGAAGGAAAAACGCGTAGAGATCGGCTTGACCTATATCTACGGTATCGGTCGTAAGACGTCCAACGACATTCTGGCTGCTGCCGGCGTAAATCCGGACACCAGAGTCAAGGATCTGACCGAGGAAGAGGTTGCTGCTATCCGTGCCGCTATGGAAGGCTACGAGGTAGAGGGTGACCTGAGAAGAACTGTTGCTTTAGACATCAAGCGTCTGATCGAGATCGGATGCTACAGAGGAACTAGACATAGAAAAGGTTTACCTGTCCGGGGCCAGAGATCCAAAACCAACGCCCGTACCAGAAAGGGCCCCAGAAAAACCATGGCAAATAAGAAGAAGTAAAGGAGTGAATGAAGAATGGCTGCAAAGGCTGTAAAGAAAGTAACCGGCAAGCGCCGTGTGAAAAAGAATATTGAACGTGGAGCCGCTCACATTCGCTCTACCTTCAACAATACGCTTGTTACCATTTCCGATGTGAACGGCAATGCGATCTCTTGGGCCAGTGCCGGCGGCATGGGCTTTAAGGGTTCCAGAAAGAGCACTCCCTTCGCTGCTCAGATGGCTGCGGAGACTGCTGCTAAGGCCGCAATGGAACATGGTCTTAAAACCGTAGAGGTTTTCGTTAAGGGACCGGGTGCCGGCCGTGAGGCTGCGATCCGTGCTCTGCAGACCGCTGGCTTGGAGATCACCATGATCAAAGACGTGACCCCCATCCCCCATAACGGTTGCAGACCCCCGAAGAGAAGAAGAGTATAAGGAGGAAAGACGTTATGGCAAGATATACTGGCGCTGTATGCCGCCAATGCCGCAGAGAAGGTCAGAAGCTGTTCCTGAAGGGCGAGCGCTGCTATTCCGATAAGTGCGCGATCACCCGTCGTGCATATGCACCCGGTCAGCATGGCCAGGGCAGAAAGAAAGTATCTGAGTATGGTACTCAGCTCAGAGAGAAGCAAAAGGTCAGAAGATATTATGGCGTTCTGGAAAGCCAGTTCGCTAAGTATTATGAAATGGCCGTTAAGAAACAGGGCGTTACCGGTGACAATCTGATGTCCATCGTGGAGAGCAGATTGGACAACGTGATCTACAGATTAGGCTTTGCTATGTCCAGACCCGAGGCGAGACAGCTCGTTCGTCACGGGCACTTTACCGTAAACGGTAAGAAAGTTAACATTCCTTCCTATTTGGTGAATATCGGTGATGTTATCGCAATCAAAGAGGGTAGCATGAACTCTACCAAGATCAAAGCGATCCTGGAAGCCAATGAGAAGCGTGCTATCGTGAAGTGGTTGGAGCTCAACGGCACCACCGCTAAGGTTGTCGGCTTTGCCGATGCCGAAGATATCGACCTCCCCGTCGAGAAGCATCTTATCGTCGAGTTGTACTCCAAATAATGTCCGGATCGGGCTTGCCCCGATCAAGGCTTTACTTGGATATGCGGCGCATTTCTATGCGCTCCGATTAGGATGTTTGAATTAAGGACTCGCATTTTGGCGAGATTATAAGGAGGTTTTAGATATGATCGAGATAGAAAGACCCCGGATCGAGACCGAGGTGATCGGTGATAACGGCGAATACGGCCGGTTTGTTGCGGATCCTTTGGAAAGAGGCTACGGTTTGACGCTGGGCAACTCCCTGCGCCGGATTCTGCTTTCCTCTTTGCCCGGTTGTGCTGTTGTTGCAGCTAAGATCAATGATGTTCCTCATGAGTTCACCACCATCGAGGGCATCAAGGAGGATGTGACTGAGATCATCCTCAACATTAAGGGTATTATCCCGAAGCTCTATTGCGACGAGCAAAAAACCGTATATATCGAGGCGAAAGGTCCTTGCGTTGTTACTGCCGGTGATATTAAAGCCGATAGCGACGTAGAGATCCTGAACCCTGATCATGTTCTGGCTACCCTGGGCGAAGAAGCTGTCCTGAATATTGAGCTGGTCATCGACCACGGTCGTGGCTACGTCTCCGCAGAGAAGAATAAGGTCTATACGGAGAACCAGGCCAATATGCTGGCTGTAGACAGCGATTTCTCTCCCGTCACCAAGGTGAACTATAAGGTAGAGAATACCCGCGTAGGTCAGATCACTGATTTCGATAAACTGACGCTGGAGGTATGGACCAATTCCGTTACCTCTGCAAGCGATGCAGTATCTTTGGCTGCAAAGGTAATGAACGAGCATCTTTCCCTGTTTATTGATCTTTCCGAAAAGGCAAAGAATGCTGAGATCATGGTGGAGAAGGAAGAATCCCGTACCATCACCGCTCTCAGAATGACCATTGAGGAACTGGATCTCTCCGTTCGCTCCTTCAACTGCTTGAAGAGAGCCGGTATCAATACCGTCGAGGATCTGATCAATAAGAGCGAAGAAGATATGATGAAAGTTCGGAACCTGGGTAGAAAGTCCCTGGATGAAGTCATCGGCAAGATCGCTTCTCTGGGTCTCCAGCTGAAGAAAGACGACGAATAAAATAGTATAACAAGGAGGTTAACCTTATGTCCGGTTATAGAAAATTGGGCCGCCCTACTCCTCATCGTAAGGCGATGCTCAGAGGCATGGTGACCTATCTCCTGGAGAATGGTTCTGTCGAGACCACTCTGACCCGCGCTAAGGAAGTGGGCAGAGCTACCGAGAAGATGATCACCCTGGGCAAAGCAAATACGCTGCATAGCAAGCGTCAGGCTTTGTCTTATATCACCAAGGAAGATGTAGTCAATAAGCTCTTTAGCGAGATCGCTCCCAACTACGAGGAGCGCAACGGTGGCTACACCCGTATCGTTAAGATCGGCCCCCGTCGCGGTGACGGCGCTGAGATGGCGATCGTTCAGTTGGTATAATTGAACTTAAAAAACAGACCCCCGATGGGGTCTGTTTTTTTCTATATTGTTTCTTAAAAAGGGTTCCTTTTTTTGGATGGCTGTGGTAGAATAAGGGCAAATAAAGTTTAAAGGAGAAACGGCATGATCAAAGTAATCACCTTTAACATTAAATGCGGTGGTGCCAATGAATTTTCCATCGACCACCGGGCACCGCTCTTAAAGACGGTACTGGATCAGTATGACGGAGACGTTATCGGCTTCCAGGAAGCAACCCCCAAGTGGATGGAGTATATTGAAAAGGACTATGGGGAGGAATATGAGATCTTTAACCATTTTCGCTCCAAGTTTAGTCCGGAATCTCCCCCTATTCTTTGGCGGAAATCTCGCTTTGAATGCTTAGATAAAGGGTATTTCTGGTTATCTGATACGCCGGACGTGGAGAGCGGCGGTTGGGATACCTGGGGGCATAACCGCATTTGTCTTTGGGTGGAGCTTTTTGATAAGCAGGAGGGCTCAAAATTTACCTTCTTTAATACTCACTATGGCTTTGGTGATGAAAACCAGGTGAAAAGCGGTCAGCTGATTCTTAATCACTTCAAGGCGATGAAGATAGACTGCGGCATGTTGACGGCGGACTTTAATATGAGCTATGGCCGTCCCGGTTATAAACTGTTGGAACAGCACTTGGTGGATGCCAACGTAGCGACAGTAAACGATCAGCGTCATACCTGCCATGGCTACAATCAAAACCGCAAGACCGGTACTCCTATTGATATTTGCTTTGTGACGCCGGAGACCGTCGTTCCTCTTACCGCAAAAAGAATGGACGATCTGGTAAACGGGGAGTTTCCCTCCGATCACTATGGGTTCTATTTTGAACTGCAGGTGCGCCGTCCGTTGCACTTGCTGAGCTTTAATACCGAGGGTACCTCACCGCGCACTCGACTGGTGAACATGGATGCGGAAGTAGCAGCCTTGCAAGAGATGAACGAGGATACCTGCGCCCGCCTTGAAAAAAGCTACGCGACCGCCATGCAGAAAGGAACTGATAAAGCGCCTTGCATTGCCTGGGATGAGAAACGCTTGGAATTGGTGGAAAAAGAAGTAGGGGAGCGGATGGCGCTGGCGGTACTTAAAAGACCTATCTCCGGCCAGAAGTTCTGCTTGATCGATCTCCACCTCAGCCATGACGAGGAGGAGCAACTTGCCGACCTGAAGGTTGTTCTTGAAAAGGCAAAGGCATATGGGAATCTGCCCACCATTCTGACCGGAACCTTTCATTTCCGGATCGGAAGCCCGGCCTATCGGCTGATCCGCGAGCAATTCGAGGATCTGCGCAGAAAAGTCGCGCCGGCTGATCTGACCCCCACCTATAACGGACGCGGCGAGGAAATGAACGAGCCGTATATCTGTGATTATATGTTCGTACGCAATGTGCAGCCGTTAAAATACGAAATCTATACGGCTTTGACGAGAAGAGGCTATTTTTCGGATCACCATGGCATTATTGGAACGATGATTTTGGAGGACTAAAGTTATGCTGAAGATCATTTCTTTTAATATCAAATGCGGTGGCAGCGGCGAGCACGCCATCCCGGTGCGCGCGCCCCTCTTAAAGACCATTCTGGATCAGTACGATGCGGATCTGGTCGGTTTGCAGGAAGCCACCCCTGATTGGATGGAGTGCATTGAACGGGACTATGGGGAGAAGTACGTCATCTTCAATCAGTACCGCGCCAAGGATAGCCTGGAGTCTACGCCGCTTCTCTTTAAAAAGTCCCGTTTTGAGTGTCTGGATCACGGCCATTTCTGGCTTTCCGAGACCCCAAGCATCGAGAGCGGCGGTTGGGATAATTATGGCTATAACCGCGTCTGTGTTTGGGCGAAGCTCTTCGATAAGCAGGAAGGCACCACAGTGGCGTTCTTTAATACCCATTATGGATTCGGCGATGAGAATCAGTTGAAGAGCGGCAATTTGGTGCTGAAGTATATTGAAGCCATGAAGGCGGATGCCTGTTTCCTGACGGCAGACTTTAATATGTATCCCGATTCTCCCGGTTATAAGCTTTTGACCGACCATTTGGTAGACGTCAATATGGCAACCGTGCAGGATACGCGCTTTACGTATCACGGCTATAAGCCGGAGGGACGCACCCATGGTGCCATCGACTTCTGCTTCGTAACCCCCAACGTCACCCCCATCACCTATAAGCGGTTGGATGATACGGTGAACGGACAGCTCCCCTCGGATCACTTCGGCATTTATAATGAGGTGCAGGTACATAAGGCGCTGAACTTCTATTCCCAGCGTGTCTTTGAGGGGGAAGAACCCGATGCGACCAATGTCTGGTTCCTTCGTAAGATGGTAGACGGACTGCACCCGGATATTATTGCTCTCCAGCAGGCAACATATATGTATGAGCGCCGTTTCTCCAGAGCGGATAACTTTGCCGGTATCGTTCGTGAAGATACGGAGGATCCTGCAAGACTTGCTCCCTTGTTCTGGAGGGAAGATCTTTTTGATCTTTCGGAGCAGGAAACCTTTACCCTGGGGGATAGCATTGCCAATCTGGCTGTTCTGCAATATAAGGTCGGCGGCAAGAAGATCTGCGCCGTCAGCGCCCACTTCGGCGAGGAGAAAGAAGCGTTTGCGAAATTGATCGTCGAAAAGCTGGCAGCTTATAAAGAGATGCTGATCTTGCTGGGTGCGGATCTGGATGCACCCATCGGAAGTCCTGCATACCTCATTCTGAAAGAGGCGTTGAAGGATCTGCGTGTGGTGGGAAATGCCCGGGATATGACCCCCACCTATCATGGATTTTTCAAGGAGAACACCGCGCCTGCCATCACCGACTTCATCTTCACCAATGGGGAGGGCGCAAGCAAGCTGACTTATAAGGTGCAGGATCAAAGACCCAGAAAACGGATCTTCTCCGATCACGACGGAATTTTCGTCACCTGCGTTTTAGACTGACAATAAACAGACCCTCTTTTGGGGGTCTGTTTTTTCTTTACATTCCATCGAAAAACCTTTATAATAGAGATAGAAATTTACTTAAAGGAGAGGCGCGATGATCACCTGGCTTTTAGGGCGCAGCGGTACCGGAAAAACCGAAACCCTTATGAAAAAACTGCCGCAGCTGGCGGCAGCATATCAGCAGGTCTACTACCTGGTTCCGGAGCAAAGCTCCATGGGACTGGAGCGTGAGATCGGAGCCTTGGCGCTGGAGAACGTGAAGGTGGTTCCGTTCCGGCGGCTTTGTAACGAGATCTTCCGCCGGTTTGGCGGTGTGGCCGGCAGTTATATGACCGCCGCCCGGCAGACGGCGCTGATCTATCGCGTCCTGCAGCAGGAGCAGTCCAAACTGCGGTATTATCGAAAAGCACGACCGACCATGGGCTTTGTGTCCAAGCTATCTGCGGTTTTTTCGGAGTTTTCTCTTTCCGGACTCAGCCGGGAGGCGGCGTTCCCCGTCTTAGCAGAGAGCGGACGGCAGGATTGGCAGGAAAAGTATCATGATCTTTTTCTGCTTTATGACGCCTATCGGGCGGCGCTGGACGCGGAAAACCGCTCCGCCGCCGAAGACCTGGCGGTCGCCACGGAATTGGCGCGGGAGCGCGGTTATTTCAAAGGTGCGGCGGTGGTCATCGATGGGTTCTTTGGCTTTACCGGACGTCAGTTGGAATTGCTGGAGGTGATCTTTCAGCAGAGTGCGTGCGTTCTTTGCGCCCTCTTGCTGGATCCGGAAGATCCGGCGCTGCTGTTTTCTTCCGCAAAAAAAGAATGGAATACCCTGAAGCGTTTAGCCGGGGACGCGGAGCAGGAAACCATCCGATTGCCCGGTCCGTCCCGGCGGCTGCAGAATGAAGATCTGCAATTTTTAGAGCAGCATTTATTTTCCGCCGCGGAGCCGGCGGCAATTACCCCTACCCATCTGCGCTTGATGGTGGGGCGGAATATTCGAGAAGAGCTTTCTATGGTGGCGGCGGATATTGCCAAAAAGGTGCGGGAGCAGGGTCTTCGCTATCGGGATTTTGCTCTTATCGCCGGCAGTTTGGAGGAATACGGCCCCATTGCAGAGACGGTATTTGCCAAGTATGGGGTGCCTCTCTTTGTGGATCGCGGTCGCTCCTCTTTGGGTAAGCCGATCTTCGCCTTTGTCCAGAGCGCACTCCGCTTGATCAGCCCGGAGCGTTATTTCCGGCAGGAAGACCTGATGACCCTTTTAAAAACCGGTCTTTGCGGGGAGGATCGTGACCTCATTAGCCGGTTGGAAAATTATTGTATTTTATGGCAGATCAACGGTGAGCGGTTGATTCGGGATGCGGATTGGACGCAGAATCCCTTGGGTCAGGGCAAAATGACCGAGCAGGGAGAAGCGTTGCTGGCAGAGCTGAACGAACTGCGCCGCCGTCTGCGTGCGCCGCTCTTAAGATTTAAGGAGCAGGCCGCCTCCGGAACCGGCAAGGCTTTGGCGGAGGCAGTTTACGGCTTGTTGTGTGATTTCGGCGTGGAGCATCAGATCACCGCTTGGGCGGAGACGTATCTCGCGGAGAGTACCGCCGGAGTCAATGCCTGGGATACCCAGCAAAAACGGCGGCTTAGCCGTGAATATTTGAAATTATACGGCGTCATGACCGATATCCTGGACGATATTTATACCGTCTTTGGCGACACCCCCCTTTCTCTCTACGCCATGGAGGAGTTGATCGGTCTTTGCGGCGAGGAGACCACGCTGAACGTGGTACCGCCCACCCTGGATGCGGTATCGATGGGTGAGGTGGCGCATAGCCGGTTGCAGGATGTCCACGCTCTCTACGTGGTAGGGGCAAACCAGGGAATTCTGCCCATGACGGTGGGCGACGGCGGTTTGATCGGGGATGGAGAGCGGCGTCTTTTCGTGGCGCACGATCTCCCTTGCAACGCCACCCTGCAGCAAAATACTCTCCAAGGGCAGTATCGTTTTTACGCGGCGATCTTTTCTGTCCGGTCGGAGCTGACCTTCAGTTATAGCGCTTTCAGTATGAAAGGGGAGGCGTTGCTACCTTCGGTTTATATTGAAAAGCTTCAGCGGTTGGCGGAATTGAAGCCGATTCTGCGGAGCGATATGGAGGAATATGACTTCGCGGTAACGCCGGAAGGCGCGCGAGAGCTCACCGGCTGGGCGCCGAATCTACGTGCCGATATTCTCCGGGAACTGGGGGAGGAGGCTTTGCCGCCCCGCGATCCGGAGGAACGGCTGCCGGAAGAGGTGGTGCGCCGGATGTTTGGCGACCACCTGCGGTTAAGCTATAGCCAGATCAGCCTTTATCAGAGCTGTCCGTTCCGGTATTTCCTGGAAAAGACCATGCGGATCAAGGAATTGGAGCCGGTTACGTTCGACGTCCTCAATATCGGAACCTTCGTCCATTACGGCATGGAAAAGCTGATCAAGACCATTCGTGCTGATAATTATAATTACGATCTGTATACTCCGGAGAAAATTCAACAATTCGGAGACCGATTGGCGGAGGAATATCTGCAGGATCAGCTCCGCGATTTCAACCGCACCAATCGGTTCAGTTCCCTTTATCGGCGGATGACCGCTCTTTTCTGCCTGGTGGCAGAAAACGTCCTGGGTGAACTGAAGGACGGGCGGTATATCCCCTATGGGGAGGAGGTCTCCCTGGATGGCGTGTGCCTGCCTTTGAAGGGCGGCGCCACAGCGGAACTGATCGGCTCGGTGGATCGCGTGGATACCTATGAAGAGGACGGCAAGACCTATCTCAAGGTCACCGATTATAAGACCGGGTCTAAAAAATTTGACCTGCGCGGGGTGACCAATCGGGACGGTGTCCAGCTTCCCATCTATCTTTACGGATTGATGAAAAGCGGGAGATGGAAAGAGCCGGTTCCGGCAGCTGCTTGCTATATGGAGGCGAAAACGCCGGTGATTCGAGAGTCCTTTCAGCCGAAGGAATTAGAAGAAAAACTGCGTGATTTTTATAAACGAAACGGCGCCTATAATGGGGATGAGACGGCGATTTCTGCCTTGGATACTCAGAGAGGCGGTCGTTATTTCGGCATCCTCTATACCAAAAGCGGTGCGTTGGACGGAAAAGAGAAGAAGGTCTACGATCCCGCTCTGATGCAGGAGATGGTGGACTATATGGAACGGGTCATCCGCGAGACCGCCGAGGAGATCCTTGCCGGGGAAGCGTCGGTGCGTCCCTTGAAGGGAAAGGGGCATGATCCTTGCGGATATTGCCAATTTAAATCTGCTTGCGGGCATACCCCTGAGTGCGAACGCGAGTATTTGGATGATCCCTTTGGATGGAAGGAGGGGACGGAATGAGTAAAATTCAATTTACACCTCGGCAGGAGCAGGCGATCTGCGGCCGAGGCGATGCCCTCCTGGTTTCCGCTGCCGCCGGCAGCGGAAAGACGGCGGTTCTGGTCGAGCGCGTATTGCGCTATCTGGCGGAGCAGGGCGGAGATATCCGTCGCCTCATCATCATGACCTTTACCGAGGCCGCCGCGGCAGAAATGCGCCAAAAGATCAAAACAGCGGTGGATCGTTATCTGCGTGAAAACGGCGGAAACGACCATTTGATGCGGCAAAGCACCTTGATCGACGGTGCGCAGATCGGCACCATCCATAGTATCTGCCGCAGCTTGATCACCGCACATTTTGAGCAATTGGAATTGGATCCCCGATGCCGCCTTTTGGACGAGACCGCCGACACCGCCATGATCGAGGAGCAGGCGGAGCTTCTCCTGGAGGATCTATTTGGTCGGGAGGATCCTGCCGTCCGTCGGATGCTGGATTGCTATGCCGCCGGCCGAGAAGATGATACCCTTAAGGGACTTTTGATCCAGGGGTTGAAGTTTTTGGAGAAGCAGCCGTTGCCGGAGGATTATATCCGCCGGGCGCTGGCTCCTTATGCGCGGACGGACGAGGGGCTCTTTGCCTGCTTTGCAGAGGACGGTCTTTACGGCTATATCCTGCAGCAGTTAGAGGAGCTGCAAGCCCGGTATCGCGCCTTTATCAATTGGGTGGAACGTCAGGCTGTTTTTGCCGAGATGCCGCTTCTTCTGGAACTTTTAGAGGAGGATCATCGGCGGCTTTGTAAACTGCCCGAGGTTTTGGAAAAGCGTGATTACGACGGTTTTCGTGCCGCCTTGGAGGCTTTCAAATTTGCCACCCTCACCTGGAAGAAGGTTACGGAAGAGCCCCCCGATGAGGAAACTAAGAAGGTGCTGACCGATGCACGAAAAAAATGCACCGGCGCGTTCTTGGCGTTCAAAAAGAAATTTACGGCCGATGAAGCCGCGGAATTGGAAGCGATCCGAGCAGAAGGAGACCTGCTTCGTACCTATTTTGAGATTTGCATGGAACTGCGCCGCCGTCTGATGGAGACCCGGCGGAAGAGCGGCTGGATCACCTTTCAGGATATGGAGCAGCTGGCGGTACAGCTGCTGGTGGAGGGTTATGACCCGGAGACTGATACGCTGACCCCCACCCCCTTGGCGCTTCAGCTGCGGCAGGATTACGATGAGATCATCATTGATGAATTTCAGGACACCAATCGTGCGCAGGATCTCATCTTCCGCGCCCTCTCCCGGGAAGAGAAAAATCTTTTCATGGTGGGGGACATTAAGCAGAGTATCTACCGCTTCCGCGGTGCGGAACCGGAGATCTTTAATCAGAAACGGGCGCAGTCTGCCCCTTATGCCGATGGGACACTTTCCAAAAAGACGGTTTTGGAGCTGAATGCGAACTTCCGCTCCCATCCCGGCGTTCTTCGGTTTGCCAATCGGGTGTTTGAATCTATTATGAGTCCGGAATTGGGCGGAGTCTGCTATGATGAACGGGAGCGATTGGTTCCGGGACGAGCATTTTTGCGACCGGAAGACGCGCGCGCAGAAATTCATTGGCTTGCGCCGGCGGAAGATCCCCGTACCGGCAAAAAATTAAAAGTAACGGATCAAAACGCCCGTTATACCGCTCAGTTGATCGCGAAGGCGGTGGCGCAAGGGGAGGAGCTTCTTTTGCCCGATGGGCAGAAGCGTCCGGTGGAGTATCGGGATTTTGCCATCCTCCTGCGCACCACGGCCGGAGCCGCGGCAGTCTTTGAAAAAGAACTGCAAAAATTGGGAATCCCGGTGGTCAATCGCAATGAAAGCACCCGGTTTTTCGAACTGCCGGAGGTACAGAGCATCCTCTCCTATTTGCTGGTGCTGAATAATCCTTATGACGACGTGGCGCTGGTGTCGTTGCTTTATGGGGATTACTTCCGGTTTACGGTGGGAGAGCTGGCGGCGATGCGCCATCGCAAGATGCCCCTTTACGACGATTTGCGCCAAGCGGCGGAGCAGGGCGGAAAGGCACAAAAAGCCTATACCGTCATCGAGAACTATCGGCGGCTTGCCGGCACCCTTTACGTCTATGATCTGCTCTATCGGATCTATCAGGAAAGCGGTGTCTTTGCCGCTTATGCCGCCGAGGACGGAGGGGCGGAAAAATGCGCAAATCTGGAACTTTTGGCGGAGGATGCCCGGCGGTTTGAAAAGGAAGGCTACCGAGGTCTTTACGCCTTCGTCCAGCATATTCGTCTCACCGGCTCCGGCGTGGAGAGCGGAGCGCGGCTGAAGGCGGAAGAGAATAGCGTCCGGATCATGAGTATGCATAAATCCAAGGGTCTGGAGTTCCCCGTCTGTATCCTGGGTGATTGCGGGAAAGAACTCAATCTGCGGGATATTAAAGCGCGGATCCTTTTCCATGGTCGCTACGGCGCGGCGTTGGAGAATATTCGCCCGGAGCTTTATCTGCGTACCCGCTCCCTTTCTCAGGAAGTGTTGGCAGATCAGATGTTTGCTGACTGCATCAGCGAGGATGAACGTGTCCTTTACGTGGCGTTGACCCGTGCGGTCAGCAAGACGGTGGTGCTGCTTCATATGGCACCCGAGCAATTGGAAACCCGGATGGGAGAGGCTGTGGGCTTAGGAAAAGCGCTTCCCAAGTGGTTGTTGAAGAAAAATGGGGTCTCTTATGCGGATTGGCTGATCGCCTTGATGGCCGGAAGCCGGGAAGGCGCAGTCCTGCGCACCCGATTTGGTCTGCCGGAGGGGGATTACCCTGCTTTGGGGACTGCCTGGATCGAGGGGACCTTGGAGCAAGAGATGGGGCGCGTCGCGATGGAGGAGCAGAAAGCAGAACCCTTTGATCGGAAAGCCTTTCGGACGCGCTTGGATTGGCAGTATCCCCATCTTTCGGCGGTGCGCCTGCCGGCTAAGCTTTCGGTTTCGGAATTGAAAGGGCTTCGGGAACAGGATGAGGATGCAGAGCATCTTCTGGAAGAACGGGTGCGGTTGGCGGAGCCGCGGTTTGTCAGTCGGTTCCGTCCCCGCGGCAATGAAGTGGGCAATGCCCTGCACCAAGCCCTGCAGTTCAGCGATTTCGGGCGGTTAAAGGAAGAACCCGAGGCGGAGCTGGAGCGCTTAGTTCGGGAAGGCTTTATTCTGGAAAAGCAGCGTCAATTGATTTCCTTGGAGCAATTACGGCGGTTTACCGAGAGTGCCGCTTTCTGTGATCTGTTATCGGCGGATTATTACAGCAAGGAGGAGCGGTTTTTATTCCCGATGCCGGCTACGGAGCTTTTCGGTCCCGATGCGGAGGGAGAGATCCTGATCCAGGGCGTCTTAGACTGCTATAGCGTGCGGGACGGCCAGGCGGTGATCTTGGACTATAAAACCGATCAGGTCGGCAGTGAAGAGGAACTGATCAAGCGGTATCGGGTACAGATGGATCTCTATGAAGAAGCCCTTCGGCGGGTCAAAGGGCTTGCGGTGGAGCGTCGCGAGATCTATAGCTTCTCCCTTGGGAAATCTATTCTTGTATAATTGCTGTAAAAAATATAAATTTTAATCCATTATTTGGCGGTTTTCGAAATTTTTTGACAAATTTAAAAATAGGGTTTTACAAACTGCCAATGATATTGTAAAATAATAAAGTAATAACCTTTAAACAAAAGATCAAAAGTGTGGAGGATGTTGAAATGGCGGATTATTTGGAGGATTTGGTCAATATTCCCGTTGGTCCCATGGGGCTGATCGCAATGCCCGGTTGCGAGGAGATCGGTCAGCGCATCGATTTCTATCTGCGCAAATGGCGGAAAGAGCGAGAAAGCGAGCATAAGGAGACCATCTTGTTCCGTGGTTATGAACGGGAGTCTTATCTCATCGAGGTGGCCTGTCCTCGCTTCGGAAGCGGTGAGGCTAAGGGGCTGATCAAGCGTTCGGTTCGTGGCTTGGATATTTATATCGTAGCGGATGTCTTTAACTATAGCATCGAATACGACATGTACGGCCGTAAGGTTCCCATGAGTCCCGACGATCATTATGCAGATCTCAAGCGGATCATCGCCGCCTGCCAGGGTAAGGCAAAGCGCATCAACGTGATCATGCCGATGCTCTATGAAGGCCGTCAGCACCGCCGTACCAGCCGCGAGTCTCTGGACTGTGCCACCGCTCTGCAGGAGCTGGTGTCCTGCGGTGTGGATAATATCATCACCTTTGATGCCCATGATCCCCGCGTTCAGATGGCAATTCCTCAGCACGGTTTTGATAACGTAATGCCCACCTATCAGATGATCAAGGCACTGGTCAATAATGTGCCGGACATCGAGATCGATCCCGATCATCTGATGATCATCAGCCCCGATGAGGGCGCGATGGCGCGCGGTATCTATTTCTCCTCCGTTTTGGGCGTTGATTTGGGTATGTTCTATAAGCGGCGCGATTATAGCCGTGTGGTGAACGGTCGCAACCCCATCGTGGCCCATGAGTACCTGGGCGCCGACGTGGCCGGGAAGGATATTATTATCGTCGATGATATGATCTCCTCCGGTGATAGCGTGCTGGATCTGGGCAAAAAGCTCAAGGAGCTTAAAGCCAAGAATATCTACGTTTGTACCACCTTCGGGCTCTTCTGCAACGGCCTGGCGCATTTCGATGAGGCTTATAAGGATGGCTATATTAAGAGAGTCTTTACCACCAACGGCATTTATACTACTCCTGAATTGCTGAGCCGTGAGTGGTATTGCTCCGTTGATCTTTCCAAGTATATCGCGTATATCCTGGATACCCTCAATCATGATGCATCCATCAGCGGTCTCCTGGAGCCCACCACCAAGATCAATACCCTTTTGATCAAAAAAGGAAAAAGAGTAGAAAAATAAATTAAAAGACGCCCGACTTCTTTTAAGTCGAAGGCGGAGGCCAAGCGGTCTTAGGAAGA
>JAZQJH010000034.1:0-36551 GCA_045541555.1 Eubacteriales bacterium | reverse complement strand
AAATGCCTTTGAGAATCTGCTGAACGAATTGAATATCCCCAGAGCAAAAGGCCGCGCGGTTACCAAGATTGAGGACGGCATTGCAGCCGCTGCGGAGATCGGCTATCCGGTCCTGGTTCGTCCCAGCTTCGTTCTGGGCGGTCGCGCAATGCAGATCGTTGCTAATGAGGACCAGCTGCGTCACTATCTGCACACTGCTGTAGAGATCGATGCGGATAAGCCCGTACTGGTGGATAAGTATATTGAGGGCAGGGAAGTGGAAGTCGATGCCATTTGCGATGGCCGCAATGTCTTTGTGCCCGGTATTATGGAGCTGGTGGAGCGTACCGGCGTTCACTCCGGTGACTCCATGAGCGTGTATCCGCCTTTCTCCATCAGCAACAAGGTCAAGGGCATCATCCTGCAGTACGCTAAGAAGCTGGGTCTGGGTATCGGCATTGTGGGTCTTTACAACATCCAGTTTATCGTAGATAAGAATGACGATGTGTATATCATCGAGGTCAATCCCCGTTCTTCCCGCACGGTGCCATTCCTGAGCAAGTCCACCGGCTATTCTTTGGCAGATATTGCAACCGAGGTCATTCTCGGAAAGAGTCTGAAGGAGCAGGGGATCTTTGACATCTATCCCGAGGAGAAAAAGCGTTGTTACGTTAAGGTTCCCGTCTTCTCCTTCAGCAAGATCCGCGGTTTGGACGCTTATCTCTCTCCCGAGATGAAGTCCACCGGTGAGGCCATCGGTTACGACGATAAGATGAACCGCGCACTTTACAAGGCGCTGCAGGCTTCCGGTATGAAGCTGCAGAATTACGGCACCGTCTTTGCGACTATCGCCGATGCCGACAAGGAGGAGGCACTGCCTCTCATCCGCCGATTCTATAACCTGGGGTTCAATATCCAGGCAACCAAGGGGACGGCTGAATTCCTGAAGAAGAACGGCATCCGTACCCATATCCTCAAAAAGATTGGGGAAGGCAGCGAGGAAATTCCCGAGGCACTGCGTCAGGGTCATATCGCCTACGTCATCAACACCAAGGACATCAGCTCGGCGCACCACAACAGCGACGGTCAGGAGATCCGCCGCTGTGCCACCGATAACAACGTTACCATCTTTACTTCCTTGGATACCGTGAAAGCCCTTTTGGACGTTTTGGAGGAGACCACCATCTGTATCTCCACCATTGATGCGTGAGGTGAACGATGAAACAAGGATTTTATACCATCCGGCAGCATGAAAAGATTGCCAAGGACGTATGGAAAATGGTGTTGGCGGGGGAGACCTCTGCCATCACGGCTCCCGGTCAGTTCGTCAACATTCTCTTGGAGGGCAAGTACCTCCGCCGTCCCATCTCTATCTGCGATTGGGATGGGGAGACCGTCACCCTGATCTATAAGGTGGTGGGCGGCGGCACCGAGCAGATGAGCGGGCTGAAAACCGGGGATACATTAGATCTTTTGGTGGGTCTCGGCAACGGCTATAATACTGAAAAATGCGCCGAAAAGACCCTCTTGATCGGCGGCGGCGTGGGCGTTCCGCCCCTCTACGGACTTTGCAAAAAGCTGCTGGCTGAGGGTAAAAAGCCCCACGTGATCTTAGGCTTTAATACCGCCGAAGAGGTCTTCCTGAAGGAGGATTTCCAGGCGCTGGGCGCTCAGGTGACGGTGGCTACCGCCGACGGCTCCGTGGGCGTCAAGGGCTTTGTGACCACCGCCATGGAGCAGCTGGATTATGATTATTTCTGCACCTGCGGTCCGGAGCCGATGTTCAAGGCAATCGAAAAGATCGCCAAGACCTCCGGTCAGTATAGCTTTGAAGAGCGGATGGGCTGCGGCTTTGGCGCTTGCATGGGGTGCTCCTGCAAGACCAAGTACGGCAATAAGCGCATCTGCAAGGAAGGTCCCGTGATGGAAAGGGAGGAGATCATATGGTAAATACAAAGGTCAGCCTTTGCGGCGTCGAAATCAAGAACCCCATTATCCCTGCCAGCGGCACCTTTGGCTTTGGATATGAATTTGCAGAAATTTACGATATTAACGTTTTGGGCTCCCTCTCTTTCAAGGGAACGACGCTGGAGCCGCGCTTCGGCAACCCCACGCCGCGGATCGCGGAATGCACCGAGGGGATGATCAACGCGGTGGGACTTCAAAATCCCGGCGTGGATAAGGTCCTTGCAGAGGAGCTGCCCAAGCTGAAGGCTTGTTTCTCCGGTCCGATCATGGCAAACGTCAGCGGTTTTTCCCTGGATGAATATCGGGAGACCGTCCGCAAGCTGGATACAGAGGAGCAGATCGGTTGGTTTGAGATCAACGTATCCTGCCCCAACGTACACGGCGGCGGTATGAGCTTCGGCACCGATCCCAAGGCGGCGGCGTCCGTTACCGCCGAGGTACGGAAGGTGACGAACAAGCCCATCATTATGAAGCTGACCCCCAACGTGACGGATATTGCGAGCATTGCCAAGGCCTGCGAGGAGGCAGGTGCTGATGGCATCAGTCTGATCAATACCCTTTTGGGGATGCGGATCAACCTCAAGACCAAAAAGCCGGTCATCGCCAATAAAATGGGCGGTTTTTCCGGCCCTGCCATCATGCCGGTGGCACTTCGGATGATCTATCAGGTCTATGAGGCGGTCAAGGTGCCCATTGTGGGCATGGGTGGTGTATCCTGCGCTGAGGACGTCATCGAAATGATGTTGGCCGGTGCTACGGCTGTGGAAGTCGGTGCCGCCAACCTCAGAGATCCCTTCGCATCCAAAAAGATTGCAGAGGATCTGCCGAGAGTTATGGAAAAATACGGGATCACAGATTTGAAATCTATTATAGGAGGAGCACACTAATGGGTAAGGACGTCATTATCGCTTGTGATTTCGCGAGCAAAGAGGAAACTTTGAAGTTTTTGGATCTCTTCAAGAACGAGGAACGCAAGCCCTTTTTGAAGATCGGCATGGAGCTTTTCTATGCAGAGGGTCCCGCTATTGTACGGGAGCTGAAGGAGAGAGGTCATAAGATCTTTTTGGATCTCAAGCTCCATGATATTCCCAATACGGTGAAAAAGGCGATGGGGGTTCTTTCCAGACTGGACGTGGATATGACCAACCTGCACGCTTCCGGTACCATCTCCATGATGGAGGCCGCTTTGGAGGGGTTGACCCGTCCCGACGGTACCCGTCCCATGCTGATCGCGGTGACCCAGCTTACCTCCACCGATCAAGAGCGGATGGAAAAGGATCTCCTCATCAAGGAGCCCATCGACCAGGTGGTTATGCATTATGCGTCCAATGCGGCAAAGGCCGGTCTGGACGGCGTGGTCTGCTCTCCCTTGGAGGCAGGAAAGGTGCATGATACCTGCGGTAAAAACTTTGTGACCGTTACCCCCGGCGTCCGTTTTGCAGATGGGGATATTGGCGATCAGAAGCGCGTCATGACCCCGGCGGAGGCTAATAAGATCGGTTCCGACTACATCGTTGTGGGTCGTCCCATTACCGCTGCAGAGGATCCGGTGGCTGCTTACCGTAGATGCGTTGAAGAATTTTGTGACTAAGAGCGTCTTTTGAGCGCTTTTCGCTCATCTCTCACTTGAAGGGCAAATAGCCCGACTTCGTTCGAGATGAACAAAAATCATCTCAAAATCCACTCTTAATATAGTCGGGAGCGCTTTTTAGGCGTGGTAAAAACATAAAATACGGAGGTTTAAAATGGAAGGATATAAAAGAGAGTTTATTCAGTTTTTAGAGGGTGCGAACGTTTTGAAGTTCGGTGATTTTACTGCCAAGTCCGGCCGTAAGATCCCCTATTTTGTCAACGCCGGCGAGATCAAGACCGGTGAGCAGATCGCAAAGCTCGGCGAGTTCTATGCCAAGGCTTATTTTGAAAAGGTCGGCAACAAGAAGGCTGTCCTTTACGGTCCTGCTTATAAGGGAATCTCCATCGCAGTCTCCGCCGCGGTGGCTTTGGCCAAGGAAGGTCTGGACGTGCCCTTCTTCTTCAACCGCAAAGAAGCTAAGGATCACGGTGAGGGCGGTATCTTCGTCGGTTATACCCCCAAGGCCGGGGAAGAGATCGTCATCGTAGAGGATGTCATCACCGCCGGCACTGCCATCCGCGAGAGCATGGCAAATCTTTCCGGTCTGGAAGGCACCAAGGTCATTGCAACCTTCGTCATGGTTGACCGCAAGGAAAAGGGCCAGGGCGAAAAGGGTGCGATGCAGGAGATCTCCGATGAATTTGGATTCCCTGTTTACTCTGTCGTAGACGTTTATGACATTATCGAATATCTGGAAGAGGACGAAAAGAACGCCGAGAACGTGGCGCGGATCAAGGCCTATCTCGCGGTCAACGGTGCAAAAGCATGAGAAGTCTGATTGATATTTTGGAACTTACCACCGCCGAGATCGATGAGTTGGTGGCGGTGGCGGAGGATATTATCGCCAACCCTGAAAAGTATCGGGACAGCTGCCGCTACAAAAAACTGGCCACCCTCTTTTTTGAGCCCTCTACCCGGACGCGTCTCAGCTTTGAGGCGGCTATGTATGAATTAGGCGGCAACGTCCTTTCCATGGCGGATGCCGGCTCCTCTTCTGCCGCAAAGGGCGAGAGCGTGGCAGATACTGCCAAGACGGTCAGCTGCTATGCCGATATTATCGCCATGCGTCATCCTAAGGAGGGCGCACCCCTGGTGGCGGCAATGAACGCTTTCATCCCCGTGATCAATGCCGGCGACGGCGGTCATAACCATCCCACTCAGACGCTGGCGGATCTTTTGACCATCTGGCGTGAAAAGGGAAAATTCACCGGTCTGACCATCGGTCTCTGCGGTGACCTGAAGTTTGGACGGACGGTTCATTCCCTGATTTCTGCTCTTTCACGGTATAATGACAATAAGTTCGTTTTGATTTCTCCCGAGGAATTGAAGGTGCCCAGCTACGTGATGCAAAAGGGAATCAGCTACGTGGAGACCACGGATTTAGAGGCGGCTTTGCCGGAACTGGACGTACTTTATATGACCCGGGTTCAGCGGGAACGCTTCTTTAACGAAGAGGATTATCTCCGGCTGAAGGATAGTTATATTCTTACTCCGGAAAAACTGAAAAAAGCTAAGAAAGACCTTTCTATCCTGCACCCCTTGCCGCGCGTCAATGAGATCAGCGTCGGGGTGGATGCGGATCCCAGAGCGGTCTATTTCAAGCAGGTGCTGAACGGAAAATATATGAGAATGGCGCTGATCCTCAAGCTCTTGGAGGTGGAAGTATGAAAATAGATGCCATAAAAAACGGATTTGTCATCGACCATATTACCGCCGGTCGGGGGATGGAGCTTTATCGTCTTTTGAAGCTGGATCACCTGGATTGCCCGGTGGCCATTATTCAAAACGTGGTCAGCAATAAGATGGGCCGCAAGGATATTATCAAGATCGACGGCGATATTGATATTGATATGGACATTCTGGGTTACGTGGATCCGGACGTTACGGTGGATATTATCAAGGATAGCATCCTGGTGGAGAAGCGCTCCATCGAGCTGCCCGAGGAACTCAGAAACGTGATTTTTTGCAAAAATCCCCGGTGCATCACCACCACGGAGCAGGAACTGCCCCATATCTTCCGACTGACCGATCGGGAAAAGCGGATCTATCGCTGCCGCTATTGCGAGGCAAAAGCAAAATAATAAAAACGGGTGCTAAGCACCCGTTTTTTGATGGTTTATTGATAAAGAAAAAGCAGAGAACACGATGTGTTCTCTGCTTTTTGCCCGCAAAGGGTTATTCCTTTATACCTCCAGCAAAGCCTTCGTATTCCTTGAGGAAGTCTTCTGCGGTCTTGACCATCAGCATTCCGATCTTATCGCCGTCGAAACCGACGTTGATATTGAAGTTTCCGAAGTAGGTATCAATGATCTGCACCTTGATGAAGAACTGCTTTTCACCCACCCAGGCGGCGGAGGCGGCGCATTGATACAGCCGGTCGCCTTCCTTGGTGCCCATCAGGTCGGCATAGCCTTCCTGAGGGAAGAGGGAGAAGGCGTTGCGGCAGAGGCCGAAGGGGATCTCCTTATTGCCCTGGGCGTTGGTATAGCGGAAGAAACCACCGTTTTCTTTAAACTCAAAGGATACCTTGGTGATGCCCATGGGGTTTTCCAGCATCTTATAAGTGACGCCGTTGATCTCCTTCTCCAGAGCGGCGTGTTTCTCGCCCTTGGCGGCATAGAGGGTCAGGGTATCGGCATACTCCGCCAGAGCACGGAGCGCCGCTTCATCGTGGGGAAGCGGCTCACCGGCAGGACGGCTGACCAGGTTGAAGAAATTATCAAAGATGATCTTTTTGGCAGCCGGGTTGCCCTGGTTATCCGCATTATAGACCATGATGATCTCCTTATCGGGGATACAGAGGGCGAACTGACAGCCCATGCCGTTGAAGAAGAAGGAGTTATCAAAGGAGCGCCAGATCTGGTAGCCGTAGCCCTGATCGTCGAATTCATTCAAGCCGGTATTATTACAGCTGATCTGTTTGGCGCAGGCGGCGGTGATGTATTCCTCATTGAGGATCTGCTCGCCTTCGTAGCGACCCTTATCCATACAGAATTTTGCGACCCGCAGAAGATCCATGGGACGGCAGATGAGGGCGGAGTCGCCCCAGGAATGACCTCCGGGACAAAGCAGGCAGTCCATCTCGCCGACGCCGATCTTATTGAAAAGCTTTACGCGGAGATACTCCATCAGCTTCATGCCGGTGATCCGCTCTACCAGCGCACCCAGGACGAAGGAGCCTTCGCTGTCATAAGTAAACACCGTACCGGAGGGACGGGAGTTTTTGCTGGGGTTTTCAAAATAGTGCTGTACCCGATCCTCGGGCTTATCCAAAAACCAGCTCCGCTTGGGCAAGGATGTGGCCATCAAGAGGGTATGGCGAATGGTCTGGCTGCGGAAGTTTTCGTCCGGCTGACACTCATATTCCTTGGGGAAATATTGAATCAGTTTATCGTCCAGGCTGATCTTTCCGTCCTGCTCCAAAAAGCCGATGGCTAAGGCCACAAAGCTTTTGGTGACGGAATACATCCGATGCATAAAATCCTTATGGAAGGGCTTCCAATATTGCTCGAAAACGATCTTGCCGTGCCGCATGATAATAAGGTCATGGGTGGCAAGCCCGGAGTTTTCTAATATTTGAATATACTGCTGAATGGAGGTCGAAGAAATGCCGGCTTCTTCAGGGGTACAACGCGCAAAATTCATGTTCATTTCCTCCTTCATTGAATTTGAGATAAGAATATCATATGGAGGAGGTTTTGTCAAACGATGAGTGCTTTTTAGCTTCTTGTACAAATATAATAGGAAAATTCCACAAATTGTGTAAAAAAAGCAACATGAAAATATTTAAAAATATACTTGAAAAATGTTAAAATAAACTATAATATATCTAACTATATGTAAAAGTGAGGGAATCATATGAAAAAACAACTGATTGCTCGGGTCACAGTGGTATTTTTACTGTTGTCTATGCTGAGCTGCATGGTTTTGCCGACCAGCGCCGCCGACGTGACCTATGCGCGAAACATGACCGCAGAATCTGCCGCAGGAACCTATTATGTCGCCACCGCGGCGGATCTTGCCCAGATCGCCGCCCTGGTCAACAGCGGCATGACCATGAAGGGTTATACCTTCCTGCAGACGCAGGATATCGACCTTTCCGGGGTGGATTATACGCCCATCGGCTACCGTAACAGTGCAGCGGACACAACCTTTTCTTTCTACGGGACTTACGATGGTCAGTGTTATAAAATTCTCAATTTGAACTATTACGATGAAAATCGGGATGGTGCCGGCTTGATCGGTTCTGCTTATACGGCGACCTTGAAGAATATCGGGATTGAGAGCGGCAGCGTAACTGCGGCGAACCGTGCCGGCGGTGTCGCCGGTTATGCAGACGGATGTACCGTCACCAACTGCTATAACAAAGCGAATATCACCATCCTCTCCGGTACGGACGGCGTAGGCGGTATTGCCGGCGTTGCACGTAGTACCAGTCATTTTTACGGCTGCTATAATGCCGGTACCATCACCTGCGCCACCGCCGGTGCCGGCGGTATCGTCGGTTGGGGCGGTAAAGGCGACAATTCGATGCTGATCGGCTGCTATAATGCCGGTGCGCTGAAATATTCGGGAACCCTTTCCACTGCTTATTACGCTCTTGACGTCATCGCCCGGAATACGCAGCGGACCATGGGCGACTTTTCCAGCTGCTATTATCTTGCCGGCGTTTATTTGGATGCAGAGGGCAACGATGCTTCTGCTACTTACAACGGCCATAATGCCAAGCGCTTGGAAAAGGAAAACAACCTTTTGATGGCGTACGTCCTGAACCATGCTACCGGTGTGAACACCAATGCTTTTACCGTGAACGCGAAGGGCGACCTGGCCTTTTCTGCTTCGGAGCAGGAGGGTGCGTTCGAGCTTCGGATCAAAGCGATCCGGGACGGCGTTTTGCTGGAGGATACCGGGGTTGTCTTGACATCCGGCAGCGGTTACACCGTCCCTGCAACTTACGGCTCCTATGCGGTTACCGGTGCGAAATCCGACGGTGCCAATTATGAAGTGGGTGCGTTCATTCCTTCTTTGACTGCAAATGCTTTGACGGTAACGTTGAATTTGGAGGGGATCTATCCTTCCGTTGCCGATTATGCCTCCAATCAAGAGGCATCCGTCTTTACGGTTTCTACTGCCGAGGAATTGGCGGTGTTGGCTGACTTGGTGGATGCCGGCAATACCTTCGCCGGTAAGACGGTCTACGTCACCGCGGATCTGGATTTCTCCGGTTATAATACCTGGAACGGCATCGGTCATGCCACCGGCTCCGGCGGCGGTGTGGTAGCAGAAGGCTCTCTGCCCTTCTCCGGCATCTTTGACGGTCAGTTCCATCATTTCAAGAATATCAATTTTCATATGAACTCCGCTTATGCCGGTATCTTTTCCCATGCAGGCGATGCGACCATTCGCAATATCGTCTTAGACGAAGGAACCGTTCATCTGATCTCAAAGAGCGGTATTTTAGGGGGCCTTTTGAGTAACACGAAGGTTGAAAATATCGAAAACCACGTGTCGATCTATGCGGAACAGGAGGATGCAACGGGCAAAAACATGGGTCTTGTTGCGATGTCCACCAACGACTCCGTTATCTCCAATGCGGTGAATTACGGCGAGGTCGGTTTGGAAGGAAAGACCAATTTTCAGGAAAACGGCAGTTTTGTCGGCTGGGGCTACAACAAAACCACAGTCAGCAATTGCATCGCTGTCGGTGCGGTGACCGGGGAGAACTCCGATCCCATTTCCCGCGGTTGCAAGAAGACCAATTGCTATTATCTGCCCCATGGCGAGACCGCCGGTACCATGACCTATGACGCGCTGTTGAGCGGCGAGGCTGCGAACCTTCTGAACGAAAATAGCGGTCAGAGAGTCTGGAGCAAAGGGGAGGAGGGTCCTGCTTTGGATCCCGATCATCCGGTAGTTGCTGCTAATTATACCGTTGATGAGGTAAATAAGCTTTTCTCTGAGACGCGTGTGGAATATCTGAACGCCGGCGAAGCTGTCGATTTGCCGACTTATCCCGGCTATACCCTTTTGAACGGCTCCAAAAAGTTCTGGCCCTTGGCCGATACCTATCTGGTGCCCTGGCAGGATCATGATATTTCATTGTTTTACAGCCATACAAACTATACCATTACCTATGCGCTGAACGGCGGACAATTCCTTACGGATCCGGTGGCGACGGTGATCTCCGGTCAGGCGCAGAAACTGCCCACGGCAATTGAAGTGGAGCGGAGCGGATATGCTTTCGCCGGATGGTACACCAATCCGGAATTGACCGGTAAGCCGGTAACGGAAACGCCGCTGGACGTCTATCATAAGACGACTTATTACGCCGCCTGGACGACCATGGAGAAGATCTCCACTGCCGAGCAGTTTGCAGCGATGAAGGCGAATGGCAATTACATTTTGACTGCGGATATTGATATGAGTGGGGTGAGTTTCGCGCCTATCGGTTCTTACGAGACTCCCTTTACCGGTATGTTGGATGGCGACGGCCATACCGTCAGCGGTCTGAATATTTCCTCGACTTCTAATTATCAAGGTGTCGTTGGCGTCAATGCCGGCGTTATCCGCAATCTGATTTTGGATGACGACTGCACCATTGCCGGTAACGCTTACGTGGGCGGTATCGCCGGCGAAAACCTGGGAACCATTGAAAACTGTATTTCCCGTGCGAGCGTTTCCGGTTCTTCCACCCAAGAGACGGTGAATTTCACCATGCTGGTACAGAACATGAGATTTGCATCCGATCCTATCCCGACTGTACGGGAGACCGCCATGAGGGAACGGATGGATACCTGCGATGCGGATCTGATGGTTTTGCAGGAGGCGAATATTCCCTGGATCAATTTCTTAGAGACGAATTATACCAATAACGGCAAATACGGTATGATCTATAAGTATCGTTCTTCTAATTCTTACGAGGCGGTACCGATACTTTATAAAAAGAGCAAATTTACGTTGATCGAGTCCGGAAACTTCTGGCTCTCTACTACCCCCGACGTGGAATCTGCGCCGGAAGGTTACAAACATTACCGGATCTGTACCTGGGCAATGCTGAGAGATGTGACTACTTTAAAATACGTCCTTGCCTTCAGCGTCCATCTGGATAACGCCACTGAAGACGTACGGACGGTCAATGCGCAGGCTTTGAAGGATCGGTTTGATACCATTCGGGCAGAGTATGCGTCCTATGATCCGGTCTGCATTATTGCCGGTGACTTCAACTCTGAAGCAGAAACGGTTCCTTATAACGTCCTGGTCTCTGACGATATGGTCAATACCATCTACGAGATCACTCCGGCTTTGACCCCTGCACGGATCGACCATATTCTGATCAGTGAAAATAACGTTCAGGCATTGGATTCGACCTTTGAGTATCTCCCTGTTATTGATGCGGCAAACGAGGTTCCTTCGGATCACGCCGGTCTTTACGTTAATATGCTGGGTCTGGTCAAGAGCCGCATCGGCGGTATTGCAGGCAGTAACTCCGGTACGATCAATTCTTGCGTGAGCGAGGCGACGGTGGAAGGTAGTTATAACTACGGTACCCTGACCGGACGGAATCTGGGGGCTGTCACCAATGCCCATTACGCTGAGCAGTCGGGCATCAACCCCTTGGGCAACAGCATTGAGATCGCGGCGCCCACTTTGATGGAATCTGCTGCTGCTACGGCGTATGCTTTGAACAGCGCTTCCAAAGTGGATCGCTTTACCGTTACTTCTGAAGAAATAGACTTAGTGGCAAATGGCGAGGATCCTGCTTGCGTGACGGCGAGCGGTACCAACGCAAGCCACACCTACGGCAAAGAAAAAACGGTGGCTGCCACCTGCATTAAAGAGGGCTATAAGACCAAGACCTGCTCTGTCTGCAAATATCAGAAGATCACGAAGACTGCGGATGCATTGGGACATTCCTTCGGCGATAAGACGGAGCATGATGAGCTCTATCATAAGTATGTCTGCACCACCTGCGGCGATGCAACCTATGAAACCCATACCTTTACCGCTGCGTTTGTGAAAGCGAACTGCGAGACTTATGGTGCGACTCGCTATTCCTGCACCTGCGGTTATTCCTACGATGAAATCACGAACAATCGGTTGAGCCATATCTGGGGCGATTATGCACAACTGAATGCCAATCAGCATCAGCAGCTCTGTCAGCGTGATAATACCCACGTCTTAAAGACGGCGCATACCTTGACGACGACGCCGGTGGCACCCACCTGCGAAGAGAAGGGTGGAAATCATTATAGCTGTGCAGATTGCGGTTATGATGAATTTGTCGCCTCCATTGATCCGCTGGGGCACTCTTACGGTACATGGTCACCGCTGGATGAAGAAAAACATCAGGCGGCTTGCTTAAACGATCCGTCCCACGTGACGACTGCGCCTCATTCGATGGCGTCGACTGTGGTGGCACCCACCTGCGAGGAGAAGGGATATACCCGATATGCCTGCAACGATTGCGGCTATTATTACGATACCGATTTCGTTGCGGCGCTGGGTCATACTTACGTCTATAATGCAGAGGCGCAGGCATATATTTGCCATTGCGGCGGCATCTATGTGACCGATGGGGATCTGGATGGCGACGGCAGTGCGACGACGGCAGATGTTATTTTGCTCCTGCGTCGGATCGACGGTTGGCCGGGAGAAATTCCCGATTACAAGGCTGACGTCAACGGTGACGGCAAGATCCGAATCTACGATGCGGTTCGGTTCCTGCAGATCTTGAATTCTCAAGTATAAAATTATATTTAAAAGGGGCTGTAAAAAAACGAGTGTTTTTTTACAGCCCCTTTTTGCGTCTTAGAATAACTGGGAAAGGCGGATGGCGGTGGATTCCTCCAACGCTTTGGCGGTCTTTTCGACCAGCGTGGCTTCCGGTCCTTCTACCAAGATCCGGATATAAGGCTCAGTGCCGGAGGGGCGAACCAAGATCCGTCCGTGCCCGGCGAAGGCGGCCTCCGCTTTGGCCACGTCGTTGAGGAATACGTCGTCGTTCATCAATTTTCTCTTTTGGAGGTCATCGGCGTGGACGTTGATCTGGATCTGCGGATAGGTATTAAAGATGTCGCAGATCTCTTCGCCGGTCATCCCCAGCGCTTTCATGGCGCAAAGGAGCATGATGGCGGTCAACTGACCGTCTCCGGTGGTGGCTTTTTCCAGGAAGATAATATGACCGCTGTTTTCGCCGCCCAAGGTGAAATCGCGATCCAGCATTTCTTCCAGGACGTAGCGGTCGCCCACCTTTGTGGTGGGGACGTTGATGCCGTTCTGGTTCATCTTTTCGATCAGTCCTAAGTTGGACATGACGGTGGCAACCAGTGTATTTTGCTTTAATCTACCTTGATTTTTGAGATAAAGCGCCAGGGCGGCGAGGATTTTATCGCCATCAATGAGCCGTCCGTTTTTATCGCAGGCCAGGCATCGGTCGGCATCTCCATCGAAGGCAAAGCCAAGGTCGGCATCCTCTTTGCGAACCAGCTCTGCCAGTTCCTCAATGTGCATGGAGCCACAGCCCTCATTGATGTTGGTGCCGTTGGGTTTATCGTGATAGATGTGTGCGTCGATTCCCAGCTCTTCAAAGATCCGGTGGGCGGTTTCGCTGGCGGCACCATTGGCGCAATCCAATACGACTTTATAGCAACTAAGGTCTTCTTCACAGGCTTGTTTGATGTGTTCGCAGTAAAAATCCTTGGCTTTGAGATTATAGCTCAAATTTCCGGGACGCTCTGCAGGCTGGATCTCAAAGGGATCCATCAACGCTTCAATCTCGTTTTCTTTTTCGTCCGGAAGCTTGATGCCTCCCTTGGTCAGGATCTTGATGCCGTTATACTGATGGGGGTTATGGGAGGCGGAGATCATGACACCGGCTGTGGCGCCCATCCGGTCCAGGAGAAAAGCCAATGCCGGGGTGGGGAGAATGCCGATATGCTCTACATTACAGCCGGAATAGGTAAAACCGGAGATCAAGGCGCCCATCAGCAGATCCTTTGAGGCGCGGGTATCGCTGCCGATGATGACTTTACATTTTGCGTGATCCTTTTTTAAGAGATAACCGCATGCGGCACCGCACCGAAATGCCAATTCCGGCGTGAGTGCTTTATTGACGACTCCTCGAATGCCGTCGGTTCCAAAATATCTTCCCATGGTAAAAAATCCTCCTTCATGTAGTGCTGCGTGGGGAAGCCACGCAACGAAATTGTTTTTTACGGTTGTTTATTCTACCGTCACGCTTTTGGCCAGATTTCGGGGTTGATCCACGTCGTTTCCTCTTGCCACAGCCATATGATACGCAAAAAGCTGGGTGATGACCGCACCGGGAATCGGTGCGAGAAAATCGGGGCAGGAGGGAAGGGTCAGCCGTTGATCGGCCAGATTTGTGGTGTCGGTATCTTCATAAGTGATGCAAAGAACGGCGGCGCCTCGCGCGCGCACCTCCCGGATATTGGCGGCGGTCTTGGAAAACCGCTCCCGGTCGGTGATGACGGCGACTACCGGTGTCCCTTTTTCAATGAGCGAAATGGTGCCGTGTTTTAGTTCGCCCGCAGCATACGCCTCGCTGTGGATATAGGAGATCTCTTTTAATTTCAAAGAGGCTTCCATCGAGAGGTGGTAGTCCTGACTGCGTCCTATGAAAAAGAGATGCTCCGCTTGGCGGTAATGCCCTGCTATTTTTTTGCAATTCTCCTCTTGCAGCAGCGCTTGACTGATCCAATGAGGAAGCTTTTCTATTTGCGTGCAGTATTCATGATACGCGTCGGGGGAGAGGTGCAGCTTTGCCAGCCGCAATGCCAGCAGATAGAGCAGGGTCACCTGGCAGGTATAGGCCTTGGTGGTGGCGACGCTGATCTCCGGTCCGGCGGCGGTATAAAGGACGGTATCGGCTTCCCGCGCGAGAGAGCTTCCCCAGACGTTGACAATGCCCATGGTGGGAATTCCACGTTCCTTTGCCAGCCGCAGGGCGGCCAAAGAGTCGGCGGTCTCGCCGGATTGGGAGATGATCAAGACCAGATCTTCCTCCGAGAGAATGGGGTCTCCATAACGGAATTCGCTGGCCACCTCCACCGTCACCGGCAAGCGTGCCAGTTTTTCGATGGCGTATTTTCCCATAAGACCGGCATGGTAGGCAGAGCCGCATGCTACGATCCGCAGGGTGCCGCGGATGGTAAAATCCTCCTCTAATTCCGCCAATAACGTCCCGTTTTGAAAATAACGACGGATGGTCTCTTTGACGGCGGATGGTTGCTCGGCAATTTCCTTTTCCATAAAATGGGCAAAGCCGCCCTTTTGCGCGCTCTGTTCATCCCAGTCGGCAGTACGGCAGATCTTTTGGATCGGCTGATCCTTGGGACTGAGAAATTTTACTCGTTCTTCCGTCAGGATGGCCAGTTCGCCTTCCTCCAGCAACCAATAATCGTGGGTATAGCGGAGAATGGCAGGAATGTCAGAGGCAAGAAAATTCTCTCCGTCGCCCCGTCCGATGATCAGAGGGCTGTCTTTACGAATGGCGTAAATTTTGCCCGGTTGGTCTTCGAAAAGAATGCCCAAAGCATAAGAACCCTCCAGCTGCGCGGCGGTCTTACGGATCGCCTGTACCGGGTCGCCGGTATAGTGGCAGTCCATTAAAATGGCGATCAGCTCGGTATCGGTCTCACTGATGGGCTGAATGCCGCTTTGCTTTAGCTTTTTACGGATCTTGCGCTCATTTTCGATGATGCCGTTGTGCACCAGCGTCACCTTTCCGTAGCGGTGGGGGTGGGAATTAACGTGGCTGGGTTCTCCGTGGGTAGCCCAGCGCGTATGCCCCAAGCCCAATTGCGCGCCGGCGGTATTTTCTTCGGCAAGCTGCGCAGCCAAAGCCGCCACCTTTCCTTGATTTTTATAGACCCGGATGCCCTCCTTCTGCATCAAAGCGATGCCGGCGGAGTCGTATCCCCGATATTCCAATTTTTGCAGGCCGTCGAGCAAAACCTCGGCGGTATTGCGCTTTCCGGCGTAACCGATAATGCCACACATAAAAACAAACGTCCTTTCTGTTGTTTTTATATAGTTTACGACAGGGAAGGCAAAAAAATTAGACCTTTCGTTATTTCAACGAAAGGTCTTGGAATATTCTGAAAAAAGGGCAAAACGCCCCCTATGCAAGAAAATCCTCTCGCTGCACCGGGCAGCACACAATCATTAAATAACATTATACACGCTTTTGGAGGATTTGTCAAGAGTGCGGACTATTATATGTTGTCAGCATCACCAAAAAAACAAAAACTTTTTTATGCTGATTTCACAAAAGATTTCAAATCCGTTAAAAATATCTCAAAAACCCTTTGGGGCTTATTGACTTTTTGACCATCTTAAAATATAATAACAGTATGTATCATCGGTTCATTATGTTCAAAATCGTATTATATACGCTTTGGGATCGCTGATCGACGTTCTGACAGGAGGTTGCAAGAATGAAGAAAATGAAGAAGTTATCTGCCGCTCTGCTGGTCGTGGTGATGATGGTTTCCATGCTTTCCTGCATGGTACTTAACGTCTCCGCGGCTACCGTTCAGGAGTTGGGCGGACCTGTGTCCATCAAGTCTTTTGATGCGGCCGGCGGCATTGCTGTAGGCGGTAAGACCCTGCCCAACGGCATCCTGGTCGTTGACGATAATTGGGCGAATTGCGAAGAAGGCCAGAAAGTCCGGATCGTACTGGGCGGCTCTGTCTATAGCGGTTTTATTGGAGTCAACGCTTTCGCGGAGATCTCTGAGGCTGCGCTTGTTTTGGAGTCTAATTATACGATCTACGTGGCGCCCGGTTGCTATAGCGCGGCTGTTTCCATGCCCGGCTGTAGCAACGTAAAGATCTACGGTCCTCAGGCCGGTGTCAATCCGAACAATAAAAACGATATTACTCTGCACAATACCGCACGTCCGGCGGCAAACATTGAGGATACGTCCATCGTTTCCGCTAATCCGGATCTTTATAACGAGGCGGTGTTCACCGGCGTTATCAACGTCTGTTCGACGCAGTACCGTCCCAGCAACTTTGCGGAGTATGCCGGATTCTATTTTGCTGATACGGCTTATCTGTTCTTGTCCACTGCCCGTACCTATTATATTGCTCCTCAGATGCGGAACAATATTTTCAGTGTTTCCGGCAGTTATATTATGAACTTGGATATGATGGAAACGACGAGCAGTAATACGTTTTACGGTCAGAATACGGGTATTCTTTTTGAGGATAACCGCGTACTGAAGGGGAAGACCATCATGGCCATCGGCGGCTTTATGGATTGCACGGTGCGCAACAACTATCTGAACCTTTCTCCCTATAAGAGAGCAGACGGTCTGACGGAGGAGCCTTCTGCGGCGGCGGTCTACATTAGTTCTCTTTATTTTTCTTCCGCTACTGCTACTGCCTTAGTTGAAGGAAACTATTTTGAGAACTGCAGCGGTATCGTGCGTCACGATCGCGGCGACGACGGCTTTAACTCTGTTGCATACTCCATTCAGGTCCGTAACAACCGGATCGCCAAGGTGGAGCCCGGCACTTATTTGATCCGTAACCGGTTCTATGCGATGAAATCTTTGCCCGGTATCAATATTCATTTTACCGGCAATGAGGTTGAGGGAATTTCCGCCGGAACCACCCTCTTCCAGCTGCCCTATAACGAGAGCCAGTATAATCTGAGCAGATACCGTTATATGGTCAATATTACCAATAACTCCTTTGATCTTCCTGTTGCTTCCCCCTTTATTGATTCCGAAATGGCCGGCGTGATCAATGCGACCGACAACACCTTTAAGAAAGGGATCACTATGAGCCAGATCGCCCATGAGGATGACTGTGACGTGGTACTCTATCCCTACTTCGACGGTGCCGGCAAAGAGGTCGGCGCTGCAAAGATCCGGGGCGTTCGTGAAATGATCCTTGATAAGACCTATTCCGGCAGCGTGAATGAGGCAGATAAGAAGGTTACCTATGATCTGACCGGTTCCGGCATGGATGCAGTCAATCTGAAGGATATTCTGATTTTGGATGATGGCTGTACCTTTAAGGTCTATAAGGAAGCGACCCTGGAGACGGAAGTAGAGGCTGATGCCGTTTATCTGGACGGTCATGAGACGGTTCGCTATATCCTCGTAGTCTCTCCAGACGGTGCAGGTACTGTTTATAGTATGTTAATCACCAGAGAGTACGGCGAAGAAGCAGAGCTTCTGGACGTTACTGTGAGAACGACGGACGTTATGGCTGCCGTTTCCCGTGCGGGTGCCAATAAGTATATCGTCAATATCAAGGATGCAGATCTGGCATTTCTGAAATATGATCTGTACGTTTCTGCCGGTGCAACCGTCGAACTGTATGAGGATTATGCAACCAAGAAAAAACTGACCGACATCGGTGACTATATCCCTTATGACGGCTATACCATCGACGTCTTGGTGAAGGCGGAGCTTGGTTCTGCTGAAAACCTCTATACCTTGGAGTTTACGCGTACCCGCTCCAAGCTTTATGATCCCAGCATCATTGGAATCAAGTCTCATCCCGAAAGACAGTGGACATTACGTCCTTTGGACGGTCTGTGGCTGTACTATTTCTGTGATGGGTTCCGCAAGGAACTGACCTTTGATTTCCTGGTGACCCCCGGTGCGACCTATACGGTTTACTCCGATGCTGCCATGACCAAAAAGGTTTCCGCCTCCAATGGCGTGAAGGCGCTGAAGTTGGCGGCAGGTATTAATACCTTCTATATTAAAGTAGCAGACAGTGCTTACACCAATGTGGTTCGCTTTGAAGTGGTCAACGAAGAGGTTTCCTCCGATGCATCCATCGAAGGCATTCTGGGTAACCAGCCGACCATCGTGGATAACACCATCTCCCTGATTATCGGTGGTAACACGACTTCGGTAAGCTTCCTGACCGGTAATGAATTCGCAGTTTGCGACGTTTATGCCGATGAGGCTTGCAAGATTGCTGTAAAAGCAAATGAGTCCGTGGTTCCCGATCTTAATTCTGACCGTGTGGTCAAGACGAGATCCTTCTCTCTCGAGACGGTTCACTCCAAGTCGATTTACTATGTAATTTGTACCGCTGAGGATGGCAAGACCACCCAGAAGTACAAACTGATCCTCTCCAAGCTCGCCATCGAGTCCACTTATGCAGACGTGGCGGAGGGTGCGTGGTATGCTCCTTATATCGCTACCGCTACCACCGAAGGCATCCTGCTGGGTGAGCAGGGCGAAGGCGGTCAGATCTTCCGTCCGGAGGATCATACTACCCGTGAAGAAATTGCTGTTATTATGTCCCGTCTGACCGGTATTAACGGCGCAGCTTATGCCGACGTAGCTTTGGGCTATAAGGATGAGGCGGCGATCTCCGATTGGGCGAAGAACTATGTCAAGGTTTGCAAGCAGAACGGCTTGATGGGCGGTTCCGGCGAAGCAGACGGCGTCTATTTCTTCCCGGCTAACAGCATTACCCGCGAGGAGGTCATGGTGATCTTTGCCAGATTGTTCAATCTGACGGGTAAGACGGATCTTGGCACCTTCAAGGATGCCGGCTCGGTTTCCGGTTGGGCAAAGGCCAGCGTTGAGGCGGTCGTTGCTTCCGGTCTGATCACCGGTGATAACGGCAACCTCAAGCCCCAGGATCGCATTACCAGAGCGGAAATTGCGACCATTGTCACCAGAGCGGTGGAGTACGCTGAATAATTGATATAATAAAATCGGCAGATTTCTTTGGATCTGCCGATTTTTTTAACGAAAATTATCGTTATTTTGCCCAAATAATCCGACTTGACAAAAAAATGTTTTTATTTTTGGAAAATATTACAAATTAATATAACGAAATTGTAACATTTTTAAAATAATGGTTGAAATTTTGAAAACTATTTATTATAATAGAGTTGCAAGATTAGGATTTTCTGTAAGGAGGATCCAAAATATGAAAGGAGAGATGATCTTGAAGAAGTTTTGCAAGGTATTAGCTGTGATCATGGCTGTTCTGATGCTGGTCACTATGGCTACCGCTTGTAAACAAAGCGATGACAACGAGTTCGATGTCTTCGAGCCCGGCGATTTCGGCGGCGAAATCACCGATGAGGACACCGACACGGATCCCGATTCGGATCCCGACAAGGATACCGATAAGGATTCTGACAAGGATTCCGACAAGGATACCGATAAGGATTCTGACAAGGACACCGATAAGGATTCCGACAAGGATACCGATAAGGATTCCGATAAGGATACCGACAAGGATTCCGACAAGGACGGTGGTGAGAAGGAAGACAATACTCCTCCCGCCAACCAGGAGCAGGCTAACAAGGAGTACGACGCTTCCAAAAAGTATGACATTACCAATAACCCCTTGCTTTTCGAGGGAAAGGAGCCGAATAGAACCTTTAAGCTGAACTATGACATCGATACCACCGGTTTTGTTAAGAATAACATTAAGGTGGCCGATCTGAAGGGTAAGACCCTGAACTTCCTGACCGCTGTTCGTTACAGCTGCTGGGAGTTTAAGAACGAAAAGGGTGAATACGTCGGTGAGTGGGAATGGTTCAAGGCCTGCAAAGAAATGTACGGGCTGAACATTAAGTACACCGTTTCCCGTTTTACCCAGGCGGATCAGCAGGCTCTGACCTACATGAATGCCGGTAAGGCTTTGGATATTGTTCCCACCCACGTTGCCGGTTTCCCCAAGTATCTGAACCTTTCTCAGCCCCTGGATCCCTACATCAATATCCAGAATATTAATAACTCCCCCGGCGTCTGCGGCATGACCTTGAATCAGACCAAGTGGGGCGGTGCCTATCGTTGTATCTCTGCCATCGGTGCAGTAAACGTACTTTGGTACAATGCATCCTTGGTTGAGCAGTTCCGTCTGCAGGATCCCCACGCCCTTTGGAAAGAGGGTAAGTGGAATTGGGATGCTTATGCAGCCTTCATGAAGTCCCTGCCTGCTACTACCCCCGAAGGTAAGAAGCTTTGGGCGATGCGTCAGTGCGACGGTGATATTTTCTACTCCTGGCCTTTGACCAACGGCGTTGCTCCCATCGAGATCGACACCAAGAGCAAGACCCCCAATCTGATCAACAACTGGATGGATGAGCGCGTTCTGCAGGCTTGGGAATTCATTTCCACTACCCATAAGAGTGTTGCATATCCCGTAAATAACACTGAGACCGGATTTACTCATCTGTACACCGACGGTACCTTGATGATGGCGGATGCTTATAACATGAACCCCAACTTTGATTCTACCGAGTACGGTAAGGCTCATAAGTACAATTGGGTTCCCTTCCCGGCAGCCACCACCGATACCGGTCGTTGCATCGCGTTTAACTACGGCTACACCATGATGCTGGCGAAGAAGATGAAGAACCAGTCCAACGCTCCCTACGCTGTTAAGTTTATGGAGATGTGGGCAAACCGCTTCACCGAGGCGAACTACGACTTCTTCAGCGATAACAGCAGTATCGCCATGACCTATGAGGAAAAGAAGGATCACTTCGAATTCTGCGTCAAGAACACCTACTTCGGCGTTCAGATGAACGATTGGGAATCCGTCACCGGTGACAACGCGAAGGCCATCAGCCAGTTCAAAAAGTCCTTTAGAAATCCCCAGTACAACGTTCGTACTGAGGCTACTGCAGCAAAGAATGTCGTTGAGCAAGTAATCAAAGAATACTTGGCATTCGGTGTCTAATTTCTAAAAGATCTTTATCATCCCCCTCTCCCTTGGGAGAGGGGGATTTTTTGCAAAAAACAGGAAAAATGACCCGTTATTTTTAACAAAGTTTTCTTTTGGAAATTATTCAATTTCCACAAACTCTTAAACTTTCCTCCAACATTTCAATAAATCACTTGCATCTTGGTTTATTATTATATATAATATATAACAGAATATAGGGAAAAGACCCTTGTTGAGATGGAGGTAAACGAATGAGAGCCATTAAGAGTATATTGGCGGCGGTAATGGTGGTTATTATGACTGCTTGTATGTCGGTCTCTGCGTTCGCTGCGTACGAGGAGATCGTTTATGAGGACGTCAGCGAGATGTACGGCACCACTTTATCGGGTGTTAATACTATTTATATTAAGTTTGTCGATAAGTTGGGAATTATGCCCAGCTTTAACGACAGTACCTTCAATCCTTCCGGACGGGTCTCCCGCGGCGACGCTTTGCGGATCGCATATCGGATGCTTCATTACGATTATGATGAGCTTGCCGATTATACTTCCACCAATACGGACTTCGACGAAGCCAGCGGTGGTGACATCAACGACGTCCATACCCTCAAGCCCTACATTGCATGGGCGCAGGATTATCAGTTGATTAGCGCTGAGAACGTGCCCGAAAGTAAATTTGAGCCGTCTGCCGATATTACCGGCGAGGAGTTTATCACTTTGATAGCTAAGGTGCTTAGCGTGGCAGATGGGATCAGCACCGTCGCCGATTATGAGTCCACCCTGGAAATCCTCCTGATGGATGCCGAGTTGGATGCCTCTAAAGAGTATGTAAATCGTGAGCAGGCTGCCGTCGTTGTGGCACGCGCGATGCTCTTCGATCCTGAGTACGGCGACGTAAACGAAGAAATGTTCGTTTACTTCAAGGACTACGCCATCAATTGCCTGGCCATGAAGGTCTACGGTTGCTACAACACCGAATTGATCGTTCGTGCGACCAAGCAGAAGCCGATGGATTATAAAGATCTCAAATCCGACGTCCTCTTCTCCAACGGCGTTCAGGTCGATGTGGATGCCGATATGAGCGCATTCATCGGCTGGCCGATGGAGATCATATTCATGGATAAGGATGGCTCCGGCACCTTTACCCAGGATGAAGAGATGATTACCTATCAACCGGTTTCCCCTTGGGTAAACGAAGTAAACCTGAGTGATCTGACCTTCGGCAGTTATACGGCTGCTACCGGTACTTCTGCAGAAGGTGAAACCTTCAAGATCCAGACCAACACCCTGCTCTATCTCAACGATCAGCTCTGGCCCACTGATGATATTTATAATCTGACCGATCTGGTTGATTATATCGAGTTTGGTACTCCCAGCGCCACCAAACCGGCAGCCGCCATTTTGAACCGTCCGAACATGAGCTTCAAGTTCCTGCGTCACAGCACTTCGGATAATGCGGAGGTGGTGTTCGCATATGAGTGGATCCCTGGAAAGATCATGACGGCGACGGATAATTATTTCGGCGTTTATAGTTATTACGATAACAAAACTTACGTCTACGATGATAACAATATCGTTATGACCAACCTGGCTAACCCCTCTTCCGGTGATTACGTGAACTTCTATATTGCCGGCGATAAGATGCATCTCACCGCAGGTACTACCGCTTACATGAAAGAATACGACTTGGCTGTTTCTAAAGCGGACGGAATCGAGTATCTTACTGTTCTTGGCGAGGATGGAAACAAAGCCACCTATAAGAAGCATCTCTTCTACAATACCGGTTCTAAGCCTGTGGACCAGTTGACCGGGCCTGCTTATGCAATTCTGGATGAGACCAGAGCCACCTATCTGGCGGTAGAAGAAGCAAAGGCGACCAAGGAAGTTGCCCTCGAGATCGACGAAGTCGCTTTGAATGCGGAAGATCCTAATACGAAGGTTGATATTAAGGCTTCCGTTGTGGCTACCGGCGAAAAGCTGGAGCTCGTGGTGAATCTTGATAATATTTCAACTGCGACCGGTATTATCAATAAGGGTGATTACTATACATACTATCAAACTGAAGACGAAGAGATTATGATGGATGCAATCGATCCCTTGACCATGACGGTCATTGAGATGGAAGATTACTTCATCACCACCGGTGGTAAGAAGTATCTGAAGACCGAGGACTTCAAGTCTGATAGTGATAGCTTCTATAACGGCGTTGCAACCTTGCTGGTTGACCGTTATGAGGGTGTATGGGGCGTTAAAGCCGCTTGATGAAAATCAAATGCGGAAGGCGAAAGTCTTCCGCATTTTTTCTTGAAGCTTTCCCGAAAGCTTGTTTTAAAAATAGGAGGAAATCATGAGCGAAAAAAGAAGTACTTTTACCGGTAAGATCGGCTTCGTCCTGGCGGCGGCCGGCTCTGCCGTAGGTCTTGGTAATATTTGGCGTTTTCCGTATCTGGCTGCCAAGTATGGCGGCGGTGTCTTTTTGCTGACTTATATTTTGCTGGCGCTGACCTTTGGCTTTGCCTTGATGTGTGCCGAGATCGCGATCGGCCGTAAGACCGGAAAAAGCGCGATTGAAGCGTTTAAAGAACTGAATAGTAAGTATTCCTTTATCGGTGTCCTTGCTGCCCTTGTTCCTATTATTATATTGCCGTATTATTCGGTAATCGGCGGATGGTTAACCAAGTATATTGCCGTATTTATATCCGGTCAGGGGAAGGCGGCAGCCGACGGCGCTTATTTTGGTAATTTCATTTCTCAGACTACGGAACCGCTGGTATATTTCCTGATCTTTATGGGTGTGACGGCGCTGATCGTCCTCTTTGGTGTGGAAAAGGGAATTGAAAAGGTCAGCAAGTTTATGATGCCGTTGCTGATCGTCATGATCGTGGGCATCACCGTCTACGTTATGTGTCAGCCCGGCATTGGTCCCGGTGTTTTGGATTATCTGCTGCCTGACTTTACGGAGTTTTCCATCAATACCGTGCTTGGCGCCATGGGTCAGCTGTTCTACTCCATGTCGTTGGCAATGGGTATTATGATCACCTACGGCTCCTATATGAAAAAGGATAATCATATCGAGAAGTCTGTTCACCAGATCGAATGGTTTGATACCGGTGTTGCAGTTATGGCCGGTCTGATGATCGTACCTGCCGCTTCTGCCTTTGGCGACGGCGTATCGGCTCCCGGTCCCGGTCTGATGTTCTCTACCCTGCCTGCGGTATTCGATAAGATGCCCGGCGGTCACGTGTTGGGCGCAGTCTTCTTTATCCTGGTTCTGTTTGCCGCCCTTACCTCTTCCATCTCTTTGATGGAGACCATTGTTTCCATCTTTTGCGATAAATTCGGCTGGAACCGGAAGATTTCCTGCCTGGTGGTATTCGTTGGCTGCCTGGCACTGGGAATTCCGTCTTCCTTGGGCTTTGGTATATGGCAGAACGTGGCTCCCCTCGGGATGGATCTGCTGACCTTCTTTGATTTCATCAGCAATAGCGTCCTGATGCCCATCGTCGCCTTGCTGACCTGCCTCTTTGTGGGCTACGTCATCAAGCCGGTGACCTTGATCGAAGAAATTGAGCAGACGGAAAAATTCAAAGCCAAAAAGCTTTTCACCGTTGTCATCAAGTATGTGGCTCCGATCTGCATCGTGCTGATCCTGATTTCCTCGATCCTGGATGCAGCCGGCATTATGAAAATTTAATTGAATGGTTTCAAACGGCACCCATTTTTAAAAATGGGTGCCGTTTCAGCGTGTCAAAGAATCTGTTTTTTATCTTTGGCACGCTGGGCAGGCTTTCAAAAATGTTTCCGAATTCGCGGGAGCGTTCTCGTCGGCGTACATCGGTACGGTAGAGAGCGGTCCCGCGGATAGCAGAAAATTTCAATTAAAATCCGCATTTCTATGCGGATTTTTTCCTTATAACGAATCGAAGAGAAAGAGCTGCATCTTTTTTATGTCAGCATATTGCAAATTGTACTCAACCTTTTATTCCTTTTCATTTTCTGCGGTCGGGAACTTTTTTGAGAGTCTGAACCGGCACTCATTTTTGAAAATGAGTGCCGGTTTTTTTCTTTTTGCATAGAATGATACGGAAGTGTATTCCTATTTTTTATGAAGGAGCGAACAGACCATTGAATATTTATAGATATAATGACTGTAGATGCGAGAAGCCTTCTTGCTCTTGCGGCTGCGAGCCGTGCTGCATTACCGGTCCGAGAGGCGCTACCGGTGCAACCGGTCCCCAGGGTGTTCAAGGAATTCAGGGCGTTGAAGGTCCACAGGGAATTCCGGGTGTTCCCGGCGCCACCGGTGCCACGGGCGCTACTGGTGCAACCGGTGCTGCAGGTGTAACTGGCGCTACGGGTGCTACCGGCGTTACTGGTGTAACTGGCGCTACGGGTGCAACTGGCGTTACTGGTGCTACCGGAGTTACCGGTGCTACCGGAGCTACGGGTGAGGCTGGTGCTGTGGGTGCTACTGGTGCAACCGGTGCTACAGGTGCAACCGGTGCTACAGGTGTAACTGGCGTTACTGGTGCTACGGGGGTAACCGGTGTAACTGGCGCTACGGGTGCTACCGGTGCCACAGGCGTTACGGGTGCCACCGGTGCTACGGGTGAAGCTGGTGCTGTGGGCGCAACGGGCGCCACCGGTGCCACAGGCGTTACGGGTGCCACTGGTGCAACAGGTGCAACGGGTGCAACGGGTGCCACCGGACCGGCATTGGTGAGTAGCTTTTTGACGGCGGTTGATACCACCGCACAAACCAGTACTGCCGGCGGGGCGATCACTTTTAGCACCACTCCGGTGATTATTGGCACCGATCTTTCTCATGCCGACGGATCGGCAGATTTTACCGTCAATGAAGAGGGCATCTATTTGGTGACCTTCAGTAGTTTGGTATCTCCCAGTGAAGAAACCTCTATTCCCAATACCTTAGTCATCCGTCTCTTGCAGGATGGGGTTGAGGTGGCCGGCAGCGTGACACAGCACGTCTTTTTGTTCACCGGCGAACAGAATAATATGAATTTCAGCGTTCCTGTCCTGGTAACCGATGCGCCTGCCACCTTGAACGTAAGCACGGATGCTGCCGGCTTTGATCTTGTGAACAGCACCTTGAGCATCATCCGCGTGGGCAACGTCTCCACGACCTGATCATTCAGGCGTGATAAAATAGAGTCTGCCCATCGCTTTTGGCGATGGGCAGACAGATCATCAGAGGTAGAGTTATGGCAACGATCAGTCTTTGCATGATCGTCAAAAATGAAGAGGATGTCTTGGCGCGTTGCCTTCGTTGTGCGGCGCCGGCGGTGGATGAGATCATTATCGTGGATACCGGCAGTACCGACCGAACAAAGGAAATTGCCCGGCAGTTTACAGAACAGCTTTATGATTTTGTCTGGGTAGATGATTTTTCTGCTGCGCGTAATTTTTCTTTTTCCAAGGCTACCATGGATTATTGTTTTTGGCTGGATGCCGACGACGTCCTGGATGAGGAAAACAGCCGCGCTTTGCAGGCGTTAAAGCAGGAGCTTTGCTGCGACGTGGTGATGATGCAATACCGCGTGGGTGCGATCACCTTTTATCGGGAACGGCTCTTGCGGCGGTCTGCCGGATGGCAATGGGAGGGGGCTGTCCATGAGGCGATCACCCCGCGGGGCAAGATCCAATATAGTCCCATTACGGTCACCCACCAAAAAGAGAAGGTTCATGATCCGCGGCGCAACCTTCGGATCTATGAAAAGCTCCTTGCTGAAGGGGGAAAATGGACCCCGAGAGATACCTTTTATTATGCAAGGGAACTGACCTACCATGGCCGCGAACAAGAGGCGATCGCGCAATTTGAGGCCTTTCTTCGGGAGAAGGACGGATGGCTGGAAAATCAACTGGAGGCTTGCCGTCTGCTTGCCGGATGTTACCGCAGTATAGGGGAAGAGAATAAGGCTTTGGCGGCGCTTTTTTGGGGTTTTTCTCTCGACCGCCCCAGGGCAGAGCTTTGCTGCGATATTGGGGATCTCTTTTTGGGCAAAGGGCGTTATCCGCTTGCTGTCTATTGGTATGAGACGGCACTTTCCTGCCCGCGCCGGGACTTGGGCGGATTTGTCACGCCGGATCGCTACGGCATTTATCCGGCGCTTCAGCTTTGCCTTTGCTACGATCGGATGGGGGAGGAGCAACAGGCTTTTCTTTGGAACGAGCGTGCCGCGGCTTTTGATCCCACGCATCCGTCGGTGGCGTTTAATCGAAAATATTTTGCAGAAAAAAACGCCCATAGCGCAGCATCCTCATGAGATGCCGTGCTATGGGCAGCTTTGCTTTACTTATTCTTCTTCGGCTTCCTCTTCCTCGGTGAAGTCGGTCTCGAATGCCAGGTTTGCAGGAGCGATGGCCGCTTTTTTCTTTGCGATATGCTTCAGGACTAAAATGGTGGCGGTAACGGCTGCCGCAACACTCAAAAGTACAGATACTAAAATGATGATTTGGTTTTTCTTCATGATCCCATAAACCCCTTTCATATCAATGATAATATTTTATCACAAATTTTGCCGAAAATCAATCGTTTTTCGGTTCTTTAAATATTAAGAATTGGAACAACAGGAAATAGAAAATTTCCAAAAGCGCCTTGACGATATAGGCGATGAGGGCACCGCCGCCTATTAGCCGCTCCAGCAGAATGATCAGCTGGTAAAAAAGCCAGGTGGATACCATCACTGCCATGACCGCGATCATCATCTGACGAGCGGTATAGAAAAAGCCCGTCCCTTGCTCCCGATATGCCCAATACTTTAAAATATAAAACAGGAGGATAAATCGAAGCGCTTGGGGAAGGAGCAGTGCGCCGCCCTGCAGAGGGACAAACCGCTCTAAAACAAACTGGATCAGCGCAGTACCCAATGCGGCGGTCACATAGCGAATAACTTCTCCTTTATGGGCGATGAGATAATCATAGAAACGATCCGCATACTGATGGGGATTACGCTTTTTGATGGGTTTTGGCATGGAAATTCCCTCCTTTTCTATATTCTAACATAAATATGAGCAGATGAAAAGGGCTACATTTAAAAAATGCAGCCCTTCTCACCAAACAAAAGAGAAATATGAAAAGTGTGCAGACAGATCTGCTACAATTATTATTATAGCGGTAAATTATGAAAAGTGTGTGAACATAGGGTAAAAAGATTAAGTCGAACCTGTTTTGAAAAGGCGGATTCTTGCTCACTCTTCGTTAAAATACTCGAATACATAAAATGAAGAGGCAGGAAAGAAAGTATGAATTGACTTTTTATTTAAAAAAGAGTATACTAACAATAATATTGCATAAAGGAAGTGTATTTAAAATGGGTTGTACGCATGATTGCGAGAGTTGCTCTTCCGCTTGCTCCGGAAAGGGTCAGCCCGAAAGCTTGATGGAAAAGCCCCATGAGCTGAGTAACGTGAAAAAGATCATCGGCGTTGTGTCCGGCAAGGGCGGCGTCGGCAAGAGCATGGTCACCTCTCTTTCGGCGGTGGCAATGCAGAGAAGAGGATACCAGACCGCCATTCTGGATGCGGATATTACCGGCCCTTCCATCCCCAAGGCCTTTGGTCTTAAGAGCAAGGCGCAGTCCGATGGGAATGCCCTTTATCCGGTCTGCTCCAAGATGGGAACGCAGATCATGTCGGTCAATTTGCTGCTGGAGGAGGACGATTCTCCGGTGGTTTGGCGCGGTCCGGTCATTGCCGGCGCAGTTAAGCAGTTCTGGACGGACGTGGTCTGGAACGACGTGGACTATATGTTCGTAGATATGCCGCCGGGTACCGGCGACGTTCCTCTGACGGTCTTCCAGTCCCTGCCGGTGGACGGCATCATCGTCGTCACCTCTCCCCAGGATCTGGTTTCCATGATCGTCACCAAGGCGGTAAAAATGGCAGAGATGATGAATATTCCTATCCTCGGTATCGTGGAGAACTACAGCTATCTCCGTTGCCCCGATTGCGGTAAGGAGATCAGCGTGTTCGGCGAAAGCCACGTGGAAGAGATCGCCGAGAAGCACGGACTTAAGGTTTTGGCAAAGCTGCCCATCGATCCGGAGCTGGCATCCCTTTGCGATAAGGGGATGATCGAGCTTTACGAGGGGGAATATGCTGAACCCATCGCCGATCAATTGGATATGCAGTAAAATCATAAAAATGCTCGCTATGGCGAGCATTTTTTATTTTTTGGTACAAACTATGGGGGAGGTGATATGATGAAAATTCCTTCGGATCTAATGATCGAGCAATTGGAAATGGCGGCGATGAAGCTGCCGCAGGGCGTTCGGCATGAGGTACGCGAGCTGGAGCATTGCACCCTCAGCGAGGTGACGGTGGAGAATGCCAAAGGTGCCGCCTATCTTGGCCGGGAGGAGGGGCGCTATATTACGGTCGAGACCGAAAAGACCTATGAGATCGGTGAGCCGGCCTTTGAAGAGATCGCCGATCTTTTGGCGGAGCGGTTGCGGCTGATGGTGGGGGAGCATCGCAAGATTCTGGTGCTGGGGATCGGAAACCCTAATATTACGCCGGACAGTCTGGGTGCCAAGGCGGTGGAACGGTTGATGGTGACGCGTCCTCTGGAGCCACGTCCCCAGGCTTATGCGGCGGTTTCTGCCCTGGCGGCGCCGGTCTTTGGGGTCAGCGGGGTGGAAAGCGCGGAGCTGGCGGAGGGGCTGGTGCGCGTCCTGCAACCGGACCTGGTGGTTTTGATCGATGCCATGGCCACCGGTCGTTTAGAACGGCTTTGCAAGACCATTCAGCTTTCCGATACCGGTCTTACGCCCGGAGGGGGTGTGGACAACGCCAGAAAGGAGATCTCCCGCAAGACCCTGGGGGTGCCGGTGCTTTCCATCGGCATGCCGACGGTGGTGGATTGCCGGGTGTTGCTCCGCCATGCCATGGGGGAGGAGTGGGAAGACTTCGGTGAAAAATTACACCCCTACGAGGAAAGCCTGATCGCAACGCCGCGGCAGATGGAGTCTGCCACCGACATGGGGGCGAAGATCATTGCCTTTGCGCTCAATAAGGCTTTTCACGGCGATCTTACCACCGAAGAAATTTTGAAATATTTATATTGACGCGTTCATATCCTTTTATGAAAGGATGTGTACAGGATGAAAAAATGGATAAGCATGGTGCTGATCGCCGCCTTAGTACTGACCGGCGGCTTTACCTGGGAGCATTGGCTGCCGGCGGTGGCGGATTTTTCTCTTCGACAGACCCGTGCGGTGACGGCGCGGCAGATGGGGCTTACCCTTTTAAAATACACCGATCCCATTATGCGCAATATCAGTCGGTATCTGACCCCCGATTTTACGGAATCGTTGGACGAGCATTTTCTTTATTTTGCCAAGGCGGAAGAGGAGGAAGAGGTTGAGCCGCTGGGAACCATCAAAGCCGCCAATCTTTCTGCCTTATCCGGCACCTATCGGCAGGTGAACGGGACGGCGGTGGCAAATGCCACCGATTTTGACGTGAAGGGTTATCTGGATGATTCGGTTTCCATGCCGTCTTTCATCGCCGGAAAGCCGGCGGTTTTGATCTACCATACCCACACCACCGAATGCTATCGCAACGCGGAGGGCATCAGCAATACCCGGGACGAGAGCATGAACGTGGTGGCGGTGGGGGAGGCGATGGCGAAGGTCTTTGAGGCGGCCGGTTATCAGACGATCCATATCAAGGAGGTCTTTAATCAGCCGGATTTTAGCGGTGCTTATGCCAATTCCAGAGCGGCGGTGGAGAAGGTATTGAAAGAAAACCCCACCATCCGGGTGGTGCTGGACGTTCACCGGGACGCCATCAGCAGTAATGGGGTAGATTATTATCCGGTCACCGAGGTGGACGGACGGCAGGCGGCGCAGGTGATGCTGGTCTGCGGCACCGATGCCAAGGGGCTTTCCCACCCCAACTGGAACAAGAATTTTACATACGCCCTTCAGCTTTCGCGCAAGATGGGGGAGTTATACGGTCAGCTTTCCAGACCGGTCAATCTTCGTCGGGATCGGTTTAATACCCACTTTACGCCCCATACGTTGCTCTTGGAGGTGGGGAGTGCCGCCAATACCTTATCTCAGGCAATTTATGGCGGAGAGCTGACCGCCCGGGCGATGATTGCTCTTTGGAATAATGCTTGATTATGGGAATTTTTCGGTGTATAATAAATGATAGTATTATGACATCAGGAGAAACCCATGATTTATTTTGACAATAGTGCGACGACCCGCCCCTATGAGGCGGTCTCGCAATTGATCGCCGAGGAGGAGCAAAAACGCTTTGCCAACGCTTCGGCGCTTTACCGCCCGGCATTGGATGCAGAGGCCGGGATATTGGCTGCAAAACGTGCGGTGGCGGCGGTATTGAAATGCACGCCGGACGAAGTGCTTTTGACCTCCGGCGGTACCTATTCGAATAATTTTGCGGTATTTGGTGCGGTGGGCGTCCGTCGGCGGATGGGAAACCGCGTGGTGCTCTCTAAGATCGAGCATCCCAGTATCTACGCCTGCGGCGCGGTGCTGGAGGAGCAGGGGCTGGAAGTGGTGTATGCCGATCCTACCCTTGCCGCCTTTGAAGAGGCCATCAATGAAAAGACCATTCTGGTTTCTGCCATGCTGGTCAACAACGAGACCGGGCTTCGCCTGCCGGTGGAGCGGATCGCCGGCATCATCAAAAGAAAAAAAGCACCTGCGCATTTCCATATCGACGGCGTGCAGGCCTTCGGGAAGATCCCGACTTCGGTTTCGGCATTGAAATGCGATAGTTTTTCCATCTCTGCCCATAAATTAAAAGGTCCCAAGGGGATGGGTGCCCTCTATCTCAAAAAAGGGGTACGGCTGAAGAATATCCTTTTTGGCGGGGAGCAGGAGGGCGGTCGGGTGCCCGGTACTTATAACAGTCCGGCGGCTGCCGGTTTTGCGAAAGCGATCGAGCTTTACACCGCTGAGGATCTCAGCCGCTTTGAGACGCTTCGGACGCATTTTCTGGAGCGTGCGGCAGAGCTGCCGTTTTTGCAGATCAATTCCCCGGAGGACGGCGTCCCCTATATTCTTAACGTTTCTTGCATGGGGTATCTGGGGGAGAACGTTCTGCACTTTTTGGAAGAAAAGGAGATCTACGTCTCCCAAGGCTCCGCCTGCTCCTCCAAGAAGGCGCGCAGCAGTTCCGTACTGGCGCGTCTGGGGCATAACGAACAGACGGTCATGGGGGCTTTGCGGATCAGCTTCGGCATTGAAAATACCCTCCAAGAGGTGGATGCTTTGATGGACGCTCTTGCAGAGGTGCCTAATAAAATTCAAAGGATGTATAAATAATGGAACAGATGATTTTAGCCAAATGCGGGGAGATCGTATTAAAAGGCTTGAACCGCAGTCGGTTTGATACGATTCTGCTGAAGAACTTAAAGCAGAGTCTTGCAGATTTAGGAGAATTTGATATTATGCTGGCGCAGTCCACCGTCTATATCCGCAGTCTTTCGGAGGCGGATATGGAGGAGGTGTATGAGCGTACCAAGCGTGTCTTTGGCTTTGCCGCGGTCTGCCGTGCCTATATGTGTGAGAAGGATTTAGAGTCCATCAAGGCTTTGGCACGGGAATGCTTAGCGGAAACCCTGGACGAGGTGCGCACCTTTAAGGTGGAGGCCAAGCGGAGCGATAAACGCTTTCCCCTCAAATCGCCGGAGATCTGCCGAGAGATCGGCGGTGCCCTTTTGGAGGAATTCTCCCACCTGAAGGTGGACGTTCATCATCCCGACGTGACGGTGACGGTGGAGATCCGGGATTTCGGCGCCTATATCCACGCGGTGCGTGAGCCGGGTGCCGGCGGAATGCCCTACGGCTCCAACGGGCGGGCGTGCCTGCTGCTTTCCGGCGGTATTGATAGCCCGGTGGCAGGCTATATGATGGCCAAGCGCGGCTTGAAGCTGACCGGTATCCACTTTTTCAGCCCTCCCTATACCGGGGAGCGCGCCAAGCAGAAGGTTTTGACCCTGGCAGAGGAGATGAGAGCCTATTGCCCCGGCATGAAGGTGATGGTCATTCATTTCACCGAGATCCAGGAAGCCATTCGGGATAACTGCAAGGAAGAATACTTTACAGTTATCATGCGGCGCTTTATGATGCGCGTCGCCTTTGAACTCTCCAAAATCACCCGTTGCGGTGCCCTTATTACCGGCGAGAGCCTGGGGCAGGTGGCCAGCCAGACCATGGATGCCCTCAGGCTGACTGACGGCGTCACCGATGCTTTGGTACTGCGCCCGCTCATCGGCATGGATAAAGAGGAGATCGTCCAGATCTCCCGAAAGATCGGTACCTTTGAGACGTCCATTCAGCCCTATGAGGACTGCTGCACCGTCTTTACCCCCAAGCATCCCAAGACCAAGCCGATGCTGAGTGATATCTTAAAAGAGGAAGAAAAATTGGACGTGGAGGGTCTGGTGGATCGGGCCGTCCATGAGAATTATGAAATCTTTGAATGAGGTGTAAAAAATGAAAAAGACGAAACGGCATATTATTAGTGCCATCGGGACCTTGCTTTTTGCGGCGGTGAATTTCTACGTTACCCTGCCGGCGTTGAATATTCATTCTTCTTCGGCTCTTGGTTTTGTTATTTCGCTGTGCGTTGCCTATGGGTTGCTCTATTTGATTACCGGTGGTTTTCGCCCCAAGGTGGAGCAGGTGCAGGATCTCAAGCAAATGAAGCATATTCAGATCAAGGGTCTGCCGATGACCATCAAGGTGCTTTTGGGCATTATTGCCGCTTGCGTCATTGTGATGATCGTCGGCAATATCTGGGGTGCCAAGCTCTTTAACGCTAAGCGTTATCGCCAGCTTCTGACGGTAAAAGACGGCGATTTCACCGCCGACGTATCGGAGATCACCTTTGATCATATTCCCCGGCTGGATCTGCAGTCTGCTCAGAAATTGGGCGACCGCAAGATGGGGGAGCTCTCCGATATGGTCAGCCAGTTCACCGTCATGGATAATTATACCCAGATCAACTATAAGGGACGCCCGGTTCGGGTAACGCCCTTGGCCTACGTGGACGTCTTTAAATGGCTTTCCAACGTGGAGGAGGGCGTTCCCGGCTATCTGATGATCGATATGGTCTCCCAAGAGGTGGAGTTGGTTCGCCTTCCGGAGGGAATGAAGTATTCTACTGCGGAGCATTTCGGGCGGTACCTGGATCGCCATTTGCGGTTCCAATATCCTACCAAGATCTTTGCCGACGAGACCTTTGAGGTCAACGAAGAGGGAACTCCCTATTGGATCTGCCCCACCTATAAATTCACCATCGGTCTTTACGGTGGACGGGATATTGAGGGTGCGGTGCTGGTCAATGCGATTACCGGTGAAAGCGTTTATTATCCGGTGAGTGAGATCCCCAGTTGGGTAGATCGCGTTTATAATGCGGAGCTGATCATCGAGCAGTATGATTACTACGGCACCCTGGTCAATGGCTTCTGGAACTCCATCTTTGCCCAGAAGGACTGCCGCATCACCACTGACGGCTATAACTATATGGCGCAGGGGGATGACGTCTATATGTATACCGGCGTCACCAGCGTGGCGGCGGATGAGTCCAATATCGGCTTTATCCTCTCCAATCAGCGTACCAAAGAGACCAAGTTCTATTCGGTAGCCGGTGCTGAGGAGTATTCTGCCATGGCTTCGGCTGAGGGTCAGGTACAGGAGATGCGGTATACCGCTACCTTCCCATTGCTGCTCAATATCTCCAATGAGCCCACCTATTTCATGGCGCTCAAGGATGCCAGCAATCTGGTTAAAATGTATGCCATGGTCAACGTCCAGCAGTATCAGATCGTCGTCGCCGCCGATACGGTGGAGAAGTGCGAGCAGATGTATGTCAAAAAGCTGGCGGAGATCGGTGTTGCGGATCAGAGCCAGGTGACGGCAAACTCCTATATCAGCGGAAAGATCGCCACCATCCGCAGTGCGGTAGTAGGGGGGAATACCTGCTATTACTTCCAGCTGGAGGATGACAAAAATCCGGGAGTGATCACGCCGCACATTTATGCTCTCAGTGTGGCTACCGATGAGCGGGCGGCCATTTTGAACGTAGGGGATGTGGTGACTTTCGTATTTAATTACGCAGGTCAAGCGTATGAGGAAATTACGCACGTTGCCCAACTGAAGTTGGAATAAAAACCTGCGCCCGGAAAATCCCTTTCCGGGCGCAGAAATTTTTTTAAAAAATTTGAAAAAAGTGCTTGACTTTCTCTATTCTATCATGTATAATAACATTCGTCGCCAAGAGAAAGGCACTAAAAAATGCGGGTGTAGCTCATCTGGTAGAGCGCAACCTTGCCAAGGTTGAGGTAGCGAGTTCGAGCCTCGTCACCCGCTCCAAAAAAAGCATCTGATTTAATCAGATGCTTTTTTATTTTATATTAACCGTTTTCTGCAACGTGCCATGTACTCCTTAGGAGGCATACCGACTCTGCTTTTAAAAATTCTTGAAAAGCAGTATATGTTTGTGTACCCTACAGCGGCGCATACCTGAGAAACGTTCATATCTTCTTCCTCAAACATCCTTTTTGCCTTGTGCATTCTGTAGTCAATTATATAGTTTTGCGTGCTTTTGTTTTTATATGTTTTAAAAAGTCTTGAAAGATAGCTTCTTTCAATACCAAGAAGATTGGCAATGTTTTCAACACTTATGTTTTTGTTGTAATTCTGCTTTATGTATTCAACGGCACGTGTCATGTAAACATTCTTTGTTGGAATTTTCTTTTCCATATACTGTTCGTCAATGCTGTTGATGAAATCATAAAGACAGAGAAGGATTCCGTAATCCGTTCTATATGTTTTTGAGCATTCCGTAATAAGATCATATGCAGTATCAAGAACTTTGCTGTTAGCACCAAAGTTGAGAACGGTGTTGCTTTCACGTTTTTCAATCAACGAAAGAATAGAGGGGACGCTTTTTCCTGTAATATGTATCTGTATTACTGTGAAAGGTTCAATGCTGTCAGCGCGCAATTTTACTGTTTCATTTTGTTTTATTAGCACGCCGTTACCTTTTGTTGTGGTTGTTCGCTTATCTGTATATGTTACAGTTCCTTTTCCGTCTTTTATAATCAAAAAAACAAATGATTTACCGGTAAGTATGTTATCGGTTTGTGAGGGATCATACTCGCGTATTGAACATTTTTCAAGTTTTATATCGGGAAATTCATGATCTGTAAATATGTACTGCTCGTTAATTTTGTCTTTTAGCATTGTTTTCTCCAAAAAATAAAATGATTAGGTAAGGGTTTT
>JAZQJH010000033.1:0-34225 GCA_045541555.1 Eubacteriales bacterium | reverse complement strand
CGTCCAGTCGGTCACGTCAATATCATTAATGATATAGACCGTCTGATCCTTCGTGAGATCAGTCTTAATTGCGGAGAGATATTCCAGCTCTTTTGCGTTGGACACCGTATAGTTATCACGATCGGGATATGCTTTATACTCCATGATGGAATAGCCGTAGAAATAACTATTCAAAATGTCCACATCGCGGTCGACCTCTTCCTGAGAGGTGTAATTCTTAGATTTCACCTCAGCCAGCTTATCGGGCAAGGGGGTGGAATCCTTGGAGCTGGCATATTTTTCCAGATCGGGAACACCGTCGTATGCGTTAATGGCATCCGTCAGCGCTTTATAATCAAAGCCGCCGGCGAAGGTCGCATCAACGTTGATCTCCATGCCGTTGGGCAGGGCGTTGATGGTCAGAACATTGTTTTCATCGATGGTTGCAGCATAGGATTCAGCCACCTTAAAGGTCGGATTACCGACGGAGAAGAGATTACCGAGTTCAATGCGATCGGAGGGGTATCCAAAGAAGGAGCTACCACCCTTCACGTTCACTCTGACCGGCTGCTCCATTTCGGTGCAGAAACAGATCTGCCCATCCTTGACGGTATAATACTGACGATCGTACAGATCATCGAAAGTCGTATCGTAGTTGTTGTTCAAGTTCCAAGCCAGCTCATTGAGATCCAGATCATCAAGAACATTAACGTTCGTCAAATACTGATCATACTTGGAACCATTGGTGATGGAAGATGCGCCGCTTACATAGACGTTCTTCAGCTGCTCGGCGTTCATCTTCTCATAGAGTTCCTTGCTAATGTTGCTGGTTCTGACTGCAAAGAGATAAGCCGCACCGGAAGCAGTACTGAAGCTGTTGTAGACATGAGCATCGCCGTAGGTCCAGTCGAAGAAGCCGTCGGAACGGATGGTGGTACCGGAGCATTTAACGTCCATGGTACCGATATTAAAACAGTTGATGATCCTGAGCAGACCGGAATTCCGACCGAAAGCGGAAGCGTCCACTTCCTTGGCGTTAATATCCGTAACCAGCGTCGCAGCAGTCCAGCAGTTGGCATAGGTAATATCGCCGTTACCACGACCCATAAAGTGACCGGCATAGGTTGCTTTGCCTTCCAGGGTCCCTTTCATGGTGATCGTACCGCTGGCGATTCCCAGATTCTTGATCACCTGACCGCCGCCATTACCGAAACCGATCAAGCCGGCATAGGGGCTGACCGCAGGATCCTGGGTAATATTCACATTCTTGATCGCATGACCGTGACCGTCGATGTTGCCGGCAAAGGGATAATCGGTACCCAAAGGTGCCATTTTGATACCTTGCATATCCACGTCATTCAGGAAGTGGATGGTAATATCAGCAAAACTATCTTTATCCTCTTGGTTGATCTTAATTGCGGCAAGCCAGTCCTCGGCGCTCTTGATCCCCCAAGCGGTGGAGGCTCCGGGCTTGTAGAACCGCATCAAGGGATAAACGGGATACTCGAGATCCTTCTTATAGGACATATCCAGATTGCTATACTCTTCCGCGTAAGCTGCGATACGGGCGATAGCTTCTTCTTTGGTCCAGCTATCCTTTTTAGCATAAGCGCCCTTCAGCTTATCGACGAATTCATAGATCTCACTTTCTTTTTCGAGGGTCTCCACATGGCCGGTTGCTACAAAAACATCCAGCTCATCAATCAAATCCTCGACGATGGTCCAATCGGGGACAACGGCAATATAGTTTAATTCTGCGTTTTCAGCAGGCATTGCAAAGACGCTGGTCTCAAAGTTGGGCATAATTGCCTCGGAATAAGACTCCAACTCATAACCGGTGTATTTCGGCAGATCCAACACAGTCGTTGCATCGATATAGGAAACTTCCGTCTTATAAACATAGTTGCCGATCGTCTTATGGATAGTCAAGGAATAAGTACCGGAATAAGCGTCCGCCGCAAAGACGGTTCTATTATTCTTCAGAGCGTACTGCTGAGTCATCAGATCGTTCAACCGAACGACCAATGACCCGTCGGTGGAATCAAGCTCCAGCCAGGTCTGCAGATCCTTCGTATAGTTGGAGGAGCTATGTCCGGAGGGAATTCCATCGCCGATGAAATAGGAATTTACATAATCCTGCGTCAGATCAATCTTACCGTTACCGACCAGCAACGCCTTACGGTTGCCGGAATAGGTATCGTAAACGTTGACATCACACCAGCAATCCCGGAGCGTCACTCCGCCATCCGGCGTAGAGACCAGACCTGCCTGGTTGTTCTGGTTGATGTCGTAACCGGACATGGTACCGGTGGCAAAACAGTTGTTCAGTGTGATATCACTCTCCACACGGTCTACCATGATAGCAGGATAGAAATAACGCTTAGAAACCGGCATCCAGATTCTTTCCAGCTTGATCGTTGCGTCGATCATACCAAGATCCTGGATAGTCGCAGTGTACACAGTAGAGAACAGCGCCGCATTACCGTTGCCGTGACCTACGATGGCAGAATAGGCTGCCCAGTTATAAATCACGTGGGATTTACCGTTAAAGGTACCCTTATAACCGATGGCTTCCGATACGCCGGAGGAGATGGGGACATACCATTTCACCGGAGCCAGATCCAGATCGTTCATATCAATGTCGTCGGTCAGGGTGACGTTGCCGTTGCCCCAAACCGTCATATTTATAAAGGAGGTGATGATACCATAGATGAAGAGATCGTTCGCCGTGCCGATCTTGAGATCGCTCAGCTTATTGCTGGTGGCGGAGGTGAAACCACCATCTCTGTTATTAACCAAGGTTTTGAAGATCGCACTGCTATTGGCCCAAGTTGCAGCACCATTTACGTTGGTCGCAGTATGAGCCACACGCTTTACAGCCAGATCCTGACCGTCATAATAAGCCAAAACCGGATAACCGACGTCAGACTGCTCGAACTTGACGGTATAACCGCCCACCGAGCCCACAGTCAGACCGGTCTTATTGAGTTTCGCGGCCAGCCCGGAGATTGCACCGGGAGCGACAGCCGTCGCATCGTCGGAACCAACGAGCTCAATCCCGCCTGCCAAGGTGGCGCCGGCAGCTTTTTGCTCTGCAACGCTTCCCAGCTTACCGCGGCCGGTGATATAGTAGTTGTTCTTATTGGCGTTTGCCATGCTGAAATCCGCGTTCGCAATGACGCCGTAGGGGTTCATTTCAGCGTTATAGCCATTGAAACCGGTTACGATCTCACCGGCGTTATAGCAATTGACCGCACCCTGCAAAGAACCGGACAGCTTACCGACGATACCGGCAGCCGTGTCTTCATGGTTGAAGACCAGGCCCAGGTTATAGCAGTTATAGAAATAAACGCCATCTCCCATTGCCGCACCGGCAATACCGCCCACACCGGCATTGCCGCCGCCGATAACGGTAGCCGCATTCCAGCAGTTGCTGACGGTGGTGCCTACATCGGCAGCACCGACGATACCGCCGACGGTATTACGACCGATCACCAGACCGCTGGCAATACCGATATTCATCAGGCTTGCGCCCTTGGTATAGCCGAAAAGACCGATGCCGTTGGCACCCTTACTGTTGCTTATGATATAAAGATTTTCAATGACGAAGCCGTTACCGTCATAGATACCGCCGAAGGGGGCGTTTATGTCGCCGCCCATTGCACCGATACCGGTAAAGGGCTCCCACTCCATATCGATATCCGCCGTTTGATAGATCTTGATCCCATCAAAGGAATAGGGCGCAACGGCGTCTTCTTCAAAGCCATAGGCAGAGCCGAGGGCTAATTCACGGAGCTTAAAGATACCCTCTCTGCTATTAACCTGATAAGCGCTTGCCGTCAGTTTATTATTAGCCAACTCGGCCTCCAAAATGTTCGGCAGCTCATCCGCCGAAACAAGGCCGGTTCCACTAACGGTTTCATACTGGTCGTAGGGATCGGCTGCCTCAGCAGTTACAGGCAACACAAACGCCGCCAGCATCGTTATCATCATGATAACAGCCAGCAGACCGGATGTAACCCTTGTCTTTCTTGTGATCATCATCACAACTCCTCCTCGCGTACAATTTGCCCTTTCACCGCAAATAACGATAAAAAGGCTATTATATGCAATCATTGTACCACAATCATTGAATTTTGCAAAGAACCTTATGTTGTTTTTTTTGCACAATATGTGAAATCTTTTATATTTTTATTAATTATTTATGAAAAACAAACAGGGGCGCTGATGCGACCCTGTTTTACTCAAAAAAACCGATATTCCGTCACGGAAGTGAAGGTTTCGCCGGCACCGTATGTAAGGATTTCCCCTGCAGGCCTTCTTTTCCGATCAAAGTGAACTTTTCGGCCGCATCGAAGGCTGTCTTTTCTACCAGCCGTATTACTCCTTTATTTTCCAATCAACGGGTTCTTTTAAAAACTCATTGGCTTTTTTAAAATGACCGCATCCAAAAAAACCGTTGTATGCAGAAAGAGGACTGGGATGCGCAGCCTCCAGAATAAGATGCTGCGGAGCGGTGATCAGCGCTTTCTTTGCCCGGGCGTGGCTGCCCCAAAGAAAAAAGACGATGGGCTCCAGCCGCTGATTTAAAAGCTCAATGATCCGATCCGTCAGCAATTCCCAGCCCTTGCCCCGATGGGATGCCGGCGCGCTTTCCCGGACGGTCAGCACCGTATTGAGCAGTAAGATCCCCTCCTCCGCCCATTGGGTCAGTTCCCCATGGGAGGGCGGCTCGATGCCCAGCTCCGCTTGCAGTTCTTTATAAATATTTTTAAGTGAGGGCGGCGGCTCCACCCCTTTACGGACGGAAAAACACATTCCATGCGCCTGGCCGGGCTGATGATAGGGATCCTGCCCCAGGATCACCGCCTTGACCTTCTCATAAGGGGTATACCGCAACGCATTAAAGATATCTCCCATGGGCGGATAGATCTGCCGGGAGCGATACTCCGCCTTTAAAAACTCACGCAATTCCAAATAATAGGGGGCCTGAAACTGATCCGCCAGCAAGGCATCCCAGCTATTCCCAAGATGAACCATAGTTCTCCTTTCACGGAAGCGTCCGGCAGACCCTTTTCAAACCGCCGCACAGCAGACGGATGGGAACCCCCAATAAAAACCATAGAATACAGTAGGGCAGGCAGATCTGTCCCCAAAGATTCCAGCGTTTTTGAGAATAGTCCCAGACGTTCTTCCTCAATATCAAATTAAAAATAATACCAAAAACCAATTCGATGGCCGTAATGACGGCGGCAATTTTACAGCAGACCAGCCGAGCATGGCGCCGGGTGCAGATGGGATAAAGCAAGACCCCTGCCAATCCGCCCGCCAGAGCCATACTCCAATGGGTACGCCCGCGCCAGAGCAGCTCCAGCAACGGATAGCCGGCAAAGCCTGCGGTGAAAGCGCCTAATCTCTCGCATTTCTTCACGGTCAACACCCCTTTCGAAAATAGGATGCACCGAAAAATGAAAAATTATAATTTTGCAAACCGCACCTTAAAAATACAGACGATGTAACCCACCACCGTCCAACCTAAAAGCAGATTCAAAAGCAGCATTTTCCGTGCATTGGGCATCCGCTTCCGGTAGGCGAAATAGGAGGGGATCGTATAGATGGGAAGCACCACCGCCGCCGCAAAGACGCTGAGGGAATAGAGCATCGGAGGGGTCATTCCGGTCAGACCGGTATTCAGGCTGAAAAAACTGACGATCAGCCCAAGAATTCCGGTAGAGAACGAAAAAGCCCAAAGGATCTTCCAAAAAAGGAAGATGGGATTTTCTTTTCGTGAGAGTTTTTCCATGTTTATGCCCCTTTAAAATTTAATAAAATCATCATAACACATTCTTAACAATTTTTCCATTGAATTTTTATCCAAAAAATGTATAATAATATTATGAAGACGGCATAAAACAGCCTCTTTTCCATTCCAACCGGGAGGTGCTTTCCTTGAACAAGCGTGCGCTGGTCATTGTCAATCCTCGCGCGGGGACTAAAAAATCGAAAAAAGATATGTTTGAGATCGTAGACCGCTTAAGTCAGCAAGGATACAGCGTTTCTGCCCAGACCACCACCCAGCGCGGCGACGGCACTCGGTTTATCCGAGAATACGGCAAGGATCACGATATGGTCATCTGTTGCGGCGGTGACGGGACGCTCAACGAAGTCATCAACGGCATTTTGGACTGTGGACTGCAGCTTCCCATCGGCTATGTTCCGGCCGGGACCACCAACGATTTTGCCCGTACCCTGCAGCTGCCGAAGAAGGCGGAAAAATGCATGGATCTGATCCTGGCCGGCTGGCCCCATTCCTACGACATCGGCTCCTTTAATAATCGGAACTTTACCTACATTGCTTCCCTCGGTGCGTTTACAAAGGTTTCTTATTCAACGCCGCAAAAGATAAAAAACGCCTTGGGGCATACGGCGTATCTGCTGGAGGGGGTTAAAGAGATCGGCAATATCTCCCCCTTCGAGGCGGAATTTACTGCTAACGGCGAAACCTATTCCGGAGAGTTCCTTTTCGGCGCCATCTCCAACTCTACCTCTATCGCCGGCCTTTTCAAGCTCAAAAAACTGGAAGTCCGGTTGGACGACGGAGAGTTTGAATTGATCCTTATCCGTAATCCCAAAAACGTCAGCGATCTTCGCGGCATCATCCAGGGTCTGACCAAAGGAAAATACGATCCCCGTTACGTGGTATTTACCCATGCTAAAGAGATCCGGTTCCAAGCGCCCAAGCCGCTTCCCTGGACGCTGGACGGCGAATCCGGCGGCTCCCATAGCGAAGGAACCATTTCAGTCCTGCATAATGCAGTCAAAATAATCATGTGACATCATCGAAAGCTCCAAAGAACAATTTGGAGCTTTTTCTTTTTTAAAGCATAACTGTCCTGTTTATCGTACAGATGTTCTGTTACAATAAAACCATCAAAAGAAAGGAGATGCGCAATATGAACATTTTATGGTATATTTCCGTCTGTATGATCTCGCTCAGCACCGCTCTTGCCTTCTCCCTGAGGGCAGAAAACAAGCGGCTGAAGAACCGACTTACCCAGCAGCCGGAGGAGCAGGCCATGGTTCGCCGGTTCCGTTCCATCGAAGCATAACGTCCGGGAAACGGCGCCCTTTTTGGGGCGTGGACGATGCGAAAAAATACCGTCCGGTATCTGCCGGACGGTATTTTTATTTTTTTATAATATGATGTGTCAAAACACCAAAATGATCAGATACAAAATAGCCCTCCGGCTTATCGGTCAATACGCTATAGTAGGTCGGCTGGATCTGCTTGGTGACGAAGACAAAGTCGATGATCGAGGTATACTGATCAAAGGAGTCCTTTTCCCTAAAACCATTGGAGGTGCCGCAGTCCATCCCCTTTTCCAACGCCGCATGGCGGGAGTTCAGGAACAATTCCTCTCCCTCGCCGGTAGCATCCCCGGTCATGAGGATGGGGTAACCGGCTCCCCCCTCCCGCATATTGAAGTCCCCGGTCAGAATGACCGGCATATCCGCATAGTTTTCTTTCACCCAGTTATGAAGCAGCAGGGAGGAATTGATCTCTGCCGTATCGGTCAGACCGAAGTGGGTGTTGATATGTGCAAAGGTGATGCCGCTCTTTTTCTCCTTAAAAATGCACTCCGTGGCGATGCGGCAACGCTTGCCGTTTCCATCGTCCCAGGAAGGACTCGCCTCCTCCGGGGTGTCGGAGAGCCAGAAATACTTTTCCTCCAAGAGCTCAAATTTATCTTTTTTATAAGCGATGGGCGTCGCCTCAAAGGAGCCGGGGCCGCGATATTCATAAAGCAACCCGTAGCCGCGATCCTCTAATTCGCTAAAGAGGAAAAAGTCCCAGCTGGGGTCAAATTCCTGCAGTCCCATCAGATCCGGCTGATATTTATCGACCAGCCCGAGAAACCGATCCGAGCGTAGCATGACTTCGTTCTCCGCTCCATCCGAGGCGGTGATCCGCAAATTTTGAGAAAGTACCGAGACCTCGAATTCATCTGGCTTGCCGCATCCCCCCAGCGGAAGAAACAGCACCAGGATCATCAGTAGCGCTATGATCTTTAATCCATTCTTTTTCATGTCCTACCCTCAAAGAAATAATGACCCCCGGCTTGCGCCGGAGGTCATTTGATTTTTTATTTCAGCGCCATTTCCATATAAAGTCCCTTATGGTCGGAGACCCAACCGTTCATCAGGAACTCATCAATGATCTCATACTTCAAGGGGGTGATCAACGCAGGAGAATAGAAGCAGAAGTCGATGGGGCTTCCGGGCTGCAAGCCTTCATGACCGTCATCATGATAACCGTTGCCGGTCTTATATTCCAGATTCTCCAGATCCCAGTTGATATCACTAAAGTATCCGCCGTCGATCATGGCATTGTACCCGTCCTTGTAACGTTCCATATTACAGTCTGCGGTAAAGAATACCGGATACTTTGTAAAGCCGCCCAAAGCCGTCATGCGCTGGATGACCAGCTTTGCACTACCAACGTGTGCCTTGTCGCCAAAACCGTAGTGGGTATTGATGTAGAGGAACTCTTTTCCGGTGCTCTTCAGCTTCAGCTGAACCCAGCAAGCAATACGGTAATGCTCCTCGCCCCAGCCCTTGGATTCCTGATCCGGGGTCTCAGATAGCCAGAAATAGCCATCCTTGACCAGCTCAAACTTATCCTTCTTCCAAAAGATGGGCGTTGCTTCCTTACTGTCTTCGGCACGGTACTTGATAAGATAATCATACTCATCCCCGAAGTAGTTGACGAGATAATTATCCCACCACTTGGTGCCAACCTCCTGGAAACCGATAATATCGGGATCCCGCTTGTTAACAACCTCTTTCAGACGGGGAGCGCGCTGAACAATATCCTTCTCACCGCCGTCGTCAAGCACGCGAACGTTATAGGAAATGACCTTCAGCAGATTGGCTGCATCATAGTCGCCCTTGGCATCCTCGTCGCCGGTATTCTCGTCGCCGGTGTTCTCGTCGCCGGTATTTTCATCCCCGGTATTCTCGTCTCCGGTATTTTCATCACCGGTGTTCTCATCTTCGTCAGCGTTGTCCTTATCGTCGTCATCCTTCGAGCTGCTGCTTCCGCTGCCGTCCGGTCTTTTGCCATGAGGAACGATAATAGTCGCTTTATCGGGATCGTCCACTTCGGTATAAATGATCTTCGCCTCGCCGGTATAGGGAACCGACGGTTGCTGTTCCTTCTCGGTTACGTAAATGCCGGAAGCATCGCCGGCCTGATCTACGTAAGTACGGCCGACCTGGCAGGAAGCCAGCATGAGTACGGACATGACGATCACCGTAACCATCGCCATCCGTTTCATCCACTTTTTATTCTTGAACATGGTTTGCCCTCCTTCTGCATGACGCAGAATTGAATTGCGATAATTTTAGATATTAGTATTATATCATCAATTCGTCCACGATTGGATAACATCATGTTGTTTTTATTTAACACCATGTTGCTAAATTCAAAAGTGGCTCTCTTTTTTAATTGAATAGTTTGATTTGCTTTGATATACTATAATAGCATAGAAAAAACAAAGGAGACGAAAGCCATGCTGAAACGTTCCAGCGGCATTTTACTGCATATATCCTCTCTGATGGGTCCCTACGGCACCGGTTGCTTTGGAAAGGACGCCATTCGTTTTATTAATTTTTTAAACGAGGCCGGTTTCCGCGCCTGGCAGGTACTGCCCTTCACCATTCCCGATAGCTGCAATTCTCCCTATAAAAGCGTCAGCGCCTTTGCCGGGAACCCTTATTTTATTGATCCGGAGCAGCTTTTCGAGGAAGATCTGCTGACGGCAGAGGAATTGGAAAGCTGCAAAGCCGCCAGCCCTTATGCGGTGGATTTTACGGCGTTGCACCAGCAACGGGCAAAAATCTTCAAGGCCGCCTTTTCCCGGTGCAGTCCGGCTTTGAAAGAGAAGATCGACGCCTGGCGCCTCACCCAGCCCTGGGTGGAGGACTTCGCGCTCTATACGGCGCTTCAGGATGAGTCCGGCAAGGATTGGATCCATTGGACAAAGCCGCTCCGCCGCCGGGAGCCTGCCGCTTTGGAGGAGGCACGGTGTCGCTTAAAATCCGCCATCGACCATGCCGTTTTCCTGCAATATCTCTTCTTCACCCAATGGCAAAAGATCCGGGAGCACGCCCACGCGCAAGGGATCGAGATCGTAGGAGATATGCCCATCTACGTTTCTTACGAAAGCGCCGACGTCTGGAGCAATCAGCATCTCTTTGACCTGGACGAGACCGGTGCCCCCTCCGCAGAAGCCGGCGTACCGCCCGATTATTTCAGCGAGACCGGTCAGCGCTGGGGCAACCCTCTTTACGACTGGGACGCCATGAAAAAAGAGGGCTATCAATGGTGGATCCGCCGCATTCAGCACGCCCATACCCTTTTCGATAAGATCCGCATCGACCACTTCCGCGGCTTTTCCGCCTATTGGGCGGTACCTACCGCCGCAGAAAGCGCCAAAGAGGGCGCTTGGCGCCCAGGACCGGGGATGGACTTTTTCAACGTCCTGTTTCAGCAATTTAATCGGGATCATCTGATTGCCGAGGATCTGGGCGTCCGGGACGAAGCCTTGGAAAAACTGTTGGAAGAGACCGGTCTTCCGGGGATGCGCGTCCTGCAGTTCGCCTTTTTAGGGCAGGACGACGGGATGCATCTCCCCCACAATTATCTGCCCAACACCGTCGCCTATACCGGCACCCACGATAATAATACCCTTTTGGGTTATCTTTGGGAGCTGACCCCGGAGAATCGCCGCTATTGCCTGGATTATTGCGGCTATTCCGGCACCGATTGGAAGGACGGCGGTGCACACAATCCGGCCATTCGTGCTATCCTCCGCACCCTTTGGGCTTCTCCGGCACGGCTGATCGTCTTGCCTATCCAGGATCTCCTGGGATACGGCGGCGACACCAAAATGAACCGCCCCGGCGTGGCCGAGGGCAACTGGAGCTATCGGCTGACGGAGGAAGCCTTTTCTCAACTGGATCCCCAGGCATACCGCCGGCTTTCTCTCCTTTATAACCGTTAAAACTTGACTGCCAACCCCGGTTGGCAGTCTTTTTTATTTCTATATTGACATTTTTGGTTCAAAATGTTATACTTTTGGTCACGGAGAACAAAAAAGGTCAATTCAAAGCGCCCGGCCTGCAATTCAAGGCGGATCGAAAATACGATCCGGCAGGTGACGAGGAAAGGGATCATCGAACCATTCGGCGGAAGTCCCTTCGGTCAAAGCGTTTGCTTTGATCGTCAGGCTGAAAGCAAAACGGCGAGCGATCGCCCCACAGAAAGTCAGCCATCACATTAAATTTAATAAGCACACAATCACAAAGGGGCGGTAAAAAGCAAAAGCTTTTTACCGCCCCTTTTTTAGGGGTTGATTCCCTTTTATTTAAAGAATCCATTATAAACCATTTTCCCTATACAGAGTAGGACAAAGCCCCAAAGCCAGGGGCTCAAGAGCGGATCGCCGTACGCCAGCGAGCGGGTGCTCCGCTTGGCCTGCCGTCCCTTGCCCAAAAGATCGCTGATGGCGGTCTCCAGCATTTTCAAGGTAAAGATCAAAATCAAAAAGCAGACCAACACCGCGATAATGACAAACAAACGATCCTGCATGATATAGCGGATGAAATCGGTTTGCTTGACCACCAATACCGCCACCGCATTATTGATCGCATGGGCGAAAACAGCCGGCCAGACGCTCCGGAACATCACCGTCAGCACGCCGTAGCAGACTCCTGCCACGAAGAGGGACGGGATATGCACCGGATTGGTATGAAACAAAGCAAAAAGCAACGCCGTCAGCATCACGCCGATGGTGGTACCGTACTTTTCATACTCCCCCTGCACCAAGCCGCGCATCAGCAGCTCCTCCGTCAACGCCGGAAGCAGGACGGAGGTGAAGATCAAGGAGCCCATGGTGGTACCGCTGAGATCCACGATCGAGTTCTGAAAATCCCGATGGAAGAGTGAACGGCAAAGCGCCGTTGCCCCCACGTTAATGAGGGTGCAGATCATGCAGACGGAGAGTCCGAACAGCAAAATAAACAGCCAATATTTGGGCTTGACCCCTTTAAAACGCAGAGCGTACCGCGCCTTATAGCGATGGCTCTTCATATAGACGATCATGGGAATGAGATAGACTACGCCGTAAACCAACGCCGTCAGCCCCGAACCGAACGCCGGCAGCCATTGACGGCAAAGGCTCAATCCCAAAAGAAGCACCAAGACCGTCAGCAGCAGACCGGAGATCTCCTTGGATATATCACGCCGACTGCTCATATGTAGACGATCCCCTTTGCGATCTCCTCTGCCTTTTCAGGAGATACCGCCTTTGCTACCAGCGCCAGCGCAAAATCGATGGCGGTGCCGGCACCTCTGGAGGTGATAAAATGACCGCTCTCCACCACCTTATCGGTCAGCGCCTCGCAGCCCAGGGTATCCTCCATGCCGGGATAGCAGGTCGCCTTTTGCCCCTTCAAAAGTCCCATCTTTCCGGGGACGGAGGGGGCGCCGCAGATGGCGGCGATGGTCTTTTTCGCGGCGTCGGTCTTGCGGATCAGCGCCAAGACCGCCTCGTTCTTTTCAAAATTCACATAGCCGGGATAACCGCCGGGCAGTACCAGCATCTCCATGGCCTCAAAATTCAATTCATCCAGCAAGAGATCCGCCACTGCAGGGATCCCTCTTGCACCGGTCACGATCTTCTCTCCGGTGACAGACACCGTCTGCACCTGGGCGCCGGCACGGCGCAAAAGATCCACGGGCGCCATGGCCTCCAATTCTTCAAAGCCCTCGGCCAGTAATACATAGATCATGATTTGATTACCTCCGCTTCGTATTTCATCAATAAAAGCTCCGGCTGATAGCTGAGCTTGGCACGGCGCAAGCCCTCGTCGCCGGTATCGTCCTCCCGGTTGATCCAGCGCACGCCTTCCGGCAGGCTGCGGACGAACTCCCGATTGATCATCGGGTAAGCGCCCCGGATCTTTGCGTCCGCCTTTTCTGCATGAACGCAAAAGCCCTCCTTGCCGATGGGTTCCCCAAAGGTAAAGGCGCAGATCTCGCCGTTGGCATAGAGCACCAGCCCGGTATAGCCCAGCTCCTCAAAGCGCCGGAGTCCGCGCCGGACGGCGCAGGTCTCGCGCTCCAGCCCCGGTTCCTGGGCACAATTATTATCATGGCACCAGCGCCGGCTGAACGCCAGCACCTCCTCCATATTTTCCGCAGTTAAAGGACGGGTATCCCACTTGAAATTCTGTTCAAAATAATTGATATGGTTGCGCTTGGCGGCCAGCTTCTTGCCCACCAAGGTCTCCAGTTTCTGACGGTCGTAAATATAATCTGCGCTGTTGCGCCGTTCCCGGAACGCAAACCGCCCCGGATATTGCTCCTCCAGCCAGGTACAGTACTCTTCATCCAACCCGATGAAAAAGTCCACGCCCTCCGCCATCAACTGCTCCAGCATCTCCTTCCGCTGGGGACCGATGGGGGCGGTATGCCGTTTTCCCCACCGCCCGGCGAAGCTCTCTTTATAGCTCCAAAGACCTACGTCAAAAACGCCGGACCAGCAAAAGAAATTCCCAAAAGTCTGGTCGCAGAGCCGGCAATCCGTCTCACGGATCGCCCGATCCACCGTTTCCTTTTGGGAAAATTCCGGTTCTTTAAAGTCCAAGGTCATGATATACCTCTTTTACCTTCTCAAAAATAATCGCAAAGTTTTCCTGCTTACTGCGCGGCACGCCGTTCTCATCATACATCGGCGTCATATTCCAGCCCAACTGCGCACCCACGTAAAGGGCGCAGCGGCGGCTGTTCTTCAAATAATCCACGTCCACCTCATGAATATCCTTCTTGGAAAGATCCCCACGGTAGCGACGCTCGATCAGCCCCTGGGAGATCTCCGGCTTCATATCCAGATAGATCACCGCATCGGGGCGGGGCAGCTCCAGCTTGCCGTATTCAAAATCCGAAAGCCACTCGATGAAAGAATCCCATTCCTCCTCCGGTAGCTTGCTCATCTGATGGACGATATTGGAGGTGGTATAACGATCCGCCACCAAAATCACGCCGTCGTCGTAAAGCTTTTGATACTTGGTACGAAAGCCGGCGAACCGATCCGCCGCAAAAAACATGGAGGCGGCGTAGGCGTTGACGTCCCCTGCATGGGCACCAAACTCTCCGTGCAGATACATCTGCAAAAGCGCGCTGGAGGGTGATTCATAGTCCGGAAAAGAAATCCTCTCCGCCGGAATTCCCAATTCATTCAGCTTGGCGGCTACCAGCTTGGAGTGGGTCCCCTTGCCGCTGCCGTCCAATCCGTCGATCACGATCAATCTACCCATTTTTACGCTCCCAAAAATTTCTCTTTCATCTCGTTCATCTTTCCGCAAGACATCTTGCCCTCCGGGCATTTTCCTGCCACGCAGGGCGGACCGGCCAGCTTAAAGACGGTGGGGCAAACCTCCCGCACCTGCATCAGCATCTGGGTCGCCAGTTCCCGGATCTCCCATTGCGCCCGGGTACAGCACCGCAGGCGGAAGAAATTCATCAGACTGCGCGCATTCATGGTCACCATCATCTTGGTGGTGCAGCCGTTGGGCAGGATAAACCGGGCATCCTCGATGGCCTTTTTCTTATCGGCGGTACTTCCCTCAGTCCCCTCCATCAAAAGCTCGGTCAAGCGCGCATAGCGGCTTGCCAGCTCGTCCATGGTATCTAAGTACAACGCCTTCGCCTCCGGATTGGCTTCGATGGCCGGGGGCAGGACGAATTCAAAATGATCCTCCGCCACGTAGCGCTGGCTCTGCACGCTGAAAGAAGCGTGGCGATGCCGGGTGATCTGCGCCAAAAGGGCACGGGACACGTTCTCAATTCCGAAAGTAAAGCTGACATGCTCAATGGGGCTTTCATGACCCAAAGAGGCCAGCATATCGAGGAAATTCTCGGTCTTTTCCGGGGTCAAGCCGTCCATGACCGTGTCAATGTCAGCGCGTGCATAGCAAAGCTTTGCCGCGGCGGCGATGGTTTTTTCAGCATCCGGGGTATGGCATAAAAGCCGGACTCTCAATTTGGCTTCTCCCATTTTAATATCTCCTTTAAAAAGGGCGGTTCCCCGCCCTTTATTTTTTAATTCTCAGTAAAAATTTCGGCAAGCTTGCCACTCTGCCGATCCGCCAGGGTTCCTTTGCCACCCGATAGAGCCATTCCAGCCTGAGATCGATCATCCACCGCGGTGCGCGCTTGACGGTATTGCCCAAGACGTCCAGCGTTCCGCCCAGACCCAGCATGGCGCCGACCTTCAGTTCCTTTTTATGGGCGGCCATCCAAAGCTCCTGCTTCGGCGCGCCCAGGCAGACGAACAGCATATCCACGTCCAGTCCGTTGATCCGCTCGATCAATGCCGACTCTTCCTCCGGCTTGAAATAGCCGTCCTGCACGCCGACAATCTGAATACCCGGCATCTTATTTTCTACTTCTTTTTTGGCCGCTTCAGCCACACCGGGCTTCGCGCCCAGGAAGAAGACCCGCTTGCCCTCTTGGGCAGAACGCTCCAAGAGATGGGTGCCCAATTCAATGCCGGCCACCTTCTCCTTGAGGGGCTGACCCAACCGCTTGGCGGCCAAAAGGACGCCCACGCCGTCCGGCACCACGTAATCCGCCTGCATAAGTGCTTCCCGTACCTCCGGGCGCTGGTCAAACATCTGCAGGATCTCCGCATTGGGGGTGACGATCATCTTGCTTTCCCGCGCGGCAAAAAAGCCGTAAACCTCGTTTACCGCTTCTTCCATAGTTACATTTTCAATGGGAAGCCCCAAAATGGATACCCGCATGATTGACTCCTTTTTCTTCTCAATATTTAAAGTATAACACATCTCTTGAAACGATTGCAATAAAAACTTGAAGTTCTTCTGTAATTTTGGTAAAATAATTACATATTAAGTAAAGGAGTTACCTCATGGGCTTATTAGACTGCCGATTGCAGGCCGTACTTTCCCTCATTCCGCAGGGAAGTATCCTGCTGGACATCGGCACCGATCATTGCAAACTTCCTGCGGAGGGATTACTTTCCGGTCGTTTGGCAGGCGCCTACGCCGCCGACGTTCGGGAGGGTCCTCTGGCGGCAGCAAAAAAGCAACTAAATACCTTGGGACTGGCCGATCAGATCCCCCTCTACCTTTCCGACGGACTGCGGAGCATCCCCATGGAGACCCTCCAAAAGGTGACCGCCGTCGCCATTGCCGGTATGGGCGGAGAATTGATCGAGTTGATCATGAGCCAGGCACCGGTGGAGCCGCCCCTTTGGGTGGTTCAGCCCATGAGTGCGGTTTACGAACTGCTGGATTTTCTGGCTGCTAAGGGCTATGCCGTCCGGCAGGCCGCCCTCACCCGGGACGGCGATAAATTTTACCGTATTTTTGCGGTGCAAAAGACGGAAAAGCCCTATGCACCTGCTTATTTCAGTATGCACCTGGGCGATCCCCTTTATACCGACTACCTATTGAAAGAAGAATCACGGATGGAAACCGCCCTCAAGGGGCTTCGCTCCGCCAAGATCCCCAACGAAGACCGCATCCGGGAAGCAGAAGCACTGCTTTATTCCATCAGAAAGGCCAAACCATGACTGTAAAAGATATTTATGATTTTTTAAACACCTACTGTCCTTATGAGATCGCGGAAGAATGGGATAATCCCGGCCTGAACGTAGGAAGAATGGAGCAGCCGGTGAACGGAGTCTTTTTGGCGCTGGATCCCACCGAAGAAGCCATTTTGGCCGCCAAGGCGGCGGGATGCCAGCTTTTGCTGACCCATCATCCCCTGATCTTTTCCCCGGAAAAGCAGGTTAACGACCAAACCGAGACCGGCCGGCATATCCTGACCCTGGCGGAAAACGGCATTTCCCATATCGCCTGCCATACCAATCTGGACGCGGCAGAGGGCGGTGTCAACACCTGCCTGGCTGCCTGCTGTGGCTTGGAAAAGAGCGAGAGCTTTGCCGGTCTTGGGCGGATGGGCGAGACCGAGACCACCTTCACCGATCTGGTCAACCGATTAAAAAAAGCTCTTCCCTCCGAGAATTGCCTGGGTGTCTTTTCCCACGAAGAGGTGCGCAAGATCGCCCTGGTGGGCGGAAGCGGCGGCAGTCTTTTAGAGGACGCCATCGCATTGGGGTGCGATACCTTCGTGACCGGCGAATTCAAGTATAATCACGCCCTCACCGCCCGGGAGGCCGGCATCAATCTACTGATGCTGGGTCACTATGAAACCGAATATATCGTCCTCGCCCCTCTGGCTGAGGCGCTGAAAAAGGCCTTCCCTCAGCTGACGGTCACCGTCATGGAGCGGAAGGCACCCGTAGAAAGTTGGTAACCCATGGCTCTTGACGCTTGCTTTTTAACCTATCTGACCCGGGAAATGAACCGGACGCTGGCCGGCGCAAGGGTGGAAAAGGTCTATCAGCCCGGAAAGGACGAGATCCTGCTCAATCTCCGGGCACCTCAGCTGCGCACCAAGCTTCTCTTTTGCTGTACCCCCAGCTGTGCGCGGCTGACCTTGACCAATCGGGACGCAGAAAATCCCGCGCAACCACCCTTATTCTGCATGGTGCTCCGCAAGCACCTCATCGGTGCGCGGCTGGAGCGCGTCTATATGCCGGAATTTGAGCGTGCGGTATTCGTGGAATTTCTCGGCAAAAACGACTTTTTCGAGCCGGTCAAAAAATATCTGATCTTTGAGCTTTTAGGACGCTCCTCCAACCTGGTATTGATGGAGGAATCCGGGCGGATCATCGAATGTCTGCGCCACGTGGATATTACTGCCGGGCGGCAGATGCTCCCCGGTCTCCGTTACGAGCCGGTGGTGCCTCAGGACAAAAAAGCCTTTACCCAGGCCAATTCCGACGATCTTGCGGCGATCACCGAAACCGATAAGCCCCTATGGAGCGCCATTATGGATCGCTACAGCGGCATCTCTCCCATCGTGGCACGGGAGTTGGCGTTCCGCAGTGCCGGGCGGATCGACGCTCCTGCCAACGGACTGACCCCCAACCAGCGCGCCAAACTTTCCGCGATGCTGGAGCAGACCGCCAAGGACTTGGCGGAAGACCGCTGCACCCCCACCGCCGTCCGGGAAAAGACCGGCGGAAAATGGATCGACTTCTCCTTCTTTCCCATCGCTCAATACGGCGCAGCCGCCGACTCCCTCACCTATGAGACCCCCATCGCCTTGATCGAGGACTATTTTGAAAAGAGCGCAGAGGACGCGCGTCTTAAGCAAAAAACCCGGGACGTGGAGCAGCTTTTGAGCCGCACCTCTGCCCGGATCGAGCGCACCATGCGCGTCCGGGAGAAGGAATTGGAGGAGGGCAAAAAAGCAGACCACTACCGCATCTCCGGCGAACTGCTCCAGGCCAATCTTCATCAAGCCCGAACCGGCATGACCCAGATAACGGTGGAGAATTATTACGATAATTGCGCCCCCTTTACCATCCCTCTGCGCCCCGACCGCTCTCCCCAGCAGAACGCGCAGTTATACTTCAAAAAATACAATAAGGCCAAGACCTCTGCCCGGGTGGTGGCAGATCTTATCCGCAAGGACAAGGAGGATCTCTCCTATCTCGACAGTATCTTCATGGCGCTCTGCGATTGCGAAAGCTCCGCCGACGTAGACATGATCCGCGAGGAGCTGATCCGCACCGGCTTCAGCAAAAACCGGCGTAAAAACCATGGCCAATCCGCCGCCCCCTCCAAGCCCCGGAAGTTTATCTCCTCCACCGGGCTGACCATTCTGGTGGGGCGCAATAATATGCAAAACGATCAGCTGACGGTCAAGCTTTCCCGAAAAGACGATTTCTGGCTTCATACCAAAAATATTCATAGCGCCCACGTCCTGATCCAAAGCGGCGGCAAGGAGATCGACGACCAATCCATCCTGGAGGCCGCCTCCATCTGCGCTTACTACAGCAAGGGGAAGGACGCGCCTAAGGTAGAAGTGGATTACTGCCCCGTCTCCCACGTCAAAAAGCCCACCGGCGCCCGACCGGGCATGGTGGTCTATGAAAACTACTGGTCTGTATTGGTAGAACCTAAACTGCCGGTTGAAGAAGTAAAATAAAAAAGCCCCGATGGGGCTTTTTTATTTTAAATTATCATCATAGTGCGCCCGGTCGCCGCCGATAAATTTCGGGCGGGTACGCGCGGCAAGAAGCAGGGCGTTGCCCAGCGTTTTTTGAGAAAGACGGCAGGGAACCGCCACCTCCCGAAGATGCATTCCGATCAACGTGCCGCCGATATCCAAGCCGGCCTCGGCAGAAATATGCTCCACCGCCACCGGCTCCTTCATCAACTGGTAGACCGCCGTCGCAAAAGAACCGCCTGCCTTGGGCTGAGGCACCGCATTGACCCGGGGGAACCAGCGTTGCTCTGCCGCCTCCCGCTCAATGATCAACGCCCGATTGAGATGCTCGCAGCATTGAGCCGCCAAGAAGACCCCCTCCTCCCGGCAGGCGGTCAGCAGTCCCTCTGCCACCTCTTTTCCAACCTCCGGCGCGGAATGGGTGCCGATCTTTTCACCTAAGATCTCGCTGGAGGAGCAGCCCACCACCAAAAGCGCACCGGACTTCAGACCTGCCGCGGCAATCAGTTCTTTTGCAATTTTATAAGCGTTATCTTTAAAATTTGTATTCATCTTATCGAAACCTTTCATAGTTTAATAATGAGGTGATTTTATGGAACTTTCGCTGGAATGTCTCAAGGAAAAGGAAGTCATCGTCTCCTGCTCCGGGCGGAAGCTGGGCTTTCCCAAGGATTTCATCATCGACTGCCAATGCGGAAAGATCGACGCCATCGTCCTCTGCAATAAGGGCTTTGCCCTTTTCCACCGGGAGGATCTTCGCATCCCCTGGTGCGACGTGGAGCGCATCGGTGAGGACGTCATCTGGGTCTCACGCGAGCCTATTTGTAAGTAACATTATAAGAGTTTTCGCCAAAAAATGCAAGGACGGACTGATTTTACATATTTTGTGGCTAAAATTACTATAAAAATCAAATAAACTATGTTACAATATTTAAAAGGACGGTGAAAGCATGGAAACAAGACACTATAAAACGACGGAGATCGTCAATCTCTTTATGATCGATAAACTGGTCGTCTTTTACAACCGAAAAATGCGAACCCAATTGGAAAAACCTCCGTTTATCATCGATCATTACCAATTACTCTATATGGTCAGCGGTGTCATGACCCTGCAGATCGATGAGCAGACCCTCTGCCTGGAAACACATCACGGGCTGTTACTTTCGCCGGGCACCAAATTCCAAGTCCTCGGCCGGACGGAAGATGCCTTCGTCCATGTCTATGGCTTCATGTGCCGAGGAGACCTGCTCTTGCCGCTTTGCCATCAACCGCTGCCCTTTTCGGAGGATGAGCAAACCTTTTTGGGAGAACTGGCCCAAGAAGGACAACAATGCTTCCGACGGATCATGAGCGGCGTGGGCTACGGCTGCGAAGTTCGCGCCGGTATCACCCGGGGGCGGTTGCAGGCTTTAAAGAATAAGCTGGAGATCTTTTTTATTAAAATGATCGAGTCCCGGCTTGGAAATCCGATTCCCAGCGGACGGATCACCGTTGCCGATGCGGTGCACGATTACCTCACGACCCATGTGGCCGATCGGGTAACGCTTCTGCAGATTGCCGAAAGTCTCTCCCTCAGCGTCACCTATATCAAGCGGGAATTTTCCAAAAAATACGGACGTGGGATCATCGATTACCTTTTAGATCTGAAAATTGATCTTGCCACGCAGTTGATTCGGGAAACCACCCTCAATTTTACCCAGATCGCAGAATACCTCTCCTTTGAATCGGAAGCCCATTTTTCCAAGACCTTTTCCAAGCGCACCGGTAAAAGCCCCAGCGCTTATTTAAAAGAATTGCAAAAAGGAAGCAGATGACCTGCTTTCTTTTTTGACACAAAAACATACGATTTTACGAATATCGTGTACATTTTTACGAAAAAATCAAAAAGTCCTGCTATAATGAAAAAGGAGGGTGATCCCATGGGTTTAATTTCATTCCGCACCACCGATATCGTCAATCTTTTTATGGTAGATACGCTGGTGGCGTTTTTCGACCACGTGGCAACCAAGGGCAATCGAAATCTGCCCGATGAACTGGAACGGCACGATCATTACGAATTATATTATATCAAAAAAGGGTTCCTCACCCTAAAACTGGACGACGGGCAGATCACCCTCCGAGCAGGAGAATGTATGCTGCTTGCCCCTTACATTACCCACCAGCAATTGGATAAGGAAAAAGACTCCGTCCTGAAATTTGCCGGATTCACCTGCCGAAGCAATCTGCTCCATCCCCTCTGCCAAAAGCCCTTTTCCCTCACCGAGGACGAGAGCTCGCTCCTTTGCGAGCTGGTGGAAGACGGTGCGCAATGCTTCGAACGTATTCCGCGCCAGAGCAACGATTTTGGCTGGCAGGTGCGAGAGGGCATCACCCGGGGACGGTTGCAGTCCATTAAAAATAAACTGGAGATCCTGCTGATCAAGATCATCGAGTCCCGGCTGGGCAATAAGACCCCTCCGGGCAGATCCTCCACCGCGGATGCGGTCTACCATTACCTGACGGAGCATCTCACCGACCGGGTGACCATCGACCAGATCGCCCAGTCCCTCTCTCTCAGTTCCTCCTATATCAAGCAGGAATTTTCCAAAAAATACGGACGCGGCATCATCGACTGTCTTTTGGATCTGAAGATCGAGCGCGCCAAGGAGCTGATTGAGGAGACCACCCTTAATTTCACCCAGATCGCCGATTATCTTTCCTTTGAATCGGAAAATCATTTGTTGAAAACTTTTTTAAAGCGTGTCGGCAAAACGCCCAGTGCATTTTTGAGGGAGGTACAAAAACATAAGTGAAAAAGTTAGTTCGGTGGTGATCTGCTTGGCAGCCGCCTGATCCGCAAGGGAAGGTTGCTCCTTCAAGATCGAATAGCCCGAAAAGTAATCAAAAAAGAAGCAGTCGATGACTGCTTCTTTTTTATTATACGTCCATAATAATAGGAATGATCATGGGACTGCGCTTGGTTTTGGAGCCGATATAATGTGCCAAGGCGTCCCGCATATCGGTCTTGAGTGCCGTCCATTCCAGGTTTCCCTTTGCCAGGCTCTTATTGAGGGCATTTTTCACGACCTTTTGGGCTTCGCCCATCAGATCCCCGTTTTCCCGAACGTAGATAAAGCCGCGAGAGACAATATCCGGACCGCCGACGATCTGGCCGGTGGTCTTATTGATGGCAGCCACCACCAGGATAATGCCTTCCTGAGAAAGGATCCGGCGGTCACGCAGGACGATATTGCCCACGTCGCCCACGCCGATGCCGTCTACCATCACCGCACCGGCCTGAACAGTGCCGGCAATCTTGGCGCGATCTTGCGTCAGCTCGACCATACTGCCGTTTTCCCCCAAAAGAACGTTTTCCTCCGGCACGCCGGTCTCCACCGCCAGTCTGCTATGGGCGGAGAGGTGATGATATTCGCCGTGAACCGGCATAAAAAACTTCGGCTTGACCAGACCGAGGATCAGCTTCAGCTCCTCCTCGCAGGCGTGACCGGACACGTGAATACCGGCCATTTTATTATCCACCACCGTGGCCCCCAGTTTTTCCAGCTCGTTGATAACGCGGCTGACCTCCAGCTCGTTGCCGGGGATGGGGGAGGCGGAGATGATAATAAGATCGTTGTTATTGACCGTAATGGTGCGGTGGTCGGAGAACGCCATCCGATAAAGGGCGCTCATCGGCTCACCCTGAGAGCCGGTGGTAATGAGGGTCACCTTATTGCCGGGATATTTCTGCACCTGCTCCAGAGGGATCAAGGTGCCCTTTGGCATCTTCAGGTAGCCCAATTCATGGGCAACTGCGATAACGGTTTCCATGGATCTACCGGAAGCCGCCACCTTACGGCCGAACTTTACCGAAGCATCGATGATCTGCTGGACGCGATGAACGTTGGATGCAAAGGATGCCACGATGATCCGCTTATCCTGAGCGCCCTCGAAGATGGAGAGCAATGCCTTGCCCACCTTCTTTTCCGAGGCGGCTATACCGGGACGACCGGCATTGGTGGAGTCGCTCATCAAAAGGAGCACGCCCTCCCGACCCAATTCACCGAACCGCGCCAGGTCGATGGGACGTCCGTGGATGGGGGTGGTATCGATCTTAAAGTCACCGGTATGCACGATGGTGCCGATAGGGGTCTTGATGGCAAAGCCGGAGGCGTCGGGGATGGAGTGGTTGACCTTGATAAACTCCACCTTAAAGCATCCGCGCTCAATGACCGAGCCGGGCTTGGTCTCGATCAGCATGGCAGTCTTATCCATCCGATGCTCCGCCAGCTTGCGGCGCACCAGACCGAGGGTCAGCTTATTGCCGTAGACCGGCACGTTCATTTCCTTTAATACATAAGGCAGAGAGCCGATATGATCCTCATGGCCGTGGGTCAGGAAGATGCCACGAACCTTCTCCATATTTTTGCGGAGATAGGTAATATCCGGAATGACCAGATCCACGCCGGGCATATCGTTATCGGGAAATGCCATACCGCAGTCGATGATGATAATATCATTTTCGTATTCAAAGACCGTCATATTCTTGCCGATCTCATCCAAACCGCCCAAGGGAATGATCTTCAGCTTGGAGAGGGGCTTACGGCGTTTTTTCGCCGGCGGATTGGCCGCCGCTTTATTTTTCGGCGGTGCGGCAGGGGTTTTCTTCGGCGGTGCGGCAGGAGCCTTCTTCGCCGGAGGGTTTTTCCGCACCGGTGCTTTTTTCTTTTCCTGGGAGGCGATGCGCTCGGAGGGGGCGCCCCGCTTGCCGTCGGCGGCTGAAATCAAATCGCTGTTATTCAGTAGATCCTCTAATTTGAGGGTATTGGCAGGGCGGCGGCCTTTGGCCTTACGCGCAGCTGCCCGATCCTTGGTTTCTTTTTTTGTTTTTTCCATAAAATTCCTTTCTTCCAATAAAAATAAGTACATTCAGGCATAGGATAAAGACCCGTTTAAAAACCTGTTTTAAACGAGCTATGATAAACGCGAATCGTTATTCGCGTTTTCTTAAGTCCTCCCACGGCGGTCCGGAGAACTTAAAATATCATCAGCCATGCTGATGCAACGATCAAATTCAATCTATTCTACCATATAATTGGTAAAATTACAATGTTTTATTCAAAAACAATGCCTTTTCGGTAGTCTTCTCCGCCGGGGAGCGGTTGCTCGCTCCAGCAGTTTCTCAGATCGGTGGCCAAGCGCTCCACCGCAAAAAATGCGGCGTTTGCCTTTTCACACTCACGACCGGACTGGCAGATGGGCAGCGTAGCGGTTGTTCTCAAGGTGCGGAGCAGGCCTCTTCCGCGTGCTCCCATAGCCAGCACGCGCAGATACGGCACTTCCTCCTCCGGCATCCCGGCAGAAATGCCCAAGACCGCGCTGCTGACCGCGCGGCGCAGCTTTGCATGGGAATACCGCTTGGTCTTGATCTTAGCGTAAAGCGGATAAAGCCCCTCTGCCTCGTTAAGCGCCGCCATTATGCGGTTTTCCAGCCCCTCGCTGATATTGGCGGTATTCTTTAATTGCTCAGCGGATTTCGTCTTCAAAAGGGTCAGCATCCCCCGCTCAGCGGCGGCAACGTCCAACGCTGCCCCCTGCTGGCAGGGGCAGTAACGGGCAAACTCCGCCCGGTGGGTACGAATATAGGATGCCGAAGCCATCTCCCCCTCCGGCGCGCCGTCGTGCGCCACCGTACGGCGGATGCCCCGATAGGAAAGACCCTGCCGCAGACAGGCGCGGATATAACCGCAGGCCAGCAGATTATTGGGAGAGCGCAACAATGCACTCTCCGCCGGGCAAAGCCGTTCCATAGCCGCCTGGCGCGCTGCGCCGTAGGAAAGACCTCGATCCAATTCTTCTTTCAGCAAAGGTGCAAGCTCCGCCTCGGATACCGATGCCAGACGGGTCACCCCCTCCAGGTCTTCACTTTCCGTCCCAAAGGCCATGGTCACCGGCTGACCCAACGCGGCGGCCAGCTCCACCCCCTTGGCGGCAAAACGGTCTCCGTCGGAAAGAACGAAGGGCACCGGAAGCTCCAGCACCAGATCGGCACCGTGGCGGACGGCTGCCGCCGCACGCGCCCATTTATCATAGGTCGCCGGCTCTCCTCTCTGTACAAAACTACCGCTCATAATACAGACGGTATAGTCCTCCGCCCACCGAGGAAGCCGGGAAAGCAGCCATTGATGACCGTTATGAAAGGGATTAAATTCGCTGATTACGGCAAAAATCACCAAAGCCGCCTCCTTTTTGAAATAAATGGTTGAAACTTTTCTTTTTTTATTATATAATAATTTATTGCAAAATAAAAGAGATTTTTTTAAAGGAGTGTAATAAACATGAAAATTCTGGTTATCAACGCAGGTAGCTCTTCTTTGAAGTATCAGCTGATTGATATGGAGAATGAGGGTGTGCTGGCAAAGGGTCTTTGCGACCGTATCGGTCTGGATGGAAAATTCGTCCATAATGCCAACGGCGAGAAGCTGGAGATGGAGCATCCCATGCCCAACCATTCCGAGGCCATCAAGGTGGTGCTGGAGCATCTGACCGATGCCAAGTGGGGCGTTATCAAGGACGTTGCAGAGATCTCCGCAGTGGGTCACCGCGTCGTAAACGGCGGCGAGGTCTTCGTGGAAGCCACCCTCATGGACGAGGAGAAGGTCAACACGCTGGAAAGCCTCACCGAGTTTGCTCCTCTGCACAACCCCGCTGCCGTGACGGGCTTACGTGCTTGTATGGAGGTTATGGGTAAGGACGTGCCCCAGGTCACCGTCTACGACACCGCTTTCCATTACGGTATGCCCAAGACTGCTGCCATCTACCCCATCCCCTATGAATACTATGAGAAGTACGGCATCCGCCGCTTTGGTGCTCACGGCACTTCCCATGGATATGTTGCCGGCGAATGTGCCAAACTTTTAGGGAAGGATATTAAGGATCTGAAGATCGTCACCTGCCATCTGGGTAACGGCTCCTCTATCACCGCTGTGGACGGTGGCCGCTGTGTAGACACCTCCATGGGCTTCACTCCCCTGGCAGGCGTTCTGATGGGCACCCGTTGCGGCGACATTGATCCCGCTGTTGCTATGTATATCATGAACAAAGAGGGTCTGACCCCCGATCAGATGAGCGATCTGATGAATAAGAAGAGCGGCGCTCTGGGTCTGAGCGGCGTTTCCAACGACTTCCGCGATCTGGATGCCGCTGCTGCTGAGGGCAACGAGCGCGCTCAGCTGGCGCTGGATATGTTCACCTATCAGGTAACCAAGTATATCGGCTCCTATGCCGCTGCTATGGGTGGCGTAGATGCCATCGTCTTCACCGCCGGTATCGGCGAGAACAACGACGTCATGCGTTCCGACATCGTCAAGACCCTGAAATTCCTCGGCACCGAGATGAACGAAGAAGAGAATAAAAAGCGTGGCGAAGCACGCATTGTCAGCACCCCCGATTCTAAAGTCAAGGTCTGCGTCATTCCTACCAATGAAGAACTGGCTATTGCCCGTCAGACCCTGGAGGTTGCTACTCGATAAAGGAGTATTGTATGCTGAAATTTCCTAAAAATTTTAGGTTCAAACCGCTGATCCGTTTTGCCGCGGCCTTTCTCATTACAATCATCGTACTGGGCGGCGCCCTTTGGGGAGTTTATTCCTATGTTTTCATGGATATGGAAACCGAAAAGCAACTTACCAAAGAGGATGTCGGCATTGAATATCAGGACTATCATACCGAAGACATCGTAAATATTGCCCTCTTCGGCATCGACACCACCGATGAGTCCATGAAAGGACGAAGCGACAGTATTATTATCGTCACGCTCGATAATAAGAAAAAAGAGGTTCGTCTCTCTGCGGTTCAGCGCGACACGTATGTGAAAATTGAAGGCTATAAGAATAAAACCAAGATCAACCATGCCTTTGCCTACGGCGGCGCGGCATTATCGGTCAAGACCTTGAACCAGACCTTTGGTTTGGATATTCAGGACTATGCGGTCATCAACTTTACCAATATGGAAAAGGTGATCGACGTCCTGGGCGGTATTCCGCTGGATGTCTCGGAAGCCTACCGCAAGGAGGCCAATAAACGGATCACTTATCTGGCAGAATCCCGCGGTATTACCCCCAAACTGATCGAGGGCACCGGAGTGCAGAACCTTTCCGGCATGCAGGTGCTGGGAATGCTTCGCGCGCGTCATAACGTGGGCGGTACAGCGCAACGCTCTGCCATGCACGAGATCGTTCTGAACGCCTGCTACGAAAAGATCCGTACGAAGAATTTGCTGGAATATCCCACCATTGCCAAGGAACTTTTGGCTTTGGTGCAGACCACCCTCACCAGCAATGAAGTGACCGGAATTGGTATGAAGGTTCTTGTCAATGGCTATAAGTTCCGCAACGCCGTCTTCCCCTTAGAGGTAGACCAAGCCGGCGGATACGGCGGAAAGATGATCGGCGGTGTCTGGTACCTGACCTATAATGAAGCGCCCGGAAATCAGCATCTTCGGGACTTCGTCTACGACGGCGTCCTCTACGGCGAGAAAAAAGAAGAATAAATATAAAAAATAACGGCAAGCGATGCTTGCCGTTATTTTTACAGACTGTCAAAAAAGTCCCCGACCGCAAAAAATGAAAAGAACAAAAAAGTTCGGCGCAAATTTGCAATGTTACGACGAGAAGGAGATGTTCCCCTTTCTCGTCTTTTCTTTATAAGGAAGAAATCCGCATAACCATGCGGATTTTAATCAAAATTTTCTGCTATCCGCGGGGCCGCTCTCTACCGTACCCATGTACGCTGACGAGACCGCTCCCACGAATTCGGAAACATTTTTGAGAGTCTGCCCAGCGTGTCAAAGATAAAAAAGAGGGTTCTTTGACACGCTGAAAAAATAACGGCAAGCGATGCTTGCCGTTATTTTTATTGCATTAAAACCTCAAGCGTTTCTGCCGGCAGATCTAATGCAGAAAGATCTGGCGCTGACCGCCGTAAATACCCTTGATATTAGCCTCACTTTGACCATGACGGATCAGGTATAATTTCATTTGAGATGCCCCTTTATTGCCTCGTAAAGATTTTTTACATAGTGATCAAAGCCCTCATCATTGGGATGCAGACACAGGTCGGCAAAATACTTTGAGTCGCTGGGCACAAACGAAAATCCGTCGAGTACCGTCACGTTCGGCAGAGGCTCCGCCGCCTCCCGGATCAACGCTGCCACCTTCTCAAAAGGTCCGAAGGGAGGCTGCTTTTCCAAATGATCCTTGCGCCAGATAGGCGTGATGGCAAAGATCTGCGCCTTGGGATAAAGACGGCTGACCGTCTCATAAAACCGTTTGCAGTTTTTCGGAAGAACTTCCGGCGCATCAGACTTGCCCCAATCGTTGGTTCCGTAGGCGACGGTGATATAATCCGGCTCAAAATCTTCCCGCAGCTCTGCCAGATCCGGTACAAATACTTCACCGCCCACACCCTTATTGGTCTCATCTGCCTCCAAAAGATCCGCCAGCTTAGAAGCATAGCGATTGGAGGGGCGCAAAGCATCGTAGCCTTGGGTGATGGAATCGCCGAAAGCCAGCAGCCGCAGCTTCCAGATTACTCTCCATGGAAAATCCAGCCACGTAGCGCGCCCCCAGCATGGCATTGACGCCATCGCCATGGCGGCACGCGTCTATACCGATATCCAGATCATGCGTGCCCGGGAGCTGGATCCCCTCCAGCCCATCGTCATCGGCATCGGCACCATCCACGGTGGTACGGCGGTCAATATCGTCTGCGATACCGTCACCATGAGCGGTACCGTCCGAAGATGCAAAGATCCCGCCCCGTAACGGAAAGGTGATTTTTAACGAAAAAGCGCTGGAGATCGGCCCAAAGGTCTTTATCCAATACATTTTAGATCAGATGGAAAAATAAACAATAAAAATCCCCCGTATAACGGGGGATTTTTATTTATGCCTTAACCTTCACAACGATCTTACGGACAGGTACCGTCTTTTCAAAGGTCAGTCCGGGGCGGTGAATATCGTGGGGGAAGAGGATGGTATAGTCCTCGCTTTCCAGCACGCACCGCACAGCCTTGGGCGCGTTTTCATAAAACTCCACGTCCTTTTCCGGATTATAAGCGACCTTCGGGGTAGCCTTGGAAAGCTCCACCACCTCGATCACCTCTTCGCCGGAGCAGACGTACTGAATATCAATATAATTCCGATGCCCCTCGTTGCGTGCAACCTCGGGCGCCTTGGAATCATACTCCTGCACCATCGCGTAGAGTTCCTTGCCCTCCAGCTCGTATTTTCCCACCGGCAGGTGCTCCGCCTCTGCCTTTTTGATAAAATCAAAGGCCTTTTCAAAAAGCGGATGCAACGCATAATACTTCTCGCAATTCTTCAAACAATCAAATACCATTTTAAAATCCTCCTTACGCCTCCGTCAGCACGCCGTCGTCCCCCATCTTCAAGGGAGTCACGGCATAGCCGGTATACTTGATGATCTCCTCCAGCTTGGTCTTTTCTGCAAAATTATTCACCATGGAGAAGACCACGCCCTTTTTCTTGGCGCGCCCGGTGCGACCGATCCGATGGATATAGTACTCCATCTCCTCCGGAATGTCATAGTTCAAGACGCAATCCACGTCGTCCACGTCAATTCCTCGGGCGGCCACGTCCGTCGCCACCAGGACGGAGAGCTTTCCGTCCCGATATTTCTGCATGGTTCTTTCCCGTTTGCTCTGGGGAATGTCGCCGTGCAGGCAATCGCAATCCACACCGTGCTTCTGCAGGTCGTCGCAGAGCCGCTGACACATCACCTTGGTGTTGCAAAAGACGATGATCCGCTCAAAGGGTCCCTCGGTGATCATCGTAATGGTAGCTTCCGTCTTTTTAAAGGGCGGAACCGTCACCGAATATTGGTCAATATCCGGGCGATCCTCCTTCTTGGGCTCCACGGTGATCTCCACCTCATCCCGTTGGTACTTCCAGGAAACGTCCATGACCTCCCGGCTGATGGTGGCGGAAAAGAGACCCAGATTGCGCCGATTTTTCACCATGTCCACGATTCGGGTCACGTCCTTATAAAAGCCCATATCCAGCATCCGGTCGGCTTCATCCAAAACCACCGTCTGGATCTGATCAAACCGTAGATTGCGGCGCTTATGGTGATCCATCAGACGGCCCGGGGTGGCTACCACGATCTGCGGATTTTTCTCCAGCTGGCGCGCCTGACCCTCAAGCCCTGCGCCGCCGTAAAGCACCGCCACGCGAATGCCTTTGTAATAGGTCAAAAGCCCCCGAAGCTCCTCGCCGATCTGCATCGCCAGCTCCCGGGTGGGCGCCAGGATCAAGCCCTGGATGGCAGGATTTTCCGCGTCTATATGCTCGATCATCGGAATGCCGAAGGCAAAGGTCTTGCCGGTGCCGGTGGGGGCCTTCGCCACCACGTCCTTCCATGCCATAAACTCCGGAATGGCCAGCTTCTGCACCGTCGTGGGGTAGGCATACCCCTTCTGCTCCAGCGCCTTGAGCATCTCCTCGGATAAACCGAGGTCTTTAAACATAACGTTTTCTTCCATGTTCTACTTCCTTTTTTATCAGTACACTTTAAACTTTATTTATTCCGCATCCGGCTTCTGCCCATCATGGGCAAGCCATTTACATTCCGTAAGCTCCAGCTCGCTGAAAGTTGCTTTAAAAGAGGATGCTTCCGGACTGCAGGCATAGACGCCGAACCGAATGGTATTTTGGGCATTAAAAAGATGGCAGACCCGCATCTGCTTGAAGTTTTTTCCATCGGTAGAGTTCTCGATGCAAAAATCGTCCTCTCTCCGGCTCAGTCGAAACCACGTTGACTTGACGGACGCATCCACGTCCACCGTAGCCCAATCGGAATATCCATGATTGGTCACAACGCTGCCCAGCCGCTGAATTTGCTCATTTTCATATTCAATGGACGCCTTGAGCCAGTTTTCACTGTCCAGATACAGCACCACGCCGCTTTGATCAAAGCGCACCTTGCTGTCGAACTCCGTCTTAACCACGAACGAAAAATACTTTTCATCCGTTTCCATCTGTAAAACCGGCGCATTGTCGTTTCTGAAATGGTAATAGGTTCTCTGCCATAAATCCGTATGGGGCTCGGTGATTATTTCAATTCTGTTTTCTGTAATCGCATACTCTTTCGGTGCACGCGTCCATTTCAGATCCTTGGTATTAAGCTTCATTTTTTGCCTCGTTCAAGTTTTTGATTATAATTATTATAGCATAAAGACCTGGGATAATCAACTGTCAGCAATTTATTCCATAAAAAAGCCGCCCGATGGGCGGCGGTAGGGGGACGCTTTTGTATAGTAGGAATAAAAAATAGTGCTTCGTAGCACAGTGGATACTCTGCGCTCTCGGTTTTTGTCGGCCACCCCGGGTGGCAACGACAAAACCGTCGTGCTCGAGACTACACAGACTCCAACGCCTATCGCGGCTTTGGAGCTGTTGCGACGAACGATTTTGCCGCAGGCAAAATCATTCGAAGCGACAGCTCCCACCAACTAATAAGGGCAGTCCTTTCGGACTGCCCTTATTAGTTGGTGGGAGAGGGTGGATTCGAACCACCGAAGCGAGACGCAACAGATTTACAGTCTGCCCCCTTTGGCCACTCGGGAACTCTCCCATATGGAGCTGGCGAACGGAATCGAACCATCAACCTGCTGATTACAAATCAGCTGCTCTGCCTATTGAGCTACGCCAGCATTTGACGCCGCAGTGCGGATGATATCGACTCGCGTCGTTACCTTAAATAGTATAATCACTTGCGGCGATTTTGTCAATATGTTTTTTTATTTTTCATTGAAAAAATTTCAGCGATAATCTTTCAACTGCACTTCACCTGATTGCAGTCTCAATATCGTGCCGTCGTTTATTTCTACCAGAAGCTCTGCGCAGTCTCCAATCCCTCGCACTTTAGCCGGAAAGCTTCGCTCCCCTTGCAGGACGGTGACGGTCTTGCCGTCCAGATAGGAGCGGCGTCGGTATTCCTCCAGATATTCCGCAAGCGGCGTTTCATAAAGGGCGAAAAACTCATCTAAGATGGCGGCGGTCAAGCCTGCCCGTACGGCATCGTCGGGCGTGCCTTCCAGCAGTGCGCCGGCGATCTGATCCAGCTCGCCAAAGCCCTCCCGGGGCGCATAGACGTTCAGCCCGATCCCCAGCACACACCAACGGAGCCCCGTCTCATCCGCGGCACCCTCAGCCAGAATACCGCAGACCTTGCGGTCGTGAAGATAAAGGTCGTTGACCCATTTTATCTGAAGGGCAAGCCCCAAAACCTTTTCTACCGCCCTCGCCACCGCCACCCCTGCGGCAACTGTGATCTGCAAAGGATCTGCCTTACGCGGGCGCAGCAAGACCGAGAAATAAAGTCCGCTCCCTGCCGGTGAGAAAAAGGAACGCCCCATTCTCCCCCGACCGGCGGTCTGGGTCTCTGCCAGCAGGACAGCCCCCTCCGCCGCGCCTTCTTCAGCTTTTTCTTTTAGAGCGCGGTTGGTGGAGTCGATGGAGGAAACCACCTCGACCCTGCAATCGCTATTCAATTTTTTTTGGATTTCAAAGCTTAAATTGTTCATTTTTTTCTTATTATAAAGATAAATCGGAACTGCCACCAACGGGAACAACATTCCGACGAGCATTCCGGTCTTCATGCCGAACTGCTCCGCAGAAAGCTGCAGTTGCGCCGCCAAGGCAGCCATTTTTGAATTTGCCATCACCGCATCGGTAACGATTCCCACCAGCTGGGGGCCCACCGAAGCGCCCAAATCACCGCCTGCCGCCATCATGGCATAAACGAAGACACCGCCATCCGGAAAACGATCGGTTGCGAGTATCAGATTCCCCGGCCAGAGCATCGAAACGCAAAAGCCGGTCAAGGCGCACGCCAAAAGCCCCACCACCGGAAAGGGCGATATTGCCGCGATCAGATAGCAGCCTGCCGCGCCGGCGGCGCCCAAGATCAGCACCCGATTCATATTCTTCCCGATCTTAGAATAAAGTGTCCGTCCCAACCCCAGCATGACGGAAAAGAGCGCCACGCCAAAAAGATCGCCCCAAACCTTGGGAATTCCCATCGCCTGCTCCAGATAGCCGGAGCACCATTGCGCCATGGTACATTCCGAGGCACCGGCCAAAAAGATGGCAAAAAGAGCGAGCAACAGCCCCTTATTCTTCATCAGATGCAGAGCGCCGGAGGTACGCTCCGGGGTCTCCATCTGCGGAATTTCCGCACCGGCATAAAGCCAGGCGGAAACGATCGGCAGAACGGTAAACAAAATGGCCAACCATTGCCAATGCGCCGCACCGATGCCCAGCAAAAAGAGGGTGCAAACAACGATAACTCCCACCACGCCCCAGGCGTAGATGGAATGGAGCTTGCTCATTTCATGATCCGGATCCTTCGCCGGAATAGCGGCGATCACCGGGCTGATCAGCACCTCGCCCAATCCGGCAGAGGCAGAGAAAATGATGGTACCCAAAACCAGCCCGATATATTCATGCCCGGAAAACACAAACGGCCAGACGGCATAGATCAGCAAGCCGACCACCGCAAAAAGCGGCATCGTCCGGACGGTCTTCTGGATATTGAATTTATGGGAAAAGAAAGAAAAGACGAGGTCGATCCCCAGCTGAGTGCAGAAGTTGATCAAAACCAGCAACCCCAAAAGGGAATAAGAAATTCCATAGAGGGAGCGAAAGGTCAAAAACAAGACCGGTGAGAGATTGCTCACGATGGACATGGTCATATTAGCAGTATAACACGCCCATTTTAAACGGGTGAATTTTTTCATAAGGCTCCTCTTTCGCAAAACATCCATTAAAAAGAATGATAACAAAGACGGCAGATTTTGTCAACCGTCTCAAATCTATCGCGATTTTGGGAGCGGCTCAACGAACCTTTTTGCTTTGCAAAAAGGTTCAAATCTTCCATCAGCGCGCCAAATAAAAACACCACCCGATTGGGTTCCTTGGGGGAGAAGATACTTTCCACTCTCGGTTTCCCTCGACCGCCCCGGGCGGTTACGACGGAACCTTCGGGTTCAAGACACACCGCTTCCCAAAATCT
>JAZQJH010000032.1:0-49165 GCA_045541555.1 Eubacteriales bacterium | reverse complement strand
TTATACCATAATGCAGAGCATTTTGGTATAATTGTCCATCATTTTCGGTTGCCTGCTGTGCAGGCGAGAAAATTGGACATCGTATAATATCCACAATACCAGGAAATGGCGATACCGTAGATGCTTTATGTGGATATTATAGCATAGAGTGGGGAGTTTGTAAACGAAAATAATAAATAATAAAGAATAAAAAATGAAGAAAACCGCCCACGGGGCGGTTTTCAACCAATTATATTATTTCTTATTTATTCTTTTTAGTTCTGCCCAATTCATTTGGGCAGGGAATTCTTCATTCTTCTCCATACATGGCGCGAAGTTCATCCTCATAGAGGACGCGGTCGCCTTCGATACGGACGACGGTCCTGCCGTCTGCCGCATCATAGGAGCTGATCTTGCCGAAGACTTGGAAATAGGAGCGATCCTCCGGGTATTGGATCCCCTCTGCCAGCTGCAGCTCCAGATCCACAAAGCAGCAGGCAGTACTATCGCTGATGCGGATATAGTAGCCGGTGCTGCTGTCGGTGGAGTGGTAGGCCTGTCCCTCCGCCTGCACCGCTTTGCCGACGTAGTCCTTGGGACTTTGGAAGATATTCATAGCGGTGGAATAGATGGCCACCGGGCTGAGGATCTCATCGGGGATGAGATTGACCTCTTCTGCCTGTCCGCATCCGGCGGCAGTCAGCAGGCAGAGGGCGATCATCAAAAATGCGAGCGTTTTTTTCATGCTTTTTTACCTCCCAATTTTCCAATCAGACTGAAAATCAAAAAGACGAGAATATTGACGGTGACGATGGCAGAGCCCACCGGCGTACCCTCCACCAGGATGGAGAGGACGATGCCGATAAAGGCAGCCAGGGTAGAGATGATGGCGGAGCAAAGGATGACCGCCTTGAAGTTTTTAAAGACGCGCATGGCGGAGAGTGCCGGGAAGATGACCAGCGCCGAGATAAGAAGGGAGCCCACTAAATTCATCGCCACCACGATGACGATGGCGGTGATGACGGCAATCAAAAGGTTATAGAGATCCGCCTTGACGCCGGTGGCGGAGGCGAAGCTTTCATCGAAGGTCACCGCAAAGATCTGCCGATAGAACAAAAGGAACAGGACGATGACCAGGATGGACATTCCGCCGCAAAGCCAGACGTCCGCCTGCTTTAAGGTCAGAATGGAGGTGGAGCCGAAAAGGGTACTGCAGACGTCGCCGGAGATATTGGCGCTCTTGGCAAATTTATTGATGATGAGATAGCCCAGAGCCAGTGCCCCCACCGAGAGCATGGCAAGGGAGGCATCGCCCTTGATCTTGGTGTTCTGCCCGTTCCTGAGCAGTAAAATAGCGGTCAGGACGGTGATGGGGAGTACCAAGAGCATATTATTGGTAAGCTTCAGCACCATGGCGATGGCTAAGGCACCGAACGCCACGTGGGAAAGTCCGTCGCCGATAAAGGAGAACCGCTTGAGCACTAAGGTCACCCCCAAAAGGGAGGAGCAAAGCGCGATGAGGACACCGACGATCAGTGCGTACTGCACGAAGGGATAGGAAAAATAAGTCAGAATTTTAGCGAACGTCATACTTCCTCACCTCCCATCGAAGCAAAGGCCTTGCCCACCGGTGTTTGCAAATAATCTTCTTTCGTACCGAAGAATAAGGGGGTACGGCTGACGTGCAGGATATGGCTGGCATAGCGCACCGCCGCGCTGACGTCGTGGGAGACCATGATGACGGTGATGCCCTCCTCACGGTTGAGCCGGGCGATCAGCTCGTACATCTCCTTGGTGACCTTGGGATCCAGTCCTGCCACCGGCTCGTCCAGCAGCAAAATATCCCGGGTGGCGCAAAGGGCGCGCGCCAGCAGGACGCGCTGCTGCTGACCGCCGGAAAGCTCCCGATAGCACCGACCGGCAAGATGGGTGATGCCCATCATTTCCATGGTCTCGGCGGCGAGCTGCTTTTCCGCTTTCGTATAAAAGGGACGGATACCGCCCCGATTAAGACAGCCGGAAAGGACGATCTCCCGTACCGATGCCGGGAAATCGCGCTGTACCACCGTCTGCTGGGGAAGATAGCCGATCCTTTGCTGGGTCAGCCCGTCCTCAAAGGAAATGGTACCGCCCATGGGCTTTTTGAGATGTAAAAGGGTTTTGATCAGGGTGCTTTTGCCCGATCCGTTTTCTCCGACGATGCAAAGGTAATCTCCTTTACACACCTCGAAGTTGATGCTTTCTGCGACGGTCTTGCCGTCGTAGCCGAGGGACAGATCCCGGCAGGTTAATTGAGCCATAATTTAATCTCCATTGCTAAAGCGTTTTTAAGAATCTTTAAATTGTTTTCCATGATACCAAGATAGGTCTCTCCGGCGTCGATGCGCTTTTGGGTCACCGACTGCATGGAGTCCAAGACCAGGATCTGCTGATCCTTGGTTTTGGTATTTTGCACCACCGTCCGGGCGATGGACTGATCGGAGGTCTCGATGACCATCACGGCACGCAGCTTCAGCTCGTCCACCTTTTGCGCTAGCGTGGAGATGGTGGCAAAGCTGGCCTCCGTCTCCGCCGAGCAGCCGGTAAAGGCGGCGTGATGGTGAAGTCCGTAATCCCGGAAAAGATAAGCAAAGGGGAAGCGGTCGGCAAAGACCAGCGTTTTGATGGTGGAATTGTCTACCGTTTCCCGGTATTCCTTGTCCAGTTGGGTCAGCTTTGCCCGATAGGCATCCGCGTTGGCGGTATAGGTCTCGGCATTTTCCGGGTCGATCTCGCCCAGCATTTCAGCAATCTTTTTGACCGTCAAGTCGGCATTTTTAAGGGAGAGCCAGATGTGCTCGTCGTATTCCTCGCCTTCGTGATGCTCATGCTCCCCGTGGTCGTGGTCGGTGCATAAGGGCTCCTCGATCGTCTGCATCAGGTCGATGACCTTGCGGGAGGGGTTGGTGCAGTTGAGCAGGGCATCCGCTACCCATTCATCCGAGGCACCGCCGGTATAGATAAAAAGATCGCAGGCGGCAATGGCAGAGAGATCCGCCACCGAGGGCTGATAGTTATGCAGATCGGCACCGTTGTCCATTAAGAGGGTCAGCTTGATGCCGTCGGTCTCGCCGATGATATTCCGTACCCAGTCGTATTGGGGAAAGACGGTACAGATGACCTGCAGTTTATCGCTCTCTTGGGTGGGTGCGCCGCATCCGGCTACCCCTAAGAGCAGGACGAAAATCAATAAGAAACTGAGAAATTTTTTCATAGTACTATCTCCTTGCAAGCGTTACACCGCCCGAAAATGACGGTCTGGTGTTCGTCTACCGAGAAACCGCTGTCCTGCAGGATCTCTCTCCGCAGGCGGGCAGAGGCGGTCTCTTTCATATGAATTAACCGACCGCAGTCGGTGCATTTGAGATGCAGATGATCCTGCCCGGCACAGCCGGTGAGCTGATAATAAGAGCGGTGGCCGTCCTCATGGTCAAAGCGCCTGATCTGCTCCTCCTGCAAAAGCTTGCCCACCAGCCGATAGACGGTGCTTTTGCCCGGCGCATCCGCGCCGTGCCGCTCTGCCAGGGCAGAGGTCAGCTCCTCAGCTGTATAGCTTTTATCAGGATTTTCCGCCAGAAAGCTCAGTAATTGCCGCCGCGGCTTGGTTTGGTATCCTGCCATTACGTTTTCCTCCAATTTGAGAATTGTTCTCAATTTACATTTAGTATATCCCCCAAAAACGCTGTTGTCAAGAGGTGTGTCTGATTTCACAAAAAATAGGAGCCGATATTACATCGTAATTCAAGGCTTTTTATGTCATGTTTTTTAAAAAAAGCAGTTTTTTTAGTTATTACATAATTTTTATTTATTTTTTCTTGACAGTTGCAGTATTTTTTTATATTATTAATATAGAAATCATAGGAGGATGAAATGATGGGTTCGAAACTGAAAATTCTGGATTATAACATTCGGTGTTGCGGTGATGGAGAAGGCAAAATGATCGCTGACCGCGCACCGCGTTTGGAGGCGGTGATCCGTAAGTATGATCCGGATGTGATCGGTCTGCAGGAAGCATCCCGCAAATGGATCAACCAACTGGAGGATCGGCTGTATCAGGACTATAAGATGCGCTATCTCTATCGCGCGCCGGACAGCTTTGAAGCAACTCCTATCCTCTGGAAGCGTGATAAATTTGAGCTGCGTCGTGAGGGTCATTTCTGGCTTTCCGATACCCCCGAGACGCCTTCCAAGATGGATGATGCACGGCACTGCCGGATCTGTAACTGGGTTCGGCTCAGAGTGAAGGAGACGGGGGAGGAGTTTATCTTTGCCAATAGCCATCTCCATGGCGGTCATTACGCCGCACGAAGCGCGGAGATCGTGCTGGAGCGGATGGCGGCGCAGGGTGCCTTCAGCGAGTTTGGTGCCTTCTTTACCGGCGATTTCAACGTTCCCCCCGAGAGCGAGTGCTGCAAGATTCTCAATGAGAGTGGTCGCTATAAGGATATTAACGTGGATCTGGGCTTTGACCCCTCTTATACCAATAACGGCTATAATACCCGTCCCGATGATTATTACTATAATTCAATCAAGGATTATATTTTCTATACCCCGTCTAAGATGATTCCGCTGACCTATAAGGTGCTGAATGAAAACTATTTTGGCGGCTGGGTCTCGGATCACCGCGGTCTTTATGCCGAAGTAGAACTGAAGGATTAAAGGAGATTTTAGGATGAATTTACGTAAATGGATCGCAGTTTTAATGATTGCTTTGCTGACCTTGACCATGTTTGCCGGCTGTAAGACCACCGGCTATGACGAAGAAGAGGCCGTTGCCGGCGATTACGTGGAGGGTGAGGAGTACGTCCAGTCCGGCGATAAGCCGATGAAGGGGGAACCCTCGGAGATCATTGAAAAGGACGATCCGGACGAAGAGCCCAAGGATGAAGATCCCAAGGACGAAGATCCCAAGGACGAAGATCCTAAGGATGATGAAGAGCCCAAGGACGATGAAAAGCCCAAGGACGAAGATCCGAAGGACGACGAAGAGCCCAAGGATGACGAAGATCCCTCTGATGATGGAAATGGAGAGGAGCCGGAGCTCAGCTTAGAGGGTACCGACCCTGCCAATGCGCTGAAGATTGTGGCGTATAACGTCCGTTACGCCGACGACGGCGGCGAAAAGGATATTGCCCAGCGTGCGCCCAACTTCAAGGCGCTGATGGATAAGCTTCAGCCGGATATTATGGCGCTTTCGGAAGTGGTTCCGAAATGGGTGAAGTTTTTGGAAGAGAATATGCTGGGTTCGCGCTATGCGATGATCTATAAATATCGCGCGGAGGATAGCCTGGAGGCGCAGCCGTTGATCTATGATCAAACCAAGTTTGGCGTTTTAGACAGTGGTTATTTCTGGCTGTCCGAGACGCCGGATGTGGCATCCAAGGGTTGGGGCAGTGAGCATTACCGCGGAGCCACCTGGGCAAAGCTGCAGGTCAAGGCCACCGGCAAGGTCTTCCTTTACTATTCGACCCATATGGCCGGCTCCGATGCTGCGGTCACCGGCAGTGCCAAGCTGATCTATAAGCACGCCGTGGAGCAGGGCGGCTTTACGAAGCACCCCGTCTTCCTGTCCGGTGACTTCAATACGGAGCCCTGGACCAAAGGTTATACCGAGCTGGTCACTAATTTCTGGGACGTCAACGACGTTCTCGGTTTTGATTCCACCTATACCAACGGCGGCTATACCGTGGGGAAGGGCGGTACTCATATTATCGACTACGTCATGTGTTCCCCCGATAACGTTGTTCCTACTCACTACGAGGTATTGCCTCATATCCCCGAGACCGGCGGCTATATCTCCGACCATAAAGGCCTTTACGTGGAGGCTACCTTGAAATAAAGGGCTAAATGAACGCTAAAAAAGCACCGCTTTGCGAAACTTCTTATAAGGAAGTCTCGCAAGCGCTGTTTTTTTTGTAGTCTGAGGGGGCATCTATTCAATGAAAAAAAGAGCCGATTTTACATAAAGAGGGGCTGATTTTACATTGATATTTGATGTTGATTATGATATATTATCGTTAAGCTTTAATCGAAAAAGTTACTTTTTTTGGTCTTTCTTCTCGTTGACAGTTTTGTCTTTATTATTAATTTAGAACCATAGGAGGATGAAATAAATAGGTTCGATATTAAAAATTCTGGATTATAATATCCGGTGTGTCGACGACGGTGAGGGCAGAATGATCGCCGACCGTGCGCCTCGCCTGGAGGCGATCGTCCGGAAATACGAGCCGGATGTCATCGGTTTGCAGGAAGCACCGCGCCGGTGGATCAATGAAATTGAGGATCGGCTCTATAAAGACTATAAAATTCGGTATCTCTACCGTGCGCCGAACGACAGAGAATCGACCCCCATCCTTTGGAAACGGGATAGATTTCTGATGGCGGGAGAAGGGCATTTCTGGTTCTCTGATACTCCTGATTGCCCATCCAAGATGGAAGGTGCTCGGCACTGCCGGATCTGTAACTGGGTTCGGCTGAAGATCAAAGAGACCGGCGAGCAGTTTATCTTCGCCAATAGCCACCTTCAGGGTGGAAAATATGCCGCCCGGAGCGCCGAGATGATGCTGGAACGGATGGAGGCGTTGGGTGCCTTTAGTGAGTATGGAGCTTTCTTTACCGGTGATTTCAACGTCCCCCCCGAGAGCGAGTGCTGCAAGATCCTCAACGAGAGCGGCCGGTATAAGGATATTAACGTGGATCTGGGCTTTGATCCTTCGATTACCAATAACGGTTATAATATGCGCCCGGACGACCACCCCCTCTGTAGCATTAAGGACTATATCTTCTATACCCCTGCAAAAATGAAGCCGCTGACCTATAAGGTGCTGAATGAAAACCATTTTGGCGGCTGGGTTTCCGACCATCGGGGGATTTACGCCGAAGTGGAACTGAAAGATTGACTTTTAAAGGAGATTTTAGAATGAAACCGCAAAGATGGATCGCAATTTTATTGGTTATGATGATGACACTTTCGTTGCTGGCAGGCTGTAAGACCACCGGCTATGACGAGGAAGAGGCCGTTGCCGGCGATTACGTGGAGGGCGAGGAGTACGTCCAGTCCGGCGATAAGCCGTCGAAGGGGGAGACCTCGGAGATCACCGAAAAGGACGATCAGGACGAAGAGCCTAAGGATGAAGATCCTAAGGATGATGAAGAGCCCAAGGACGATGAAAAGCCTAAGGACGAAGAGCCCAAGGACGAGGATCCCAAGGACGATGAAGAGCCCAAGGATGAAGATCCCAAGGACGAAGAGCCTAAGGATGAACCCTCTGATGAAGAACCGGGCGATGAAGAGATCAAGGTGGAATACGATCCTCAAAACCTTTTGAAGATCGTGGACTATAATATCCGCTGTTCCAACGATCCAAATGGCAATAGCATTGCGGAGCGTGCGCCCCGTTTGTTTGCATTCCTGGAGAAGCATGATCCCGATATTATCGGCTTCCAGGAGGCAGTACCCGAATGGATCTCCTATATTGAAAACGGTACGTTGGAGCATGATGCGCTTATTCCAAAGTACGAGATGCGGTATACCTGGCGCGCAGCGTCCAGCAAGGAATGTACGCCCCTCCTTTGGAAAAAGGATAAATTTGAGCTTTTGGACGAGGGCTATTATTGGCTCTCCGAGACCCCGGACGAAGAGTCTAAGGGTTGGGGTGCCAAGCACTACCGCATCCTCAATTGGGTCAAATTGAAGGTCAAGGCTACCGGCAAGATCTTTATCTTTATCAATACCCATCTGCAGAGCAGCGATCATGGCGTTCATAGCGCACCCCTGATCGTCAGCCGTGCCAAAAAAATAGGCGGCTTTACCCAATATCCGGTCATCATTACCGGGGACTTTAATTACGCCCCCTGGAGCGACGGCTATACTGCTTTTATGAAAGAGGGATTTTTGGATCTCAACGATGAGCTGGGCTTTAATAACGCCTATACCAATAACGGGTATAATACGCGCGGAGACGCCTCTTCCGGAAATAGTATCAAGGACTATATTATGTATGGCGGCGAGAAGTATATCGTACCGCTGAAGTATGAGGTCCTGAACGAGAAGTATTATGACGGCTGGATCTCCGACCATCGCGGACTTTACGGAGAGTTTGCGTTGGTTTGATTGAATGAGTTGAAAGTTGAAAAAAGCACCGCTGATGCGGTGCTTTTTTGCAGCGTGTCAAAGGACCCTGTTTTTTATCTTTGACACGCTGGGCAGACTCTCAAAAATGTTTCCGAATTCGCGGGGCCGGTCTCGTCGGCGTACATGAGTACGGTAGAGAGCGGCCCCGCGGATAGCAGAAGATTTCAATCAAAATCCGCATTTCCATGCGGATTTTTTTCTTATAAAAAACAAAGAAAAAGAGTAAAACCTCTTTCTCACCGTGATATTCCAAAATCGTCATAACCCTTTTCTTTCTTTTCATTTTCTGCGGTCGGGGACTTTTTTGACAGTCTGAAAAAAAGCACCGCTGATGCGGTGCTTTTTTGGTAGACGGGGAGGGGGAGGTAGGATACTCTGCGCTGTTAGGATTTTTCGAGGCGCTGGTCGGCGCCTTTGCGAAAAATCCAAACTGCTCGAGACACGCAAGTCCGTCCGTTATCGACGGACGGCTTGCTCAACGAACTTTTTTTGCATAAATGCAAAAAAGTTCAAACCGCCTAAGACTATCTCCACCAAATAGAAAAGCCACCCAAATGGGTGGCTTTTCTATTTGGTGGAGATAGTAGGATTCGAACCTACGACCCCTTCGATGTGAACGAAGTGCTCTAACCAGCTGTGCTATACCTCCGATTGCCTATGTATTATACTACCATTTTAGGCGGTTGTCAATGGGCTGTTTCGGTTTTTTACAAACTTTTTTCGATCTCTCTTTTGAGCCGGCTGATAATCTTTTTTTCCAGCCTGGAGATATAGGACTGGGAGATTCCCAGGACGTCTGCCACCTCTTTTTGGGTCATCTCCCGATAGCCGCCGAGACCGAACCGCATCTCCATGATCATCCGCTCCCGCAAGGGGATCCGCTCCAAGGCGGCGTGGAGGATCTGCCGCTCGATATCCTCCTCTAAGTTTTTGGATACGCTGTCCGCATCGGTGCCGAGAATATCCGAAAGCAGCAGCTCATTGCCGTCCCAGTCGATATTAAGGGGCTCATCCAGGGAGACCTCAATCTTTTGTCCGTGGTTCTTGCGCAGAAACATTAAGATCTCATTCTCAATGCATCGGGACGCGTAGGTGGCAAGCTTGATGTTTTTATCTGAGCGAAAGGTATTGATGGCTTTGATCAGCCCGATGGAGCCGATGGAGATGAGGTCGTCGGTGGCGATGCCGGTATTCTCGAACCGCTTGGCGATATACACCACCAGTCGAAGATTATGCTCGATCAGCTTCTGCACCGCATACTGCTCCCCGGCGTCGAGAGCCCGGATAAATGCCTGCTCTTCCTCCGGCTTGAGGGGAGGGGGCAGGGTGACGTACCCATTGGCGTAATGCACCTTTCCTGCCAGTTTCCGCAATAATTTTGCGAGTAGCGGGTGATAGGTTAAGTAGTAGCGTACGATGTTCATAGGTTACTCCAATCTCTATGTAATAATGCTTGAAATCTGTTGTCCTCGGAAAAGGGCTGGAGGGTGAGACCGATCAGCCCCGTTCGTTCCACGCCGTCTACCTCCAGCGTTTTGGGGCGATAGGCATAGATCAGCGTCCGGGCGCCGGTGGCATCGGTATAGGGCAAGAGGCGAAGCTTTAATTGGGGGAACTGCGCCGTCAGCTCCGGCAGGGCGGTGGCATCCTGGTGCACCACTGCGCGGAGCAGCTCCTCCGGCAGAGGAAGTGCATCCCATTGGCAGAGGATCACCGGCAGGAGGGTAATGGGATCATAGAGGGAATTACCGGTGTCCAGAAGAGCGAGAACAGGCTGAGAGTCCACCGTCAGGGTATGGATAAAGCTCTTTTCCCGTCGGCGATCCAGAAGATGAAAAAAGCCCCGTACCAGTCCGTAAAACCCAAACGCCAAAAGCAAAAGCAACCAAAGGGGGAGATCCATATAGTAATACCCCCCGGAAAAACGCATATGACTGCCGGCGTCGGTGAAGGCATAAAAGGCGAACATCCCACCGCCGAAAAGGAGATGCGCCGAAAAATAGAGGAGCGCCGTCCGTCCGTAGGTAGCGAGCCGTTCAAAGGGGAAACCAAGGAGCAAAAGCCATGCCGGCAGGAGAATTTTAGTTAAGATCATCAGCGGTAGCGGCAGCCTGGCAAAGAAAAGGAGACAGCCGCATAAGGCACCCGCCGCCGATGCACCTAAGATCCGCAAGGGACGCGGATTGCGCCCGGCGATGAGGGCAGTTGTAGCGAGGAGCAGGGCATCCATCATAAAATTGGTGAAGAATAAAATATCGACGTAAATGACCATGGGTTCAGTATACCATCCGTTCCGTGTAGATTTTGCCGAAAGAGGGCGGAGGGAACAAAAGAATTTTATTGTAAAAATAATAAATATATGCTAAAATATAATTTAATAATAAAAGGAGGAGTATGCCGTGCACGATATTTCTAAAATAGATAAAAACTTTGCGGTAGACAGGGAGATCGATAAGACCGGTCTGACCTTCCGCAGTGCGGAAGAGACGCCCTTTGAGATCTATGGGGTTTTCCGGGAAGGGGATCGTTTCCGGCGGATGCCGGAGGCGGTGGCTGAAACCGTCAGTAAAGGGGTGCTGAGACTGCACGATAATGCCGCCGGCGGACGGGTACGCTTCGCTACCGATAGCGCCCGGATCGCCATTCGTGCAAATCTGCATAAGATCGGAAAGATGCCCCATTTTGCGCTGACCGGCTCTGCCGGCTTGGATCTTTATGCAGACGGCAGGTACGTCAAGACCTTTATTCCGCCCTTCACCGTGGAGGGCGGTTATGAGAGTGTGATCGAATTGGAGACTGCTGAAAGAAGAGAGATCACCATTAATTTTCCTCTCTATACCGGCGTCAACTATCTGGAGATCGGCCTTACGGAAGATGCGGAGCTTTGGGCGCCTGCACCCTATCGTCCCTTGAAGCCTATCGTTTATTACGGTTCCTCCATCACCCAAGGGGGATGCGCCTCCCGACCGGGCAGAAGCTATCAGTCGGTGATCGAGCGTCGGCTGAATGTGGATTATGTAAACCTCGGTTTTTGCGGGAATGCTAAGGGCGAGCCGGAGATGGGAGAGTATATCAAAAATCTCCCCATGTCGGTCTTTGTCTATGACTACGATCACAATGCCAAAACAACGGAGCAGCTCCAAAGTACCCATGAACCGATGTTTTTGCAGATTCGGGAGGCAAATCCCGATCTGCCGATCGTGATGATGAACCGTCCGAATTTCTATTTGAGTCCTGCGGAACAGGAGGGTCGCGCCGTCATTGAGAATACCTATCAAAATGCCCTGAATCGGGGCGATCGGAACGTTTATTTTATCAGCAATGAAGAGCTTTGCGCCCTCTGCTTAGACGAGGGAACGGTGGATAATTGCCATCCCACCGACTATGGCTTTGCCTCCATGGCAAAGGCGATTGGAGACGTATTGGAAGAAATTTTGAATGGATTATCGTAAGATCACCTATCAAATTGAAGAAGCGGATGCGGGGAGGACGGTGCTTTCTTTTCTGAAAGCCCATGGCTATTCCTCCCGGGTGCTGGCGGCGCTCAAGCGCAATCCTTACGGCATCACCATCGGCAGAAAGCGGGTGACGGTGCAAAAGCAGCTCAAAAAAGGAGATGCCCTCACCGTCCGCATCGCCAATAAGGAAAGCCAGGTGGGAAACGAGCATATTCCGCCGGTGGAGATGCCCCTTTCGGTGGTGTATGAGGATGAGGACGTGCTGGTTCTCGATAAACCGCCCCATTTAGCGACCCACCCCTCGCTGGGCAACCACGGCAACACCTTAGCCAACGGCGTGGCATACTATATGCAAAGCCGGGGCAAGGAATTTGTCTTTCGCCCGGTGCACCGCCTGGATAAGGATACCAGCGGTGCCATCCTCCTGGGTAAAAACGCCCATAGTGCCGGCGTGCTGGGGGAGGATCTCAAGGCAAAAAAGGTGGAAAGAACCTATCTTGCGATTTTAGAAGGCACCTTACCGGAGAAGAAAGGGACGGTGGACGCCCCCATCGCCCGGAAAGAAGGCTCGGTGCTGGCGCGGCAGGTGGATCCCAAGGGCGACCGTGCCGTCACCCATTACGAGGTGCTGGCGGAGGGCGCAGGCTATAGCCTGGTGCGTCTTTCTTTGGAGACCGGGCGCACCCATCAGATCCGGGTGCATATGGCGTATCTCGGCGCGCCGGTGGCAGGGGATTTTCTCTACGGCAGGGAAGACCCGGCTTTAGGTCGGCAGGCGCTTCATTCGGAAAGCCTTTCCTTTACCCAGCCGGTGAGCGGGGAGCTGCTTCATTTTCATTGCCCTCTGCCGAGGGATATGCAGGAATTTTTAAAAGCAAAAGGGATAGATTATCATGAAATTATTGATCTTTGACGGCAACTCCATCCTGAACCGGGCGTTTTACGCCATCCGCGCCCTTTCGACGCGGGACGGCCGACCCACCAACGGGATCTACGGGTTCTTAAAGCTTTATCATAAATATTTCAATCTCTCCAAGCCGGATCTGGTGGCGGTGTCCTTTGACTTAAGGGAAAAGACCTTCCGCCATCAGATGTATGCTGACTATAAGGCGCAGCGCAAGGGAATGCCGGAGGAGCTGGCGGTGCAGATGGAGCCCTTGAAGGCACTTTTGCGCGCCATGAACGTGACCATCCTGGAAAAGCCGGGCTATGAGGCAGACGATATTATCGGTACCGTCAGCCGGTACTGCCGGGATCGGGGCTATGAATGTGATATTGTCTCCGGCGATCGGGACGATTTCCAGCTGGCAGACCCCGGGGTGCGGATCTTAATGCCGGTCACCCGTGCCGGCGCCAGCGAGATGGAGATCTACGACGAAGCCGCCATCAAGGAAAAATTCGGCCTTGCGCCCCATCAGCTCATCGACGTCAAATCCATCCAGGGCGATACCTCGGATAATATCAAGGGCGTGCCGGGCATCGGCGAAAAGGGTGCCTTGGAGCTGATCCGTCAGTACGGCTCGCTGGATGAGGTCTACGCCCATCTGGAGGAGATCAAGCCTGCCCTGCGTACCAAATTGGAGAACGGCAAGGAGTCGGCTTATCTTTCCTATGATTTGGCAAAGATCTGCCGCGAGGTTCCTCTGGAGCTGGACGACGAAGCACTTCGCGTGGCGGAATTTAACGCGGAGGAGCTGATCCGGCAGTTGGAGGAGCTGGAGCTGCAGAGCATCATCCATCTCTTTGAGCTCACCGCGCCCATCAAGATGGAAACGCCGGAGCGGCTGGAGGGAACCGCCGCAGAATATCTCGACTATTTCAAGCAAAATGGTCTTTACTTTATCAAGACCGACGGCTTTTATGCCGCCTATGAGGGTAAGGTCCTTCGTCTGACGGACGGAGAAAGCCTGCTTTCTCAGGTGGAAAAGATCTATACCTATGATGCCAAGCCCTTTTACGGCATGGATTTTGAGGGGGCACCTTATTTTGATTGCATGGTGGCGGCATACGTGGCCGATCCCGGTGATAAATATGACCTGCCCCATCTTTTAAAGGAATATACCGACCGCAACGCCGAGACCCCGGAGGATTGCGTGGCGGCCTTGCCGCAGCTGACCGAGGCGCTTTTGGCGCGAATTCGGGAGAATGGGCAGGAAAAACTGCTCTATGAAGTGGAATTCCCCTTGACGGTGGTGCTGGCGGATATGGAGGAGCGGGGCTTTTCGGTGGATAAGGAGCGCCTTGCCGCCTATACCGAGGAGCTGGCGAATCATATTGCCGACCTGGAAAAGGAGATCATCGACCTGGCAGGGGAGGCGTTTAATCTCAATTCTCCGCGCCAGCTGGGGGAGATCCTTTTCGGGAAGATGGGTCTCAAGGGCGGTAAAAAGACCAAGACCGGCTATTCCACCAATGCAGACGTTTTGGAAAAGCTGAAGGACGAGCCCATCGTCGCCAAAATTCTGGAGTACCGCAAGTATGCCAAATTACGCTCCACCTACGGGGAGGGGCTTTTGAAGCTGATCCAGCCGGACGGACGGATCCGTAGCACCTATAATCAGACCATCACCCAGACCGGGCGGATCTCTTCCTCCGAGCCGAATTTGCAGAATATCCCGGTGCGGGACGCCCTCGGCAGGGAGCTGCGGCGGATGTTTATCGCGAAGGATGGGGAGCATCTTCTTTTGGATGCCGACTATTCCCAGATCGAGCTTCGGGTGCTGGCGCATATCGCCGGCGACGAGACGATGATCCGCGCGTTCCGGGAACGGGAGGACATCCATACCGTGACCGCCTCCACCGTCTTTGGCGTGCCTGCCTTTATGGTGACGCCGGAGATGCGCCGCCATGCCAAGGCGGTGAATTTCGGCATCGTCTACGGCATCTCGGATTTTTCCTTAGCAGGGGACATCGGGGTGACCAAGAAGGAGGCGAAGGCGTATATCGACCAGTATCTGGAGAAATACAGCGGTGTCCGGCGGTATATGACGGAGATCGTGGAGCAGGCGAGAAAAGACGGCTACGTCACCACCCTCATGGGGCGCCGTCGTTATCTGCCGGAGCTGAAATCCTCCAATTTCATTCAGCGTTCCTTTGGGGAACGGGTGGCGCTCAATACCCCCATCCAGGGGACCGCCGCCGATATTATTAAAATTGCCATGGTTCGGGTGTATCACGCCCTCCGCCGGGAGAAGCTGGATGCCCATCTGATTCTGCAGGTGCACGATGAACTGATCATCGAAGCCTCCCATCGGGATGCGGATCGGGCGGCAGAGCTGCTCCGCCGGGAGATGGAGGGTGCCGCCGATCTTTCGGTGGCGATGCTGGCAGAGGTTGCCCGAGGGGAGAGCTGGTATGACTGTAAGTAAAATGACCGCCGACGACGTCTCCTTAGCAGCAGCCCTGGATCGTCGGCTCTTTTCCGCTGAGTGCTGGTCTGAGGAGGATTTTTATCTTTCCCTCAGCGATCCCGACCGCATCTTTTTCGTCGCCTACGAGGGAGAACGTTTTTTAGGCTGCGGCGGGGTGCAGAAAAGCTTTGAGCAGGGCGACGTCCTGACGTTGGGGGTAGACCCCGACTGCCGCCGCGGCGGCATCGGCAGCGCCCTTTTGACGGCGATGATCGAGGCATCTCGGCAGGGTGGAGGGCAGACCCTCTTTTTGGAGGTGCGCGCCTCCAATTTGCCTGCCCGAAGCCTTTATGAAAAGTTTGGTTTTACTCAGATCGGCATCCGCCGAAACTATTATCAACAGCCCCAAGAGGATGGGCTGGTCTATTGTTTGGAGGTTCACTCGTGAATATTCTTTGCTTTGAAAGCTCATGCGATGAGACCGCCGTCGCCATTGTACGGGACGGACGGGAGATCGTATCCAACGTGGTGTTTTCCCAGATCGACGTCCATAAAATCTATGGCGGCGTGGTGCCGGAGATCGCCTCGCGCTATCATATCGAAAAGATCTCTCAGCTGACGGAGGAGTGCATCCGCCGGAGCGGTCTTACGGAGGAAGACTTGGACGCGGTGGCGGTAACCGCCGCGCCCGGACTGATCGGTGCGCTGCTGGTGGGGCTGAATTTCGCCAAGGGCTACGCCTATGCCCGTAATCTGCCCCTCATCCCGGTGCATCATATCCGGGCACACGTGGCGGCGAATTATCTCGCCTATACGGAATTGAAGCCCCCCTTTTTAGCCATGGTGGTCAGCGGCGGACATTCCCATATTGTCCTGGTCAAGGACTATACCGATTATCAGATCTTAGGGCGCACCAAGGACGACGCGGCAGGAGAGGCCTTTGATAAAGGCGCACGGATTTTAGGGTTGGGGTATCCCGGCGGCGTCTATATGGACAAGGTGGCAAAGGAAGGCAATCCCAAGGCGATGAAGTTCCCGCGGGTCCGTTTTAAGGATGAGCCTTATGACTTCAGTTTTTCCGGCGTCAAGACGGCGATCGTCAATTTCGTGCATAACGCTAAGCAGAAAGGGGAGGAGCTGAATATCCCCGATATTTCTGCCTCCTATAGCGATGCCATTACCGGCGTTTTAGCGGAAAATTTCCTGGCCTGCGCCCGGGAATACGGGCAGAAGACGCTGGTCATCGCCGGCGGGGTCAGCGCCAATTCCATGCTGCGTCAAAAACTCTTGGACGGTAAGGATGGGGATCAGACCCTCTATATGCCGCCCCTCAGCCTTTGCGGTGATAACGGCGCCATGGTGGGCGCCCAGGCATACTATGAATTTCAGGCGGGACACACCGCGAATTTGGATCTCAATGCCCTTTCGGCTTTCTCCATCGAAAACCAGTTATGTTAACCAAATTATTCCACAGCCATGAATGAAAAGGCTGTGCAAAACCCTGTTTAAACTGTAAAAAAACGCATTTTCATCGGTTTTTTCTGTACAAAAACCTGTTCAAAATGTGTAAAACCGGGTATACCAAGAAATTTGGAAATAAAATTATGTCATTTTCCGGCGAATGAAAAACGCCGTAAATTGCCCCAAAACGAGGTGAAAAACATGAAAAAAAGAGGAGCAGTCGGAACCTATCTGATCTTAGTGGCAGCGGTGCTGCTATCCAAGGTCCTGGGTCTCGTACGGAATATGCTGCTGGCAGGTCATTACGGCGTCAGCGCCATGACCGACGCCTTTAATGCAGCCAGCTCCTTGCCCCTTAATTTATTTGATATTACCCTGAGTGCGGCCATCGTCTCGGCGTTCGTTCCGGTCTTTAATGAAAAACTGACCCAAGCAAGCCGGGAGGAGGCAGACCGCTTCGGCAGTAATTTCTTTAATATCATCGCCTTGATCGCCGCTTTTCTTGCAGCGTTGGGGATGATCTTCCCCAAGGCGGCGCTGAAACTGGTGGCGGGCGGTCTTTCGGGGGAGGCGCTGTCTTATGCGGTGGTGCTGATCCGCATCATCATGCCGGTGGTGCTGATCGCGGCGGGGGTATACGTCTTGGTGGGGATCTTGCAATCCTACGGCGAGTTTACCGGTCCAGCCCTCATCTCCCTGGTTTCCAATCTGGTGATGGTGGTGTATTTCCTCTTTTTGGATCGCTATTTCGGGATCTACGGACTGGGCGCCGCCTTTACCGTCGGCTGGCTGGCGCAGCTGGTCTTTTTGCTCCCTTATTTAAAAAAGAAGAAATTCCGTTATTCCTTTACCTTGGATCTGCGTTCTCCGGATCTTCGGCGGGTGCTGACCTTGACCCTGCCGCTTTTCGTGGCGGCCTTGGCGCAGCCCATCAACCAGCTGATCAGCACCAATATCGGCTCCACCTTAGAGGAGGGCGTCCTTTCCTCGGTGCATTACGCTTACCAGGCCTATTTCATCGTCGCCGGTATCTTTTCCTATTGCCTGACCAATCTCTTTTTCCCGGAGATGAGCCGTTGCTTTGCCCGGGGCGATACCGAGGCGGCAAAGGGGATCTGCGGCAATATGCTGGGCTCCATCTCCGCCATCGTCCTGCCGATCATGGCGTTTATGGGCGGCAACAGCCGCGCCCTCATCCGTCTTTTATATGAGCGCGGCAGCTTTAATGCGGAGGACACCCGCCGGGTGGGATTGCTGCTTTGCATCTACTGCGTCGCGATGATCTTCTATTCCTACCAGGAGATCCTCAATAAGTATTTTTATTCCATGCAAAAGGTGCGGGTACCGGTGGTCACCGCCTTTATCGGGGTGGCGGTTAATTTAGCGGTCTCCCTCTGGAGCGTCCGTAAACTGGGGGTCTATGGGCTGGCGCTGGGTACGGTGGCGGCTGCTTTGGTGATGGCGGTGCTTTTGCTGATCTTTACCGTCCGTACCACCCCCGGTGTCTTAAATCGGAGCGTACTCTTCGGTATCGGTAAGGATCTTGCCGGCGCCATGGGATTGTTCATAACTGCCAGAGAATTGCGTATAATAATAGAAAAAGCAATGGGCGGCCTCCGCGGAACGGTGGTTGGTCTTGCGGTCGGGTTCTTGGCAGGTATCCTGGTCTACGCCCTCATTCTTTGGCTGACCGGCTCGAAAGAACTGAAATCTTTGCTGAATATGTCAAAAAAGAAAGTAAAATAACTAAAAAACAACCGGGAAAAATCGACGATTTAGTGAAACATACAAAAGTGTTCGGTGCATCTTGACGAACTGAAAATTTTCCGTTAATATAGTACTAACAAAATTAAAATTTCAGGGGGTTCTCCTATGTTTTCTAAGACCGTAACGGTTACCAACAGTGTCGGGCTGCATGCGCGCCCCGCTACCTTCTTTATCCAGAAGGCCAATGAATTCAAATGCTCCATCTGGGTGGAGATCGGCACCCGCCGTATCAATGCCAAGAGCCTTTTGGGCATTTTGTCTTTGGGCATCATCAAGGGCACCGATATTACTATCATTGCAGACGGTGCAGATGAAGAAGCTGCAGTTACCGCTCTTATCGAGCTGGTGCAGAAGTTAGAGGACTAAGCAAAAAGCACCGCAAAAGCGGTGCTTTTTTGTTTATAACACATTAAGTGAGGTACATAATATGAAGTATATTCTTTCTCCCTCTATTCTTTCTTCGGATTTCTCCAATCTGAAGGTGGATACCGATATCGCCGTCGTAAACGGCGCGGAATGGCTGCATATGGACGTGATGGACGGGCAGTTTGTCCCCAATATGTCCATTGGACCCTGCGTTATCAAAAGCCTTCGTCCGGTGAGCGACGCCTTTTTCGACGTCCATCTGATGATCGACCGCCCCGAGCGGTATATTGATAATTTCTTGGATGCCGGCGCAGATCTCATCTGCGTCCACGTGGAGGCGACGGAGCAGATCGAGGAGATTGCCGCCCGCGTTCATGGTGCCGGTAAGCTTTTCGCTATCTCGGTAAAACCCAAGACCCCGGCAGAGGCGCTCCGTCCCTATCTGCATCTTTGCGATATGGTGCTGGTCATGACGGTGGAGCCCGGCTTTGGCGGTCAGAAGTTTATGGCGGATATGATGCCCAAGGTCTCCGCTTTCCGGGATATGAGAGAGGAGCTGGGTCTTTCTTATCATATCCAGGTGGACGGCGGTATTAATTTAGAGAACGTTGCGGTGGCGGCGGAGGCCGGTGCCAACGTCTTTGTGGCAGGCTCTGCGGTGTTTGCCCCCGGTAAGACAGCGGAAAATACCAAAGCCTTCGTAGAGAAATTCAAGGAGATGTAAGACGATGACGGAACTGCGTACCGAGCGTCATACACCAAAATATATCGGCCAGGATATGGCGGAATACTTATCCAAAGCAAAGTTTGAGGATCTGCCGGCGGAGGTGGTCAAGCGCGCCAAGCATATCGTGATGGAGCCATCCACACTCAGAGCCACGACGCCAACGACGGCTTGAATAACAGCTGTATGCTGGGCAGACTCTCAAAAATGTTTCCGAATTCGTCAAACCGGTCTCGTCGGCGTGATCTACGGGGACCCCGACAAAACAAAGTTTTGTTGGGGGAAAGGAGAAAGCAATGGATAACGTGGATTTTCTGCGTTCAGCAGAATGGGCGTCTCCCATTGATTTCGACGCACGGTAGAGAGCGTTTTGGCATATAGCAGAAAGTTTTAATCAAAATCCGCATTTTTATGCGGATTTTTTTCTTATAAAGAAACAACGAGAAAGAGTAGGTTCTCTTTTTCACCGTCATATTGCAAAATCGGCATGAACTTTTTAACTCTTTTCATTTTCTGCGGTCGGGGACTTTTTTGACAGTCTGAAAAACTCCCGATGCATTGCATCGGGAGTTTTTTAGTTAGATCTTCTTTAAAGGCTGGATCCATTGCATGATCTCATCGACGGGATAAATATCAGCGATCTGGGGAAGACCGATCCGATAGCCTTTGGCTGCGCGTATTTCGTGATGGTAGTCACTTCCGCCGCTATAGAGGAGATCATACTTTTTGCAAAGGGAGAGCAACCATTCCCGTTGCTCCGGCGTATGGACGGCGTACCAGGCCTCCAGTCCGTCCGGCTTAGCAAAACGGATCAGCTCCTCGGTGGCTTCATAGATGGCCTTATCGTAAGCACCGGGATGGGCGATAATCGCCTTTCCACCGATGCTATGGATAAAATCGCAGACCTCGTTTGCCGGGGGGCTGAACCAGCCGTTGTGCAGGAAAAAGGGGCTCTTTTTATTATAGACCTCCCGACGGGAGAAGATGCCGCTGTTCTCGGCAGATCCGGGGTCGGTAAATCGGGCGGTGTTTTCGGGATACCGAACGATCTCCATGAACATGGAGCCGCGTGCGCCATGCCCGTCTTTTAGGTTCTGCCGTACCTGCGTCTCATTAAAGCGAATGTCCATCTTGCGGTACTGCTTGATGAGTTCTTCCAGCTCTATTTCCCATTTCTTTTCCAGCGGAGGGAACTGGGAGAGGTATTCCCGGGCATCCTCCGGGTCGATGCCGTAGCCCAGGATCTCAATGCCTTGCCCCTCATAATGGGCGGTGAATTCGCAGCCGGGCAGGATCTGACCGGAAAAGAGCTTGCGCACCGCAGGATCCTTGAGATCGTCGTAGCCCAGCATGGTCCAATGGTCGGTGATGGAGATCAGGGAGAGCTTCGCTTCCTCGCATTTGGTGAGGATCTCCGCCACGCTGTGCCGCCCGTCGGAGTTATTGGTATGTAAATGCAGATCGATCATTTATTGATTTCCTCAAAGGCACGCATGATGCCCAGACGACCGCTCTCAAAGGTCAGTCCACCCTGCATAAAGGCGGTGTAGGGGGGCTTCATGGGACCATCGGCGGAAAGCTCGATGGATGCACCCATGACAAAGGCACCTGCCGCCATTACCACCGGCGCGTCGTAGCCGGGCATCTCCCATGCCTCGGGGGTGACAAAGCTATCCACCGGCGAGCCGGACTGGATGCCCTTGCAGAAGGAAAGCAAGCCCTCCGGGGTTCCCAAAGAGATGGTCTGAATAATATCATAGCGCGGAGCATCTGCCGCCGGGGCGGTGACACAGTCGATCTGCTCAAACATCGCCGCCGCGTACATGGCGGTCTTTTTTGCCTGCAGAACGGTATGGGGTGCCAAGAATAAACCCTGATAAAGCTCCCGAAGCACGTTTAAGGTACAGCCGCTCTCCCGACCGATGCCGGGGGAGGTCAGCCGATAGGCGCATAGTTCGATGAGATCGGAGCGCCCGGCAATGTAACCGCCGGTGGGGGCGATGCCGCCGCCGGGGTTTTTGATGAGGGAGCCTGCCATCAGATCCACGCCGTAGTAGGTGGGCTCATGCATCTCGCAAAATTCGCCGTAGCAGTTATCTACCATGACGATGACCTCCGGACGGAGATCATGGACGAAATGCGCCACCTTGCCGATCTCCACCGCCGAAAGGGTGGGGCGGTTCTGATAGCCCTTGGATTTTTGGATAAAGACCATCTTGATCCGTGGCTCCTTGAGGGCTTCCTCGATGGCATCATAGTCGATGCCGCCGTCCAAGAGATCCACCTGACGGTACTCGATGCCGAAATCCTTCAGAGAGCCCTCGCCGTCGTTGCCGGAAATGCCGATGACCTCATCCAAGGTATCGTAGGGCTTGCCGGTGACCGCCAGCATGATGTCGTTCGGTCTCAAGACGCCGAATAAAGCGACGGTCAGGGTATGGGTGCCGGAGATGAATTGGGGACGCACCAGGCAGTCCTCCGCCTCCAAAGCACGGGCAAAGAGCTGATCCAGCGTATCACGCCCCCGGTCGCCGTAGCCGTAGCCGGTGGAGCCGGCAAAATGGGTCTCGCTGACCCGCTCGGCACGGAAGGCATCCAGTACCCGATTGGTGGTATAAAACGCCACCTCTTCCGCTTCACGCACCGCCGGTGCGATCCGCTCCATTGCAATCTTATCTGCTTGTTGAATGTTCATTTTTAACTCCTTAATAAAAATGCCGCCTTTTGGGCGGCATTTGATCAGTTTTCCAGATAGAATTTCACCAGCTCACCCAAAAGCTCATCCCGGTCGATCTTGCGGATCAGCGCGCGGGCATTATTATGATTGGTGATATAGGTGGGATCCTCGCTGAGGATGTAGCCAACGATCTGATTGAGAGGATTATAGCCTTTTTCCTTGAGTGCGTCGTAGACTGTGGTCAGCACTTCCTTCATTTTCATCTGTTCGTCCTTTGTAATTTTAAAGGGCATGGTCTGTTCAAACATCTTTAAAACCTCCTCAGATCAAATATGTAATTATTATACTATAATTCAAGTTAGATTACAAGAAAAAAATAAAGACTTCCGCAAAAAAATGCGGAAGTCTTTAAAATTAACCTCTTAAGGTAGCGCCCAGGGCGACGATGCCGTCGATCATCTTTTTGACCTTGGCGTCGATCTCCTCATCGCTCAAGGTACGGTCGGCGGCGCGGAAGGTGAGGCTGAATGCCACGCTCTTCATGCCTTCGGCGATCTGCTTGCCCTCGTAAATATCAAAGAGTGCCACGTTCTCCAGGATGTTGCCGCCCTTTTCGCGGATAACCTTTTCCATGGAGCCGACAGTCAGGCTCTTTTCGCAGACAAACGCCAGATCTCTGGCGGTAGCCGGGAACTTGGGCAGGGGATGATATTCCTTGGCAGGCTTTGCGGCGGCGAGGATCTTCTCGAAGTAGAGGTCGGCGATCCAGACCTTCTCCGGCAGATCAAACTGCGCCGGGATCAGGGGATGCACCTCGCCCATAAGACCCAGGACTTCGCCCTGATAGGTGATGAGGGCGGCCTTGCCGGGATGGAGGACAGGGCAGTCCTTCTTGGGGCTGAATTCCACTTCGGTCAGCGGCAGTCCGGCAGCCTTCAGCAGCTGCTCCACCGCACCCTTTAAGGTGTAGAAGCTTTCATTCTTGCCGTAGCAGCCCAGCATATATTCCACCTGCTCGTAGGGCAGGGTGTCTGCCCCGGTATAGGTGTAGGTGGTGGCAGGCTCAAAGAGGCGCGCCTCTAAATTACGGTTATTGTAGTTGGTAGCCAGGGTAGAGAGCAGACTGCCCATGGCGGTGGTACGCATGACGCTGGTATCCTCACCCAGAGGATTGGAGATGGTCACCGACTTACGGAAGGGACTGTCTGCCGGCAGGAGCAGCTTATCATAGACCTTGGGGCTGATAAAGCTATAGGTGCAGATCTCGCTGTAGCCGCAGGCAAGAGCGGTCTCGTTGAGGGTCTTCTGCAGGCTCTGCGCCGGGGTCAGCATGCCTTGGGTGGTGGTCATCTCTACCAGGGTGGTGGGGATGTTGTCGTAGCCGTAGAGACGGACGATCTCTTCCGCCAGATCCGCTTCACCCTCCACGTCGTCGCGGAAGGAGGGGATGGCGATCTCCCAGGGGTTCTTGCTATCGTCCACGCCGAACTCCAGCGCCAGGAGAGATTCTTTCATGAACTCTTCGCTGATCTCAGTACCCAGGAAGGCGTTGATGCGATCGGGACGCAGGGTGACGGTGCGCGGCTTGCGCAGATCGTTATTGACGTCCAGCACGCCGGCAACCACCGTACCGCCCGCCAGCTGCTCAGCCAGCTCACAAGCGCGGTTCAGCGCGCCCTCGACCATGACGGGATCCAAGCCCTTTTCATAGCGACCGGAAGCATCGGTACGAAGACCCAGCGCACGGGAAGCCTTACGGACGGTCACGCCGTCGAAGTTGGCAGACTCAAAGACGATGGTGGTGGTATCATTCTCAATCTCACTATTGAGACCGCCCATGATACCGGCGATGGCGATGGTGCCCTCACCGTCGGCAATGGTCAGCATGGTGGATTGCAGGGTACGCTCCTGCTCGTCCAGAGTGGTGAACTTTTCGTTATCGGCCGCCATCTTGACCCGGATCTCCTTGCCGCGGATGGTGCGGTAATCGAAGGCGTGCATGGGCTGACCGTATTCCAGCATGACGTAGTTGGTAATATCCACCACGTTATTGATGGGACGAACCCCCACCGCATAAAGGCGGTTACGGAGCCAGAGGGGAGAAGGTGCGATCTTGACGTTCTTCACCACCCTTGCGCTATAGCGCGGGCAGGCTTCCGGCTCTTCCACCGTGACGGAGAGATAGTTCTTAATATCGTCGGTAGTATCCTCATGAAATTCGGGCGTATGCTTATTGAAAGGACGCCGATAGGTGGCGGCAGTCTCTCGGGCAAGACCCAGGACAGAGAGGCAATCGGGGCGGTTGGGGGTGATCTCAAATTCGATCATGGGATCGTTGAGCCCCAAGGCTTCGTCGATGGGCGTACCGGGCTGATATTCGCCGGGGAGGATCATAATGCCGTCCTCAATGCACTCGGGGAAGTTACCGACCGTCAGGTTCAGCTCGCCCAGAGAGCAGAGCATTCCGTTGGAGGGCAGACCGCGGAGCTTGCCCTTCTTGATCTTGATGCCGCCGGGCAGAAGACTGCCGTCCAAAGCCGCCGGGACGTAGTCGCCGGGCTTGACGTTCTGGGCACCGGTGATGATCTGGATGGGGGCTTCTTCGCCCACGTCCACCTGGCAGATCAGGAGATGATCGGAGTCGGGATGAGGAGTGACCTCCAGAAGATGACCCACGACCACCTTTTGAATATTATCGTTCCAGCAACTGAAGGTCTCTACCTTGGAGCCGCTCATGGTCATATCTTTTGCAATTTCAGCCGCCGATTCTTTGATCTCTACGAAATCGGCAAGCCAGCCTTTGGTTACGTTCATGATAAATAGCTCCTTTCCTTAAAACTGCTCTAAAAATCTCAGATCGTTCTCAAAGAACAACCGCAGATCATCGATATTGAAGCGGCGCATGACGATACGCTCCAAGCCTAAGCCGAAAGCAAAGCCGCTATAGACCTCGGGGTCAATGCCGCAGCCCCGGAGCACCTTGGGGTGCACCATGCCGGCACCCAGGATCTCGATCCAGCCCTCACCCTTGCAAAGACGGCAACCCTTACCGCCGCAGGAGAAGCAGCGGATGTCCATCTCGGCAGACGGCTCGGTAAAGGAGAAGTGATGGGGACGGAACCGTACCACCGCCTCTTCGCCGTAAAGACGCTTGGCAAAGAGCTCCAAGGTACCCTTCAGGTCGCTCATGCGGATGCCCTTATCCACCACAAGACCCTCGATCTGATGGAAGAGGGGGGAGTGGGTGGCGTCCACCTCATCGGAGCGGTATACCCGACCCGGAGCGATGACCTTGATGGGGGGCTGCTGCTTTTCCATGACCCGTACCTGCATCGGAGAGGTCTGGGTACGCAGCAGAATATTTTCGGTAATATAGAAGGTATCCTGGGTGTCCCGGGCAGGATGGTTCTTGGGCATATTGAGCGCCTCGAAGTTATAATGATCCAGCTCTACCTCCGGACCGGTGGCGATCTGAAAGCCCATGCCGAGGAAGATGTCCTTAATTTCATCCAATACCTGAGAGAGGGGATGCTTTTTACCCATGGGCGCGGCAACGCCGGGGACGGTGACGTCCAACTGCTCTTCCTGCAGTCTGCGCTCCAATTCCGCCTTCTCCAAGGCGGCAACCTTGGCTTCCATGGCGGCCTCGATCTCGCTTCTGGCCTCATTGACCAGCGCACCCATCTTGGGGCGTTCCTCGGGCGCCAAGGCACCCATGCCGCGCAAGAGTGCGGTCAGCTCTCCCTTTTTACCCAAATACCGGACCCGAAGAGCCTCCAGCTCTGCGGCGGTATTGCAGTTTTCCAGCTGCGCCCGCGCTTCAGCGCGTAACGCTTCCAGCTTTTCTTTCATATTGCTTTCCTCCAAAAAAATAAAGCCTCGCCCCTAAAAAGGGACGAGGACTAAAATGTACCCGTGTTACCACCCAAATTCCAAAGCAGCAGGCTTTGGCACTCGTATGCCCGATAACGGCAGGCGACCGTCGCTTTTTCCAAAAGCACCGCTCCCGGGTTGAAGATAAATCCCACTCCTTATGCTAAGGTGCTTTCAGCCGCTGACACCTTTTCTCTTTCGCCGGTGGAGGGATCTTTGACGCCCGTTCAATGCGTTTTCAAGTATTTTATCACACTAAACAAATAAAATCAATAGTTTTTTTAAAAGAAAGTGATATTGAAAATGTAATAATAATGTGATAAAATATAATGTAACATTATATCAAAGAGGTGTTTTGAGCGAATGGAAAACTTCATCGAATATTGCTTGCCATACAGAATGACGGCGGCAGACCATCTGAAAAGGGTGGTCTATAGCGTTGCGCCCATGGTGCTGGGGGTCTTTCTGATCATGTATCTGGGTGCAATCGGCATTTTCCTTTGCGCCGGTCTTTGCTATCTGGCGTATCGCTTGTTTTTATCCTTTAATTATGAGCTGGAATATTCCCTTTTGGAGAATGAGATCACCTTTACCCGGATCATCAATAAGGAGCGTCGGCGCGAGATGCTGAAGGCCGATATTGCCAAGACGGTCAGTTACGGTCCCATTGAAAAGATGCCCAAGGGTCAGAAAGTTCGATCCTTCCTCTCTAACCAAGGGGAAGAGCCTTGCTATTACTGGGTTACCCTGGATCAAAAGGGGGAGAAGGTCTGCATCCTCTTCCAGCCCACCCCGGCGGTGCTGGACGTCTATGCCACCCGGGCAAGAGGAAAAATGCAATGAAGATCGTCACCCCCGGTGAAATGAAGAAGATGGATCTTCGGACGGTGGAGGAAGGGCTTTTTCCTTCCGTCCGGCTGATGCAGAACGCTGCCGAAGCCCTTTACCGCGAGGTAAGTGCTTTGATGGAAGAGCGCGGCTTTGAGCGGGTGCTTTTGTTGGCAGGAACCGGCAATAACGGCGGCGATGCCTATGCCTTGGCGTGCCTCCTGCATCCCCATTATCAGCCGGCGGTTCTGCCGGTAGGCGGCGAGGAGCGCTCGCCGGATTGCGCTTATTATTATAATAAATGTAAGGAATTGGGCGTTCCCTTTGTCGGCGAGCCGGAGGGCTATCCCTTAGTGGTGGACGGCATCTTCGGTACCGGCTTCCATGGTGAACTGCCCTCTGATGTGCAAAAACTCTTAGGAGCGATCACTGCCCCCGCGGTGGCGATCGACCTCCCCAGCGGTATGGACGGCAGGAGCGGCGTTTGCTCCCCCGGTACGCTGCAACCCTTGAAGACCGTTACCTTTGCTTTTAAAAAGCCCTGCCATCTTTTGGCTGATTGCGGCGAGGTGGTCTTGGCGGATATCGGCATCCCCAAGCAGTATGCTGAAAATATTGCGCGTGAGGAGTTGACCCCGGAGCTGCCGCCGCGGCAGGAATGGGGGCATAAGAATTCTTACGGTGCCGCCGGCCTTCGGGTGGGCGCGCCCCAATACCCCGGTGCCGCCGCCCTGGCGGTTCTGGGTGCTTTAAAAAGCGGTGCTGGGCTGGTCTACGGCTACCTGCCGAAGGCGGCGCGGAAGGCCGCCGCCGCCAAGTTTTACGGCCCGGTGCTCTGTAGTAAAAAGGATTATGCCAAGGGTCGATTTGACGCCTTTCTTTTCGGAAGCGGCGTCGGCAGAAGACCCGGCGTGGCGCGCGAATTGAAAAAGATCTGGACGCTCCCTTGCGCCTTGGTGGTGGATGGGGACGGTCTTTGGCATCTCAGCAGAAGTGCGTTGAGTCCGCGCCAAGGGGCTACGGTTTTGACGCCCCATCTCGGGGAGTTCGCCGCCCTCTGCGGCTGTACGGTGCAGGAGGTACGGAAAAACCGCCTGGAACTGGCGGAAGAATTTGCCCGAAAGCATCATATGATCTTAGTATTAAAGGATGCGGCGACGGTGGTGACCGATGGTCTGCGTACCGAGATCCTTTCCGCCCCCTGTTCCGCCCTTGCCAAGGGCGGAAGCGGCGACCTGCTTGCAGGTTTGATAACGGGACTTTTGGCAGGTGCCGCTGATCCCTTTGGGGCGGTCAAGACCGGCGTTTATCTGCATAACCGTGCGGCGCAGCTTGCCGCCAAGGTGCAGAGCGTGCGCGCCCTGCAGCCGGAGGAACTCGCCGGATATATCAATAATGCCTGGATGGAGTTTGAGTATGAAGCATTTTAAGAGAACCTGGGCGGAGATCGACCTCTCTGCCATCGGAGAAAACTATCATACCGTCCGCCGCGAGGTGGGGGAGTCGGTGCAGATCATGGCCATTGTCAAGGCAAACGCCTATGGACACGGTGTGGATTGGGTGGCGCCGTATCTTGTAAAGCTGGGCGCCGATCAGTTCGGTGTTTCCTGCCTGCAGGAGGCGGTGGAGCTTCGTAATCTGGGGATCCGAAAGCCGATTTTGATCCTGGGCTATACTCCGGCGGAGTATTTTAAGGACTTGATGGACTACGATCTTTGCCAGACTATCTTTTCCCTTACGGAGGCGGAGCGGCTCAGCCGAGCCGTGGCGCAATGCGGCGGTAAGATCAAGGTGCACGCGGCGCTGGATACCGGCATGGGGCGCCTGGGGTTTGATGCCTTTGATCCCGATGAGGCGGCGAAGCAGGTAGCGGCGTTAAGCGAACTGCCCGGTCTTTCCCTCCTGGGGTTGTTTACTCATTTCTCGGTTGCAGATACCGATGGGGAGGAAGAATATACCGAAGCACAGTTGCAACGTTTTCTGGCGGTGCGCGATCGTTTGCGTGAAAAAGGCGTGAAACCCCTCTGCCACGTTGCCAATAGCGCCGGTTCTTTTTTGGGGAAAGACTATCATTTGGATATGGTTCGCGCCGGCATCGTCCTTTACGGACTGGAGCCGGGCGGACGGGAAAATCCCTTCAAGCCGGCAATGACCGTCAAGACCCTCGTTTCCTTCGTTAAGACCCTGCCGGCAGGGCGGGATATTAGCTACGGACGCCGTTATACTACCGAAAAAAGTGTAAAGGTTGCAACCTTGTCAGCAGGATACGCCGATGGGTATCCCCGCACCCTTTCCGGCAAGGGCAAAGTGCTGATAAACGGCCATTTTGCGCCGATTTTAGGCAATATCTGCATGGATCAGATGATGGTGGACGTGACAGATATTCCCTGCAAAGCCGGCGATGAAGCAACCTTGATGGGCGGCGGAATTGATATCAACGACTTGGCAAAGGAGTTGGGTACCATTCATTATGAATTGATCTGCGGATTGGGAAAAAGAGTGCCTCGGGTGGAGAAGAAAGTATGAACATTATTCATTTAAAGTATGCGGTGGAGATTGCCAAGACCATGTCCATCAGCAAGGCGGCGGAAAATCTTTATATGGGTCAGCCCAATCTGAGCCGCGCCATCCGTGAGCTGGAGGAGAGCCTGGGAATCGTCATTTTTAATCGGACGACCAAGGGCATCACCATCACGCCGGACGGGGAGGAGTTTCTCCAGTATGCCAAGCGGATCATCTCCCAGGTAGACGAGATGGAGGAACTCTATCAGAACGGCAAGAGCCACCGCAAGCGTTTTTCGGTGTCCGGACCCCGCGCCAGCTATATTTCCAAGGCATTTACGGCGTTTGCCGCCAGCTTGGATACAGACGAACCGGCAGATATTTATTATAAGGAAACCAATTCCATGAAAACCATCGCCAACGTGGTACGGGAAGAGTTTAACTTAGGGATCGTCCGGTACCAGGAAAGCTTTGAGCGGTATTTTAAAAACCAGTTCATGGAGAAAAAACTGGTCAGCGAGACTTTGGCGGAGTTCTCCTATTTCCTTTTAATGAATAAGAACCATCCCCTGGCCGACCGGGAGGATATCACCCCGGAGGAGCTGGAGCCGTATTTTGAGATCTGCCATGCGGATCCTTACGTTCCCAATCTGCCGTTTATCGACGTCAAAAAGGCGGAGCTTTCGGAGTACGTGGACAAGCGGATTTACGTCTACGACCGCGCCAGCCAGTTCATGCTCCTTCAAAAGATGCCGAACGCCTTTATGTGGGTCTCCTCGGTGGGGGCAGGGACGCTGAAGGATTTCGGGCTGGTCAAGAAGGAAAGTACGGCGAACCAAAAGGTTTATAAGGACGTCCTGATCTATCGCAAGGACTATAAGTTCTCGCCGTTGGATCAGCAGTTTATCGAGCAATTGGATCGCGCAAAGCGAAAATATCTGAAAGTGAAATTATAAAGAATAAAATTGGTTGAAAACCGTGCCCCGGCACGGTTTTCTTCATTTTCTATTATTTATTCTTTCTGCTCGTTATGTGTCGAAAAGCATAAAGTTATGCTTTTTTTACATTTGCCTTTATTTTTCCTTTCAATTATAATTTTTCACATATTATTTTTGAAAGGGAAGAGCTTCATGAATATGACGCTGACAGTGTTTCGCAGACTGTCGATGTACTTATATTATTTAAAGCAATTGCCCAAAGGGGTGACCCGCATCTCCGCCACCACCATCGCGCATGAGCTGGGGATGGGGGAAGTGCTGGTGCGTAAAGAGCTGAGCTATGCCAGCGGTGCGGTGGGGCGTCCCAAGACCGGGTACGTGGTTTCCACCTTGATCTGCGCTCTGGAGAATTTCCTGGGCTATAATACCCTTTACCGCGCCATCGTTGTCGGCGCAGGGGAGCTGGGTCATGCCTTGATGAAGCAGGAGGGCTTTTCGGATTTCGGTCTTTATATCGCCGCCGGCTTTGATACCAATCAAGCGGTGATCGGCACCCAGGCCGCCGGCCGCCCCATCCTTTCTCTCGATGATCTGGAGCGGTTCTGCGCTCAGCAGCCGGTGGAATTGGGTATCATCACTGTCCCCAAGCAAGCTGCCCAGGAGGTCTGCGACCGCCTGGTCAACTGCGGGATCCGTTCCATCTGGAATTTTGCCCCCATTCCCTTGAAAGTACCGGAGGACGTCAAGGTGCATTATGAAAACCTTTCCGCCTCTTTGGCGCTTCTTACCAATCATCTTCGTGAAACAGAAAAAAGTGCGATATAATCGCACTTTTTTTGTATAAATCCTTGACAAAGGGAAGAAGTGAGTACTATAATATTGATATTATTTTTAAGAAAGGGTAGCAGAAATGACTAAAGTATGTTTTCGATTTTATTATAGCAGTACGGACTTTCTGACTACCGACCGATAAAACGGAAGAAACAGAAAGCCCGCAATTCCTCATGCATGAAAGCATAGCAGGATGCGGGTTTTTATATTTTAAAGAGGGCGTAGAAAATGGATATTACACCGAAAATGCTGGAGCTGGGCAAAAAAAGCTCGGTGATCCGGGAGATCTTTGAATATAGCAAGCGCCGCAAGGCGGAGATCGGGGCGGAGAACGTCTTTGATTTCAGCATCGGCAATCCCAGCGTGCCGGCGCCCGAAAAGGTGACGGATACCATGCGCCGTTTGCTGGAGGAGGGGGATCCCGTTTTGCTTCATGGCTATACTGCCGCCGCCGGTGATCCGGCAGTCCGTCAGAAGCTGGCGGAGGGGATCAACCGGGAGTTTGATGCCGGTGTTCGCTGGGAACTCATCTATATGACCTGCGGTGCCGCCGCATCGCTGACCGTCTCTCTGGCGGCGATCACCCAACCGGGGGATGAAGTCCTGGTGCTGGCGCCCTATTTCCCGGAATATCGGGTCTTTGCGGAGCACGCCGGTGCCGCCTTGGTGGAGGTGCCCTGCCGTAAGCCGGAATTCCAATTGGATTTCGAGGCTTTGGAGCGGAGCATTACGCCGCAGACCAAAGCGCTGATCATCAATTCTCCCAATAACCCCACCGGTGTTATCATCCCGGCGAAGGAGCTCAGCCGTCTCGGCGGGTTGCTTCGCGCCAAAGAGGAAGAATTCGGCCACGTCATTTATCTCATTGCCGATGAACCCTACCGTAAGCTGGTCTGGAATGGGGAAGAGGTTCCCTATGCCACCAAGTTTTATGATGATACCCTGGTCTGCTATTCCTTCAGTAAGGCGGTGTCCCTTCCCGGTGAGCGGATCGGCTATATCCTGGTCTCGCCGACCATGAAGAATAGCGGCGACGTCTATGCCGCCATCTGCGGTGCAGGACGTGCCTTGGGCTTTGTCTGCGCCCCCAGTCTTTTGCAGTTTACCGTGGCGGAATGTGCCGAGGAGACTGCGGATTTCAGCATCTACCGCGAAAACCGCGCCATCCTTTTGGAGGAACTCTCCCGAATCGGCTATGAGGTGGTACCGCCGGACGGCGCGTTCTATCTCTTTATGAAGGCGCTGGAGCCGGACGCAAACGCCTTTTGCGCGCGTGCTAAAGAGCAGGAACTTTTGCTGGTGCCCAGCGATTCCTTCGGTTGCCCCGGCTACGTGCGGATCGCCTATTGCGTCACCACCGAGCAGATCAAAAAGTCCATCCCGGCCTTTGAAAAATTGTATGAGGATTATCAAAAATGAGTAAATTAGACGAAGCAAGAAAGCAAATCAACGAAATCGACCAAAAGATGGCGGATCTTTTCGCCGCCCGGATGCAGGCGGTGGGCACCATTGCCGCCTATAAAAAGGAGCATGGACTTCCTATTCTGGATACGGCGCGTGAGGAAGAGGTCATCCGTAAGAATGCCGCCTATATGCCGGACGAGACCCTGAAGTCTTATTACGTCAATTATCTGAAATATAATATGTCCCTCTCCCGGAGCTATCAGCACCGCCTTTTGGAGGGGATGCGGGTCGCCTATAGCGGTGTTCCCGGCGCTTTTGCCGATATTGCCGCCAAGAAGATCTTCCCCGATGGTTCTGCCGTCCCGTATCGGGACTTCAAGGCCGCCTATGAGGCGGTGGTCAATGGGGAATGTGATTGCGCGGTACTGCCCATTGAGAATAGCTACCAGGGGGACGTCTCCCAGGTGATGGATCTCAGCTTCTTCGGCTCGCTTTTTATTAACGGCATCTACGATATGGAGATCGTCCAGAATTTGGTGGGCTTAGAGGGTGCGACCGTCCGGGACGTCCGGGAGGTCATCAGCCATCCCCAGGCTTTGGGTCAGTGCGCGGAATATATCCGCGACCATGATTTCGTCACCCATGAGTGCACCAATACCGCCGTTGCCGCCAAAAAGGTGGCGGAGGACGGACGCCTCGACCAGGCGGCCATCGCCAGCGCCGAGACTGCCGCACTCTACGGGCTGAAGGTATTGGATAAGAGCATCAACGCCAGCAGTATCAATACGACGCGCTTTGCGGTCTTCTCCCGGTTTGCCAGCCGGAATCCTCAGCGCGATAACTACTTCGTCATGAACTTCACCGTGAAGAACGAGGCAGGCGGGCTGGGTAAAGCCATCTCCGCCATCGGTGACGCCGGCTTCAACCTGCGCGCTTTGAAGAGCCGTCCCAGCAAGGATCTCATTTGGGAATATTATTTCTTCGCCGAGGGTGAGGGTAATATCAATAGTGAAACGGGCGCAGAGATGCTTGCGGAGCTGAAAAAGCATTGCAGCAGTCTGAAGGTCGTAGGGTCTTTTGAAAAAGAACAAAAACTGGAGCGATAAATCAATGATCATTTCGATGAATTTAGGGGCGGATAGCTATCCCATCTATCTGGAGCGCGGTGCCCTCGCTAAGGCAGATCAGCTTTTTAAGCTGGACCGCAAGGTGCTGATCGTCACCGATAGCGGCGTGCCGAAGGAGTATGCCGAGACGGTGGCGCACTGCTGCAAGAGCGCTTATATTGAGGTCTTCCCGCAGGGGGAGGCGCAAAAGAATATGGATACCTATCAGAATATCCTCGCCCGACTGGTGCAGGAGGGCTTCTCCCGTACCGATTGCGTGGTGGCGGTGGGCGGCGGCGTGACCGGCGATATGGCAGGCTTTGCGGCGGCGTCCTATATGCGGGGCATTGATTTTTATAATATCCCCACCACCCTCCTTTCCCAGGTGGATTCCTCCATCGGCGGTAAGGTGGCCATCGACTTTAAGGGCTATAAGAATATCGTCGGTGCCTTTTATCAGCCCAAGGGTGTTCTGATCGATCCGGAGGTGCTCAAGACCTTGCCGGCGCGGCAGATCGCAAACGGCTTGGCGGAGTCCATCAAGATGGCGGCCACCAACGACGCGGCTTTATTTGAACTTTTGGAGCAGGAGGATCCGCTCCAAAATCTGGATCGCATCATCGAAGGCTCTCTTTTGATCAAAAAAGAGGTGGTGGAGCAGGATACCAAGGAGATGGGGCTGCGTCGGGTGCTGAACTACGGGCACACCGCCGGTCACGCCATCGAGACGGTCTCCGGGCTTTCCGGATTGTATCACGGGGAGTGCGTGGCGCTGGGAATGCTGCTGATGGCGGCGCCGGAACCGCGGGAGCGGCTTTGCAAGGTACTCCAAAAGGTGGGACTTCCCACGTCTTATACCTGCGATAAAGAGCAGGTCATTGAGGCAATGACCATGGATAAAAAGGTTGCCGGCGGTGAGATCACCGTCGTGGAACTGCCTAAGATCGGAAAATTCGAGCTTCGTAAGATCTCCTTGGAGACTTTAAAAAAGCGCATGAGAGAGGTACTTTAAACCATGAAAAATACGTTTGGTAATCAGGTGGCGGTCACCATCTTTGGCGAAAGCCACGGCAAAGGGATTGGCGTTGTCCTGGATGGGCTTGCCCCCGGCATTCCGGTGGATGAGGAATTCCTCCGTGCCCAGCTGGCTAAGCGCCGTCCGGCAGGGAAGATCTCTACCGCGCGCCGGGAGCAGGATGAATATACGCTGGAAAGCGGTGTCTTTGAGGGACATACCACCGGTACGCCTCTCTGTATCGTCATCCCCAATACCGCCCAGCATTCTAAGGACTACTCTGCTACGCGCAGTAAGGCGCGCCCCGGTCATGCAGACTATACCGCCTATTGCAAATATCACGGCTTTGAGGACTACCGCGGCGGCGGTCATTTCAGCGGCCGTATCACCGCCGGTCTGGTGGCGGCAGGAGGTATTCTGATCCCGGCTCTGGAGCGAAAGGGTATTCGGATCATGACCCATATTGCCCGCTGCGCCGGGGTGGACGATCGGGATTTTGAGAGTTTTGGTGCGGATGCGAAGGCTTTGCGTGACCGCGCGTTCCCGGTGCTTTCTGCCGATGCGGTGAAAGCGATGCAAGCCGCCATTGAGGCGGCGGCCGCAGAGGGAGATAGCGTCGGCGGTATTTTAGAGACGGTCATCACCGGTCTGCCCGCCGGCTTGGGTGAACCTTGGTTTGATAGCGTGGAGAGCCTGCTTTCCCATGGGCTTTTCAGTATTCCTGCGGTCAAGGGCGTGGCATTCGGCGATGGCTTTGACCTGGCGGATCAAAAGGGCAGTGCTGCCAATGATCCTTTCCGCTATGAGGGCGATCAAGTCGTGACGGAAAGTAATCGAAACGGCGGCATCAACGGCGGCATTACCAATGGAATGCCCATCCGGATCCGTACCGTCGTGAAACCCACCCCCTCCATCTTCAAGGAGCAGGAGACGGTGGACTTTATGAAAGAAAAAAATACCACCCTGCAGATCGCCGGACGGCACGATCCCTGCATCGTCCATCGGGCAAGCGTGGTGGTGGATAGCGTCGCCGCCCTGGTGGTGGCAGACCTCTTGACCGGCCGTTTCGGGACGGACTTTTTGGGAGAGCAACGATGAAATACGGCTGTATCGGCGAAAAACTCGGCCATAGCTTCTCCCGGGAGATCCATCATCGGCTGGCAGACTATACTTATGAACTGAAAGAGCTGACTCCCGAGGAATTGGGCGCTTTCATGGAGCGGAAAGAATTTTCCGCCATCAACGTCACCATTCCTTATAAGCAGGCGGTCATTCCGTACCTCAGCGAGATCAGCCCTCAGGCAAAAGCCATCGGGGCGGTCAATACCGTCGTTCAGCGCGATGGGAAGCTTTACGGCTATAATACCGATTTTTTCGGGATGCGTGCCCTCATTCTCCGTGCCGGCATTGAGCTTGCAGGGAAGAAGGTACTGATCTTAGGCAGCGGCGGCACCTCCCGTACCGCCCGCGCGGTGGCGGAGGATCTCTCTGCCCGGGAGATTTTGGTGGTTTCCCGTACCGGCAAGGAAGGTATCACCTATGAAGAAGCCCGTTCCTGCCATGGGGATGCGGAGATCTTGATCAATACCACCCCTTGCGGAATGTACCCTAATATTCATAGCGTCCCGCTGGAACTTGAGGACTATCCTGTCCTGGAGGGGGTGGTGGATGCGGTTTATAATCCCCTCAATACCGAGCTGGTCCTTCGTGCGCGTGCGCGTGGGATCAAGGCGGTGTGTGGTCTTTATATGCTGGTGGCGCAGGCTGCTTTTGCGGTGGAATATTTCTTAGATACCAAGATCGCGCCCGAGACTATTGAGGCAGTTTTTCAGGCTGTCTATTCTTCAAAGGAAAATATCGTTCTGACCGGGATGCCCGGCAGCGGCAAGTCCACCGTGGGCAAGCTTCTTGCGGAGCGGTTGGGCAGAAGCTTCTTGGATACCGACGAGCTTTTGGTGCAGCGTGCCGGAAAGACCCCGGCAGAACTCATCCGCGCAGAGGGAGAACCGGCGTTCCGGGATCTGGAAAGTGCCGTCATCCGGGAGGAGGCGGCACCCATGACCGGCTGTATCATCGCCACCGGCGGCGGTGCCATTCTGAGGGACGAAAATATTAAGGAATTGAAACGAAACGGGCGGATCTGGTTCCTGGATCGCCCCTTGGAGGAGATCGTGCCGACCGACGACCGTCCTCTCTCCGGCAACCGGGCGCAGCTGGAGGCGCGCTATCGGGAGCGGTATCCGCGCTACACCGCGACTGCGGATCGGATCATTTCTCCGGCATCGGTGCTGGAGCAGGTCGTAAAAGAAATCACCGAGGATTTAGTAAAATGAAAATACTTGTCATCAATGGACCGAATTTAAATATGCTGGGCATCCGCGAGCCGGGAATTTACGGACGCGAGACCTATGAGACCCTTTTGGAAAAGATCAGCAGCCATTGCGCTCTGAAAGAGGTAGAGGTCTCTTTTTACCAATCCAACCATGAGGGAGATCTGGTGGACGCCATCCAGGGCGCTTACGGCAAAATGGATGCCATCGTCATCAATCCCGGTGCCTATACCCATACCAGCATCGCCATTCTGGACGCGGCGAAGGCGGTGGGATTGCCGATGGTGGAGGTGCATATCTCCGACGTCAGCAAGCGGGAGGATTTCCGTCAGATCAGCTATATCCGTGCCGCCTGTCAAAAGACCATCGCCGGTCATGGGACGGACGGCTATTTGGAGGCCATTGATTTTTTGATGGAGGGTGCCCATGAGGATTGAGATCAAGCCCGGCATTGCAGAGGGCAGGGTGCAGGCACCGCCCTCCAAGAGCATGGCGCATCGTTATCTGATCGCCGCCGCCTTGGCGGAGGGGACAAGCGTTGTGCGCGGCATTGAATATTCCCAGGACATTCTCGCGACCATGGATTGCCTTCGCGCGCTGGGTCTTCAAGTGCAGGCGGAGGGGGATCGGGTGACGGTCTCCGGAAAAATACAACCGCCGAAAGAGCCGCTCCTTTGCCGGGAAAGCGGCAGTACGCTGCGGTTTTTCCTGCCTCTTTGCTTGCTTTTTGGTAAGCCGGCGACCCTTTTGGGAAGCGATCGGCTGATGGAACGTCCCATGAGCGTTTATGAAGACCTTTGCTCTGGAAAGGGATTTTGCTTTACACGCGACAAGGGTAAAATCACCGTCTCCGGCACCTTAAAAAGCGGTACCTATGCGGTGGACGGTAGTGTCAGCAGCCAGTTTATCACCGGTCTGCTGTTTGCCTTGCTGTTGACGGCAGGGGAAAGCACCCTGCGGCTCACCGGAAAGGTGGAGAGCCGTTCTTATATTGATCTGACCGTCTCGGCACTTCGGGAATTCGGCTTTGACGTGGACTGGAGCGGTGCGCAGGAGCTGACCGTCCGCGGCGGCTCCGGCGTTTCCCGGGAACTTGCGGTGGAGGGGGATTATTCCAACGCCGCCTTTTTCGATGCGCTGAATTATTTGGGTGGAAAGGTCGAGGTGACCGGCCTTTTGGCGCATTCTCTCCAGGGGGATCGTATCTATCGGGAATATTTTAAGGCACTTGCCGTCGGTACGCCCACCCTTTCTTTGGCGAACTGCCCGGATTTAGGTCCCATTTTGTTTGCATTGGCCGCCGCCTTAAACGGCGCGGTCTTTACCGATACCGCTCGGTTAAAGATCAAGGAAAGCGACCGCGGTGCCGCCATGGCGGAGGAACTGCAAAAATGCGGTGTCCGTCTGGTTTTGGAGGAAAATCGGATCATCGTCCCCGGTGGTCAGCTGGTAGCGCCCCGTGCGGTCATTGACGGACATAACGACCACCGCATCGTCATGGCGATGGCGGTTCTTGCCGCCCGCGTCGGCGGTACTATTGAGGGTGCTGAATCGGTGGCGAAAAGCCTGCCGGACTTTTTTGAAAAGCTTTCCGCTTTGGGAATTGAGGTCATAAAACATGAAGCTGAATAAAAATGCAAATACCAATATTTTGATCGTCGGCCTTGGGCTTTTGGGCGGCAGCTACGCCCGTGCCTTAAAGAAAAAAGGCTACCACGTGGAGGCGATCACCAAGGAGCAGTCTTCGGTGGATTACGCACTTCGGGAAGGCATTATTGATGCCGGCTCTACGCAGGTGGAGCCTGCTATGCTGGATCGAGCAGAGCTGGTAATCTTTGCGCTGTATCCCCACGTCTTTATCGAGTGGATCCGGGAAAATCAGCAGTTGTTCCACCCCGGTACGGTGTTGACCGACGTCACCGGCGTCAAGGGGAGCGTGGTGCATGAGATCCAGGGAATGCTTCGGGCAGACGTGGAGTTTATCGCCGCCCACCCTATGGCGGGTAAAGAGGTCTACGGCGTGGAGAACAGCGACGACCGCATCTTTGAAAACGCCAACTATATCGTGGTGCCCACAGAGAAGAATACCGAGGAAGCCATCGCCCTTTGCGAAGAACTGGGGCACGAGTTGGGGTTCAAGACGGTCTCCCGGCTCAGCCCGGAGGAGCACGATGAAATGATCGCTTATCTTTCTCAGCTGACCCACTGTATTGCGGTGACCTTGATGTGTTGCCATGATAACGAGCATCTGGTGAAATACACCGGTGACTCCTTCCGGGATCTGACCCGGATCGCCAAGATCAATGATGTCATGTGGAGCGAGCTCTTCATGATGAATAAAGAGGATCTTTTGGCGGAGATGGATCTGTTTATAGAGAAATTTTCCGAGCTGCGGAACGATCTCGAAAATGATAAGGTAGACGAAATGCGCGCCATGATGCGGCTTTCCACCGCGCGACGCAAACTTTTTGATCGGTGAGGTGAAGAATTATGATGAATATGGATTTTAAACGGAAACTTCCCATTCCGAAGCTGGTCAAGGAGCAGTATCCGGTGACGGAGGAGATGCTGGCGGTCAAGCAAAAACGCGATGAGGAACTGCGCCGCATCTTTACCGGCGAAAGCGATCGCTTTTTGCTGGTGGTGGGGCCCTGCTCTGCCGACTTTAAGGAGTCGGTGCTGGACTATATCGGCCGCCTGCGCCTTTTGGAGGATAAGGTCAAGGATAAGATCATGATCGTCCCCCGGATCTATACCAATAAACCCCGTACCACCGGCGACGGCTATAAGGGAATGCTCCATCAGCCGGACCCCAATGAAAAGCCGGATATGCTGAAGGGCATCCTGGCCATTCGGGACGTCCATATGCACGCCTTGGCAGACTATCAGTTTACCTGCGCCGATGAAATGCTCTATCCGGAGAACCATCGTTATCTTTCGGATCTGCTTTCCTACGTGGCGGTGGGCGCACGCTCGGTGGAGGATCAGCAGCATCGGCTGACCGCCAGCGGTCTGGAGATCCCCGTGGGAATGAAAAACCCCACCGGCGGCGATCTTTCGGTGATGATGAATTCCATTACCGCCGGCCAGCATTCCCATACCTTCCTCTATCGTGGTTGGGAAGTAGAGAGTAAAGGTAATCCCTTGACCCACGCCATTTTGCGCGGTTATATCGATAGCAGCGGCCGCGCTCTGCCCAATTACCATTACGAGGATCTTTTGAAGCTCAGCGAGCTTTACGCCAAGTCCGGTCTTGCCAATCCGGCGGTGGTGGTGGATACCAACCACGCCAATTCCGGCAAGCAGTTCCTGCAGCAGATGCGGATCGCCCGGGACGTGCTCTATAGCTGCGCCCAGAATAAGGACATCAAGAAGCTGGTCAAGGGTCTGATGATCGAAAGCTATATCGAGGACGGCGCCCAGAAGATCGGCGAATTCTGCTACGGCAAGTCCATCACCGACCCCTGCCTCGGCTGGGATAAGACGGAAAAACTGGTTATGGAGATTGCTGAAAAATTATGAGAATTTTAGCCTATCTACTGAATACCTTATCTTGGTAGGAACATTATTGAATGATCGAAAAAAGTGATATAAAAAGACAACGGAGATCCATTTTGGATCTCCGTTGTCTTTTTGTGATATTCCGGCAAGCCGGAGTGATATGATTGCCATGCGGCAATCGTGATATTTTATTCGCTTTAAGCTTGCGAAGCAAATAGAACTCAGCGATAAGCTGAATAAAACTGCGAAGCAATAAAACTCGCCGAGGGCGAATAAAACTGCGGCGCACCCTATGGTGCGCCGCATGACCAGGCCTGTAAGCCGAGTTCTGTCGAGAACAGTCATCTATCTGGGACGCCCGTTGCCGGACGCCTCAAGCCACGCTTTCGAAGTTCAATCGGGCGAGCCGCCCTCGCTTCTGTCGGTGTTGCATCGGATAGGGTTTACAGACCCCCTATGTCACCATAGGGCGTGGTGAGCTCTTACCTCGCCTTTCCATCCTTACCGCAAAATGCGGCGGTATATTTCTGTTGCACTCTCCCTGGAGTCGCCTCCGGTGGGCGTTACCCACTATCCCGGCTCGTGATGCTCGGACTTTCCTCCGCCACTTAAGTGACGGCGACTGTTCAGCCTGCTCATTGCAGATAGTATAACACAAATTTTTAAAAAAGTAAATAAAGTTATTGCTAATTATAGTAAATAATTATATAATAACTATATATGCAATAAAAAAGGAGCGGAAAAATGGAGCATTTTGATCGTTTTATCCGGGATATAAAAGGAAAGACTGTCGGCGTCGTGGGGATCGGGATCTCCAATACGCCGATTATTTCCATGCTTGCGGAGCTGGGAGTGCAGGTGCTGGCGTTTGATAAACGGCCGGAAGATCAGCTGGGCGACCCCGGCCTGGCGCTGAAAAAGCTGGGGGTGCAGATGTTCTGCGGTCCCGACTATATGGATCATTTGGCGGGGGATCTGATCATCAAGACCCCCGGAATGCGGTTTGACCATCCTGCCCTGGAGGCGGCACGTCAAAAGGGGAGTACCATCACCAGTGAGATGGAGCTTTTCTTTGAATACTGCCCTTGTAAGATCGTTGCCGTCACCGGCAGCGACGGCAAGACCACGACCACCAGCCTGATCTACGAGATGCTGCAGCGCACTGGTCGCAAGGTGCATCTCGGCGGCAATATCGGCTTTCCGCTCTTTTGCCGTCTTCGGGAGATTGCGCCGGAGGATCTGGTGGTGGCGGAGCTTTCCAGCTTCCAGCTTCATACCCTGCGGAAGAGTGCAGATATCAGCGTGGTGACCAACCTTTCTCCCAACCACCTGGACGTGCATAAGGATATGGCGGAGTATACCGACGCTAAGGCGAATATCTTCCGCTATCAGGATGAGGAGGGTCTCTTGATCCTCAACGCGGATAATGAAGTGACCGCCGGCTTTGCCGATATGGCAAAGGGTGCGGTGCGGACGTTCTCCGCGCAAAAAGAGGCAGATTCCTGCTACCGGGACGGTGCGGTCTATTTGGACGGCAAGAAGCTTTTGGATCGCTCGGCGTTATTGCTGCGCGGTGATCACAACGTGGAAAATTTCATGGCCGCGGTTCTGGCGGTCAAGGATCTGGTGACGCCGGAGATCATTGCAGAGGTGGCAAGCACTTTCGGCGGCGTCCGTCATCGCATGGAATTCATCCGGGAGCTGAACGGCGTGAAGTTCTATAACGATTCCATCGGTTCTTCGCCCACCCGTACCATCGCCACCCTCCATAGCTTTGACCGCAAGGTGCGGCTGATCGCCGGCGGCTATGATAAAAAGATCCCCTACGATGCGTTGGGTCCGGTGGTGCCGGAGCGTGTGAAAAAGCTTTATCTCTGCGGTGCTACGGCGGAAAAGATCCGGGATGCGGTGCGCGTTCATGCCCCCGATTTCCCCATGGAGCTCTATCAGGATCTGCGCACCGCCATTGAGACCGCCTATCGGGAGGCGAAGGAGGGAGATATCGTACTGCTTTCTCCGGCCTCTGCCAGCTTTGATCAGTTTAAGAATTTTGAGGAACGGGGCGATTATTTTGCCGCCGTTGTAAAGGAATTGCTATGAACAAACTCCGAAATTATTTATTTGAACTTTGCGGTGAGCACCTGCCCTCCGGCTTTGAGTCGGCGGTGCAGGGCGCCAAGGATCTCCTTGCACCGCTGGTGGATGAATGCTACACCGATCGTGCCGGCAACCTCATCGGTGTTCGCAAGGCGGGGATCCCCGGTGCGAAGAAGCTGCTTTTGGACGCCCATCTGGATGAGATCGGCTTGATGGTGACGAAGATCGACGAGCATGGTTTTATCCATTTCACCAACTTAGCCGGGTTTTCACCCGTCAGCCTGCCGGCGGCGATGGTGACGGTCAAGGGTGTCCGTCCGTTGCCCGGCGTGGTGGCGACCCTGCCACCCCATCTTCTGACGGATGAGGAGCAGAAAAAGCCGCTGCCAATGAAGAGATTGGTGGTTGATATTGGCTATCCGGCAGAGCGTGCGAGGGAACTGGTCAAGGTGGGGGATCCCATCGTCCTGCGCCAGAGCTGCGCGGATCTGCTGAACGATCGGGTGACCGGCAAGGCGCTGGACAATCGCGCCGGGGTAGCGGTTCTGCTGGACGTGCTTGCGCGGCTTCAGAAGCTGCCGTTGCCGGTGGATCTCTATACCGTCTTTTCCGCCGGTGAGGAGTTCAGCGGCTTTGGCGCGCGCCATGCCGCCTGGGATATCGCTCCGGACGAGGCGTTGGTGGTGGACGTGACCCACGGCACCTCGGGCGGAACCCCCAAGGAAAAAGCCTTCCCTCTGGGCAGCGGTGCCGTCGTCTGCATCGCCCCCATTCTGAATGGGGAAGTGACCGACCTGCTCTTTGAGCTGGCGGATAAGCATGAGCTTCCCCATACTCGGGAGGCCGCTCCCGGTCGGACGGGAACCAATAGCGATTATATCGCCGTCAGCCGTAACGGCGTGCCCACCGGCCTGGTTTCCATTCCGCTCCGTTATATGCATAGCGGGTGTGAGGTGGCGGATCTGAAGGATCTGCAGGCCTGCTCCCGGCTGATCAGCCGGTACGTTTTGAAGGGAGGCGCGAAGTATGAATAAACAGCTCAGTTATCTCACCTCTCTTTTCGGTGCCTCCGGCAGCGAGGGGGACGTACGCCAGGCGATCCTCAATGAGATTAAGGATCATTGCGATAAAATTGAAGTTGACCCCATGGGCAATATCATTGCCTATAAGCGTGGCTTGATGGAGTCCTCCGTCACCTTGATGCTCTCCGCCCATATGGACGAGGTGGGCTTGATGGTGACCCATATTGACGGGGACGGTTATCTGAAATTTGATGCCGTCGGCGGCATTGATCCGCGGATCCTGCCGGGGATGCACGTTGTCATCGGTCGGAAAAAGCACCACGGCGTCATCGGCGTCCTGGCACCGCACCTCTCTAAGGATAATGAAAAAGCACCGGGGATCGAGGATCTTTGTATCGACATCGGTGCGGTGAGCAAAGAGGATGCAGAAACTTATGTGAAAGTAGGGGACATGATCGGCTTTGAAAGCGATTATCAGGAATTCGGCGAGGGGCTGGTTCGTGCCAAGGCGTTGGACGACCGCGCCGGCTGCTACGTGCTGATCGAGCTTTTGAAAAAGGATCTTCCCTTTGACGCTTATTTTACCTTTACCGTGATGGAGGAGGTGGGGTGCCTCGGTGCGGCTACCGCCGCCTTCGGTATTCGCCCGCAATACGCCATGGTTCTGGAAGGAACCACCGCCGGCGATATTCATACGGACGGAAACAAGACCTCCGTTTGTAAGGTAGGGGACGGACCGGTGCTTTCCTTTATGGACGGCGGTACCATCTATGACCGCGAATTCTACCGCCTGGCGATGGAGGCGGCGAAGGAAGCCGATATTCCGGTGCAGACCAAGCAGGCGGTAAGCGGCGGCAATGAAAGCGGTACCATCCAGCGCACCTGGGGCGGATGTAAGGTATTGGCACTCTCCGTGCCCTGCCGTTATATCCATACCCCCGTCAGCGTGGCGTCTTTGGAGGATATTGAGAATACCCTCCGCCTGACCCGGGCAATTCTGAATAAGCTACTTTGAGGTGAAGATGATGATCAATGAAATTCGTACGCTGGTAGAACTCCCCGGTGTTTCCGGGAATGAAACTGCGGTTTCGGAATATATCAAGGGGCAGATCCTGCCCTATGTGGATAAGGTCTATACGGATACTCTCGGCAACTTAGTCGCCGTTCGTAAGGGCGAAGGCTCCAAGGTGATGCTGATGGCACATATGGACGAGATTGGTCTGGTGGCCAATTTCGTAGACGAAAAGGGCTTTGTCCGGGTATCCGCCGTCGGCGGCGTGGATGCCAAGATGGTAATCGGGCGCCCCGTTAAGTTTGAGAACGGCGTCCTGGGTGTCTTTATCACCGGCGATGAGAAGAAAGAAAAACTGACGGTTGCCGATTGCTTTGTGGACATCGGTGCGTCTAACAGAGAAGAAGCCCTCCGTCGGATCGAGATCGGCATGACCGCCGGATTTTTGAGCGAGACCTTTGAGACCGGCAATAAGATCGTTTCCAATGCCTTAGACGATCGGGTGGGCTGTTATTGCCTGATGGAGACCCTCCGTCGGGTAAAGGAGACGACCTGCGAGGTGTATGCGGTGTTTACCGTCCAGGAGGAGGTCGGTCTTCGGGGCGCCAAGGTCTCCGGCTTTGAGATCGCGCCGGACGTGGCCATTGCCGTGGACGTCACCTTGAGCGGGGACTATCCCGAGGGGGAGGAAACTGCCGCCGCCATCGGCAAGGGGACTGCCATCAAGCTCCGCGACCGCTCTGCCATCTGCAATAAAGAGATTGTGGAGGATCTGGAGAACCTGGCCTCCCGTAAGGGGATCGCGGCGCAGAGAGACGTTCTTTCCGCCGGCGGAACCGATATCGGCAGCGTGCAGCTGCTGGGCAAAGGCGTTCGGGTGGGGGGACTCAGTATCCCGGTGCGGTACTGCCATTCCGCTGTGGAAATGGCGGATCGGGGCGATATTGAAGCCACCATCGCCTTGCTGACTGCTTATCTTGAAAAATAATTTGCTTTTTAATAATTAATTTGCTATAATAAACTTTAATGTTTATGTGAGGATGTGAAACTTTGCGTTTAAAATGCTTAGACATACAGGGATTTAAGTCATTCCCCGATAAGATCAATATCGGCTTTGACCATGGGATCACCGCCATCGTCGGTCCCAACGGCTCCGGTAAGAGTAACGTATCGGATGCCATCCGCTGGGTATTGGGCGAGCAGTCCAATAAAAGCCTTAGAAGTACCAAGATGGAGGACGTCATCTTCTCCGGTACTGCTAAGCGGAAGCCCCAGGGATTCGCGGAGGTCAGCCTGACCATTGACAATAGCGACCATGCTTTGAGTGTGGACTATAACGAGGTGATGATCACCCGTCGTTATTATCGGAGCGGTGAGAGTGAATATTTCATCAATAAATCGCCTGCCCGTCTCCGGGATATCCACGAGCTTTTCATGGACACCGGTATCGGTCGGGACGGTTATTCCATCATCGGTCAGGGAACCATCGACCAGATCCTTTTAGGGAAGAGCGAGGAACGCCGCTCCATGCTGGAGGAGGTGGCAGGTATCTCCAAGTTCCGTTACCGCAAGAATGAAGCGGAGCGGAAACTGAACGCCACCGAGGAAAACCTGGTTCGCCTCGGCGATATCGTCGGCGAGCTGGAGGAGCGTCTGCCCGGACTGGAGCGCCAGGCGGAAAAGGCGCGCAAGTTCTTAGCGATGTACGAGGAAAAGAAGGATCTTGAGATCGCCCTCTGGCTGGAAGAACTGGAGCAGATCAAGGAAAATGCCCGAAAGATCGACGAGCAGCACGCCATCGCCAAGGGTCAGCTGGACGGCTTGACGGTGGAAGTGGATAATATCGAGCAGGAGATCAATCAGCTCTTCGAGGAGAATATCCGCATCACCACCGAGATCGATACCATCCGCCAGCAGCAGACTGCTTGGGAAGAGCAGCTGGGTGCTATCTCCTCTCAAAAAGCGGTGCTGGAGAGCCAGGCTGAATTTGAGGAGGGCGTCATTGCCCGCTTGGAGCAGGAATTGACGACGGTCGGCTCCCGGAAAGAGGAGACCGAGGCTCAGATCCTGCAATTGAATGAGGATATTGAGAATAAGACGGCGGAGATCCGTGCCATCGATGAAAAGATCAACGCCATTATCGAAGAGATCAAGGCCATCACCGCCAAGAGCGAGGATCAGCAGCGTAAGACCGGCGCATTGCAGGAAAGCCTGCAGGAAAACAGCGCTGAGCGTAACCGCCTGCAGATGGAGATGATCTCCGTCCGCTCCGGCATCGAGTCCTATCAGAAACGGATCGCCGATCTGGCTGAAGCCCGTGCCGCTCAGCAGGAGCAGACGGCGGCGGTAGAGGAAGAACTTTCTGCCCTGAATCTGCAGCAGAAGGAGAAGGAAGAGGAAAAGGAAAGCGAGCAAAACGCTTCCGCCGGACTTCGTAAGATGCTGGAGATCAAGGATCGTGTTTACCGCGAAGCCTTGGAGGCGGAGCAAAAATGTGCCGCCGAGCAGAATGCCTTGGAGCAGCGCAGTCGGATCCTTTCGGAGATGGAAAAGCATCTGGAGGGCTTTGGCGGTGCGGTGAAGCTGGTGCTGGAGCAGAGCCGCAGAGGGATCTTGCAGGGCATTGTCGGCCCGGTCTCTCAGCTGATCAAGGTGGAGGAGGAATACCTGGTGGCGGTGGAAACTGCGCTGGGTGCCGCCATCCAGAATATCGTCACCAAGGATAACGTGGCGGCGAAGAACGCCATGCTTTGGCTGAAGCGTCAGAAGGGCGGTCGTGCCACCTTCCTGCCTTTGAACAGCATCACCCCCAAACCTATTAAAGAAGATTATTCCAAGAGTGCCGGCTTTATCGGCATTGCAGATACCTTGGTGGAGACCGACCCCTCCAACCGCAAAGCCATTGAATTTTTGCTGGGTCGGACGTTGGTCTGCGAGACCATCGACCATGCCATGGCGCTGGCCAAGACCATCCAGAACCGCTATAAGATCGTGACCCTGGACGGCCAGGTCATCAACGCCGGCGGTTCCATGACCGGCGGTAGTGCCGCCAAGAGCGGCGGTCTTCTCTCCCGCGGAATTGAGCTGGAGAAGATCGAAAAAGAACTGGCTGAAAAGACCCGTACCCATGAGGAACTGGAGAAAAAGCTGGACGCCGCCACCCGGGAAAAGAATACCTTGGATGCCCGTCTTGCGGCATCGGAGGATGCCATCCACCTCTTGGATGAGGAACTGACCCGGATCGCCGGCATTTACGAGAGTAAAGAGGTCGTCCTGGCCTCTTATCAGGAACTGATGAACGGCTATGATCGGGAGACGGAAACCGTCCGTACCGCCATCGGCTCTTCGGAGGAGCGGAGCAACGCTCTTGCGGCGCAGATCGGCGAGCTGGAAAAGACTGCCGCCGCTTTGCAGGAGGAATTGACCTCTTTGCAGGGTCTCAGCACCGACGACCAGGAGCGGATGGAAGCCCTCAAGCAGAATTCTGCCGCCGCCGAGCTGGATAAAATGAGTCTCTTTAAGGAGATCGAGGGTATCCGCTCGCTGATCGGGCAGTTGGAGAACCAATTGAATTTGATTGGCGAGGAAGCAGAGCAGAAGCAGACCCAGATCGCCGCCTCCAAGCAGCGAATTGAAGAAGCGTCCGTAGCCGCCAAGGAAATGGATACCCAGGCAAAAGAACTGCGTGATCAGCAGGCGTCAGGGGAGACCCGCACCAAGGAACTGACCGAGCAACGTCAGGATCAGGAGCGGCGACAGACCCTTTATCGGGCGGAGCAAAAAGAAAAGAGCAGTGCGAAAGAGAAACTTATTGAGGAAGTCTCTCGCCTGGATAATAAGCTGGCCGGCATCGCCGACCAGTCCGACCGCATCATCGCCCAGCTTTTGGATATGTACGAGCTGACGGTGACTGAGGCACGGGAGCAGGCAAAGCCGCTGGAGGATCGTGCCGAAGCGAAGAAACGGGTCCACTCCCTCAAGGGCAGTATCAAAGCGCTGGGCAGCGTCAACGTGGAGTCCATCGAGGAATATAATACCGTCAAGGAACGTTATGATTTCATGAACGGCCAGGTGCAGGATCTCATCCAATCCAAGGCCGAGCTGGAGAAGATCATCCGTGAACTGCTGAGCCAGATGAAGGATATCTTCAGCGAGAAGTTTACCCAGCTTAATAATGAGTTCCAGAAGATCTTTTCCGAGCTGTTTGGCGGCGGTACTGCCAAGCTGGTATTGAGCGATCCCGAGGACGTGCTGAATTGTGATATTGACGTAAAGGCGGCACCGCCGGGTAAGATCATTAAGAATCTGGTCTCCCTTTCGGGTGGTGAGCGTGCCTTTACCGCCATCTGCCTGTACTTTGCCATCCTCAAGGTGCGTCCGACACCCTTTTGCGTGGTGGACGAGATCGAGGCGGCGCTGGACGATGTCAACGTCACCCGGTTCGCCAGCTACTTACGGCATTATTGCTCTACCACCCAGTTTGTTTGTATCACCCACCGCCGCGGTACTATGGAAGAGGCAGACGTCCTCTATGGCGTTACCATGCCGGAGCAGGGTATCTCCAAGCTGCTGACTATTAACGTCAATGAGATCGCAGAGCAACTTAAAATTTAGGGTGAACAATTAAACTTGAACCCGCCGCAAAGCAGCATATTTCGGTGCTTTTTATCCAATTTGTTCTCGCAAGGCGGCAGCCTTGCTTCATCCAAATTGGGCAAAAATCCCGCAAAATCTTCTCGCTTTGCGGTCGA
>JAZQJH010000031.1:0-12347 GCA_045541555.1 Eubacteriales bacterium | reverse complement strand
TGGTCTTGCGTTGGTGGGCGCGGTGCGTGGCTATCAGGTCAAGATTATTATGCCGGACTCGGTCAGCGAGGAGCGGCGGAAGCTGGTGCGTCATTATGGCGCAGAAGTGATCTTGGTGCATGACGCCGGCAATATCGGTGCCTGTATCGAGGAGTGCCTGGCTTTGGCGTTGCGGATGAAGGAGGAAGACCCGAAGGTCTTCGTTCCTCAGCAGTTTGAAAATCCGGCCAACCCGGCGATTCAGCGTCAGCAGACCGGCATGGAGATCCTGGAGCAGGTAGGAAAGCCGATTCATGGCTTTTGCTCCGGTATTGGCACCGGCGGCACCATCACCGGTATTGGTGAAACCTTGAAAGCTGCCAACCCCGATATGACGATCTGGGCGGTAGAGCCTGAAAATGCAGCTATCCTCTCCGGCGGTTCCATCGGTACCCACGTGCAGATGGGTATCGGCGACGGCGTTATTCCGGCCATTCTGAACCAGGAGATCTATGACGATCTTTGTATCGTTAAGGACGAGGAGGCTATTCAGGCATCCAAGGATCTTGCGGCCAAAGAAGGCATTATGTGTGGCATCAGTAGCGGCACCAATGTGGCCGCCGCGATGAAGCTGGCGAAAAAGCTGGGGAAGGGCAAGACGGTGGTCACCGTCCTTCCGGATACCGCCGAGCGGTATTTCTCCACCCCGCTTTTTGAATAAATATAGACCATTTTTTGAAGAAATTTTACAAAAAAATATTGATTTACAGCAATTTGTGCAGTAAAATGTTTTTTGGTAGTTTTTTAATTTTCTGTTTATTTTAAGAAGGGATCTGAAAACAATGGAAACAAAAGAACGCAGAGTTGGTACAATCTCTCGGGGTATTCGTTGCCCCATCATCCGTGAGGGCGACGATCTGGCCGCCATCGTGACGGAAAGCGTACTGGCTGCCGGTAAATCCGACGGTTTTGAATTGAGAGATCGCGACGTTATCGCCATGACCGAGTCGATCGTAGCAAGAGCCCAGGGCAACTATGCGACTGTGGACGATATTGCTGCCGATGTCAAGGCTAAGCTGGGCGGCGGCACTGTCGGTGTTATTTTTCCCATCCTCTCCCGAAACCGTTTTTCCATCTGTCTGCGCGGTATCGCAAAGGGCTGTAAAAAGGTTGTTATCATGCTGAGCTATCCGACCGATGAGGTGGGGAACTCCTTGGCTACCCTCGATCTGATCGACGAGGCCGGCATCAACCCCTATTCCGACGTTCTTTCTTTGGAACGTTATCGTGAAGTGTTCGGTGTGCAGAAGCTGGAGTTTACCGGCGTGGACTATGTAGAACTTTATACCGATCTGGTTCGTTCCTGCGGCGCTGAGGTGGAGATCGTCTTTGCCAACCAGGCCAAGGCGATCCTCGACTATGCTGATCATATCATCAACTGTGACATTCATACCCGTGCCCGTACCAAGCGGATCCTGCTGGAGAACGGCGCCAAGGTCGTTTGCGGTTTGGATGAGATTTTGAACGCCCCCGTAAATGGAAGTGGCTGCAATGAAAAGTATGGCCTTCTGGGCTCCAATAAGTCCACTGAGGATAAGATCAAGCTTTTCCCCCGTGAGTGTAAGGACTTGGTGCTGGATGTCCAGGCGCGCGTACTGAAGGAGACTGGGAAGCACGTGGAAGTCATGGTCTATGGCGACGGTGCTTTTAAGGATCCTAAGGGTAAGATCTGGGAATTGGCGGACCCCGTTGTTTCTCCCGCTTTCACCGACGGTTTGATCGGTACTCCCAACGAGCTGAAGCTGAAGTATCTGGCTGATAACGATTATAAAGACCTTTCCGGCGAAGAATTGAAAAAGGCAATTTCCGAGTCTATTAAAGCAAAGGACGGCTCCAGCCTGGTAGGCAATATGGCGGCTCAGGGCACTACCCCCCGTCAGTTGACCGACCTGATCGGTTCTCTCTGTGACCTGACCAGCGGCTCCGGCGATAAAGGAACGCCCGTCGTATTGGTGCAGGGCTACTTTGATAACTATACCAACTGATCATAAGGAGGAAAAACAGAATGGATTGTAATGTTCGTCCCGAGTCTATGGCTCGTATTAACACCAAGGAATTGGCAGATGCTTTTATCGCTGAGCAGGTAGAGGCAATTCGTGCCCAGGTTGGAGATAAAAAGGTTCTGCTGGCCCTTTCCGGCGGTGTGGACTCTTCCGTTGTGGCGGCTCTTTTGATCAAGGCGATCGGGAAGCAGCTGGTCTGTGTTCACGTGAACCACGGACTGATGCGGAAGGATGAGTCCGAGAGCGTGATCAAGCTGTTTAAGGACGGCCTGGATGCCAATCTGATCTATGTGGATGCCACTGATCGGTTTTTGGATCTTTTGAAGGATGTAGCGGATCCCGAGACCAAGAGAAAGATCATCGGTGCAGAGTTTATCAACGTTTTTGCCGATGAGGCCAGAAAGCTGGAGGATATTTCTTTCCTTGCCCAGGGTACGATCTACCCCGATATTCTGGAAAGTATTAAGCAAGCAGAGGGTAAGAAGGCAGTCAAATCCCATCATAACGTGGGTGGTCTGCCTGAAGACCTGCAGTTTGCATTGGTAGAGCCGATCAAATTGCTCTTTAAAGACGAGGTTCGCGTCGTGGGCGAGGCGCTTGGCCTGCCCCATAAGATGGTCTACCGTCAGCCGTTCCCCGGCCCCGGACTGGGAGTTCGCTGCCTGGGTGCCATCACCCGTGACCGTCTCCATGCTCTGCGTGAGGCGGATGCGATCCTGCGCGAGGAGTTCGATAAAAACGGACTTGCCGAAAAGGTTTGGCAGTATTTTGTGGTGATCCCCGATATCAAGAGTGTGGGCGTCAAGGAAGAAAGCCGCTATGAAGGCTGGCCTGCCATCCTCCGCGCCGTCAATACGAAGGATGCCATGACCGCTACCGTGGAAGAGATTCCCTATGCCGTTCTGCATAAGATCGTAGCACGTATCACGGCGGAAGTGGAAGGCATCAACCGCGTTCTCTATGATTTGACCCCGAAGCCCACCGGCACCATCGAGTGGGAATAAACGCCGAGCGCTGCCGGTGGCAGATGCAGCGAGGTGTTTATTGTGCAGCGGTCGAAATAATCAAGGAAAAGCGTAAGCCCGCAGATTATTTCGGGGAACCGCAAACTGGGTACCTTATTCAAAGCCTTGCCCCTTGGGGCAAGGCTTTTTGTATGCGCTGCTTTGCGGCTTTGGGGATGAATGAACAACATCCGTAGCAGAGCAAAGGCAATTGTAAACCTGGATATAGTTTACGACCAAAAGAAGCACGGCGGCAGGGAACTTAACGTCTCTCTGCCGCCGTTTTCTCATTTATTCTCTTTCTTTAATCTTGCCTTTGCTTCCTCTACGGTTTCGCCGTCTTTAGTGAGGTAAACGTCTATAAATTTATCTTCAATTTTAGAGTAACCGCCGACAACGCCTTGCTCAATTTTTTTGTAGCCATCTACAACACCTTTTTCGATTTTCTTGTAACCGTCGGTTACAACTTCGGCGATTTTTTCATTTGCCTTTACAATTTTTGATTTAGCCATATCTGTATATTTTCCTCCAATCAGATTGATTCCGAGAAGCAGTACAACGATCCATACTACCGTTCCCGTAAAAATATTTAGTATTAAGATTTCCGCCGGTTCCATCCCCGGAAAAGACACGAGCATGGATCTTTGCATTGTGTAGATAGAAACACACGCATCAGCGAGTGAAATATTACGGAGTGTCTTTAATACCTGAGAAGCAGAACGCTTTTCCTTTACCATACCAATAATTGAAATGGTGATTTTGGTAAACGTGTATGTAGCGATGGTGATCATCACAATTTCGTGAAAAGCAGTGCCTCTATCTTTAACGGCAGACATGATGTTCACACCTACTATGCAGAAAGAAAGCACAACCAATAAAATTCCTGTGATACGTCGTGCAAAAAGCTCAGTATCATAATCGCCACTTGCTTTTCGTTTAACCTGTAACACAGAAAATCTTGTAATTGCAAGCACGGTATAATACGCCCCTACCGTAATAAACCACCACGAATGGTTAAGAAAGCCGATAATAAAGTTGCCGAACCCATAAGCAACGTTAAACGCAAGACTTGTATAAGGGCTTCTTGCAAAATTTAATGCCTTCATTTGATCCCATTAATCATCGGAATGAGCGCAATCAGCATTATGATGCCAAGCAAACCGACGAGTGTTCCCCAAATGATTTGCTGCCAAGCAAGGCACATACACATACCTACGCCAAGCACCAAAGCGGCAATGACGGCATAAATGATACGGAACAGATTCTTAACACTCATCTTCGGCAGTCTCTTGTTTTCCATTTTGCACCAGATAAGTGCCGTGATAATACCGAGCACGATCCCGATGGCTCCGAAAACGATGCCTTCTGTAAAGGCATCCCATTCGGGCAGAAGAGCCATACACATACCGAGCGCGAAAAGCACCCCACTTACAGTTCCTAATATCAATGCAACAAAACTACTCTTTTTCATTTTGAAATCTCCTTTCATTAAGCCGACACTTGTGTTTTTATTGCGTTTATAGTATAATATTTTTGCTAAAGCAAAACAATCAACAATTAAACGACAAGTGTTGGAATAATGGGGGTTGCGATGAACGTAAAGAACAACAAACGGCGCAGAGCGTCGCAAGAGAAAATCGAACGGGCTTTTATAGAACTGCTGCAAACCCATGAAATTAAGGATATTACCGTTTCGGATCTTATCAAAGTAACGGAATTGAACCGCAGTACCTTTTATGCAAACTACGTTGATATATTCGATCTTGCCGATAAAACGAGAGAAAAACTTGAAAACGAGTTCAGCAATCTGTTTGCCAATTATGATTATTTTAATGAACGTAGTGGTGCACTTAAGATGTTTACGCATATTAAGGAGAATCAGCTTTTCTATAAAACGTATTTCAAACTGTGTTATGACGATAAACATCTCATTTCGATATACGATACAAGGCGAGCCGAAAAAGAACGTATTGATAGCAATATCAAATATCATATTGAGTTTTTTAGAAACGGTTTAAATGCCATTATTAAGCTATGGCTTGCAGACGGATGTCAGGAATCCCCCGAAGAAATGGCAGAGGTGTTAAAGTCGGAATACCGTGGCAGATAACATAAAATTTTGCAAATCCCTTGAATTTTAATAACAAATTCATTATAATATTCTTGTCAGCGTGGCAACATGATGGCAACCAAATCAACGAACGAATAATCAGTTATAAACGGCTCCGCCACGTTAGATCTGCCACGGGCAATCGTGTCATAACGTTCGGCGGAGCCGAATTTATAATACGGTGAACTTTATACAAAGGGCGCTGTTCGCGAGGTGATAGTTTGAATTTTTCAACGTATTATATACCGATCATTATACTATGGATCATCATTTTCATGATGCTGCGTAACCGCAAGGCGGCGATTGCGAAGAAGATCATCAAAAAGAGAAAAATGGAGGGCAATTTTGAAATGAAAGAGCTTGCGAAGAGATTTATTGATAAAGAATGCTTGATATATGCGTTCGACAGCAGTCATCAATTTGAGGGTGTTATAAAAGAAGTGACGGATGGTGCAATTCTGGTGGAAAAGGGCGATGCGGTCGAAGCCATCAATCTTGACTTTGTGATCCGTATCAGAGAGTTTCCCAAGAATAAGAAGGGCAAGAAAAAATCCGTCGTTTTAGATTGATAGACCGTATGAGAGGTTTTGGGGAGGGATACATATGGAACTGAAAAAATTAGATAAAAGCGTACTTAAATTGTGGTATGTTCGTGCGGTGATCGTTTCGTTGGTACTGGTGGGCGTTTTTTCAAGCGCTGCTGTCATTTTGAATGGGACGGGTGCATCGAACGACGTAACGCTTGCTGTTTTGTTTGGGTTGGGAATACCCGTCGGATTGCTTCTTGCCATCGCGTTGATTTTGCCTGCATTGCGTTACAAAATGTACGCTTGGGGTTACGATGATAAGCGGATCATCGTAAAGCAAGGCGTGATTTTTCGAAAAAGAGTGGTAATTCCCGTCTGTCAGATCCAGGATCTGCATAGAACCCAAGGGCCGCTTATGATGATGTTAAAGCTTAGCGGTGTTACCATCTCAACGGCAGGATCGAATTTTGACATTTCCACCCTCACGACTGTTGAGGCGGATCGTATGATCGACGCGCTTGAGCATCATCTCGAGGCGAGAATTGAGGAACTGAAGAATGAAGAGATTTGACAAAGGATATATTTACTCCAGTTTATTGTCGGATTTGTTCGGTAGCCTCGTAGTCGTGTTTATCTTTCTGAAAGATTTCTTTCTTGACGAGGAGTCGAACCCGGAAGATATTATCGCAGCGCTCCCCATTTTTGTGATTGCGTTTATCGTCGTTTATCTCTGTCTTACAGCGTACAGAATTTTATATTACAAGACCTCCGGATACGAACTGACGGAAAAGGAGATCAAATGCAATAGGGGGGTGCTGTTCAGAAAGCGCTCTGTCCTGGACTACAAAAAGGTGCACGCCATCAATAAAAAACAGACCCTCTTTCATAGGTTTTTCGGCATCGCAATTCTGACGGTAGACAGCGGCTCTACGAACACCTCCCATCAAGCGGAGATCACCATTATTGAAAAGGCCAGGACGGTTGATGCTTTGCTGGACGAATTAAACAGATTAAAAGAGAGTGGGATACGAACTGCCGAAAATGAAAAAGAGGAAGTGCTGCTTTCTGATCAGGATCGTCTGTATCGCTTTACCTCCGGTAAGAAAATGCTGTATACGCTCATCAATATTGTATCTACAGCGTTTTTTACAGCATTGTTTGGTATATTGTCCATTATCGTGATCGGTGTTTGTAAACTGATGCTTCGGCTTGATACGCTGGGCACGTGGGGAGAATATTTCTTGTTCGCCTTTTTGATTACAGTGGGCGCCATGCTGCTGTTTTCGGCGTTCTCGTTTGTTGGCTGTATGATCCATTCGTTTGTGGGATACCATAATTTTACCATCACTAAACGGGGCAACGATATTCAGATCTCCTTCGGACTTTTGGAGCGGCATACCAACACCTTCAGCTATGACAGAATCAAAGCGGTTAAGATCTCCCAAAGTCTTATTCAACGGATGCTGGGCTTTGCGGCGATCAAGCTTGAAGTCATCGGCTATACGAACGACAACGGAAGTGATAAAAACGCAGAGTTGGGCGTCCTTGTTCCCTTTTGTAAATGTGATGAGATCGGTGAGATCCTGGGCAAGGTATTGCCGGATTATATTCCGGATCAAAAGCAGACCAAATCTGTTTCCTATTTTTCGTTTGTGTCGTGGTTTGCCTTAATTCTCGGTGTCGTGATAGGTGTAGTGTTGTTACAAGCGGTATTGCCGATGCTGATCTTTCGTGCGCCCACCGCGGCGACCGTCTCTGTTGCGCTCGCAGTAGTCGGGGTAGGTGCTATAATATTTGCAGTAAAAGTATGTAGTGCGGCTCTCAGTTATCAAAACAACGGCCTTGCCGTTAACGACGGTAAAATAACCGCCTATTACGGCGGATTTACGAAGAGCGTCACCGTGTTTATGGCGAAGAATCTTATCGCGGCAGAAAACGTCACGACGCCGCTTCGTCAAAAAGCCGGCATTACCAGCCTGGTCATGCACCTTAAAACAAATGCGCTGTCCAACGAAGTGAAGGTACATATTCAAAACAATGCGCTTTCAGAAGAAATAGAAAAACAATTGATATTTTAAAAAACAACACCGCTGAGGTTTCTCAGCGGTGTTGTTTATACTATTGACAAATTTGATACTTCGTGATACGATGTATTATGCGAGGGGAGGTATATTATGGATATTCAATTAAAGCGAGGGCTTTTGGATGTGTGTGTCTTGGCATCCATTAAAAACGAAGATTCCTATGGTTATAAGATCATCAAGGATCTAAAGCCGTATATTGAACTTTCCGAATCCACCTTGTATACCATTCTGAAGCGCTTGGAAACGGCGAAAATGCTGACCGTCCATACCGCAGAGCATGGCGGCAGACTTCGGAAGTATTATCATATTACCGCCGAAGGATTAAAGCGTATTGAAGAGTTTAAGGACGAGTGGAAGGAAATTTTATCCATCTATCAATTTGTAATAAAGGAGGATGAACCGCATGAATAAACAAGACTTTCTTGCAGAGCTGCGCAAAGGGTTGTCCGGGCTGCCGCAAGAAGATATCGAAGAGCGTCTTTCGTTTTATAGTGAGATGATCGACGACCATATGGAAGAAGGCTTGCCGGAAGCTGAAGCTGTTGACGCAATCGGACCGGTTCATGGTGTCGTAGCGCAAATTTTGGAGGATACGCCGTTCAAAACGCTTGTAAAAGAAAAGGTTAGAGCGAATCGCGTGTGGAAGGCATGGGAAATCGTTCTTCTCGTGTTGGGCTCCCCGATATGGGTCTCACTTTTGATCGCAGCGCTGGCAGTGATTTTTTCGGCATATATCGTGCTGTGGTCTTTGGTCGTTGCATTATGGTCGGTCGGGGCGGCATTGGCAGCCTGTTCGATTGGTGGAATTGTGTCTGCCGTAGCGCTGGCCATTCACGGAAATTTGTTTATGGAGCTTGCGATGCTTGGCGCCGGTATTTGCTGCGGCGGGTTGTCGATTCTTCTGTTTTTGGGCAGTAAAGCCGCTACGAAGGGGATCTTGTGGCTGACCAAGGAACTGGCATTGGCGATAAAAGGCTTATTCGTAGGAAAGGAGGTCAAAGCATGAAGAAAACGGAAAAAACATGGTTGATCATTGCGGTGGTTCTCGTTGCGATCGGCGCAATTCTTTTTACGGGCGCGATGACCGCCTACGATTGGGATTTTACACAGCTCAGCACCGTTTCCTATGATACGAATACCTATGAAGCATCCGGTGAATTTGACCGGATCTCCATCCACGTTGATACGACGAAAATTGAATTGCTCCCTGCCGACGATCAAAGGTGTAGCGTCGTTTGCTATGAATCGGAAAAAGAAAAGCACGCTGTTTCCGTGCAAAACGGCACCCTTGTGATTGAGATGACCGACACCCGGAAGTGGTACGAGCATATCGGCATTTCTTTCGGTAGTCCCAAGATGACCGTTTACTTGCCGCAAAATCAGTATGCTTCGTTGCTGATCGAAACGGATACGGGTGATATTAACATTCCCCAAGACTTTTCTTTTGAATTGATTAAAATTGACGGAGACACGTCTGATGTAGATTGTTTCGCATCGGTTTCGGGCAAGATGGAGATTGAAGTAAGTACCGGCGACATCAATATCGAAGGGATCACCGCCGGTCAGTTAGATCTTACTACATCTACCGGGGATATTCGGTCGAATTCTGTAACGATTAATAACGATATTGAACTGGAAACGGATACCGGTGAGATTCTTCTAAAGAAGACGGTGGCGTCCGGTAAGCTTTCCGTCGAAAGCTCCACCGGCGACGTTCGATTTGAAGATAGCGATGCGGCAACGATTGCCGTTGAAACGGATACGGGGGATGTGACCGGTACTTTGCTTTCCGAAAAGATCTTTATGACCGAAACCTCTACCGGCAAGATCCGCGTTCCCAAGACGACGTCCGGAGGAAAATGCGAGATCAAGACCTCCACCGGTGATATTAAAATGGATATAAAACTTTAAGATCACACTGCTTCCATAAAATTCTTGACAAACAAACTCTAATGTGTTAGAGTATAAATGAACTCTAATGTATTAGAGAAAGGAGCGTCAAGGATGAATACACCGAAAGTTTTTGAAAGCGAATATCGCTTTTGCTTGATTTTATGGGAGCATGAGCCGATCAAAAGCAGCGAATTGGTAGCCCTTTGCGGGGAGCAGCTCGGCTGGAAACCGACCACTACCTATACCGTGATCAAGCGGTTGGCGGAGCGTGGCGTTTTAAAGAACGAAAAGACAGTGGTGACTTCCCTTGTCAGCAAGGATCAAGTGCAGGCTGCCGAATTGAACGAAATGGTAGAGAAGACCTTTGAGGGGTCTCTGCCGGCGTTTGTCGCGGCATTTACCAAGCATCAGAAAATCTCCGAGGAGGAAATCGACGCGGTTCAAAGGATGATCGACCGCTTTAGGAAAGGAGAGGACTGATGAGCAGCATCTTTTTAAAGATTGTGAACATGAGCATCTCCGCCGGTTGGATCGTTTTGGCGGTGATTGTGCTTCGTTTGCTTTTGAAAAAAGCCCCTAAATGGATCAATGGAGTCTTGTGGGCGATCGTCGGACTTCGCTTGGTGATGCCCTTTTCGCTCGAAAGCGTCTTGAGTTTGATTCCAAGCGCGGAAACCATCAGCCCGGAGATCATGCTGGAGCGGACGCCGGAGATTCATACCGGAATTCCCATCATTAATAGCGTGGTAAATCCCATCATCGGGGAAAGTTTTGCGCCCGATCCGATGACAAGTGCAAATCCTTTACAGCTGTGGATCCCCACCTTTGCCGTCATTTGGCTGGCCGGCATCGTGGTTTTGGCGGTATATACCGCCGTCAGCTATTGGCGTGTTCGTAAAAAAGTGCAAACGGCGGTGTTGCTGCGTGATTCAATCTACCAAAGCGAAGCGGTGATTTCGCCCTTTGTGCTCGGGATCATAAAGCCGAAGATCTACCTGCCGTTTGATATGTGCGACCAGGATATGGAGCACGTGATTGCCCATGAGCAAGCCCATATTAAGCGCTTGGATCATTGGTGGAAGCCACTTGGTTTCTTACTGCTTACCCTCCATTGGTTTAATCCGCTGTTGTGGCTGGGATATGGATTGCTCTGCCGCGATATTGAGCTTGCCTGCGATGAAAAGGTGGTGAAAAATTACACCGCCACAGAAAAAGCCGACTATTCTCAGGCGCTACTGACCTGTAGCGTAAACCGCCGTATGATCGCGGCGTGCCCCCTTGCCTTCGGGGAAGTGGGAGTGAGAAATCGGGTTCGGTCCGTCCTTCACTATAAGAAACCGGCATTTTGGATCATCGCGCTGGCTCTCCTTGCCAGCCTCGTCGCCGCCATCTGCTTTTTGACAGATCCGATCACGACGTTAAATGATGAGTTGGCTGTATTTCTTGATATGCGAATTGCAGAGCATCATTATAGTGAAGAGCATACAGATGATAATTTTATTGCAGTGAGCCAAAAGGTTTTGGGAATTGATGGAGCTTATAAAGAAACGACGGTATATATGTGGGTGTTGTATCATGAATACAGCTGTGAAAACGGTACGATACAATTAAAATCCGGCGCCCATATTCCAACCGTAATTACTGCCAAGCGTACGGGGAAGCATGGTCATTATGAACTCGTAGAATATTGGGAACCTCGTGACGGTTCTTACTATGCAAAAGATATTAAGAAAAAATTCCCTTGGTATTTGCACGGCAAAGCCCTTGATTCTCAAAGATACGTTGAAGAGCAGACTGCCTTTTGCCGTAAAGCCGCAGAGGAATATTTCAATTCCTCATCGGATTATAATGTTGTTCGTACCTTTGACCCCGTTGAAATCGTCTATGACGACGGAATGTATTCTTTGATCCAAACAATAGAGAATGTCCCGTCTTATATGCTGGTAAACGGAATGGAGCTTCTGGAGAAAAATGAGGGAGAGATTTTAGAACCGCTTGGCACTTTTGAAGAAATGACGCTCAGCAAGGAGAATTTCGACTTAAGATTTAGATCCAATATCGATTATTCTTGGAAGACCAATGATACCCTCAAAAGCATCAAAAAGAATAATAAGAGAGTATGGCAGTTATATAATAATTCTACCAATGATCTCAAAAATCTTTATGTTTTATTGGAGCAAAAAGACGGTACGTTTTATCTGGGCTATGGATATTATGATTGCAATAGTGTAAATCCTGTAAATCCGGATGACTCCCATATCCGATGGCTCTATAAGTTAAGTGAAACCACGGCTCAAAACCAGGATCAAATCGGCGTAGAGTTTCAAAGGTACGACGGTAAAAAGGTGATCAAAGAACCTCCGGCGTTGATCGTCGTGAGCAATGAACAGAGCATTGAGGCGCTAAAAGGAACGTCGTCCTGGATGCATGAGGGAAACGGCGGACTGTCTGGGGCGGTAATGAGCGATAGCAGCCATCCCTTGGTGCTAAAAGACTCCCTGCCCGTACTCGACCTGCTCCCGTCCTATTTTTCCTTCGGAGATTCGTTAGGGTGAACAATTAAACTTGAACCCGCCGCAAAGCAGCATATTTCGGTGCTTTTTATCCAATTTGTTCTCGCAAGGCGGCAGCCTTGCTTCATCCAAATTGGGCAAAAATCCCGCAAAATCTTCTCGCTTTGCGGTCGA
>JAZQJH010000030.1:0-7650 GCA_045541555.1 Eubacteriales bacterium | reverse complement strand
ATCCGTTATCTTTCCATCCGCAAGCAAGTCCAGGTGGGGGACGGTGAAAATGCTTATTGGCGAGATCTTTACGATGCCTTGGATAACGAGGATTTGGAAAAATTTGAGAAAGAAACCGGCGTCCGTTTGACCGGCGTTCGTTCTTTTGATTTGAACCTGAACGTGGAAGAACATTTGGGCGAAAAGACGAATTTTGATCTTTATTCCGGTCAATTCAGTGGATTTTCCGTATTAAAAGAGGAGGATCTCGGTGTAATGGAATTTTCCTTGACAGCCGGCAGACTGCCCACCGGAGCCAAAAATGAGCTGGCGATCAGCCGATATATGGCAGATGGCTTTATCACCGGCGGTTACCGCCGTGACTTAACGTCTGCGACGGAGAAGATCAGCAGCTACGACGGCCTTTTAGGAAAGATCTTGACCATCGGCGGTGTGGATTATACAGTGGTCGGTATCGTCGATACCGAAATGGATATGGAGCGATATCAGGAACTGGCGGAAGAGCCGGAGCATATGAGCACTGCGGAGGAACTGGTGCGCTATGCCTTAGAACGTGAATTCAGCTACGCGAGGGATTATAGCCTTGCGCTGGTGGCGATGGTCAGCGAGGAGACCTATACGGCGTTGGAATTCCAAGCTGTTCCCATGAAGTCTTTTAATACGGGCAGCGTTTGGTTTTATAATGACGATACCAGCTTTGACCCCAATCGCATCGCAAAGCTTTCTTCCTTCCGGCAAGAGGATATTCTTTGGGTGGATGAGCCGCGCACGGTACTGGCAGAAAACGAGATCATTCTGACCGCCGATCAGTTTGCGCGGATGAATGAGGGCGAGCTTTATAACGAGCAGGAGTCGCTTTTAAATGCAGCCAAAAACTGCGCACCGCTGCTGGGAAGCGCTTACCATTATCTGGATGAGTATGCAATGGAGCTCAAGGATGTGCGGATCGTGGGCGTCCTCAATAAAGTGGACGAACGCTACTCTTACGGAATCATCATGGCGAATGAGTTCTACGACAAAATGGTGATCCCCGGGGATTATGATATTGCGGTAGGCGGAGTGCCGGAGTCTTACGGCGAACTGCGCAATGCGGTGGCTTATTGCTACGACGGTTCTTCCGGTATTCGCTATCCCGTCCTCAATTCGGTGACTTATGAATTGGATACCGTCCATGAAATTCTTTTGATGATGGCGAAGGTCTTCTTTTATATCGGTCTCGGCTTTGCGGTGTTTGCGGCTTTGATGCTGGCGAACTTCATTGCAGTCAGTATTTCTTATAAAAAGCAAGAGATTGGAATTTTGCGTGCGATCGGCTCCCGGAGCAGCGACGTCTTTCGGATCTTTTTCTCTGAAAGCTTTATTATCGCGATGATCAATTTCGTGTTATCGTCCATCGGTGTCGGCGTGGCGACGGCGTTGGTGAATTGGATCCTTCGTCGAAATGGAATTTTGATCAGCGTTCTGACCTTTGGTCCCCGCCAGGTGGTACTGCTCTTCTTGATCAGTCTTTTGGTGGCGGCATTGGCCAGTTATTTCCCCGTCCGGCGGATCGCCGCTAAGCGGCCGATCGATGCCATTCGTAATCGTTGAGAGGTATGATCATGAAGAAAATATGGAAGATCATTCTTTTCTGCATAGTGGCAGTTTTAATGATAGCCTTAGTCTATCTGGCATGGTATTGGAACCTGATCCCCAAGCGCTCCTATACTGCGGCAGATTTCGGCATCGAAACAGTGCGGAGTACCGTGGATTTCAATGAAAACGGAGCGGATGATTATACCGATCTGCTGCGCGGCGCCAAAAAGGATGCCAAAAACCATCCCCGTTATGATGGCGCTTACTATGCCGGCGGTTATCCGCCGGAGGATATCGGCGTCTGTACCGATCTGGTCTGGCGCGCATTCCGGGAGGCGGGCTATTCTCTTCGGGCAATGGTGGACGCGGATATTGCCGCCCATCCCGGCGCTTATCCCCATGTGAAAAAGGCGGACACCAATATTGATTTCCGTCGGGTCACAAATCTGAGAATCTTTTTCGATCGGTACGCCCGGAGCCTTACCACCGATCTGGATGAAATTGAAGCCTGGCAACCGGGCGACATCATCGTCTTTGAGCATGACGCCCATATCGGGATCGTTTCAGATAAGCGGAATAAAGAGGGTCGCCCCTATATTCTGCATAACGGCGGTCAGCCGGTTCGGGAGGAGGATATGCTCCATCGCTCGGAGGTTACCGGCCACTATCGCTTTGATGCCGCCGGTATTCCGGCAGAGCTTTTGATTGCTTTTGATAAAGGAGCGTAAAAGAATGTATACAGTACTGGTCTGCGACGATGAAAAGGATATTGTCGCTGCGTTAAAGATCTATTTGGAGGCGGAGGGGTATCGCACTCTTTCGGCCTATAACGGCCGGGAAGCGTTGGAACTGCTTGAGCGGGAAGAGGTGCATCTGGTATTGATGGACATCATGATGCCGGAGATGGATGGTATTACTGCCATGGTTCGCCTCCGTGAAGAGCGTAATCTGCCGGTAATTCTGTTGACCGCAAAGGGCGAGGATACCGATAAGGTACTGGGTCTTAACGTGGGCGCAGACGATTATGTCACCAAGCCCTTTAATCCGGTGGAGCTTTTGGCGCGGGTCAAAAGCCAGCTCCGTCGGTATCTGCAGCTGGGCGGCAGTATGCCGACCGTCGATCAAGGGGTTTATACAGTGGGCGGTATCTGTCTCAACGATAAAGCTAAGGCGGTGACGGTGGACGGCGAGCCAGTCAGCCTGACCCCCACAGAGTATGAAATTTTGAAACTGTTGATCCGTCATCCCGGCGAGGTGTTTTCTCCCAAGGAGATCTATCGTCGGGTGTGGAAGGATGCGCCCTTTGGCGCGGAGAGCACGGTGGCCGTACATATCCGTCACCTGCGTGAAAAAATCGAGATCCAGCCGGCAGATCCTCGGTATCTGAAGGTGGTCTGGGCGCAGGGCTATAAAATGGAGGATGTAAGATGAAAAACCGGTATTATCGCACCTCGTTCAAAGCGATCGCGGTGGTGGTCTCGGTCTTGGTGCTGTTGGTCACCGCATTGTCCGTTTTTGCCGGCGTCGTCATGATCAGCAATGAGTTTTATACCCGTACAGAGTCTGCCCTCCGGGAAGACTTTTTGGGCAGGCTGATGGAAAGCCAGAACGCTACGGTGTTTTACGATGTCGTTCAGGAGGGCGCGCCTAAAACGGCGTCGGTTTATTCCGGCAACTACTTCTATCAGATCTTTGATGATAAAGGCGATTTAATTGCCGGAAACTATGAGAAACAGCCGGCACAGCTCAGAAAAGAGTCGTCCTTTTATTGGGAGGATTATCTGCCCGAAGAAAACCGTTACCAGGAGCGGCGCTATACCATCGTCGGCTATCTGGCGGAAGAAATGAGCGGCACTGATCTGTTCAGTACCGTCAGCGGACTGCTTCATTTTTGTTATCAGGTTCGTTACTGGGTCTTTATTTGGGCGTTTTTCGGCTTGCTTATGGAAGTGGCGTTGCTGATCTACCTCTTTTGCAGCGTGGGTAACCACCCCGGGGAGGAAAAGCCTCGTCTGAACCCCGTGGATAAGTTCCCCTTTGACCTGGCGACCATTCTGCTCTATTTGGTTCTGGGAATCCAATATGCGACCATCCAGAATTTCGGTGATCTGGCAGTTGCCATTCTCGTGGTACTGTTCGGTACGTTGGATTACCTGCTGTTTCTTTGGTATTTTCTCACCCTGGCCAGCCGGCTGAAGGTGGGCGGATTTTTCCGCAGCACCCTCATCGGGCGTTTTGTGCTCTGGATGAAAAGAATGCTCTCCGATCTTTTGGAAAGCCTTCCGCTCATTTGGAAGACCGCCGTATTCATCGCCGTGTTCACTTTGTTTGAATTGATCCTTTTCATCTCCAATATTTGGGAACCGGATAATCTGATGATTCTTTGGGTGCTGGAACGGATTTTATTGATCCCCTTAGCGCTTTATATCGCCGTTTCTCTCCATAAATTGAAAAAAGGCGGCGAGCGTCTGGCGGAGGGTCACCTGGAGGAACGGCTGGATATTGGGGTGCTGACCGGCGATTTCAAGCGTTTCGGCGAGACCCTTAATTCCATTGGCGAAGGCATGAATAAGGCGGTGGAGGAGCGGATGAAGAGCGAACGCTTCAAGACCGAACTGATCACCAACGTATCCCATGATATTAAGACACCGCTGACGTCCATCATCAATTACGTGGATCTGATCAAAAAAGAAGAGCCGGAAAATGAAAAGGTACGGCGGTACTTGGACGTCTTGGATCGCCAGTCTGCCCGGCTCAAAAAGCTGATTGAAGACCTGGTGGAAGCTTCCAAGGCGTCCACAGGCAATCTGTCGGTTCATGCCGAGCCCTGCGATGCCGGCGTGCTGCTGACCCAGATGATAGGGGAGTACGACGAGCGCTTCCGGGAGAAAGGACTGGAGCCGATCTTAACCTTGCCGGAAGAGCCGGTGACCGTCTTGGCGGATCCACGTCATTTCTGGCGAATTTTAGATAATTTGATGGTCAACGTTCTGAAATACGCGCAAAGCGGAACCCGAGTATATCTGGATTTGATGAAGGAAAAGGATCATATGATCATCCTTTTTCGCAATATTTCCAGCGCACCGCTTCATATCAGCGGCGAGGAATTGATGGAACGGTTCGTGCGCGGCGATAGTTCCCGGAATACGGAAGGGAGCGGTCTGGGGCTTTCCATTGCCCGCAGCTTGGCAGAATTGCAGGGCGGAATCCTGCTGATCCGTGTGGATGGGGATTTGTTCAAGGTTTCGTTACAGTTTCCTGTTGCGCCGACCCTTGACGATGCCATCACCCTATAGTATAATAAAATAAAAGGAGGCGAAAGCCATGTTTTGTTATAATTGCGGAAATCAATTGAAAGACGGAGATCGTTTTTGCGATAAATGCGGCCTGCCGGTGGAGGCATCGGCAAAGGCGGCGGAAGAGATGGCGAAGGAGACCGATCCCGGTGCTCCGGAATCTGCCGCTCCTGCCGCAGAGCCGGCGCCGCAGTATGCACCGCCCCGGTACGCACCCGCTCAGCCCGAAGCCGGTGAGAGCAGCCTGATGGGAATTCTTTCCCTCATCAGCGGTATCATCAGTATCATCTTTGGCTGGGTGCCGTTTCTGATGTTCGTGCCGGAGGTTTTGGCAGTGATATTCGGTATCGTGGGCATCGTGAAAAAGAGCGGAAAGGGAATGGCCATCGCCGGTATTGTGCTGGGCGGTGTCGCATTCCTGCTGACGACGCTGATGACGCTGATCGTCGCGTTTATCTTCTTGGGCGAGCTCACTTCGGAGTTCTTCTATTTCCCGTTTTCGTAAAATCAAAAGCTTGCAGAATGAAAATTCTGCAAGCTTTTTTAAAACTCTCAAAAAAGTCCCCGACCGCAGAAAAAGGAAAAAATTTAAAAGTTTATACCGATTTTGCAGTATAACGGAGAGAAAGGAATTTCACTCTTTCTCATTGTTTCTTTATAAGGAAAAAATCTGCATGAAAATGCGGATTTTAATTAAATTTTTCTGCTATCCGCGGGACCGCTCTCTACCGTACCGATGTACGCCGACGAGATCGCCCCCACGAATTCGGAAACATTTTTGAGAGTCTCCCCAGCGTGTCAAAGATAAAAAAATAGGGTTCTTTGACACGCTGGAAAAGCTTGCAGAATAAAAATTCTGCAGGCTTTTTTTCATTTCTTCACCATCATATTTTTTCATCGTAGACTGAATTAAGGGAAGTCAAACCGTTAATAATAGAGTTGACGATAAGAATCGTTCAACCAAATCGAAAGGACAAAAAGCGATGATCAAACGTGGTGATATTTATTATGCGGATCTCTCCCCGGTGGTGGGCAGCGAGCAGGGCGGATTACGGCCGGTGCTGATCGTGCAGAACGACGTGGGTAATCGGTATAGCCCCACCGTCATTGCCGCCGCCATTACCAGTAAGGTGGATAAGGCACGGCTTCCGACCCATATCAATATCGAGGAGACCTGCGGTCTGCAGCGCAAATCCATGATCCTCCTGGAGCAGGTTCGTACATTGGATAAGATCCGCCTGAAAGAAAAGATGGGGCATATCAGCGATGCCACCATGCAGCAGGTGGATCGGGGACTGCAAGTCAGCTTGGGATTATGAGGCTTGCGAAGATTAAAAATAGATTAAATTAACTTCATTTTGATTGCAACTGCATAAGATCGTCGATATAATAAATAAAGATTGATTTATTGGAGGTACTTATGCAGGAATTTGTTTTGAGTTGTTGCTCTACTGCCGATTTGAACGCTGGGCATTTTGCGGAGCGGGATATTCATTATATTTGTTTTCACTACGAGCTGGACGGGGTGCAATATCCCGACGACCTGGGTCAGACCATCCCGTTCGATCAGTTCTATCAGAAGATGGTTGACGGTGCAGAGACCCGTACCTCTCAGGTTAATGTAGATGAATATGAAACCTATTTCCGTAGATTCTTAGAGGACGGTAAGGATGTCCTGCATCTCTGCCTTTCCTCCGGAATTTCCGGCTCTGCCAACTCTGCCCGTATTGCAGGGGAAACTCTGCGTGCCGAGTTCCCCGACCGTAAGCTTTATATTGTGGATTCCCTGGCAGCATCCTCCGGCTTCGGTCTGATCATGGATACCCTGGCAGATAAGCGGGATGAGGGTATGGAGATCGATGCTCTCTATAAGTGGGTGGAAGAAAACAAACTCAAAATGCACCACTGGTTCTTCACCACCGATCTGACCTTCTTTGTTAAGGGCGGTCGTGTTTCCAAGGTGTCCGGCTGGTTCGGTACCGTGCTGAATATCTGCCCCTTGCTGAACGTCAGCAACGATGGTAAGCTGATCCCCCGCAAAAAGATCCGTGGCAAAGCCGCAGTCATTAAGGCGATCGTGGAGCAGATGGAGCAGAACGCCGAGGGCGGCTTGGATTACAGTGGGAAGTGCTATATGTGTAATTCCGCCTGCTACGAGGATGCCCGCGAGGTGGCGGATATTATAGAGGCCAAGTTCCCCAAGCTGAACGGGAAAGTGGTCATCAATAATATCGGTACCACCATTGGTAGTCATACCGGCCCGGGTACGGTAGCGCTCTTCTTCTGGGGGAAAGAGCGTATAGATTGATTTTTTTAAAAAGCAGAGTTGAAAAACTCTGCTTTTTCTATTGCCAAATCTTGTATTTTCCTATATAATAAAGTGTATGTTTTTTGATGAAATGGAGAACCCTATGATTTGCAATACGATTTTAGATGCGATGGGCGATACGCCGATCATCCGTCTTCAGCATATGGCAGACCCCGATGGCGCCGAGATTTTGGTGAAATTCGAGGGCTTGAATGTGGGCGGATCTATTAAAACGCGGACGGCCTATAATATGATCCGCGATGCGGAAGCAAAAGGTCTCATCCATCCGGACACCATCATCGTGGAGCCGACCAGCGGCAACCAAGGAATTGGTCTTGCGTTGGTGGGCGCGGTGCGTGGCTATCAGGTCAAGATTATTATGCCGGACTCGGTCAGCGAGGAGCGGCGGAAGCTGGTGCGTCATTATGGCGCAGAAGTGATCTTGGTGCATGACGCCGGCAATATCGGTGC
>JAZQJH010000029.1:0-30292 GCA_045541555.1 Eubacteriales bacterium | reverse complement strand
ATAATATTAAAAATACGATCCCCGGAGGAATTTATCCCAAATGGACAGCGACGAGGACGATACTCCCGCCAAGCGTAATCGGATATTTGCGGCATATGCCTGCCTGTAAGCTACAGGAAGGAGTATGCCTTTTTGCGTTGCCGCTGTCAGACATACAGGAGCTTTTTACTAATGAAAGACATAAGTATCATATCGCTGATTGTCATGGCCATATGCGTCATCGGATCAGCGTACTTTTCCGCCACAGAAACCGCATTCCTTTCGATGAACAAAACCCGTATGAAAACCCTCGCCGAAAAGGGCAACAAGCGGGCAGCTCTTGCACTGGAGCTTTCCGAAAAATACGACAAGCTGATCTCCACCATCCTCATCGGCAACAACATTGTGAATATCCTGCTTTCCTCCCTCGGCACCGTGCTGTTTGTAAAGCTGCTGGGGGACATCGGCGCCACCGTTTCCACCGCCGTCATCACCGTTGTGGTCCTGATCTTCGGTGAAATCACGCCGAAAAGCATCGCCAAGGACTTTCCCGAATCCTTCGCCATGTTCTCCTCTCCCTTCATGCGGATTCTGCTGGTGATTCTTACTCCCCTGAACTTTATTTTCTCCGCATGGAAGAAGCTGGTTTCCAGACTGTTTGCCTCCAAGCGGGATGAAAAAATGTCCCAGGAAGAGCTTCTGATGTTCGTGGAAGAAGTTCAGCAGGACGGCAGCATCGACACGGACGAAGGGGATCTGATCAAGAACGCCATCGAGTTCACCGACCGCACTGCCGAAGACATTCTCACCCACCGCGTGGATCTGGAAGCCGTTCCCACCGATGCCAACCATGAGGATCTGGCGAACAAGTTTACCGAAACCCGCTTCTCCCGGATTCTGGTGTTTGAAGAAACCATCGACAAGATCGTCGGCGTCATCAACCAGAAGGATTTCTATGTGGGTGAAGGCACGACGTCAAAATCCCTGGAAGAAATCACTACGCAGCCCCTCTTTATCCACCGCTCCGAAAAGATCAGCGACCTTCTCAAGCTCCTTCAGCAGGAAAAATCCCACATTGCCGTGGTTCTTGACGATTACGGCGGAACGCTTGGCATCGTGACCATGGAAGACATCCTGGAAGAGCTGGTGGGCGATATCTGGGACGAGCATGACGAGGTTGTGGAAGATTTCAAGGAGGTTTCCGATGACACCTGCATCGTGGACTGCTCCATGAATTTCCTGGATTTCTGCGAACGCTACGATATCGAATCCGACACCAACAGCATCTCCCTCGGCGGATGGATCACCGAACAGATGGGCAAAATCCCCGAGGAAGGCGATTCCTTTGCATACGAAAATCTTCAGATTACCATCACCGAAACCGACGGACGCCGCGTGATTGCCGCAAAGGTCGTCCGCAGCGATCCGGAAGATGAGGAAAATGAAGACGCAGACAACGACTGATTCCATACAAGCCGTGTTGGTTCGCCCATGCGGCTTTTTTCACGGAATGGGGTCAAAAAATCCGCTAAAAATCCGTGCATTCCTGCCTCCGCGCCGAAAATCTATTGACAATCCCCGGAAACTGCGGTATAATTAAGGGTAACACTCGAGCAAAATCTGATTAACCGCGTGTGCGGCCTGTATTTATTTCAAATCAAAGGAGCATTCCTATGGCTAAAAGCATTCAGGATGTTATGGCGATCATCGAAGAAAAAGGCATTAAGATGATCGACTTCAAGATGGTGGACATCAACGGTCAGTACCGCCACGTCACCATCCCTGCTGAGAACTTTTCCGAAGATACCATGAAGAGCGGCATCGGCTTCGATGCCTCTAACTACGGCTATGCGGTGGTGGAGAAGAGCGATATGGTCTTTATCCCTGATCCCGATACGGCGGTGATCGATCCCTTCTGCGAGATCCCGACCCTTTCGATGACCGGTAACGCCATGATCATTGATACCCCCGAAAACCGCCCCTTGGCGCAGTATCCCCGGAATATCATCAAGGCGGCTGTGAAATACATGAAAGAGAGCGGCATTGCCGACGAGATGAAGATCCTGCCGGAGTTTGAGTTCTATCTCTTTGACGACGTGACTTGGAACGTAGAGGGCAGATACATCGGTGCCACCGTCGATGCCAAGCAGTCCTATTGGAATTCCGATAACGAGGGTCACGGTGTGGTGGTTCCCAAGCAGAAGAACTATCATATTGCCAAGCCTTTTGATACCTCGTACGAGTGCCGCAGCGAGATGTGTATGCTGATGAAGGATGCTGGCATTGAGATCAATTATCACCATCCCGAAGTGGCGGCCTCCGGTCAGTTTGAGATCGAGCCTCAGCTGGGCGAGATCGTCCATATGGCGGACGCTACCATGATGATCAAATATATCATCCATAATACTGCCCTCAAGTACGGCAAGAGCGCCACCTTTATGCCCAAGCCCATTTATGGCGAGGCAGGCAGCGGTATGCACGTGCATATGATCCTCTTTAAGGACGGTCAGCCGGTCTTCTCCGACGATAACGGCTATTCTCATTTGAGCGAAACGGCTCATTATTTCATGGGCGGTCTTTTGAAGCATATCGGCTCTCTCTGCGCCATCACCAACCCCAGCACCAACTCCTTTAAACGGCTGGTGCCCGGCTTTGAGGCGCCGGTGACCGTCGGTTACGCCACCTCCAACAGAAGTGCGGTCATCCGTATTCCTGCCTATGCCAAGAGTCCGGATAAGCGTCGTTTTGAGCTGCGTAACCCTGATGCCACCTGTAATCCCTATTTCTGCTATGCGGCCATCCTCATGGCAGGTCTGGACGGCGTCAAGAACAGAATTGATCCCCATGCCAACGGCTGGGGTCCCTACGATATGAACCTCTATAATCTGCCCGAAGAGGAAAAGGCCAAGCTGCAGGGTCTGCCCGTATCGCTGAACGATGCGCTGGATTGCCTGGAGCAGGATTTCGCTTACCTCACTGAGGGCGGTGTATTCCCCGAGGAGCTGATCCGCAACTTCATCAAGATGAAGCGTGCGGAGTGCCAGGAGCTGGCTAAGATTCCCCATCCTGCGGAGTTTGAAAAGTACTATAATCTGTAAATGAAAACAAATAAAAAAACGTTGAATATGGTGCTGGCGGCGCTGTTTTTGGCGACGGCCTATGCCATTCCGTTCCTCACCGGGCAGATCCCGGAGATCGGCAAGATGCTTTGCCCCATGCACATCCCGGTGCTGCTTTGCGGCTTTATCTGCGGCTGGCATTGGGGGATGGCGGTGGGGGCGATCGCGCCCATTCTACGGACGATGACCTTAGGGGTGCCGTTGCTCTTTCCCTCGGCGGTCTGCATGGCCTTTGAACTGGCGGCGTACGGTGCCCTTGCCGGCTGGACGCATCGCGTACTGCCGCGGAAAAAACTCTATATCTATTACTCCTTGCCGGTGGCGATGATCGGCGGTCGGCTGGTCTGGGGGGCGGCGATGTTTATTGCCATGGGGTTGCGCGGAGAACCCTTTGGGTTTGCGGCATTTCTGGCTGGGGCGGTGACCAACGCCCTGCCCGGCATTTTGGTACAGCTTGCGCTGGTGCCGCCCTTGGTCATGCTTTTGGATCGGAGAAAAAAGACGGAGTGTGCAGTATGAACGAGCAGCTCTTTTTATCGCTTTGTGAAAAGCTGGATGCCCTTTTGGAAAAGGGCGAAGTGCGCCTCGCCATCGAGGGCGGAAGTGCCAGCGGAAAGACCACCCTGGCGGAGCAACTTTTACAGCGTTACGATTGCAATATTTTTCATATGGACGACTTCTTTTTAAAGCCCTTTCAGCGGACACCGGAGCGGCTGGCGGAAGCGGGCGGAAACGTAGACCGGGAGCGGTTTTTCGAGGAGGTACTGCGTCCTTTGTCGGAGGGAAAATCGGTGGCGTATCGGCGGTATGATTGCAAGACGGCGACCCTCCTGCCGCCGACGGTGATCGCGCCGAAAAAACTGACGGTGGTAGAGGGGGCGTACAGTATGCACCCGGCGCTTTCTGCCTATTATGATCTCTCGATCTTTTTGGAGATCGAGCCGGAAGTGCAGCGGCAGCGGATCTTAAGGCGAAACGGCGCTGAGCAGGCGGTTCGCTTTTTTGAGGAATGGATCCCTATGGAACGGCATTATTTTGAAAAAACAGCCGTCAAGGAGCGGTGCGATCTGATTATTCGCTCTCTTTGACTGAAATCGATACCCTTGTATACACTTGTATATTAGGGTATTTTTTTATATTTCCGGTCATTTTTGTGGCTCTTGCTTGACACCGATTTTTGCACCATGGTACTATTTTTGTATATTATATATGGCACTTGCCCAAGGAGGAAAAACGATGAATACGGCTTTGAAGATCGTGACTTTTAACGTCAAATGCGGTTGGTACGGAAAGACCTTAGACGGGATCGCCGCGCTGCTTCGCGAGGTGGATGCGGATATCGTGGGGTTGCAGGAAGTGGACGTTAATACCAAGCGGAGTCTCAAGCATTCCGACGTGGTCAACCAGGTGGAGTATATCGCTGAAAAAGCCGGCTACAAATATTGGTATTTTGCCAAGGCTTTAGACTTTCAGGGCGGTGCGTACGGTCACGGCGTATTGAGTAAGCATCCCGTTTTGAAATCCACGGTGATCTGGCCGGATGCCCAGACCGAGGGCAACGAGGCGCGCAATATCGAGCGTCATGAGATTCAAGTGGGGAATAAGGTGGTCGGCTTCCATAACTGCCATCTGGACTTCCAGCAGGGACCCGCTCAGTATAAGGAGATCAAGGTTAACTATATGACCCGGGATCGGTATTCCATCTTCGTGGGGGATATGAACACCCGGGTGGATCGCCTGGACGGCGTGGTGGATACCGAGAAGTTTGAACTACTGCCCGGTAATGCACGCATCGACCACGTCATCGTTTCCAAGGACACCATCGACTATGAAAAGGACGAAGAAGGAAACGGCCGCTATATCATCGAGACCGAGACCAGCGACCACAATTTGATCTATGCTTTGGTGAAATTGAAATAAAAAACCTATACCTTGACATTAATAATTGTACATGTTATCATATTTGTGTGAAAATCCTTTGCGAAGGGGAATTTGATCATGAAGACTAATTTAGTACGTAAAATCGCTTTGGTTATGGTGATCGTCATGGCGCTTTGCAGCTTTGCCGGCTGTAAGCGAGCAGGCGGGAATAACGAAGCGTTGAAGCAGGTCATCGAAATGGAAGGCGTGGCCGGAGACGAGATCGTTATTGAGATCCCGGCACCCGGCGAGGAGTCCGAGGAGGAAGACGAAAACACCAATAACGACGACGAAAACACCGGCGGCGAAAACACCGGCGACGAAAACACCGGTGACGAAAACACCGGTGACGAGAACACCGGTGACGAGAACACCGGTGACGAGAACACCGGCGACGAAAACACCGGCGACGAAAACACCGGCGATGAGAACACCGGTGACGAGAACACCGGCGACGAGAACACCAGCGACGAGAACACCGGTGACGAGAACACCGATGACGAGAACACCGGCGATGAGAACACCGGCGACGAGAACACCGGCGACGAAGACGGTGATGGTGAGCCCGTTGAAAAGCCTGCCTATGATCCTAATAAGGCGTTTAAGATCATGTCCTACAACATCAAGTGCGCTTGGTATGGCAAGACCATCGACCAGGTAGCAAGTCAGATCAAGGAAGAAAACCCCGACATCGTAGGCCTGCAGGAAGTGGACTGTAACAGTAATCGTAAAGGTAATGTTATCAGTGGTATCGACCAGGTGAAGATAATCGCAGAAAAAGCCGGCTATCCCTACTACGCATTTGAGCCGGTTATTGATCTTACCGCTGCCAGGAATGAACAGGCATCGGCAGACCTTCGGGAGAATGCTTACGGTCATGCCATTATGAGTAAATATCCCATCAAGAAGTCTGAGATCATCTGGCCTGAGGCGCAGGCAAAAGGGGCAGACAAAGAGGTCCGGAACTTCGGCCGCCATGAGATCGACGTGGGCGGCAAGACGGTGGTCTTCTATAACTGCCATTTGGATTTCTCCCTTGGACGCGAGCAGTATTTTGAGGTACAGGAGAAGTATATGTCCAAGGATAAGTACGCCGTCTGCGTCGGCGACTTCAATGAGACCTTCGACGAGTTTAGCATCTACTTCGATTTTGATAAGTTCTATAACTTTTCCTTCGGTGATGATTCGTCCGGAAAGTCTCAGGTCTATCGCGGTACGGAAACCAAAAAGAGCCAGGTAATCGATCATATCATCGTTTCCAAGGATACCTTCGTTTGGAAGGATGATGAAGTGCAGAACGGTTATTATTCCCGTCCTCATGACGGCGCCAGCGACCATGCGATGATCTACGCATACGTCAATCTCTTAGACTAAATCCTAAAAATAAAAAAGAGCAAGTCCCCAAAAGACTTGCTTTTTACCGCGTTTAAAGGAGTGTGTGGAAAAATAAAAAACCTGCGTAGAATTGCAATGCTTTTGGTGTCGGTTTTAGTGCTGAGCCTCTTCGGCAGCCTTACGGCGACGGCGGAGACCGCAGACCGCGTCGGGCAAAGATTCGATTTTGACGGCAGCATGGGACAGACGGTGGCAGATGCCATGATCCTGCTCTGCCACGTGGATGGCTGGGATGATGGTTATATCACAGAGCTGGCCGGCGACATCAACGGCGACGGTAAGACCAGCATCTATGATGTCGTCTGCCTCCTGCGCGTGCTGGCGCGTCAGAACTCTTTGAAGATCGTCACCTACAACATTAAGTGCGCCATCTACGGCGAGACCATGGAAGAGATCGCCGCTACCCTGAAGGAAGTCAATGCAGACGTCGTAGGTCTGCAGGAAGTGGACCGCGGCTGCATTCGTTCTTATTTCAAGGATCAGATGAAGGAATTGGCTGCCATGGCAGGTTATGAGTATTACTTCTTTGCACCGGTTGTTTCCAAGCCCGGTGATCCCCAGAAACCTATTGATCCAGATACTAATTGGAACGCTTATGGTCATGGTATCCTGAGCAAATATCCCATCATTAAGTCTGAGAGCATCTGGCCTGAGGCACAGACGTCTATTACCACCAACGAGATCCGCAACGTAGAGCGCCATGAGATCCAGGTGGGCGATAAGGTGCTGACCTTCTATAACGGCCATATGGATTTTAATGAGGGGCGCTATCAGTATGAAGAGATCCAAGATGACTACATGATGAAGGATGAGTATGCTGTCTTCGTCGGCGATATGAATGAGAGAATTATAGATTTGGAGGACAGTGGCTGCATCGACTATGAGAATTTCGATATTCTGACCGATAAGAGTAGGATCGACCATATCATCGTCAAGAAGAATACCATCAGCGGGTATAAGGATCCGGCCGGCGTCAGTGGATTTAAGGTAGAGTCCACTCTGCTGGATACCCCCATTGTCAGAGACGACACCACCTTTAATTATGCCAGCGATCATAACCTTTGGTATTCCTACATTAATCTGAAGTAATGAAAAATAACTTTTCCTATTTTAAAAATGAAGATTGCCAGTTTTTCCCCTGCCATCAGAAGGAAGGCGAGTTCTTTAACTGCCTTTTCTGCTACTGCCCGCTCTATGCCCTGGGCTCCGGATGCGGTGGAAACTTTAAGTATATCGAAGGGGACGTCAAGGATTGCTCCGATTGCACCTTGCCCCATAGTGAAGAGGGCTATGCCTATATCATCGCTAAGTACGAGGAAGTCAAAGACCTGGCAGCAAAAAATAAATAAGCAAAAAGAACTCCGCCATCGGGCGGAGTTCTTTTTGCTTGAAATGTGTAATATGGGATAATTTGCGACATGAGTGATGACTACCCCCAAATGAATTGGGATAAGACGAAAGGATGGGATGTAGGAGTTACCCCAAATGAATTGGCACCTTGGGATAGATTAATGGGCTGCCCAAATGAATTGGGCAGATAGACATCGTTGGTAAGGGATGGGTGCCCAAATGAATTGGGCAGATAAGCATCGTCAGATAGGAATGAGGTGCCCAAATGAATTGGGCAGATGGGCATCGTTGGTGAGGGATGAAGTGCCCGAATGAATTGGGCAGATAAGCATCGTCGGATTGGAACGAGGTGCCCAAATGAATTGGGCAGATAAGCATCGTCAGATAGGAATGAGGTGCCCAAATGAATTGGGCAGATAGGCATCGTTGGTGAGGGATGAAGTGCTCAAATGAATTGGGTAGGTAAGCGTCGGCGGATTGGAGCGAGTCGCCCAAATGAATTGGGCAGATAAGCATCGTCAGATAGGAATGAGGTGCCTAAATGAATTGGGTATTCTTGACATTTAGGGGTCCTGTAAGTTATAATGATGTTGTTTTAAGGGGTGAATTTATGACATCATTATTGTTTCAAAAGCGGCTTCAACAGTTACGCATCGAAAAAGGTGTTGGCTCCAGGCAAATGAGCTTGGATCTCTTTATGACCAAGAATTATATTTATAATATCGAAAATGGGTATGCCTATCCTTCCATGACGCAGTTTTTTGCCATTTGCGAATATTTGGACGTTATGCCGCATGAGTTCATGAAGTTTGATTCTTCTTACACCACGAAGGAAGAAGAATTACTGGACGCCGTGCGTGGTTTTTCTAATGAGAAGCTCGAAGAAGTAATTCAATACTCAAAAACGATAAGTGATTAATCAATGTTGTTTTTTTGAATAATCTACTGGCATTAAAAAAAGAGAAGATTCGTATCATACGAGTCTTCTCTTTCGTTTTTGGTTAGGTGATATGCCGGTTATGGTCGGCGAGATGTTCAAGTTTCTTTATGAAATAGGTGGCGGCCAGGAGGTCGGCGGAGCCGCCGGGGGAGAGATTGCGCACGATAAATTCATCGTCCAGCTTTTCAATGTCTGCCATGGTGGGAGTGTCTTTCAAGAGTGTTTTGGCGGCAGACTTTGCCCAGGCTGCGCCCTCGGGGCCACCCCGGTGGTAGAGGTTGGTATCCTCCACCCGGGCGATCAAGTGCAGGAGGGTGAGGGCGCCGGCGTCGTTGGCGGAGCGTCCATTTTGGCGATACCGTTCATAGGTCGGCAGGGAGATCTTTTGCAGAGAAGGCAGTCCGCTTGCGATCTCGCCCCGAATGCCTTGGAGCCCATGCTTTTGATAAAGATGAAGCCCTGCGGTATCGGGGGTGGAGTGGAGATCTGCCTTCAGAGTATCGGCATAGAGGGCGGCGGTTTCCCGGAGGAGTACGTCGCGGTTGGAGGTTGGATTTTCCGGTTGCCAAAGGCGCCCCAAAGCGCCAGAGAGTAATCCCATTGTGAAGACAGCGCCCTTATGGGTATTGACGCCGTTGGTGGCGGCGAACATGGTTTCTTCTGCCAAAAGACCTGCCCGGCGCAGGGCTTGGAATGCTTCGGCATGGGGCTGGTCGGCGGTGGTTTGCCCGATGGTTACGCACCTTTCAAAATAGGGGCGGAGGCTTTCAGCGCTCCGCTCAAAGAGGGGGATATCCATATCCCGGTGGCTGCCGGAGTTACGCCGATCCACCAGCCCTGGCTTGGGGGTGGTATACACCTCGTCCAAAAGGCTTTGGACGGCGAGGTCGGCGATCTGCTTAGCATCTGCTTTCGCAAAATGGTCGGTGAGGAGCCGGGTGGTGGCGGCTTGAAGCTCCGGGACGGTGTGCAGTCTTCTGGCAGCGCAGTCCCGACCGGGAGCACCGCAGACGATACAGCTGCGCAGGGTGGAGTGTTCGGCTTTGACACCCTTTACGTCCAAGACGTCCATATCAAAGAGCCACCCCAAAGGGGTATCTTCTTCGATGGAGAGGCAGAGAGTCTTTAATTCCTCTGCCGGCAGATCCACCGACCAAAAGGCGGTACTGCCGGTGACGGGGTGCTGCTCCTCCCGGTGGAGGATGCGGTGGGGAGGAATTTTTTTCTCCAACGCCAAAAGCCCCATCTGAAACCCGCGCCGAATGAGGGGCGAGGTCTTGATGGGGCCGGCAATATTCATGGTGAAGCAGATCAGCGGTGCGCCGGACGCGCGCCTCTCTTGCTTCCAGTATTTCAGTAAGGGTGATTTCTGCGGTCATAGGATGAGGTCGGATTGCTTCTCTTGCTGGGCATCCAATCTTTTTAGGTTTTCCCATGCGTTTTCACCCACGCACCCAATCATCAGATACTCTTTCTTGAAGCGGTTGTAGATAAAGTGGTACAGCAGATGGAAGTTTTCGATCTGCCCGGTATGCGCCATCAGGCGGTAGTGGAGGGATTTATAAACGTCCTGCTTGATCTCGTCCGGTTCGGGGCCGAAGATGGTGGGCGCGCGATGAGGATCTGCTCGCCCACGCCGATCAGCAGATTGGCATTGAAGCCCAAAAGGGGATAGACCAGATCAAAATGCTCCACGATGACCTGCTTGCCGTTATGCAACGCCTCGGAGATGGCCTCCGCCAGGACGCTCATCTGGGTGAAGCCGTTCTCAAAACGGACGTCCAGATGGTAGGTATGGGGGGAAGAAGCTTGCTCCCTGATCTAAAATGGGCAGGGGGCGGATATAGACGCCGTCGTCATCGTTGGTCAGCTCCAGGCCAGGGAACATTCCGCGCAAAAGGGAGCTTTTGCCGCTTCCGGCCTTGCCGATGATGCCGATCAGCTTATCAAAGGGGGAAAGGTAAAGCTGAGCCAGTTGCATACCAAGGGCATACATTCTGTTGTGCCCACGGGGGCAAAATAGCTGCTTAATACATGACATTCCTGACGTTCGGTCATTGGGGGAGTTCTCCTTTAAGATAGTTGTACGTGGTGATCGGAGCGATTTTTTTGATTTTATCCCATTCGTTGGCATCCAGATGCGCCCGGACGGCGCTGGCGCTGATGGGGGTGCCCTCCTTCTCCAGCCGGGGAATCTCCCGGAGGACAATTCCCTTTTGGGGCAGGTGGGTCTTGAGGGCTTCGTTATATTGCGCGGTCATGGGGGAAAGGGGCTCCTCCGCCACGTAGCGGCGGTTGATGGAAAAGCGCGGTACAAAATACTTGGCAAAGATCTCGATATCCAAAAGACATTGGACTTCGCCTGCCTTTTCCCGATCCTCCATCAAAAGAACGTCCTGCGTTCTGGCGATGGGGTAAAAGAAAAGGGAGGAGAAAAGATACTGGTTCATCGGCTTTGTATAGAGGAAGAGGTGCCGATGCCCTGCCTTAAGGGCGTCCTGCCGCAGGGCGGTCAGCAGGGTGGCAGTCAAGCCCTCTCCTTGGCGCGTCGGGTCAACGGCGATACATTTCAAGAGATTGCCTTGCCGGGAGCCGGTGGCGATCAGCTCCTCACCGTCCCAAAGGAGGGCGGTCTGCTCCGTCGCAGCATCCGGCGTAAGAGCGGCTTTTTGCAGAGATTCCTGCCGCTTTTTCAGTTTCGTCCCGCTCAATCGGGCGTGCAGTTCCAACTCCATGGTTGACCCCTCTTGTTTCTTTGATTTCATTATACACCATAATAGGAAAGAAGCAAAGAAAACTTCGTAAAAGGATTGCATTTTAGCGGATTGTGTCATACAATATACTCATATTGTTACAGTATCTTTCCTGTGTGGGAGTATATAAATGGTGGAAATCAAAAAATCTGCATCTGCCGGCACCATGGAGTCCAGTGATGCGTATGTGGAGATCGAGCCGGGCAACGGTGGACTGGAAATCCGGTTGGAGTCGGTTGTCAGAGAGCAGTTCGAGGAGGAGACCCAGGCGGCTGTCCGTGAGGTTTTAGAGGAAAACAGCGTAACGAACGCTGCGGTGCGCGTGGTGGATCAGGGGCGCTGGAATGCGCCATCCGCGCCTGAGTGGAGACCGCGGTGCTTCGCGGAAAGGGGATACCATCCGCCTTGTCAAGGAGCAGGGTAAGGGTGCCATAGCTCTCCACAGCAAGATGATCGACGCACCCATCGTGGCGCGGGCAGAGCGTACCATCGCCATGGCTGAGGCGCTGGGTCTCAGACGGAGGCGTACCATGAATAAATTAGTGCAATCCATTCGGGAGGTCATCCAGCTCTCCGGACTTCGGGACGGTATGACCGTTTTCTTCCATCACCATCTCCGCAACGGTGACTTCGTGCTGAATATGGTGATGCAGGAGATCGCGGATCTGGGAATCAAAAACATTAACGTCAACGCCAGCTCCTTTTTCGACGTTCATACGCCCCTTTTAAATTATATCGAGAATAAGGTCGTCACCGGCGTGGCGACAGACTATATTGCGGCAGGTCTTGGGGGCGCATTCTCGGGCAGCGTTATGAAAAATCCGGTGCTGTTTCGCACCCACGGCGGCCGTCCCTCGGATATTTCCTTGGGCAGAACCCCCATCGACGCGCCCTTTATCACCGGCATTCCTCAAAAACTGTCCAAGGGCGATCGGGTGGTGGCGGAGGTCATCAGCCGTACCGGTGAGCTGCAGGATAAGATCTATAACGTGAAAGGATAAACCATGAGAACCATCAGTGCAACTAAAATTACCGAAACAGTCAAGCGGCTGTGTATCGATGCAAACTGCCATTTAGGGCAGGATCTCAAGGACTGCATCTGCTGCTTCCGGGATAAAGAGCCTTGGCCTCAAGCCAAGGAGATCCTGGAGCGGATCGTGGAAAACTATGAGATCGCCGACGAAAAAAATCAGCCCATCTGCCAGGATACCGGCGTGGCCTGCGTCTTTTTGAAGATCGGCCAGGAGGTACATATCGAGGGCGATATCACCGAGGCGGTCAACGAAGGTGTCCGCCGGGGTTATGGCGAGGGTTATCTGCGTAAGAGCGTGGTGCGGGATCCGCTGGATCGGGTCAATACCGGTGATAATACTCCGGCGATGCTGTATTTTGAGTTGGTGCCCGGCGACAAGGTGGAGATCACCGTCGCCCCCAAGGGCTTCGGCAGCGAGAATATGAGCAAGATCGCCATGCTCCGCCCCTCGGACGGCTTGCAGGGCGTCAAGGATTTTGTGAAAAAGACGGTGGAGGAGGCGGGTCCTAATCCCTGTCCTCCCATCGTGGTGGGCGTCGGCATCGGCGGTACCTTTGATAAGGCGGCGTACCTTGCTAAGAAAGCCCTCCTCCGCGAGGTGGATCAGCGCAACGCCGACCCCTTCTACGCTAAGCTGGAAGAGGAGCTTCTCGAGGAGATCAACGCTCTCGGCATCGGCCCTCAGGGCTTTGGCGGTCTGACCACCGCCCTGGCGGTCAATATTGAGCAGTATCCCACCCATATCGCAGGCTTGCCGGTGGCAGTTAATATCAACTGCCACGTGACCCGGCATCAGACGGAGGTGCTTTGAGATGGCTATGAAAATTGAAACTCCTTTGACCCGGGAAAAGGCGCGGGCTTTGAAAGCCGGCGATAGTTGCTTGATCTCCGGTGTCATCTATACCGCAAGAGATGCCGCCCATAAGCGGCTCTGCGAGCTGGTGGAGAAAGGGGAACAGATGCCCCTGGACGTCACCGACGGCATCATCTATTTCGTTGGCCCTACCCCGGCAAAGCCCGGTCAGGCCATTGGCTCTGCCGGCCCGACTACGTCCTATCGGATGGACGCCTATAGCCCCACCCTCATCAAAGAGGGTCTTACCGGCATGATCGGTAAGGGTAAGCGCGGTCCCGAGGTCATCGCCGCCATGAAAGAGCATGGCGCGGTATATTTCGGTGCTATTGGCGGCTGCGGTGCGCTGCTCAGTAAGTGCATCAAAAAGGCGGAGGTCATCGCCTACGACGACCTGGGCGCCGAAGCCATCCGCCGGCTGGAGGTGGAGGATTTCCCTGCCATCGTGATCATCGATAGCGAGGGAAATAATCTGTACGAGTCCGGACGTAAAGCATACCTAAGCGCATTGAGCAGGTGAAATAAGCGCAGAACAAAAAGGCTTCCTTCGGGAAGCATTTTTTAGCGTCTTTTCCCTCCTCGGCGTATCGACATACGCCTTCGTCCGGAGAAAGCCACTTCTGCATCTTATTTGACCTGCTCCGTTTGGAAATAAGCGCAGAATAAAAAGGCTTCCTTTGGGAAGCCTTTTTTAGCGTCTTTTCCCTCCTCGGCGTATCGACATACGCCTTCGTCCGGAGAAAGCCACTTCTGCATCTTATTTGACCTGCTCATTTTTTGAAATAAGCGCAGAATAAAATGCAGAATGCAAAACTTTGAATGCTGAATGCAAAATGCAGAGTGCAGAATTAAGGAAAAAACCGCCCCAAGGGGCGGTTTTCTTCATTTTAACGAGGGGGAGTGCCCAAATGAATTGGGCAGAGGGGACATTGTTTGTGAGGTATGAGGTGCCCAAATGAATTGGGCAGGAGGACTCGACTTTGTGGTGTGGGTGTCCAAATGAATTGGGCAGGAGAGGGTAAGATGGTATTTATCTCCATGAATTGCTTATCGAAAAGTGCCAATTCAATTGTTTTTTTGAAATCCGACCCAAATGAATTGGGAGTTTAGGTCTATGGAGGAAGCATAGGAATGATCGCTCCCAAATGAATTGGGAGTTTGGGTCTATCGAGGAAGCATGGAGATGTTTACTCCCAAATGAATTGGGAGTAACTGCTTGACTTTTCGATTATATGTTCGGTATAATGGGTATAGGTTTAGTATAAAATATCATGAGGAGGTTTTGGCATGGCATCCAAGCTTTTTAGCAAACGATTACAGCAATTACGGATGAAAAAAGGGGTTAAGCAAGAAATAATGAGCCTTGATCTGGGATTGACAAAGAGTTACATTTACAACATCGAAGCCGGGTATGCCTATCCCTCCATGACGCAGTTTTTTTCCATTTGCGAGTATTTAGACATCATGCCCCACGAGTTTATGAAATTTGATTCTTCGTACACCACCAAGGAAGAGGAGTTAATAGAAGCGGTAGCAGGGTTTACGCCGGAGGAAATGGAGCGGATGATTGCCTTTGCGAAGGCGGTCAAAGGGTAATATTTTACAAGAAAGTCGTGATTTTTTTGGATAAAATTACGACTTTTCTTTTATTCTTTGGATGGGGTTGCTTTTTAAAAAATGAGGGGGTATAATGAGGGCGAAGTGGGTGATAAAACTATGTCTAAAAAGATCACGACAAAAGAAATGACCGAGGGGCCGCTGATACGGCCGATCATTCGTTATACTGTCCCGATCATACTTTCCAGCGTCCTGCAGCTGTTATTCAACGCGGCGGATCTTGTGGTAGTGGGGCAATTTGGCTCCGAGAATTCCGTAGGAGCGGTAGGTGCCACCAGTTCGTTGACCAATTTGATGGTCAATCTTTTTCTGGGGCTTTCGGTTGGAGCCGGCGTTGTGGTGGCACACGGTTTAGGCGCGAAGGACGACGAGAAGGTGCGTCAGACGGTTCACACCTCCATACCGCTGGCGGTGATCTGCGGCGCGTTTCTGACGGTGGTGGGGATCTTTCTTTCGGGTCCGATTCTTGGCTTGATGGGGACGCCTCAGGAAAACCTGCCGCTGGCGACCCTTTATATGCAGATTTATTTCTGCGGTATGATTTTTAATCTGCTTTTGAACTTTGGTTCTTCCATCCTGCGTGCGGCAGGGGACAGCACCGGTCCGATGAAGTATCTGACCATCGCCGGTGTGGTGAACGTGGTTTTAAATCTGGTATTTGTCATTCTCTTTAAGATGGACGTAGCGGGCGTAGCGCTGGCGACCATTATTGCGCAGGGCGTTTCTGCCACTCTAATTATGCGCGCCTTGATGAAGAGAACCGACGCCTGCAAGCTGAAGCTGCGGGAGCTGGGCATCCATCGCAAGCCCCTCAAGCGGATCCTTGCCATTGGAATTCCGTCCGGAATTCAGAGCTCGCTTTTTTCCATCTCCAACGTCCTGATGCAGTCCTCCATGTTCAGCTTTGGTCCGGTGGCGTTGAAGGGCGTTTCTGCCGCCTCTAACATTGAGGGCTTTATCTACGTCCTGATGCATTCCTTTAATCAGACTATGGTGAATTTTACCGGTCAGAACGAGGGGGCGCGGAAATATCGGCGGATTGCCAAGCTTTATTTCACCTGTCTTTGGATGATGCTGGTCATCAGCGTTACCCTTTGCGGTGCGGTCTATCTTTGCGGTCGTCCCTTACTCTCTATCTACATTCCCGGCGACGAGGCTGCCATTGAATTTGGTATGCAGCGCCTGCTGATGGTGGGGCTTCTTTATTTCCTTTGCGGCATGATGGAGATCGCCACCGGTGGTGCCAGGGGAATGGGAATTTCCTTTTCGACTACGCTGGTCAACGTCATCGGCGTCTGCGGTCTTCGGGTGGTCTGGATCTATACGGTATTTCCCAAATTCCACACACTGACGGCGTTATATACCTCCTATTCGCTTTCCTGGGTCGTGACCTATCTTGCGACCTCCTTTATCTTCTTTGGCGTCCTGCGCGCTCGGAGAAAGCGGTATGAAAAAGAGCTTCTTCAAACAGCATAATAAAAAACGGAGTGGTTCCGAAGGCCAAGTGTCTCAAAGGACACTTGGCGGCGATATAAATTCCTTTGGAATTTTCGATATGAAAAGGGTCGGCGGATTTTTCCGCCGACCCTTTTCTCTATATGTTTTGCATAAGCAAAACTCGATATGTTGCTTCGCAACGAGGAAAAAGGAATTTATATCATATCGAAATTTTGCCTGCAAAATTATATCGAATTTGCGGGACGCAAATATATCGAGTTGGCAGTAGCCAACATATCGACTAAAAATAGAAAAATCTCTCAATTCAGTCTACGGAGCTAAATTGAGAGATTTATTCGTTCTATTACGATCCTTTAGGTACGACTCTAATGGAACCACTCTTTTTTGTTTTATTTTCTGCCGGTGGAGCCGAAGCCGCCGGCGGCGCGATCGGTTTCTTCCAGCACCTCCACCTCTGTAAAAAGGGCTTGGGGAGCGGGGAGGAGCACCAGCTGGGCGATTCGTTCGCCCTTTTCCACCGTCTGGGGACGGTCGCTTTGGTTATAGAGGGCGACCATGACCTCGCCGCGGTAATCAGCATCAATGACCCCCACCTTATTGGCAGGTGCCAGACCGCGCTTGGTGGCAAGTCCACTCCGGGCGAAGATGAAGCCGCCGTACCCTTTGGGCAGTTCCATCGCCAGTCCGGTATGGATTAAGGCGGTGGAGCCGGGGGCGAGGGTCACTTCCTCGATGCTGCAGAGATCTGCGCCTGCCGCATCGGCCGAGCCGTAGACCGGGAGGATGGCATCGGGGGAGAGTTTTTTAATTTTGACGTTCATTTTTTCGTACATGAGACTTCTCACTTTATTAAGTATTTTTCGCTATACGCAATAACGCCCTCGGTAATAGCACGTGCCATGGCCTCGGTGTTATTGATGATCCATTGCGCCTTGGCCGGCTTATCGTGGAATTCCACTTCAATAAAGGCCACCGGCATGGTGGGATACATGACTTCTTTAAAGGGTGCGCCATCCGGCAGGAGGGAGAGATAGTCCTCTTTATGACGGCTGGTGCTGTAGGCAGTACCGGTCAGGGCAGCCAGCCGGTCGAAAATTTCCCGGGAGAACTGCGCGCATCCCTCGATATTGCCGTTATAAAAGACATAGGTACCGACTTGATTTCCGCCGGCGTTGGAATGGATGGGGATATAGAGGGCGGCACCCATGGCGGCGGCATCGTTGGGGCGATCGACGATACTGCGATCCCGCTCCGCCAGATAGACCCGATAGCCTTTTTGGAGCAACATCCGCTTCACCGCTTCACCGATGCGATACATCTGATCCCCTTCGTTGGTATTGCCGGTGGCGTAGGAATTATCAAACTGATTGGAGGGGGAGAGATAGATCAGGGGCATGAGCGCTTGCTCCGGTTCTTCCGGTGCCGGCTGTTCCGGCTCTTCCGGAATGGTCGGAATCTCCCATTCGTAGTCCTTTAAGAACAGGCGATGGAAGATGGTGGCAGCCTCTGCCCGTGTAATGGAATTTTTGGGGAGGATGGTCTGATCCTCATTGCCGAAGATCAGGTCACCCAAAGCCAGCGCCATGGCAGGCTTGGCATAGTTCGCCACCTGACCGAAATCGCTGGGATTCAGACCGCTTTCCAAAACCTCTTTGGTGATGTTCACCGCGGCAAGCTCCTCTTCGGTATGGCGGATCCGCATCAGCATCAAGACGGCATCCTCCCGGGTGATCGCCTCGTCCGGTTTACAGAGAGATTCCTCCATGCCGCGGATAATACCAGCCTTTCTGCAGGCATCCACCGCCTCGTAATACCATTCCCCTTCCGGCACGTCCACGAAGGGAGGGGCAGGAGCTTCTGCGTTCTTTTCCATGACGTCGGGATCGTTTTGCCATGCGCGGTAGATGATCTGCGCCATCTCCGCCCGGGTGATGGGGGTATCGGGGTTGAGGTGCTTCAGGTCGTCGCCGGTGAAATAGCCTGCCTTCATGCAGGGCCCAAAATAAAGATACGACCAATGGGTCTGCTCAATATCGGTGATGGTGACAATCGGATCCTCCTTGGAAAGGACGGTGATATTGAAATAGGCGGTCAGACCATTGATGGTGACCGTCACTCTTTTATTACCCGGGGTGGAAAAATCCGGCCAGTTACAGTAGCCGTCCAAAGGCAAGGTCAGAGGGGCGGAATCGGTATAGATCAGATAACCGCCGGTATAGTCCGGGTTTTCGCCGTCAATATAAATCCGCTTGTCCGGCGGGATAATCTCCAAGTTCGCAGGAGTGATCTTCTCCACCTCTTCGTCGGGACGATCCTTCGGGTCTTCCTCCGGATCCTCCTCAGGGTCGTACTCGGGATCCTCCTCAGGGTTTTCGCCGTCTCCCGGCAGGAGGGGCGCGTCATTCTCCGGCGGCTGGGAGGAGAAGTCCTCCTCTGCCAGGACAGGGATGGCAAAGGGCAAGGAGAACAGTAAAACAAAAACAGTCAGTAATGCGATTAATTTCTTCATGGTACCTACTTTCTACATTTTAACGGGGAGTACAGCGGGCTGAATGGAAAAGGCGCAGTCGGCAAGATCCCGGATCTCGCCGTCCACGTTGACGCGGAAGCTGGCACCCTCTGCCAAGGGCTGAACGGTAATGGCAGAGGCGCGGCAGTGCACCACAGTATCTTTAAAGCTGAGGATCTTGCCGCCCAAAAGTCCGGGCAGATAGCGGCAGATCATCCGCATACGGGGGCAATCCTGCACGACGATCAACTCCAGATCGCCGCTCTGGGGGTCGGCGGTGGGACTGATTTGAATGCCGCCGCCGATATATTGGCCGTTTGCGATGGAGACCACCAGACAATCGCCGGAAAAGACGGTCTTGCCATCGGCTGTGATCTTCAAGGGGGTGGGATGATAGGAAAAGATGGTGCGGATGACGCCCCAGAGATAGGGGATCAGCCCATGGAAGTATTTCTTCGCCTTTTCCGCATAGTCCAATACCGCCACGTCAAAGCCGGTGCCGCATTCATTGGCAAATACGAACTCGTTCAGCTGACCCACGTCGATCATACGGGGCTCAGCCTGCAGGATATGCTCCAATGCGTCCATGGGGGCAGAGGGGACCTGAAGGCTTTTGAGAAAATCATTACCGGTACCGGCCGGAATGGAGGCGATAGGGATGCCGGAACCGAGGGCACCCTGGAGCATCTCCAGAAAGGTACCGTCTCCGCCGATGGAGAGGAGAAAATCTCCATCCTTATATTGCTTCGCCGCCTGCTTAGCCAATTGGGTGGCGTGGCCGGGATATTCCGTTTCCAAGGCTTGGAACGGAATATTTTTTTTGCTCAGCTGCTCGATGACGGCATTTGCGACCTTTTTCGACCTGCCGTTTCCGGCGGTCGGATTGATGATCAGCGAAACCATTTGCGCTTTTCCTCCAAATTCCCCCAAAATTTACAATAATTATAACAAAGAAAAGGGCAGATTGCAACTGGGAATTATTGTTCGGGAATGTGCGGCTGTATTTGGCTATAATGAGCCCATGAAGAGGGGAAAACCTCTTCAGAGGAGGTGTGAAGGTGATAAACTTTACAGAGCGTCTTGCCCGGGATATTGCCCGTGCTGCCAGGATGACCTTGCCGGAGCTGGAGGAGGCATTGGAAAATGCGGAAACCCGCACCGTCAGCCAGCTTACGGCGCTATCGCTGGCAAAAAAAGCGGCGGAGGGCGGCATGGATGCCATCAAAATGATTCGGGAGCTGGCACGCTGGGAGCCGGAAAAGAAGGAGCCGAAATCTGCGGCACGGGAGGTTCCCCTGGTGGAGCTTCGGGTGGTGCCGCCGGGAGAGCTTGGAGAGTAAAAAGGAGGGAAGGAGCCGATGGAGCAACCGTACATATTAAATATTACGCCGCTGCAGCATCGGTTTATGACCGCCGAGGAGGACGAGGTCTTATTCGGTGGGGCTGCCGGTGGCGGAAAGAGCTTTGGACAGCTGGCGGATGCCCTCTGCTATGCTCTTCGCTATCCCGGCTCTCGCCAGCTTTTGCTGCGGCGCACCCTGCCGGAGTTGGAAAATTCCTTGGTGCGGATGGCGCTGGGGCTGTTTCCGACCTCCCTTTATCATTACGTTTCCTCCCGGCATACCGGCGTCTTTGCCAATGGCTCGGTGCTGGATTTTGGGTACTGCGACAGCGAACGGGACGTTTACCGGTACCAATCGGCGGAATACGACGTCATTCGATTTGACGAGCTGACCCATTTTACCGAGACGATGTATCTTTACCTGATGTCCCGTCTGCGGGGAGCCGCCCCGTATCCCCGACAGATGAAAAGCACCACCAATCCCGGGGGACTCGGTCATGATTGGGTCAAGCGGCGGTTTATTGATCCGGCGCCCCCGGATACCCCCATCACCGATCCGCTTGGCTCCCGGCGGTTTATCCCTGCAAGGGTGCAGGATAACCATTTTCTGATGGCTGGCGACCCCCAATATATCCGGCGGCTGGAACGCCTGCCGGAGCAGGAGCGTCGGGCACTCTTAGAGGGGGATTGGGATCTTTCCGAGGGGCGGTTCTTCAGCCGCTGGAGCAGAGAGGAGCATATCTGCGCTCCCTTTCCCATCCCCGAGCATTGGCGAAGATACTTCGCCCTGGACTATGGTCTGGATATGCTGGCAGGGCTTTGCATTGCGGAGGATGAGCAGGGCTTTTTCTACGTTTATCGGGAGGTCTATCAGCCCGGACTCATCGTTTCGGAGGCGGCAGAGCAGATCCTGCGGGCGGCACCCTCCGGTCCTTATTACGCACCGCCCGATCTTTGGAGCCGACAGAAGGACAGTGGTCGCTCCATTGCCGATCTCTTTCGGGAGAATGGGGTGGTGCTCAGTCGGGTCAGTCCGGCGCGGATCTCCGGCTGGGCGGTGCTGCAGGAATGGCTTTTACCCCGGTCGGATCGGGACGGCAATAAGCGTCCCCGGCTTCGGATCTTCTCCACCTGCACCAATCTCATCCGCACCCTGCCCTCCTTGCAATGGGATCCTGCCATACCGGGGGATTGCAGGACGGAGCCTCATGAGCTGACCCATGCGCCGGACGCTTTGCGCTATTTTGCCATGGGTTATCCCGGCAGGGCAGAGCAACGTAAGGCTTATCATCCAAACACCTTGGGAAATTACAGAAAGGAATACATCATATGACGATTATGTTTTTATCTTTTTCCGTGCTCTGGGCCGTTTTGACGGTGGCGGCTTACCGCTTGGGGATCGCCGATGGCATTTCGGCGGCACGACGGGGAAAATTGGCCGGACATCGGGAAAAGAAGGAGGATCTTTTGACCAAGATCGACGCCTACGACGGCAGAAAGGAGCGGCATGGTTAACGGTTGCGAACAGATCTGGCGCGAATACGAGGAGGGAACATCCCTCTTAAGCAGGGACGGCTTTTACGACCGCAATGAGGAATGCCAGTCTTTTTACGCCGGAGACCAATGGCGCTATCTGCCCACCGACGGAGAGCGTCTGCCGGTCTACAACATCATTGAACCCATCGTCAAGTATAAGACGGCGGTGGTGGCGCAAAACAGCCTTTCCATCAACTATAACTTCGATCTTAGCGACCGCCCGGAGCTGACGACCATCAGCCATCAGGCGGCAGAGCTTTTAAATCAGAACGCCCGCCTGCTCTGGGAGCAGAACCAGATGGATCAGAAGTGCTGGGAGGCGGTGGAGGACGGCTGTGTGACCGGCGCATCCTATCTCTATTTCTACGTGCAGGGCGGTACGCTGAAGAGCGAGCTTTTGGACGGCAACAATCTTATCTTTGCCGATGAACAGGAGACGGATCTGGACGCCCAGCCCTATATTCTGATCGTGCGCCGCCGTGCGGTGGGAACGATCCGTCGGGAGGCGGAGGCCAACGGTATTCCTGAGGAGGAGATCGCAAAGATCCTGCCGGATCAGGAAATGCCGGGTCAGACCGGCATGGCAGATCGGGAGAATAAGCTGGAGGAAAACCGCAAGTGTATCTCTATTCTGAAGTTCTATAAAAAGGACGGAAAGGTCTGCTTCGTGCAGGCGACCAAGGGGTGCGTCTACCATCCCGAGACGGTGCTGGAGGGGGTTCACCGCTATCCCATCGCCGCCTTTCTTTGGGCGCGCAGAAAAGGCTCCTGCCGTGGACGGGGCGCGGTGGAGAGTCTGATTTCCAATCAGATCGCCATCAATAAAAACCTGGCACGAATGGAGATCGCCATCAAGCGTTTTGCCTATCCGAAGCTGGTCTATAACGCACCGCGTATCCAAAACGTGGAGGATATCGAGAAGATCGGGGCATCCATTGCGGTGGACGATCCCAACGTCTCCATCGGGGAGTTGATCTCATACGTTCAACCGGCCGGGATCAACGGCATTGCTTATAATTTTATGAACAACATGATCAACACCACCCGAGAGCTTTGCGGTGCCGGCGATGCGGTGACCGGTCAGGTCAATCCGGAACTGGCAAGCGGTGCGGCGATTTTGGCGGTACGGGAGGCGGCGACCTTGAATCTGAACTTTGCGGTCTCCCAGTTATGTCGGTTCATCGAGGACGTGGCGTTGATCTGGTACGATCTTTTGCGTGCCTATCATCCTGCCGGTCTGACGGTGGAGGGACAGCTGATCCCCGGCAAGCTGTTGGCGGTGCTGGAGCCGCGTGTGCGGATCGACCTCTCGCCCTCCAATCCCTATTCCAAGTTTGCGCAGGAGCAGGCCCTGCAGAACCTTTTGAATGCCGGGTATATCACCTTCCAAGAGTACGTGGAGGCGCTGGACGACGATGCCAATGCGCCGAAAGAAAAACTGAAGCTCATCGTCCAAAACCGCTTTTTGGCGGAACCGAAAGAATAAAAATCGCAGGGTGAAGAGCGTAAAAATCCCATAAGGTGACTCTTGGCACCTTCCGCACCGATAGCGCAAACATGGAGAAAGGATCCTTTATGAGCGAAATCATGGAACCTATGGCAGAAGCCACGGAGCAGCCGGCTGCTCCGGAAGCAGCGTCCGCCGCAGGCGGAGAAAAAGAAGAGGGGGGCACGATGCCCCCTGAGGAACGGGCACGCCAGGCGGCTCGCCGCAGAGCGGTGGAGAGCAGGGCAAGGGAATTGCAGGCCAGCGATCGGGAGCAGCGGCTCCGTGAGGAAGTCCTCTCCCATCCTTTGGTAAAGGAGGCCATGTCGTTGCTGGAGGCAACCCGTTTCAGAAAAGACCTGGAGAGCGTCCGAGAAGCGTATCCCGATCTGACCGCAAAGAGCCCCGAGGAAGTGGGGGAGGTTTATTGCCGACTGATGGCAAGCGGTAAGGTGGATCCGGTGGTGGCATACGAAGCGCAAGTGGCCGCCGACCGTCGGCGCAATCCGGTTCCGCAGGATATGGTCAGTGCAAAGGCGGCAGGAGGAACCGCCATGTATTATTCCTCCCAGGAATTGGATCGCCTCACCGATCGGGATCTCCGGGATCCGGGGATCTTCAAAAAGGCGCTGGCATCCCTTTCAAAATTAAAATAAAGGAGAGTAAATCGAAATGTCTTATTCAAATTTTAAACCGGTGATCTGGAGCCGTTTTATCCAGACCGAGCTGGAAAAGAAATGTAAGCTGGTGGACGATTGTAACCGCCAGTTTGAGGGCGAAGCCCGCTTGGGCGGCAGAGTCAAGATCCTGGGTGCTGTTGCGCCGGAGATCTTCGACTACGACGGCACGGCAGGCATGAATAATCCTCAGATTCTGGACGGTACCAGCATCTTTATGGATGTGGATCAGGCGAAGGCCTTTAACTTTATGGTGGACGATCTGGATCGTCTGCAGGCTACCCCTGAGCTGATGCCGGTGATGCTGGAGGAGGCCGGCCGTAAGATGGCGGCGGCACGCGATAGCTTTGTGGCAGGTCTTGCCAAGGAGGCATCGTTGACCACTGCTTCCACCAAGGTGACCACCCCTGCCGAAGCCAAGGCTCTGGTAGACGAGGCGTTGCTCACCCTGCGTGAGAACGACGTGGACGTGGCGGATAACGTATCCATCACTGTTTCGCCCTTCTTCTATCAGCTCTTCCGCGATGCCCTCACCGAGATCAAGACCAATAACGATGAGTTGATCGCCAAGGGCGTGGTGGGGATGTATGACTGTGCGCGCGTCATCCTCAGCAATAACCTCTATAACGACGGTACCGACGACTACATGATGGTCCGTACCAATAAGGCCATCGCCTTTGCCAGTGCCATCGACGAGACCGAAGCCTACCGCCCGGAGAAATATTTCTCCGATGCCATCAAGGGCTTGAACGTCTACGGCGGCAAGCTGGTTCGTCCCAAGGAACTCGTTGTCATTAAGGCACATAAATAATAGAAAGGAGACTTTAAAATGAGTATGATGAAAATTCCTGTTAGTAAACTGAAGCCCAGCGAACGGATCCATATGGAGGTGGAGTATGAGCTGGATCCCACCAACTATTTCGAGGTGGAGGGCGGCGATAACGGTATCGTCCTTGTTATCAGAGCGGATATGGACGCTAAGATCGAGATCTTAGGTGGTGACTCGGTGCTGAGCGGTGCTTCCAGAGTGATCCCGGTATACTATGAGGGCTTGAATTTCATTTATCTGGAGAGCGGCCGCCATCTGATCCATAAGGAGGACGGCAGCAAGATCATGCAGTTAAATTGCAATAACGAAGGCGTCTATTGCAGTGTGGTACAGCTGATCTGATCGGAGGGGATACGGCATGACCATTCGATCAATTCTCAAACGTGCAACGACGTTGCTGGGTGCAGCAGAGGGGGATCCGGAGGTACTGCCGGCTCGTCCGCGTCTTTTAGACGCGCTTGACAGTGCGCTGGGTGAACTGGCGCGGTGCTTTCCGCTCCAGGCGCGGTGCAGGATCACCGTCCAGGACGGTGCGGCAGAACTGCCGCCTGCGGTATTGACCCCACGGGGGCTTTACGCCGCGGGTAAGCGCGTCCCCTTTTTACTGGACGGTAATCTCCTTTTGGCAGAGGACGGAAGCTATACGCTGGTCTATTATCGGGTGCCCCCTGAGGCATCCGCCATGGAAGAGACGGCGGAGCTTCCGTACCCCGAGGATCTGCAGAGGGCGCTTCCATTTTATTGCGCGGCTCTTACCATCATGGGGGATGATCCCGCACTCTATGCCAAGCTGATGGAGCAGTATAATACCAAGCTGGCGGCGGCATTGGGCTACCGGCCGTCTGCCTGCGTGGAAGGTGGGGGGATCTTATGAGTTATCCTCTACACAAGGTTCCGGGCGGCTCTGCCGCCCGGACGGTTCGGACGGAGACCGGCTTTTGGGGCTTGGATCTTTCGATGGGTGCCTCGGACGGCTCCTTTTCCAGAGCGTCGGATACCGAGAACCTGATCTGGAAGGAGGAGGCGCTGGCGGTGCGACCGGGATACCGGCAGATCGCCGCCCTCTCCGGACGGATCAATGGGTTCTTCACCTATGAAGATTGCCTGGTCGTCCATGCCGGCACCCGGCTCTATCAGGTCAAGGAGGGGGAGGAGCCCATCGTTTTATATGAGGCGATGGCAGATGCCCCCTCCCATGGGGTGGTGCGGCATCAGACCCTGACCCGTCGGCGATGCTTGACCCCCTTTAGCTGTCAGTGGGTTCATGAGAACATCACCGGTGATTTCCTTTTTATTCACGATGGGGCTCACTACCTCTTTTACGATGGCATCCGCGTGCGGTCGGTGGCAGATTCCATCTGGAATGCCGATCTCTTTGCCCTCCATGCGGAGGGGATTTATCCGGAGTTTTTCGCCACCGTCCCCTTTACGGCGGTGGCAAAGCGACCGGATAGCGGCGGAGACGTGGATCCGCGCGGGGATAACCGCTTGTCCCAATTCCGCTGCGAGAGCTTTTGCATCTCCGGCGAGGAGGACGTCAAGTCCTTTCGGCTGAACTGCTTAGTGAGTGATTATAATGACAACATGGCACCGGAGGTTCAATTGCGGGATATTGAGGGCATCTGGCGATGTTTGGCCGGCATTGATATTAAAATGGTGGCGGAGCGTGAGAGCCAGCTTGCGCGGATCGAAATGTCTTCGATCCGTGCGGGCACCAGCTTCAAGCTCAGTAATATCGGCGTCATCGTGGGATTTGGCACCGGGGATTACGTCTTTGCCGACGACGGCATGGATAACGTGCGGATCACCTACGGGGTCCTGAAGGAGGAGCCGGAGGCTTTGACCGGTGCCACCGCCTTCGGGCTTTACGGTGCCGACGGCGCAGACGACGTCCTCTTTCTGGGCGGCAGTGCCAAAGCCCCCGGGGAGGATGCCTTCAGTGCGCCGAACGACTTCTTTTGCTTCTATTCCACCGCCGTGGAGCGGCTGGGCGGAGATAAGACCCCCGTCACCGGCTACTGCCGTCTGAGCGACGGGCGATTGGCAGTCTTAAAGAATGATCCCAATGGCTCTACCGTCTTTTTCCGGGATCATCAGCTGGTGGAGTTCGGGCAGACGCAGAGCGGGGAGCGGTATCGGGTGGATGCCTATCCCTCCAAGACCGGTGCGGCGGTGGAGGGATGTCTTTCTCCCCATGCGCTGGGGATTGCGGGCAATGAGCCCTGCTTTCTCGCCAAGTCCGGTCTATACGGCGTGCGCAGTGTATCGGATGAGCTGACCAACCTCAATGAAACGGTGCGGAGAAGTATGCCCATCGATGCCCTTCTGACCCGGCTGGATCCCCAAAAGGCGCGGTCGATCCGCTGGAATAATTATTTTCTTCTGGCATTTGAGGATACCGTCTTTCTGACCGATGGACGGCGCGATAACCGGGGTCAGCTGCGGTTTCTCAAGTGGTCGCTGGCGCATAAGATCACCGCCTTGGGAAAAAAGGATGGTGACCTTTATCTCGGCGATGCAGAAGGACGGGTCTTTCAATTCGGGGAGAGTACCGACGATGCCGGTACCCCCATCCGCGCTTTTTGGAGGACACCGATCATCGAAGATAAAAGCGGCAGGAAGATGCTCCTCCGTCGGCTTTGGGCGGCGGTGGAGCCGGGGGATGATACGGTGCTTTCCGTCCGTCTTTATCGGGATCATACCCCCATGAAGCCCAAGGCGCTTGACCTGCATTGCTTCGATTTTGCAGAGCTCGATTTCGGTAATTTTTCCTTTGAGGGCTGCCGCGGAATGCGCTGGGTGCCGCTCTGCACGGATCCTCTGACGGCGCACCATCTTTCTACCGTGGTGGATCTCAGCCATGCAGGAACGCTTACCCTTTGGGGCTTTCGGATGATTTATGAAAAGGGAGGAATGATGCGGTGAATATAACCGACTTGAAATTTACGCCGGAGGAGATCGCAGCAAAGAGGATCGAGACCTTGGCAGACCGCCCGGAGCTTTCCGCCGCCGAAATGAAGGCGCGGCTGGATAGCGGCGATATTCGGGAGAAATTCAATGCATTGATCGATTATCTGGCGCAAAGGATTTAAAAAGAAAGGAATTAATATGATCAGTAATGTGGATAAATTATTGCTGACTTCTGCCCAGCAAGCGGAGATCCAACGGATGAAGGAAAAGTATCTCGCCGCGGAAAAGGCAGGGGATGTGGCAGGCATGAATGCGGCACATCAGCGTGCAGAGGAGATCCGTGCCTCGGCAGGCTATTCCGGCGGTGAGGGCGGCGATGAGTATATTTTGCTGAAGACCGCCCAAAACCCCGGCTACGATGCTTATGAAAAGCTGGTGCAGAACTATTTGGGCAGCAGTATGAATGCGATTTCTGCCGGCTTTGCGAAGCAATTGGCATCGCTGGAGAAGGAACGAGAAGAAATTTTGGCGGAGGAGGAGCAGGATCAGGCGGCAGCCCGCTCGGCTGCCTGGAATGCGCGCCGTATGGCGGCGGATGGGCTCTTGACCCGAGGGATTTCCAATTCGGGAATTGCCGACGCCATCACCGCCACCGCCTTGAACCAGGCGTCTGCCAATGCCTATCAGGCGTTATTGGATCGCCGTTCGGCACTTCGCGGCAATGAGAGCGCCAAGGCAGAGGCTTATGCCGATGCCATGAACGCGGCGGCTGAGGTGCAGAGGGACTTCAGCAGTATGCTGGGAGATGCCTATAGCAGTTTCTATGAAAACGATGCGGATCGCGCCTTCAAACTGCTTTTGCAGGGACTTGAAACGTCGGCGGATGCGGATCAGGCGGAGAAAAATTATCAGTATCAGCTTGGTCTGCAGAGCCAGAAAAATCAAGGCGCAGCCCAGCAGGCAGAGCAGGAGTACTACTACCAGCTTGCACTGCAAAAGCTGAAGCGTCAATGGGAACTGGATGATCAGAAGAGAGGCTTCTGATGCAGGAATATCCTATTTCTCATGATTACTGTGCGGCACGCAGTAACGGCATTGAGCGGGTTCAAAAGATGGCAGAGCGACGGATCGATGGGCACGGGCAGAAGCTGGATGATCTGACCCGTGCCTGCATCCAGCTGACTGCCGCGGTCGATCGGGTGTCGTTGATCCTGGAAAAGCAGGATCAGCGGCTGGATCGGCTGGAAAATCGGAATTGGCTCTCTTTTTTGGAGAGTAACGGCGGTAAGACCCTCTTGCGCTTCCTGGGGATCGGCTTGCTGATCCTTTTGGGGGCGGCTGTGGGGGTCAACGTCGTCCAGCTTTTAACGGAGGTGTTATCATGAATTGTACGAAAGAGACGTTGGTGCGAACCGCAGTCCTGGTGCTTTCCTTGATCAATCAGGTGCTGACTGTTTTGGGGAAAAATCCCCTGCCTTTTAGCGATGAGGCGATCTATGGAGCGCTTTCTGCGGTGGCAACCGTTTCCGCCAGCCTTTGGGCTTGGTGGAAAAATAATAGCTTCACCCCGGCGGCGGTTCGGGCAGATCTATATTTGCAGGAACTGAAAAAGGGGGCAGGACGATGACCCGGCTTCCGGTGACCGGTTCCTTTTCCGTGACGGCGGTTTACGGGCAGCAGGGCACCTATTGGAAGGACGGACATCAGGGCATCGACTTCGCCGCCGACGACCGCCGCGTTTTCGCCACCTGCGAAGGAAGGGTTCGGCTGGTGGCGTATGATGCCGCCGGCTGGGGACAGTACGTTTCCATCGGAGATGCAGAGGGGCGCCGCCATATCTTTTGCCATCTGGTAAAGGGGAGCGTCACCGTCAAGGCAGGCGATCAAGTGACCCCCCTCACCGTCATCGGCAGGATGGGGGATACGGGCAACGTGACCGGCATCCATCTGCATTTCCAGTTGCAGGATGGGGAAAGGGTTATCGACCCCACCGATTATCTGGGAATTCCCAATCGGGTGGGAAGCTATCATTCTAAGGACTTTGAGGAGGCGGACGCGATGGCTTATCGGGATGAAAAAGCTATCCCTGCATGGGCTGAGGATGCAGTTGAGACGGTGACGGATAAGGGCTGGATGCTGGGGGACGACCAGGGGAACTTCAACCCGAACGATCCGGTGACCCGGGCAGAATTGGCTGTCGTGCTGGCTCGTATGACAGACTGAAAAAAGGCTCTGCCGCGTCATGCGGCAGAGCCTTAAATTAAAAAACTTTTTTTCGACAAATCAGAGGGCTTTTTTCGCACTCTGTCTAATTTGAGGTCGGAATAATCGAAAAATGTCAAACGGTTTTTCTTTACCCCGGTCGAATTTTGTGGTATCACATTGTTGAGGCGCCAATTCACGACCAATTAACTAAAAAATATTCAAGTTCCGCGCAAATTTGCGTAGGGTGACAAGAGTCGAACTTGTTACGGTTTCTCTCGCCGCCTTTTTCCACCCTGCTCGCGCTCATTTTTGTAAGGCGGCAGCCTTACTGCAAATATCACGCTTCACCTTTCAAAAAAACTCGGCAGAGAGAAACTCTCC
>JAZQJH010000028.1:0-7504 GCA_045541555.1 Eubacteriales bacterium | reverse complement strand
AAAAAAAAGAGAAAAAAAAAAAATAAAAACACCCCCGACTTTTAGGACGGCGGACGTCTTTTATTCACTATGAATATAGAAGCAGTAGCTTGCATCTCCTTGGTATTCTTTGCGATTTTCCCAAAAGGCATGAACTTCAATGATCATGCCTCCCGGATAGGGAGCAAGGCGGTTGCCGTTCCAATACTCGTTAATGGGATTTCCTCCGACCTCCTTCCCCAGATTGGAATCGTACCATGCGACGCTCTCGATTCGATCGGGAATTACCTCAAAGTGTAGCTTGAGATAAGACTCTTCCATCTCAAACTGATCCTCCGCAGTCAGCAGACGGAGGGGATGGGGACTGTCGGTTTTAGCATCTGTCTGATTGCCTATCCGCCAGGAATAGTTGCCTAATTTGGCGACGGTGCTTTTGTCGCCGCAGAGGATACGAAGCTGAGGCGGTTCCGTCAGGATCGGTTCTTTGGCGGTGGAGTTGATGCAGACCACAGAGGTGCAGCTGCCTCGATAGCGCTTACCCTCCCAAGAAGCGTGAATGGCGTAAATGTAAGGCCCGCTCCGCAAGGAAAGCTTGTTGCCCTCCAGGTTGCAATAACCGCTTTCTGCCATCGTATTTTCACGCAGATCCTCATGCCAGCATTCCACCGAGACGTTTTGAGGTTCGGCCCCGAAGCGCAAAGTGGCGAATGTTTCCGCGGTAGTATAAGTCTCCGCATTGCAGTCCAAAGGGTGAACGCCGTCGGCGATGGTGTAAGTGCTGGAGCCAAAAAGTTTTTTATACTCCCAGTCGTAGCTGCCGGAGTACACCCTGATCTGCTGATCGCCAACGAAGACCGACATGGCAGGCGGTTCCTTGAGCGGAGATTCGTAAGTGCATCCCGTTAGCGTGAGAACAAGCGCAAGCAGAAGAAGGAACTTTTTCATATTATTTCTCCTTTCGTTTGTAGCAAAGGCGGATCAACAGTGTTGCGGCGATTACCGCCAGAATAACCAGTCCTATGGCCAGATATAGGAGCGGATTGATCGGCAACCGTTTGGGAGGATCCGCCGGATCAATGAATGGGGAATCCGTAGATACCGATTCATCGGGCATCGGCTCCGGGGTCTCAGCCGACTCGATCAGCGGAAGGTTGGGGTCGCCGCCAAAGGGTGGGATGATGGCATCCGGGTCGCTCAGGCAGACCCATGAATTCTTGATTCCCTTATAGTAGGTGATCTTTGCCCAGCGCCGCCCTTCCGGATCTGCATATTCGTAGGTGAGGGTCAGCGTATCGTTTACCAATTGATATTCCCAAGAGTCCGGAGCGCCCGGATAGTCGTAGATCCGCAGCGTTAAGGGGGCATCCTGCTCGGCAGTCAAGTAGTTGACGGATTTGAAGAATTCCCCGCCGTGCTCTTCCGTAAAGGAGCGTTCATCGTAAATGAGGTAAAGCTCGCTGAGCAGTACCCAGCCGGGTTTCTCCAGCTCTTTTCCGTTCAGATAGGTGATCATGCCGTGCTCATCGTAACTGCAAAAGATCCGTACCTTTTCGCCGTTTGGAACGTACTGCATAATGGTGCCGTGGGGACGCTCCCGGATGGAGATATATCCGTCGGTGCCGTTGGTGTAATAGTTTCGTTCTACGGTTTTACATTCCCCCTCATGCGCTTGGTAAAAATCTGTCTCCGGCGGGGAGTAGACCACGTCTGCGAAAGCGTTCAGTCCGGTGAACAGAAAAAGAACGGTTAAAAGAACGGTTAAAATTCGTCTCATAAGATCCCTCCGATTAAGAATGATAGGAGATTGCAAAGAAAAGAGAATAAAAACGGGCGGTTGAAATGCTTAGGGAATAAGCGGTAGCAGCATCCTTCGATCAGCACGGCGCCGATCTCCATAGAGAGCAGGAGCAACGGGAATTTCGGATTTAGTTTCCAGAGCAAGACTACCACCGGATTGGTCAACAGATTGACGGCGAGGACGACCAGCAACCCGGTTCCCCGTTTTTTGAGGAGTAGCGCCAACCCGGTTTCGATGATAAGGGTGGCAAGCAGCGAGATGCCCAGCGATAGCAGTAAATTCATGAGGCGCACCTCCTGCCGCAGATTAAGAGCAATAGACTGCAAAGAGTGCCCAGCGCTAAAATAAACCCATCTGCCGGTAGGCGAAGGCCGAAAAGGATGGGCAGAAAGCCAAGAAAAAGGGCAAAGGTCAGAAGTCCGAAGGAAAAGCCTTTCGCACCGGGGCAGGCTTTGGCCGCCGTCCAGAGGGTCATGGGCATGGTCATCTGGAAAAAGAAGACGCCGAAGAGACCAAAGACCATCCATTGAGGAAAGAGCAATAGCCCGGCCGCAGGAAGAAGTGATAGCAAGGCCGCCGGAAGATACCCCAAACGATCCAGTAACCATCCGCCGGCAATTTTGCCCAGTACGATGACTCCGGTAAGCAAAAGCCCGGTGCGTATTCCGTCATTCCAGGAAAACACCATGCAAAAACCAAGGTAGGAGCGGAGTACCACCACGCCAAAGAGGGAAAGGAGCGCCGGGGAAAGCCGCGGAAGCTCCGGCAGGGTATTGCCGGAGGGCTTTCGATCGATAAGTAGGAGGAAAAGACCGAAGGCACCGAGCAGAAGCGGAAGAAACCATAAGGGGAGGGATCCTTGCCCCAATTGGGTGCCGATGTAAAGCCCCAGCGCTCCGGGGGCCACGAAGATGCCGAGCCGAACGGCTTTATGTACGCTGCGGTTGAGGATCTCAATGCCGCCGCCGATATGGAAAAGTGCGTTGCCGCATCCGCAAAGGATCACGCCCCAAAGATGGCCGCCGCTCAGGAACGCCAGCGCAGTCAGCATCATCCCCACGCCGGCAACTCCGGCGTTGCGATCCAACCGGTCTGCCAGAATGCCGAAGGGCAGCTGCAACGCAAAGGCGCAAAAGTTATAAAGCAGGAGGATCATCGTCCAATCGCCGCCGTTGCAATAGCGGAAGATCAAGAGCGCTGAGCAAAGATCTACGAAAAAATGCGTCGCGCTGTATAATAACGTCTTCATAGCACTCCCCCCTTTGCTCAGAATACGACTGAAAAAAGGAAAATGTTGCATATTCTATTAAAAAAATAAGGCATGGTGAAAAATCACCATGCCTTATTTTATTCCTCGCCTCTGTGCTCACCAAGCGGCTTGAACAAAAGGTTGATCAACCAGATGCCGGCCAGCGCCACAACAACGAATATGATTCGGCTGACGATGGCATCCATGCCGCCGAAGATCCAGCCGACCAGGTCGAATTGGAAAAGACCGACCAAGCCCCAGTTCAGACAACCGATAATGGCCAGAACCAATGCTAATTTATTCATCATTTTGCTCATCTCCTTTATTGTCGATGTGGATAGTTTTTCCGCCGCAAACCGGAAATATTCGAAAAAATGAAAAAAAGATGACGTTGCACTATATTTTTTCATTTTTTTATGATATGATAAAAGATACTTATTAGAAGGAGTTTGAATCGTTGAAATTTTTTGGACGTATCAAAAATTTAAAACGGCGCGGTCGGCTGAAAAAGGCGGTTTCTGTCAATCTGCGCTGGGGTCTGCGGCGCGTAAAGCGCTTTTTTGGGCGTGAGCAGTTCCAAAAAGGGGTGCGCGGTGCGTATGCCCGGCGTCTTTACGGAATGTTGGCGCTGATCCTGGCGGTGAGCGGACTGGCGGGGGCCTCAGGCGAGTTGAGCGGCTCATGGCTGGCGGATGAGGCGGTGCTGGTGCGGCGGCTTTCCGATCCGGACTTCGATCGGAGCAACCCCATCTTATCGGCGCTTCATTGCTTTGGTGCCACCAACCGCATTCAGGTGACCTTGCGGACGGATACCAGCGATAATCTGAACCCCCAAAAGGTGGATCTGGATCAAGGCAATCTCAACCTGGTCATGACGCTGAAAGACGGCAAGATCATGGAATATACTCTGCAAAACCGCAATATTGATAATTTTGAAAGCGGCAGTACCGATCAGTTTACGCTGATCTTGCCGCCCTCTGTTTCGGTCTTTGATATTGCCGACTATAAGTTGACGTTGCTGCCGGATGCCGCCGGTGCCTATGGCTCCTGGCATTGCCGCTGGGCGCAGATCTCCTTTTTGCTGGGCGGCGAGCGGATCCTTTTGGCAGAGGATAATTGGGAGGACCCCTTTATCTTCTCTAAAACTCAAACGTCAAGCGAGCTGCAGCAGGTGGCGGATAAAAATATCCACTTTGCGCAAGTCAGCGAGTTGTTTCCCTATGTTTTGAAGGTTTGTAAAAATAAAAAAGAGACGGTACACACCGCCGAGATCAAGCGCGAGACCTTGGAAAGCTTGGGTCTTTCCCAGGGAGACGTTCTTTATCTGGATGTGGAGACTGTAAACCTGGAGATTCAAAACGCCATCTCTGAAGTGCAATTGGGCGATGAGGAGCTTTCCGAATTCGATCCGTTGAACTACAATGGTACCATGTCCCTGCGCGTGCGGTTTTATTCCGATCATTTCGGTGATTTTTACCGCGATTATGCGCTGGATACCCCCGGTAAGGATGATTTTGAATTGGGGGGTTCATCCACCTTTGCGCTGAATATGCCGGAGGGGATGAGCGTCTTTGATATTCTTTCCATGGAGCTTCTGGTGGACGACCCGGCGGACGCTTGGGCACCTCGGATGGTGAAAGCCTACGTTCGTACCGATTTCGGCATCGCCTTGGAGTTGGCGCGGGTGACCGATACCACCTTGACCAATACCCGGCGCACCTGCATCTTTAAAAAAGGCTTGATCGAGACGGAATTGAGCCCGGTCTCTTTGGATCTCAGCACGGCATTCCGTCTGCCCCTTGCTTTGAAAAAGCAGATCGAGCAAAAGTATTATACCGAAATTTCCGGTGTGACCTATAGTATGTATTTCAATGAGTTTAGTTTTTACGAGCGTCAGAAGCTTTTCTACAGTCAGATGATGGCGCTTTACGGGGAGGACGAAAATGAAGCGTAGGATCATTGCTCTGCTGGCGGTCTTGCTGCTGCTTTTGTGTGGTTGCGATCAAAAAAGCGACGGTTTAAAGCCGATGGAGCAGCTTTTTGAAAAGACGCCTGTTTCTATGGAGGAGGGGCACTTCTTCTTCGCCGGGAAGATCAAGGCGGCGTCTGCTGCCAAGCAGAACATCAGTTTCTATGAGGCCGAAGCGGAAAAGAATACCTTTTACCAGGTGGAAATTACCGACGATCCCTTCGGCTGTATGCCGGAACGGGTGGTGACGGTCTGTATCCTCGGTGCGGTGGATACCTTCAATGAACGGACGCCGCTCCAAAAGGATAAGGAATATCTTTTTGATACCTCTCTCTGGGTGCAGGGGGAGGAGGCGGTATTTTTGCTTCCTACCTTTTATGAAAGCCTGCCGGAACGAGCCGGGGATGAACTTTATTATACCAACGCCGAAGGGCGCAGTGCGGTGGACGGCAGTTATGCCGATTATTCCGACCGGCTCAAAGAGTTAGCAAAGGAAAACGCTTACGGTCCGGAAAAGGTACTTAACGCCGCAAAAGAGCGGCTTAAGAGCGCTAAAGAGCGCGACATGGCGTATTTCAAAGATTTGAAATTTGAAAATCTGGATGAGGAGCTGCTGACTAAAACCAACCAGACTGCCGCAGCGTTGCTGCAAAAGGCAGAGCAAGCAGAAAATAATTGGGAGAGTATAAGGGGATTATTGCAATGATCGTATTAACAGCCATTTTGACCGGCATCGGACTTTCGATGGATGCCTTTGCCGTTTCCGTCACTAATGGAATGTGTAGTGGAAAATTAAAATTCCGTCAAGCGGTGGCCGATGGATTGACCTTTGGTATCTTTCAGGCGTTGATGCCGTTGATCGGCTTGTTTTTCGGCCTTTATTTCATGAAATATATCGAGGCGGCTGACCATTGGATCGCTTTTATCCTGCTGGCCGGTATCGGCATCAATATGATCCGTGGCGCCTTGAAAAAGGACGAGGATGAGGAGTGTACCAATCCCTATACCGTCAAGAATTTGCTGGTGCAGGGCGTTGCCACCAGTATTGATGCCTTGGCAGTGGGCGTCGGTCTTTCTGCCACCATGGGCGGCTACGGTGAAGCCCTGCTGACCGTCGGCATCATCGGCGTCTCCACCTTCCTGCTCAGTACCGTCGGTGTCTATATCGGTAAAATGTTTGGCGGGATGCTGAAAGAAAAGGCGGAGATCTTAGGCGGTGTCATTCTCATCGGAATCGGTGCCAAGATCCTGATCGAACATTTGTTTTTCTAAGAAAAATCGTTCCACCTCCAATGAAATTGGGGGTGGAATTGTTTATGATTTCATATAAAAGCAAAAAAACAAAAAAATATTTGATTTTTGACTTGATTTTATAGAAAAACTATGGTATCATATTATTCGCTTTGAAAAAGCAAATGCGCTGGTAGCTCAGCTGGATAGAGCGTCTGACTACGGATCAGAAGGTCGGGAGTTCGAATCTTCTCCAGCGCGCCAAAAGAAAAAGGACATCGAAAGATGTCCTTTTTCTTTTGCCACGCCGACAGAAGATTTGAACCTTTTTGGCTTCGCCAAAAAGGTTCGTTGAGGTGCGCTTAACGCTGTGATAAGCGGTGAGCGTCAGCGTGTCTTGAGCACGAAGGTTCCGTCGTAACCGCCCGGGGCGGTCGAGGGAAACCGAGAGCGGAAAGTATCTTCTCCATTTTAAAAACAAAGCCCTTACTCCCAATTCATTTGGGAGTAAGGGCTTTCTTTCATTTGAATTAAAAGAACAGATGCTCGATCAGGATCTTTGCGCCGATGCCGATGAGGATGACACCGCCCAAAATCTCTGCTTTTTCCTTGAGCATTCCGCCAAACATCTTTCCGATATAAACGCCTGCGGTGCTGAGAAGAAAAGTACAAATGCCGATCACGCCGACGGTCACCAGGGCTTCGCCGTAACCGCCCATAGTGGCGGAAAGGCCCACGCCCACGGCCAAGGCATCAATACTGGTGGCCACGCCCTGCACCAAAAGGTTCTTGACGGTATAGGGATTGGTACATTCCTCTTCCTCGTCCTTTTTGAGGGCGCCACGGATCATATTGATCCCGATACCGGCCAACAGGATGAAGGCGATCCAATGGTCTGCCGCCTCGATATACTTCATAAAGTAGAGACCGAAGAACAGGCCGATCAACGGCATCATCGCCTGAAAGAAGCCGAAGGTCAGCCCATCGGCCAGCGCCTGACGGAACTTTAATTTTCCGCTACACATGCCGTTGGTAACAGAGACGGCAAAGGCATCCATGGAAAGACCGATGCCGGTCAAAATTGCTGTTAAGACTATCATTGTAATAATCCCCTGATTCCTTCCCACGTTTTTTGCGTTTCTTCTGCTTTGCCAAGCAAAACGGAAGCGGTTTGACTGGTTTTCTTAAGGCTTTCGCTATCAATCTTTTTGAATTCCAGTTCCTTAAAGTACCCGGCATCCCGTTCCTCTGCGCTCCGGAACCGTTCTTTGAGGGTCTC
>JAZQJH010000027.1:0-62142 GCA_045541555.1 Eubacteriales bacterium | reverse complement strand
GAGCTCTTCAGCTCCATCATCTCCATGGGTACCACCTCCGATAAGACCAACGTGGGCGGCAAGGGCGGCATCTGCCATGGCTTTATGGTCATCGATCCCAAGATCTTTGGCGATGCCGAAGGCATGAAGGCGCATCTCTCCGCTTATCTGGACGAGCTGAGAAATTCTCCCAAGGCAGAGGGTCAGGATCGGATCTATACCCACGGCGAAAAGGAAGTCGAGGCGATGGCAGAGCGGATGAAGACCGGTATCAATATCAACGTCAATACCGTTGCTGAGATGCGTGACTTGGCGCAGTTCCTGGGCATGGATGTGGTTGAATACCTGGGCGAGGAAGCTCTCACCATTAAAGGTAAAGAAAGCCTCTATAAATAAAATTAAAATGACCACCCAAAAGGGTGGTCATTTTTTGCGTTTATTTCACGATCAAGACGATCTTGCCGACGCTCTCGCCCCGTGCCATGATAGCATGGGCTTCTTCCGCTTCGGTGATGGGCAGGGTCTTATAGATGGTGGGCTTGATGAGTCCCTGCTCGATCTTGGGCCATACGTTTTTAACCAGCTCGCTGAGGATAAACGCCTTCATATCCGGCGTTCTGGAACGCAAGGTAGAACCGATGATCCGCACGTTGCGAACGTAGATATTTTTGAGGTCGATCTCCGTCTTGGTACCGGCCAGGCCGGCGATCATGATCCAGCGCGCACCGTGGGTCAGGTAGGGCAGGCAATCGCCCATGGGCGCACCGCCCAAGCAGTCGATGGTGACGTCCACGCTGCGTCCTGCTTCCAGTTCTTCTTTCAGGACGTCGGCAGTCTTTTCTTTGGAGAAGTTGATGATCCGATCGGCGTTCAGATGGACGATGGCTTTTTCCTTTTCATCGTCCAGCACCGAGGTGATGACCCGGGCGCCAAAGGCTTTTGCCATGGGAATGATGACGCTGGCAAGCCCGCTGGCGCCGGCGTGCATCAAAAGGGTATTGCCCTCTTTGAGCCCTCCCTCAATAAAGAGATTGAGGTAGGCGGTGGCAAAGGCTTCGGGGATGGCGGCGGCCTCCACCATGGAGCAGTTTTTCGGCACCGGCATCAGCATATCGTAGCGTACTGCTACCTGCTCAGCATAACCGCCTCCACCCAAAAGGGCGCAGACCTTGTCGCCGATCTTCCAATCGGATTTTGCTTTGGCTTCTTCGCCCATGGCGGTGATGACACCGGCGATCTCCAGACCCATCCATTCGGGGCATCCCGGGGGAGGGGGATAATCTCCGGCTCTCTGCATCAGGTCGGCGCGGTTCAATGCGGCGGCATGGATCTCCACCAGTACTTCATCAGCCTTGATGATGGGATCGGGCACGTCACTCCAAATTAAAGATTGATCTTTTTGTACTAAAATCGCTTTCATTTTTTAATTCCTTTCATCCGTTAAAGCCGGTGCAGACTGCGTTAATGGCAGAGAGCAACGGCTGTGCTTTGGTGGAAAAGTTGGTATGCTGCTGGACGCAGAGCCACATACAGCATCCCATCATGGGTCCGATCCTACGCAGGATCTTTTGATGGCTGCCGCCTGCGAGATAAAGGAAGGGGATCTTCAGTTCCTTTTTCAGAAGACCGATGATCCGGAGGTTTTCCGCCTCCTCCTCGGGGCTGCTTGACCAGGTGACGATCTTGCAGATATCAGCACCGCGCTCCTGGTGTCCTCGGGCGATCTCCAAGACCTGCTCGGCAGGAATGAACTTTTTCACGTGGGAGCTCATGATGACCTCCGCTCCTTTGGCGTGCAGTTCTTCAATGAGCTTCTTTTGCTTTTCCACTGCAATGGGATCTTCGGTAAATTCGATGGGATGCTTATCAAAATAGTCTCCCATGACGTCGATAAGGGTGGCGCCGCTCTCTGCCAAAAGCAGAAGGTGCTCTGCCAGTTCATCGTAGGTCTTGCCCTCGTTGACGGTATGGGCGTAGTTGGTAACGTAGACCGGCTTGCCCATGGCGGCAAAGAGCTTTTGGTAGGTCTCTTTGTTGCGATCCTCCGGCAGCAGCTTTTCGACCTGGATGCCGAAAGCATCCGCGCCGTTCATGTTGGCTTCGGCGATCAACTTATAAATAAAGTTCAGATCGTTGTTTTCGAGCATAACGGTCTTTAAAGGTTTTTCATGATTTAAAAAGGTCATTTTTTTAGTTCCTCATATCCTTTCTTGGGCATTACGTTGCGACCGCCGTCCATCAAAAGACCGCTGCCGGTAATAAAGGCGGCTTTATCGGAGGCTAAGTACATGATCATGTCCACGATTTCCTGGGTCTCAGCGGCGCGGCCCATCAGGGTAGCCATTTTCGCCATGGCTTCCCGGGTCATGACCGGACCGGGTGCCACGTAGGTGACCCGCACGTTATACTGCGCTCCGTACTGCGCCAAGGATTTGGTGACGCCGTTCATCAAGGCACTTTTTGCAGCGGCATAAGCCACGCTATGCTCGCTTCCTTCTACGCCGGTGATGGAGCCGAGGAAGATGATGACGCCGCTCTTTTGCTTGGCCATCTGCTGCAGACCGGCCTTGGCGGCATAGACCGCACCCTTGAGATTGAGATCAATGCCGAATTCAAAGACGGAAATGTCCTGATCTTTCCATTCCGTATGGTCATTCAATATCCGCGCTTCGGCACCGCCGGCGCAGGGGAGGACGATGTCAATACTGCCAAACTCCTCCACTGCCCGATCCTTGGCGGCTACGACCTCTTCGTATTTGGTGACGTCGGTTTTGATGCCGATGACATTACCGCCTTCGGCAGTAATTTCGGCAACGGCGGCATCCAAGGCCGCTTGATTAATATCTACTAATGCAACGTTTGCGCCCTCTTTGGCAAAGCATTTACCCGAAAGAAACCCAATACCGGAGCCACCGCCGGTGATAAATACAGTTTTATTTTGAAACATATGAATTTCCTCCTGTTTATCTCTATTATAGTGGATTGCTTTTTTGATTAAAAGATGATATAATACTAAAAATAGAAACTATTCTACTGCGGAGGAAATGATGGAATCAATCAATTTTTCATTAACCACCTTGGTTTGTAATAATTATATCGTCGATGGCTTTCTGGAAGAGGATTTTACGCATCTGCCCCGTCCATATTATACCGTTTGCTATGTGCAACGGGGAAAGCTTTCCTGTATGATCGGCGAACGGGAGGTGGTTGGCAGGGCAGGGGACGTTTTGTTCTTTCCGTACCATTTGAAATATATACTGCGCTGGATCGGCGATCCGGATAGCTCGGTTTATTCGATCCACTTTCTGTTGCCGCCCATGGCCGACCCTTTTGCAGGGAAAGAGGTACCGTTGCAGCGAATGAGCGGAAAGGGGATGGAAAAGGAGTTTGAATACATCTATTTGCATCATAAGGATCTGGAACAGAGTTTTTATATTCTAAGTATGTTTTACGGACTTTGCCATCGCATTTATACGCGTCTGCAGCGTGAGGAGACGTTATCGAGCGACGAGCGGATCCGCAAGGCGGTGGAGTATATCAATCTCCATTATGCGGAGTCTCTTACGGTCGAGCAGCTTGCCGCGTTGTGCTTTATGAGCGCATCCCGTTTTTATTACCGCTTTAAAAAGGAGATGGGGCAGAGCCCCATCGAGTATAAGAATCATCTTTGTATTCGCCGTGCAGCGGCATTGCTGGTGGTAGACCCCCACCGTTCGGTGGAGCAGATCAGCAGCGAGGTAGGTTTTTCCTCCGCCACCTATTTCCGTCGGCTGTTCAAACGTACCTATGATTATACGCCGCGGGAATATCGCAAAGAGATGCGAGAGTTTTAGACTTGAAAAAAGCCCGGGTCTGTGGTAATATTAATATAATGTAAGAAAAGGAGGCCTTTCGATGGCTTTGCAGGAATCCGGCGAAATGTATCTGGAGACGATTTACGTCTTGTCCAAGAAAAGTAAAGACGTTCACTCAATTGATGTGGGCGAATATATGGGATATTCCAAGCCCAGCGTCAGCCGTGCCATCGGACTTTTGAAAAAGGGCGGCTACGTCTTGATGGATAAGGATGGTACCCTGACCCTAACGCCCGAGGGTGTCGCCATTGCGGAGAAGATCTATGAGCGGCATACGCTGATCACTGAGTTTTTAATTCGCCTTGGGGTGGATCCGAAAATTGCATCGGAGGATGCTTGTAAGATCGAGCACGATATTAGCGACGCGTCCTTTGACGCAATCAAAAAATACGCAGAAGCGCAATAAAAAAGAGCCAAAACGGCTCTTTTTTTGTCGCATAGAATGAGGGAATAAAAGAAAAACCGCCCCGATTGGAGCGATCGGGGCAGAAAAAAAGCAAAAATAACGCCGCCTGTAAATGGCATCTTTCGGTTCTTTTAAATTTTCTCTTTCTTGAAGGGCGGGCGCCCGTCTGCGAAATAGAAAATTCAAAATTCCTCGAAATCTATCCATTTACAGACGACGCATATTCGCTTTTCTTCTGCCGATATGGAGCTGTTAACCAGATTTGAACTGGTGACCGCTTTATTCGCCTTACGGCGAAAAGCGGAAAATTTAAATGCGGGCTTCGCCCGGGATGAGGCCACCAGTTTTCGGGCATAAAAGAAAAACCGCCCCGATTGGAGCGATCCTTCGATATGGAGCTGCTAACCAGATTTGAACTGGTGACCTCATCCTTACCAAGGATGCACTCTACCACCTGAGCTATAGCAGCATTTTTGAAAGAATACCTCAATATTATAACGAAGAACTTTCCGTTTGTAAAGTCTTTTTTAAAATTTCCTCATTTTTTTGTGTTTTTTATAAAAACGCGAGGGGCAGATTGCACAAAAGTGCAGTTAGCAATGTGCAACTCTCTTGCGCAACCTGCTAAAATAGATGGAAATTATGGAAAATCCGTTGACATTTTTGCGAGGGGTTATTATAATATTGATGGTAGTTAGCATAGGCTAATTTGTAGACGAGAGGAAATGAACAATGACTTTAAGGACTGCTGAGGAAGGAAAAGAATATATCATTGATCGGATCGAAACCGACGATGAGGAGTTGGACAGTTTTCTTTTTTCGTTGGGCTGCTATAGCGGCGAGCCCATTACGGTGGTTTCCCATCGCAAAGAGACCTGCGTCGTTTCCATTAAGGACAGTCGCTACAGCATTGACAAACAATTGGCTGAAGCAATTATTGTATTATAAGATCCGCAAGGAGCGGATTTTATTTTAAACGAAAGTTAGCGAGCGCTAACTCAAATGATCAGGAGGAACAACCATGAGAATTGCTTTAACGGGCAACCCCAATTCCGGTAAGACGACGATGTATAATGCCTTGACCGGGCGGAATGAAAAGGTCGGTAACTGGGCAGGCGTTACCGTCGATAAGAAAGAGCATCCTATTAAGAAGGCGTATTACGCCGGGGAAGAGCAGCTGATCGCTGTGGATCTGCCGGGTGCCTACTCCATGTCGCCCTTCACCTCGGAGGAAAGCGTCACCAGTACATATGTGAAGAACGAAAATCCCGACGTTATCATTAATATCGTGGATGCTTCCAATCTGAGCCGTAGCCTTTTCTTCACGACTCAGCTTCTGGAGTTGGAAATTCCCATGGTGGTCGCGCTGAACAAGAGCGATATTAATAAAAAGAAAGAAACCAAGATCAATAGGGAAGCATTGTCTGCGAAATTGGGCTGCCCGGTGATCGAGACGGTCTCCACTTCTGCAGATGGCTTGAAGCTGGTCGTAGAAGCGGCAGTTGCCCAGGCGGGTAAGGCGCAGAAAGCCCCTTACTACCAGGCAGAGATCGACTTGACCGATAAAAAGGCCGTCGAGACTGAAGACCGCAAGCGCTTTGCTTTTGTCAATAAGATCGTCAAAGAGGTAGAGAGCCGTAAGGTTCGTACCCGTGATAAGAACAACGACGATAAGATCGACGCCATCCTCACCAATAAGTGGCTGGGTATTCCCATCTTCGCCGTGGTGATGTGGCTGGTGTTCCAGATCTCCCAGGCATGGGTCGGTCCCTTTATTGCCGATACCCTGGTGGCTTGGCTGGAAATGTTCCAGGGCTGGGTCGGCGGTCTGATGGAGAACGCCTCTCCCTTGCTTTCCGCTCTGCTGGTAGACGGTGTCATCGGCGGTGTCATCGCCGTCATCGGCTTCCTGCCCCTGGTAATGATCATGTATTTCCTCATCGCCATTCTGGAAGATTGCGGTTATATGGCGCGTGTAGCGGTGGTATTGGATCCCATCTTTAAGAGAGTGGGTCTCTCCGGTAAGTCCGTCATCCCCTTTGTTATTACGGTCGGTTGTGCGGTTCCCGGCATCATGGCCAGCCGCACCATCCGCAATGAGCGGGAGCGCAGAGCCACCGCCATGCTGGCTCCCTTCATGCCCTGCGGTGCCAAGATCCCCGTCATCGCCCTCTTTGCCGGTGCGTTCTTTGATAATGCCGGCTGGGTCAGCACCGTGATGTATCTCTCCGGTATTGCCCTCATCTTCCTGGGCGCTCTCTTGGTCAATAAGATCACCGGTCATAAGGCAAGAAAGTCCTTCTTTATCATCGAACTGCCCGAGTATAAGGCGCCCAGCCTCTGGGGTGCGTTCAAATCCATGTGCAGCCGTGGCTGGGCTTATATCGTAAAGGCCGCCACCATCATCCTGCTCTGTAATACTGCCGTTCAGATCATGCAGACCTTTACTTGGAGCTTCCAGGTGGCAGAAACTGCAGACGCTTCGATCCTGGCATCCATCGCCGGTCCCTTTGCATATCTGCTGGTGCCCATCGTGGGTGTTCTCAGCTGGGAACTGGCTGCCGCAGCCGTCACCGGCTTTATCGCGAAGGAAAACGTCGTCGGCACCCTGGCCGTCTGCTTCGTAGGTCTTGATAATTTAATTGATACCGAAGAACTGGCCATGATGGAAGGCGCCGGTGCTGAAGTGGCAGGCGTGATGGCTATCACTAAGGCAGCCGCTCTGGCTTATCTGATGTTTAACCTTTATACGCCTCCCTGCTTCGCCGCTATCGGTGCAATGAATGCCGAAATGAAGAGCGCTAAGTGGCTCTGGGGCGGCATCGGCCTCCAGCTGGCTGTTGGTTATACGGTAGCGTTCTTCGTCTATCAGATCGGCAGCCTGATCACCGCCGGAACTCTGGGCGCCGGCTTCCTGCCCGGCATGATCGCCGTCGCAGTCATGGCAGCCATCGTCGCCTTGATGTGTATCCGCGCGGAAGAAAATCTGAAGAAAGAATACGCGCTGAAGAGTAAAGTCGGTAGCGCAAAATAAGAATATGGAAAACTATATAATCATTGCAATTTTGGCTATCATTATCGGCGGAGCCGCATGGTATGTGATCCACGCGAAGAAAAAAGGGCAGAAGTGCATCGGCTGCCCTCATGGCAAATCCTGCAGCGGCCAATGCAATTGCGAAAAATAAAAAAATGCGACCCATCGGGTCGCATTTTTTATCCGCGTGTCAAAAACTTTATTCCTTATTGAGTCTTCATTGGCCGGCAAACCGGTCGGGTGAGATAGACGTTGCGGGTCAGTGCCCGAAGGGCTTTCGTGGCCTGTCGTGCAGGTTTCTCTTCCTGGAAAAGACCAAAGACGGTGGAACCGCTTCCGGTCATCAGGCTGAGGATGGCCCCCTGCTGACTCATCGCTTCCTTTAGCTTGCCGATTTCGGGGCAGAGGGGGATGGTGGCATATTCCAAAACGTTGCCGGAGGCTTTTGCCAGCCCTTCTAAATCTTCCTCCTCCAAAGCCTTCAGAACTGCCGGTGTATCGGGATGGCGGAGGATGCCCACCTCTGCCAGCTTGCCGAAGATCTGTTTGGTGCTGGCGCCAGCTTTAGGCTTGGCCAATACGATATAGCAGTCCGGCAGTTTGGGTGCCGGGGAGAGAATTTCGCCCACGCCCTCCGCCAGCATGGTGCCACTGTAGAGGAAGAACGGAATGTCAGCGCCCAGGGGAACTAAAAGCTTGGTTGCTTCTTGAATTGAAAAAGATTTTTTATAAAGGCGGCAAAGGGCTGAAAAGACCGCCGCGCCGTCGGCACTGCCGCCGCCCAGACCCGCACCGGAAGGGATGGTCTTTTTTAATTCGATGGCGACCTGGTATTCCGGGATCTCCGCCGCCTTAAAAAAGGCAGTTGCGACCTTGTGGACGATATTGCGCTCGTCGGTGGGGATGTAGGGGAGATTGCATCGGATACGAATTCCGCCGTTTCCCTCCTCGCGGCGCACCGCGACGTCATCGTAGAGGGAGATGCCCTGGAAGACCGATTGCAAAAGATGATAGCCATCCTCGCGCTTTCCTACTACGTCCAGACTCAGATTGATTTTTGCGTATGCTCTTAATGTAACGGAATTCAAGTGAATCCCTCCTTTTTTCTTATTTTAACAATAACCATAGGATTTTTCAATAAGAGATTGATTTTTCATTCTAAATATAATAAAATAAAACCATTATATAAAGAAAGAGGTAAAACTATGAACGCAGTCATTTCTGTCATCGGTCGGGATCGGGTAGGCATCATTGCCCGGCTCTCCAATATCTGTGCCGAGAATAATGTAAATATCAACGATATTACCCAAAAGGTGCGTAACGATACCTTTACCATGATCATGTGGGTAGAGGTTCGGGAGTCGGAAAAGGACTTCGCCACCCTTGCCAAAGAGCTGGAAGACACCGGCAAGGAAATGGGACTGATCATCCATGTGATGCATGAGGACGTCTTCGACTCCATGCATCGGATCTGATGAGGTGGAATCATGCTGAATCACGGTGATATTTTAGAAACCATTAAAATGATTGATGAGGAGCATCTGGATATCCGTACCATCACCATGGGAATTTCCCTGTTTGACTGTGTGGATCGGGATGTGGATGCTTTCTGTGAACGTGTTTATGAGAAGATCACCCGTCTGGCCGGCAATCTGGTGCAGACCGGTGATGATATTGCGCGTTCTTACGGCATTCCTATCATCAATAAACGGGTGTCGGTGACCCCCATTGGGCTGGTGACCCCCGGCTATTCGGTGGACGATATGGTTAAGGTCGCCAAGACGCTGGAACGTGCGGCAGTTGCTTGCGGCATCAACTTTGTGGGCGGCTATTCTGCTCTGGTGCATAAAATGGCTACCCAGAGCGATCTGAATTTGATCCGTTCCCTGCCCCGTGCATTGAAAGAGACCAGCCGGGTCTGCTCTTCCATCAATGTGGCAACCACCAAGGCAGGCATCAACCTGGATGCGGTGAAGCTGATGGGTGAGATCATCCGGGAGTGCGCCGAGGCGACCGCCGAGGAGGACTCCATCGGCTGCGCTAAGCTGGTGGTGTTTGCGAACGTGCCGGAGGATAACCCGTTCATGGCCGGCGCTTTTCACGGCGTAGGCGAAGGTGAATGTGTTATCAACGTGGGCGTTTCCGGTCCCGGCGTGGTCAGCAGTGCCATCGCTAAGCACCCGGACGCGAATATTACGGAGATTGCCGATATCGTCAAAAAGACGGCCTTTAAGATCACCCGGATGGGTCAGATGGTGGCCAATGAAGCATGCCGCCGCCTGAACGTGCCCTTCGGCATCGTGGATCTTTCTCTGGCACCCACTCCGGCAGTGGGAGATTCTGTGGCTCATATCCTGGAGGAGATGGGTCTGGAGCGTTGCGGTACCCATGGTACTACCGCCTGCCTGGCACTTCTCAATGATGCCGTCAAAAAAGGCGGTACCATGGCATCCTCCCATGTGGGCGGTCTGAGCGGTGCTTTTATCCCCGTATCGGAGGATGCGGGTATGATCCGTGCCGCCGGTGAAGGGGTTCTGACCCTGGATAAGCTGGAGGCCATGACCGCCGTCTGCTCGGTGGGTCTGGATATGATCGCCATCCCCGGCGATACCCCCGCTTCCACCATCTCTGCCATTATCGCTGATGAAATCAGCATCGGTGTCATCAATAATAAAACCACCGCCGTTCGCGTCATCCCTGCTATCGGTAAGGACGTAGGCGAGAGCGTGGCGTTTGGTGGACTGCTGGGTGAGGCACCCATTATGCCCATCCATCGGGAAAGCAGCGAGAAGTTCATCAATCGCGGCGGTCGGATCCCGGCACCCATCCATTCCTTGAGAAACTAATTCTTTGGAGCGGAATATGCATTATTTGTTTATGGTATTGGAACTGATCGGTGTGGTCGCCTTTGCGGTGTCCGGCACCATGGTTTCGGTCAAAAAGAATATGGATATATTCGGTGTCACCTTTCTGGGCTTGATCACCGCCTTTGGCGGCGGGATTCTTCGGGATACGCTGATCGGTAAGGTTCCTCCCGCATTCTTTACGAATTATTGGATGGTGCTGGCCGGCGGGGCCGCGGCACTCTGTGTCTTTTGGGTAGCGCGGATCCTCAAAGAACGATACTTTTCCAGAGAGGATGCCATCGAGCATATCAATAATGTATTCGATGCCCTGGGACTTGGCGCATTTGCCGTCACCGGCGCCCGGGTAACCATGGAGACCGGATTTGAAAAGCAATGGCTGCTGGTCTTGCTGATGGGCTTGCTCACCGCCATCGGCGGCGGTCTGTTGCGTGACTTGATGCTTCGGGAGATCCCCTTTGTGCTCAATAAGCGGATCTATGCCATCGCCGCCCTGGCGGGGACAACGCTCTATTATGTGCTGCATCTTCGCGGAGCAGCAGAGTGGCTTGCCGCATCTGCCGGTATTTTGATTACCTTCCTTCTTCGTTTGCTGGCGACCTATTATAAATGGAACCTGCCCCACGCCATTCCTCATACCAAAGAATAAACTTATTAAAAAAATCGGTATCTCTCAAAGTAAGAGATACCGATTTTTAAATCACTGCGCAATCAAATGAATCTCATAAAGGCACTACGCTATAGAGAAAAGCATCACAGAAGAAATACAAAGAAATATTTCTTTCTTTTCTATCAAAAAGAATTTTTTCATAAAACAGAACGATCTCTTTTACAAAAAAAGAAATTCATTAAAAAAGAAATATTTCTTATATATAAGAAATATTTCTTTAAAAACAAAACGAGCCCTTTTATAAAAGAATCCATACAGAAAAAATTCTTACGAATAAAGAATAGTTTCTTGAAATAAGAAATAATTCTATTGACGAAGAAAAAATTCTGTGTTATTCTTTAAATATAAGGAATTCCTTGAGACATTTTTGAAGATTGAATGAAGAAAGAAGGCATGTAATATGAAGTATGAAAATGTCATTTTAGAAATGCAGGAAAGAATTCAGGCTCTTGAAAAGCAAGTGAAAGAATTACAATTACAGGTCGGAGCTCGTATGGAGCGAGGACCTCGGGAAATCCGTGTGGAGAATGATCCTTTCGGGATGAAGCGGAAGCCTCCTTATATAAAAGTGACGAAAGAGATGGCGGATGCTTGTTATTTAGCCGGGAAAGAGGCTTATGAAAATGAGGCTGTGGAGATTGGTGCTTTGGCAGATCGTGTCAGCGTAGAAACCGGCATGAATCGTAATAATGCATTAATGAGCATTTTTGCGGTCGTGGCGCTTTTGAGAGGAGAGCTTTATAAACGCGGAATCAGCGCCAGAGCCACAGATCTATATTTTGAGCATATTTTAAATGATTATGGAAAGGGCGGACTGCAAAAAGCCATTGCAGCAATGCGGCTGCATATTGAGTACCGTCAAAAGCTGAATCATAACATGGAACGTTTAGAATTGATCTGTGATCATTATCAAGAAAAGGTTTAAAAATACGAAGGGTGAGAGGTTCTTTGAGACCGATCATCCTTTTTGTTTTTAGATTTTAAAAATATTTTCAAAAAACCGTTGACAAAACCAAAACAACATGGTATTATGTTATCACTTTAGCGAAGTAAAGCAATAAAATTTGGAGGATACAACAATGAAAATGATGAAAAGAGTGCTGGCGTTGATCGCCATCGCAGTAATGATGCTGACCATGGCCGCTTGCGGTGCAAAGCCCGCCGAGGACAATACCCCCAAGGGTGATGTGGCTACGATCCAGGAGGCCGGTAAGCTGGTCGTTGGTGTTACGGTTTATGAGCCGATGAACTATCTGAATGATGACGGTGCTTGGGATGGCTTTGATACCGAGTTTGCGAACGCCGTTGCAAAGAAGCTGGGCGTTGAGGCGCAGTTCGTTATCATCGACTGGGATAATAAGTGGGCAACCCTCAATTCCAAGAAGATCGACTGTGTCTGGAATGGTATGACCCTTTCCGAGGAAGCGAAGAAGAATGCAAGCTGCACCGATCCCTATGTGCTGAATGCACAGGTCGTTGTCATGAAGGCGGATAAGGTTGCTTCTTATGCAGATGCCGCTTCCATGAAGGATCTGAAGTTTGCAGTTGAGGCCGGTTCCGCAGGTAAGGATATTGCCAACGAGAATAAGTTCAATGTGACTGAGTATGCTACCCAAACCGATGCAATGTCCGCAGTAAAGGCCGGGAAGGCTGACGCTTGCGTCATCGACATCACCATGGCAAAGGCCATGACCGGCGAAGGCACCAGCTTTGCTGATCTGGGCATCGGCATTTCCCTCACCGAGGAAGAGTATGCCATCGCTTGCCGCAAGGATTCCGATCTGACCGCAAAGATCAATGCGCTGATGGATGAGCTGACCACCGATGGTACTCTGCCTGCTCTGGCTAAAAAGTATAACCTGAACCTGGCTGAGTAATTTTAAAAGAAAAAATAACGGCAGAGACCCGTTTTATGCGGGTCTCTGCTTTTGAGCGTTGAAAGGATAAAGGATGTTTGTTGAAGTTACATTAAACCTGTTGGAAAACTTTTTGGTCACCCTGAAGCTTTTCGGAATGACCTTGCTGTTTTCCTTGCCTCTGGGTCTCATCATCAGCTTCGGCACCATGAGCAAGTTCAAGCCGCTGAAATATTTGATGAAGCTGATCGTTTGGGTCGTCCGTGGTACACCGCTGATGTTGCAGTTGATTGCCTTTTATTTCGGTCCCGGTCTGCTTGTCTCCATGATGGAGCAGGCAGGAATCAATAATTTCCTCACCGAGTTTTTGCGTACGCTGAATGCCGCCGACCCCTTGGTCACGGCGTTGATCGCCTTTGTGATCAATTACGCCTGCTATTTCTCGGAGATCTATCGCGGCGGTATCGAGGGGATTCCGGTGGGGCAGTATGAGGCCGGCTATGTGCTGGGTATGACTAAGACGCAGATCTTCTTTAAGGTCGTGCTGATGCAGGTAGTCAAGCGTATCGTACCGCCCATGTCCAACGAGATCATTACCCTGGTGAAGGATACCTCTCTGGCGCGTACCATCACCGTGTATGAGATCATCTGGGCGGCGCAGGATTACGTTCGTAACGACGGTATTTTGTGGCCCCTTTTCTATACCGGCTTCTTCTATCTGGCGTTCAGCGGTCTCCTGACCCTGCTTTTCGGCTATATCGAAAAGAAATTGGATTATTACAGAGGTTAAATTATGGCAGTATTAAAGGTTGAAAATATCAATAAACGCTTTGGAAAAACAGAAGTTCTGAAGGGGATTGATCTCTCCTTGGAAAAGGGAGAGGTATTGGTCATCATCGGTGCCTCCGGCAGCGGAAAAACCACCTTGATGCGGTGTCTGAACTTTTTGGAAAAGCCCGATGCCGGGCGGATCATCGTGGACGATAAGGTGCTCTATGATACCGAGGATGCGGAGACGCTGAAAGAAGCGGAGATTCGGGAAAAACGGTTGCATTTCGGCTTGGTTTTTCAGGATTTTAATCTCTTTCCGCAGTATAGCGTGTTGAAGAATATCACCCTGGCACCCACCCTTTTGAAAAAGGGAACCCCGGAGGAGATTCACGAAAACGCACTGCGCCTTTTGGCGCAGGTAGGGCTTTCCGAAAAGGTAGACGCCTATCCCTGCGAGCTTTCCGGCGGTCAGAAACAGCGGGTGGCCATCGCCCGTGCGCTGGCGCTCAATCCGGAGATCCTCTGCTTCGATGAACCCACCTCCGCGCTGGATCCGGAGCTGACCGGCGAAGTGCTGAAGGTCATTAAGGAGCTGAAGGACACCGGCAGTACCATGATCGTGGTCACCCATGAGATGGAATTTGCCCGGAACGTCGCTGATAAAGTCGTCTTTATGGCGGATGGTGTCATCGAAGAGATGGGTACTCCCGAAGAGGTCTTCGGCAATCCCCAAAGCCCCAAAACCCAAGCATTTTTGAATAAAGCCCACGAGGGATTTTAAAAAAGGCACAGACCGCAGAAAAAGAAAAGAACAGAATAGTTTGCGCCAATTTGCAATATTACAACGAGAAAGAGGTATTACTCTTTCTCGTTTTTCCTTTAAAAGGAATAAATTCCGCAATGCGATGCGGAATTTAATTGGATTTTTCTGCGGTCTGTGCCTTTTTTGTAAACAATTGTTAAATAGTGACAGTTTTTTCTTGTAAATGCCAAAAAATGAGAGTATAATTTCATCACAAATGTTGGGAAGGAGGCGCTTTATTTAAAGTGCTGCGTTTAGAAAATATTGTAAAAACCTATCCGGTAGGGGATGGTACGGTGGAAGCCCTTCGCGGCGTCACCATGGAATTCCGCAAAAGCGAGTTTGTGGCAATTCTCGGTCCCTCCGGTTGCGGAAAGACCACCCTTTTGAATCTAATCGGGGGCTTAGATAGTTATACCTCCGGCGATCTCATCATCAGCGGTCGCTCTACCAAGGAGTATAAGGATAGCGATTGGGATACCTATCGGAACCATTCGGTAGGATTTGTCTTCCAGAGCTATAATCTTATTCCCCATCAGTCGGTGCTGGCCAACGTGGAGCTGGCGCTGACCCTTTCCGGCGTCAGCCGCGCGGAGCGGCGTAAGCGCGCCCGGGAGGCATTGGAGAAGGTGGGGCTGGGGGATCAGCTCCATAAAAAGCCCAACCAGATGAGCGGTGGTCAGATGCAGCGTGTGGCCATTGCCCGCGCCCTGGTCAATGATCCGGAGATCATTCTGGCGGATGAGCCCACCGGCGCCTTGGATAGTGAGACCAGCGTCCAGATCATGGAGATCCTTAAGGAAATCTCCAAGGATAAATTGATCATCATGGTGACCCATAACCCGGATCTGGCGGAGGAGTACGCTTCCCGTACCATCCGCCTGCTGGACGGGCAGGTAGTCAGCGATACCGATCCCTACACCGCTGAGGAAAAGAAGGACGACGAGAAAAAGAAAGGCCATAAAAAGCCCTCCATGAGCTTTTTGACCGCCCTTTCTCTTTCCTTCAATAACCTTTTGACCAAAAAAGGCCGTACCTTTATGACCAGCTTCGCCGGCTCCATCGGTATCATTGGTATCGCCTTGATCCTTTCGGTCTCCCAGGGCGTTCAGGGTTATATCGACGGGGTGCAGGAGGATACCCTGGCATCCTATCCCATCACCATTGAAAAGGAAACGGTGGATCTTTCCTCGGTGCTGACCAACGTGATGGGCGCCGATCCCGGTGAGCTGACCCACGATACCGATAAGGTTTATTCCAGCGCAGGAATGTATGAAATGATGAACGCGCTGAATGCTGCCGATACCGAAACCAACGACCTCAAGAGCTTCAAAGAGTATCTGGAAAGCAAAGACAATAAAGTAACGCCCTATCTCAGCGCCGTGCAGTACGGCTACGACCTGGACTTTAATATTTATACCAAGGATGAAGCCGGCTCCATCGTGAAATCCGACGTGATGGAGCTGATGCAGAATTTGATGGGCGGCAATATGAGTTCCACCATTACCGATAGTTCCATGATGCAGAGCTACCAGAAGGGCTTCACCGTCTGGGAGGAGATGCTGGAAGGCGAGGGGGGCGAGCTGATCAATCCGCTTTTGAAGGATCAGTATGATCTGGTTCACGGCTCCTGGCCGAAAGCCTATAATGAGATGGTCTTGATCTTAAACCAGAATAATGAGCTGAGCGACATCGTACTCTATGCCCTGGGACTGGAATCTGAGGAAAATATGACCAAGATCATGGAAGCCTATCTCAATGGAAAAGAGATCGAGACCGAGCTCAAAAGCTGGACCTATGAAGAGATGTGCAATTTGAGCTTCCGGCTGATTTTGGATGCGGATCGCTATCAGTATGATAAGGAAAGCGGTATTGCAACGGACATTTCCGAGAATGATACCGGCTTGCGGTTTCTTTACGATAACGGCATTGAGCTGAAGATCTGCGGTATTCTCCGTCCCAACGAGGAGGCGGCCTCCTCCATGATGACAGGCTCCATCGGCTATACCTCCGCCCTGACCCGTTATGCGGCGGATCAGGCCAACGGTAAGGAAGTGGTCAAGGCGCAGCTTGCGGACGAAAAGACCGATATCTTTACCGGCCTGCCCTTCGCCACCGGCGAGGAAAAAGAACCCACCGATGCGGAAAAAGCCGCAGAATTTAAGGATTATATGAAATCTTTGGATACCGCCGGCAAGGCTGCGCTGTATACCAAGATCATGACCACCCCCACCCAGGAGTATCTGGATCAGACTATCGGCGGAATGCTCAAGGGCATGAGCCGGGAAGAGCTGGAAAAGAAGGTCATGGAAGCGGCAGGCAGCTCCACCAATATGAGCGCCCAGACCATCCAGGATTATATCGACTCCATGGACGATGAGACCCTCTTCGCCTATGTGCGCGAGGAGCTGGAAAAGCAGATCAGCGCCCAGTATGCGGAGGCCACCGGCAAGCAGCTGGCTGCGATGCCCGCCGCCGCTCTGGCAGGTGCATTGGAGCAGGCGGCTCTCGGTTATACCGAGACGCAGCTGGCGGATTATTATGATCTTTATATGCCGCCAACCGTATCGGAAGCGACATTGGAGGAAAACCTGCAGAAGCTGGGATACGTGGATCTCAGCAGCCCCTCCACCATCAATCTTTTTGCCGCCACCTTTGCGGATAAGGATAAGATCGGGGACGCCATTGACGCGTATAACGAGGGCAAAGAGGAAGAACAGCAGATCAGCTATACCGACTACGTGGCGCTTCTGATGTCGTCGGTAACGACGGTGATCAACGCCATCTCCTACGTATTGATCGCTTTCGTGGCGATCTCCCTGGTGGTTTCCTCCATCATGATCGGGATCATCACCTATATTTCCGTTTTGGAGAGAACCAAAGAAATCGGTATCCTCCGCGCCATCGGCGCATCCAAACGGGATATTTCCCGTGTCTTTAATGCCGAGACGTTGATCGTCGGCTTTGCCGCCGGCGCCTTCGGTATCGGGATCACGTTGCTTTTGAATATGCTGATCAACGTCATCCTCCATGCCGTCACCGGCATTCCCACCCTCAATGCGGTACTGCCTTGGCAGGGCGGTGTCGTCCTGGTGGCGATCAGTATGATCCTGACCTTTGTGGCAGGCTTGATCCCCTCCGGTGTAGCGGCGAGAAAGGACCCCGTTATTGCTTTAAGAACCGAATAATGATAATGAGACGTCTTCCCAAGAGAAGGCGCCTCTTTTTTTATTGACCTTTTTGTAAAAATAAGATAAAATAAAACTATCAATCAAAAGGAGAAAAAACATGAAAGCAGAAGTGTTTGAACAATATACCCTGGAACGCAAGGCTATTTTAAAGGAATACGGCAAAAAGAAACTTAAAAGCTGTTTGCTGGTCTTAGCGGTTGGCGTTGCCGTTGTGGCGGCGATCCTGCTGGTAGGGGGCCTTTGGCTGAAGAACGTTCCGGTCACCGCGGTGTTGGCACTGATTGCCGGAATTTTTACCATCCTTTATATGCGGATCAAGGTGGTGACCGTCAACAATGCCCTGCAGAAAAAGCTCCATCAGTTTGAGGATAATTCTTTATTAAAATATTAAAAAATAACGGTTGCAATCCAACCGTTATTCAGTATGTCAAAAACCACTGTTTTCAGAAGAAAACAGTGGTTTTTTCTTATGCATTATTTGCTTTATGCTGATGATACAGATTGAGATACCGGGTGGTATAAAGGATCATAGAGAGCAGGATGGACGCCGATTCAATGGAGACCAAGGCAACGACCAGCCCTGTCGGCATTCCGGGGAAGAGGATCAAAAGGAGCGCCACGAAGAAGAAGAGGACAGTGGTCATCTTCCCCCACCAGACGGCGCCCTCCACCGAATCGGTCTTGTGGATAAAGACCAGCCCGATGATGCCCATGTAGATCTCCTTGGCGATCAAAAGCACCAGCATGAACCGCACCGCCATAAAGCGCCATGCCAAGCAGAAGCAGATGGCGATCTGGGTCAGCTTATCGGCGATGGGATCGACGATCTTTCCCCAGTCGGTGACCAAGTTATAATGCCGGGCGATCCATCCGTCCACCACGTCGGTGGCGGCAGAGAAGGCCATCATCCAGGCGGCCGCGGTATAGGATTTTTCCACGCAGTATAGCCAGATGATCAAGGGGATCAGCGCCAGGCGCAGATAACTCAGCAGATTGGGAATGTTGAAAAATTGTCCGTGAAAGCGTGTCTGTTTCACTCTTTAATGCTCCTTATGTTAATCGATTATATCTATATTATACCAATTTTTTGAATAAATCATTAAGAGTTTGCAAATTGACTGTTATAAAGAGCGGCGTAAAATCCATTTTGCGCCAGCAGGGCGTTGTGATCACCCTGCTCGATGATGTGTCCGTCCTTCATGACCAAAATGACGTCTGCATTTCGGACGGTGGAAAGCCGGTGGGCGACGATGAAGCTGGTGCGCCCGTTCATCATTTTAGCGAAAGCGTCCTGGATCTTGAACTCCGTCCGGGTGTCGATGGAGGAGGTAGCCTCGTCGAGGATCAGCATGGGGGGCAGGGAGAGCATGACTCTGGCAATGCAGAGCAGCTGCCGCTGTCCCTGGGAAAGACTGCCTCCTTCCTCGGAGATAAGGGTATCATACCCCTGGGGCAGACGCTTGATGAAGCTATGGGCATGGGAGGCCTTGGCGGCGGCGACGATCTCTTCTTCGGCGGCATCCGGCTTGCCGAAGGCGATGTTTTCCCGGATGGTGCCGTCCTTGATCCAGGTGTCCTGCAAGACCATGCCGTAGTTTTTGCGCAGAGAATGACGGGTTATGGTACGGATATCGTGATCCTCCACCGTGATGGCGCCTTCGTTGACGTCATAGAACCGCATCAAAAGATTGATGAGAGTAGTCTTTCCGCAACCGGTAGGACCCACAATGGCGATGCGTTGGCCGGGTTTGATATTGAGGTTGAGTCCCTCGATCAGCTTTTGCTCCGGCCGATAAGAAAAGTGTACGTTTTCCATCGCCACGCGTCCGGTCACCTTTTGAAGCTCCTCATGGCCGGTCTCCTGAAGCGCAGGGGCGTGGTCGGTGAGATCAAAGATCCGCCCGGCGCAAGCCAGCGCATTTTGCAGCTCGGTGATGACGCCGGAGATCTCGTTAAAGGGCTTGGTGTACTGGTTAGCGTAGCTTAAGAAGCTGGTCAAGCCACCCACCGTCAGTCCGCCGCCCAACGCCGCGATGGCACCGGACAAGGCGACCCCGGCATAGATCAGACTGTTAATGAACCGGGTGCAGGGGTTGGTCAGCGAGGAGAAGAAGGTGGCTTTGAGGGCGGCCTTTTCCAATCTGCCGTTGATCTCGTCGAAGCGGTCAGCGTTAGCAGTCTCCTGCCCAAAGGCCTTGACCACCTTTTGATGGGTCAGCATCTCGTCAATAAAGCCGGTCTGCTCTCCCCGGGTCTCGGACTGGAGCTTAAACATATTGTAGGTGCGGTTGGCAATAAACCGTGCCATCAAAAGGGAGAGGGGGGTCAGTACCACCACCAGAGCGGTGATACCGGGATGGATGGTCAGCATGAAGATGAGGGTCACCAGGATGGTGACGATGCCGGTGAAAAGCTGGGTGAAGCCCAGGAGAAGTCCGTCGGCAAACTGATCCACGTCTGCAATGATGCGGCTGACAATGTCGCCGGAGGTGTGCCGATCCAGATAGGAGAGGGGCAGCTTTTGAATTTTGCGGATGGCCTCTTTGCGAACGTCCTCGATCACCTGATAGGTGATCTTATTGTTGATGGTATTCATGACCCATTGCAAAAGGGCGGTCATTCCGGCGGCGGCGCCAATCTTCCAGAAAATGCCGGTCAGTCCCGAAAAGTCCACCTTTCCAGGCTCTAAGATGAGGTCGATGCCGTCTCCCACTAAAATAGGAATGTAGAGGGAGAGGACGACGGTCAAGGTGGCTAAAAGGATGGAGAGAACGATCCAGCCGGTATATTTTTTCAAGCGTTGCAGAACGCCCCGGAGAGCGCTTTTTTGATTGGTCTTTTTCATGCGCGCGCACCCTCCTTTTCAAATTGAGATTCATAGATCTCCCGATAGACCGGGCAGACTTCAAGGAGTGCTTCATGGGTGCCCAGTCCCACCGCCTCGCCGTCCTCCAGTACCAGGATCTGATCGGCATGGGCAATGGAGGAGGTACGCTGGGAGACGATGACGGTCGCCGGCTTCCAGGGCAGCGTGCGGAGAGCTTTGCGGAGTGCCGCGTCGGTGGCAAAGTCCAAGGCCGAGGCGCTGTCGTCTAAGATAAGAATGTCCGGTCTGCGCACTAAGGCACGGGCAATGGTCAGCCGCTGACGCTGACCGCCGGAAAGATTGCGGCCGCCCTGCTCGATGGGGGCGTCCAGCCCCTTTTCGTCGGTAATTTCTTTCGCTTGAGCCGCTTTCAAAGCGGAGAGAAGCTGTTCCTCGGTGGCATCAGGATCGCCCCATAGGAGGTTTTCCCGCATGGTGCCCTTAAAGAGTACCGCCTTTTGGGGGACGATGCCGATCTTTCTGCGAAGCTCGTCCGCCTCATAGGAGATGGCATCCTTTCCGTCCACAAGAACCGTTCCCTCGGTGGCGGTATAAAAACGGGGAATTAATTGGATCAAGGTGGATTTACCGGACCCTGTACCGCCGATGACGCCCAAGGTCTCGCCGGGCTTTAAGGTCAGAGAGATGTTGCTGACGGAGTTCTCCCGTGCGCCGGCATAGCGGAAGGAGACGTTGCGGAACGCCAGGGCAGATCCTGCCGCATCGGCAAATTCCTTGCCCTCTTGCGCCGGTTCACCGGTGGACAGTTCCAGCACCGCCTGGATTCGGTTGCCGCAGGCGACGCCCTTGGTAATGCTGATAATAAGACTGGCGAGCTTGATCAGCTCCACCAGGATCTGGGACATATAGTTGTAAAGCGCCACCACCATGCCCTGGGTCAGAATCCCGGCCTCTACCTGCAGCGCGCCGGTATGGATCAGGAGAATGACGGCGAAGTTGATGATGGCAAAGGTCAGGGGGTTCAGCAAGGCGGAGATGCGCCCCACGAACTTCTGCACCTGGGTCAGTACCGCGTTGCGGCTGTCAAATTCCTCGATCTCTTCCTCTTCCTTGCAGAACGCCCGGACGACCCGGACGCCGGAGAGATTTTGACGGGTCTTGCCCAGTACCTTGTCCAGCGCCGCCTGCACCTTTTTGTATAAAGGAATGCTGATCAGCATGATGCCGAAGACCACGACGGAAAGCACCGGGATGGTCAGAGCAAAGATCATGGCGGATCTGAAGTCGATGGTAAAGGCCATCACCATGGCACCAAAGACGACGAAGGGAGAGCGCAGCAGCAGCCGCAGCCCCAGATTGAGGGCAGACTGCACCTGGTTCATATCGCTGGTCATCCGGGTGATGAGGGTGGAGGAGCCGATCTGATCCAGCTGGGTATAGGAAAAGCCTTGCAGATGGCGGAAGAGCGCGCTCCGCACTCTGGCGGTAAAGCCCACCGCCGCCCGGGCGGCAAAATATTGCGCCACCACCGCAAAGAGAAAGCCAATGAGTCCAAAGGCAGCCATCACCAGGCTGTATTTGACGATATTGCCCCGGTCATTGGTCAGAATGCCCTGATCCACGATGGCGGCCACCGCCAAGGGCACCAAAAGCTCTAAGGTCGCCTCCAGCAGCTTGAAAAGCGGTCCGAGGATGCTTTGCAGCGTATAAGGTTTGAGATACTTAAATAATTTAAACATACCTGCTCCTTTTATATTTCAATCAAACTATAGTTTAACATATTATGGATGGGAATGTAAAGAGTGATTGAATTTTTTTGGGAGTTATGATAGAATGATAGCATTATGAGAGAAAGGAGAATGGCAATGATCTTAATTATCGCAGAAAAGCCCAGTCTTGCCCGAAATATCGTGGCAGGGATCGGAAAGTGTGCCCGTCGCAACGGCTATTTCGAGGGCGAGGGCTATCTGGTCACCTGGGCGTTTGGCCATCTCTTTTCTCTTTGCGATATTGAGGACTATACCGGACCCACTGCATCGGGGCGTTGGTCGATGGAGAATATCCCCTGCTTCCCGGAGCAGTTCCGCTTCCAGCTTCGAAAAGGCGCGGATAAACAGCCCGATGAGGGGGTTCAGCGGCAGTTTGAGCTGATCAAGGCACTCTGCGCCCGTCCGGACGTGGAGAAGATCGTTAACGCAGGAGACGCGGATCGGGAGGGTGAGATCATCATCCGGCTGTGTGTCCAGCATACCGGGGTGGAAAAGCCTTTCTATCGGCTCTGGTTGCCCGATCAGACCCCCGAGACGGTGGCGGAGGCGCTTTCCGCCATGAGGTCGGAGGAGGAGTATCAGAATTTGGCGGACGAGGGCTTTGCCCGGACGTATATGGACTGGCTCTACGGCGTCAATCTCACCCGGTACGCCACCCTCAAGACCGGCGTCCTGCTTCGGGTGGGGCGGGTCATCGTCCCCATCGTCAAAGCCATCTACGATCGGGATAAGGCCATCGAAAATTTCACGCCGGAACTCTATTATGCGGTGGTCAGCAACGCCGAGACCAAGGGCGAGTCCATCGAGCTGACCTCTAAGCAGAAATTTGATAAAAACAGCAAGGCGAAGGCGGAGGAATACGCCGCCCGACTCAACGCCGAAGAGGCGGTGGTGACGGAAAAGAAAAAGAAAAAGACCACCCTCCAGCCCGGCAAGCTGTATTCTCTTTCAAAATTGCAAAACGTCCTGGGTAAAAAGTATAAAATGCCTATGGAGGAAAGCCTTAAGCTGACCCAGGAGCTTTATGAGGCGGGTTATATCACCTACCCCCGTACCAACTCCGAGTATTTAGCGGAGCAGGAAAAGGGTAAGATCAAAAAGATCTTGGAGAACGTGGCGGCAATAGGCTACCAGGTCAAATTCCGGGACGGTAAGACCATCTTCGATGATAGCAAGATCGAGTCCCACTCCGCTTTGACTCCTACTTATAAAATTCCCAAAAAAGAAGCGCTGACCGAGCGGCAGATGCTGGTCTATCAGACCATCTTCCGGCGGTTTGCCGCCGTCTTTTGCGCGGAGGATTGCCTGGCGGAAAAGGCAGAGATGGTCATTAAGGTGGGAGATTTGGAGGAGTTCCGGCTGAAAGGAACCATGATCCTCCAGCCCGGCTGGATGAAGTATGACGACGGCGGGCAGAAGAATAAGGTCCTGCCGCCGCTGGAAAAGGGCGATACGGTGAATATCGACTTTGCTCCCAAGGAAAAGGAGACCTCGCCGCCCCGCCATTATACCATCGAAACGCTGAATAACTATCTGAAAAATCCCTTCCGGGAGGATAAGGCGGCAGCCGAGGAGGCAGACGATCGGGAGGAGTACCGCGCCATCTTCGAGGGCTTGGAGCTGGGCACCGAGGCGACCCGTACCGGCATCATCGGCAACGCCATCAAGAGCCAGTATATCTCCCTCAAAAAGGATACCTATTATCTCTTGCCCGGCGGAGCCTACCTCATCGAGGAGCTGGAGCGGATGGGCATCGAGATGGATAAATATAAGACCAGCGCCTTAGGTCAGGCGTTGAAAAAGGTCTATCGGGGCGAGATGAAGATCGAGGAAAGCGTCGCCATCGCCAAGGGCGAGATCCAAAAGGTCTTTGCTCCCAAGGAGCAGACCCCGGCAGAAGATACCGATACCGGCCTCTACGGCGATGAGGTGGGCACCTGCCCCTTGTGTGGCGGTAAGGTGGTCAAGGGTCGCTACGGCTACGGCTGCCTGAACTATAAAGAGGGCTGTAAATTTCGTATCAGCGGTGTCCTCTGTAAGCGCGCCATCCCCATCTCCGCCGCCCGGGAACTCCTTTCGGAGGGTAAGAGCCATCTCCTTTCCGGCTTTATCTCCAAGGCAGGCAAGCCCTTCGAGGCAAGACTGCGGATGGAAGACGGCCGCGCCGTCTTTGATTTCTAAATGAATAAAAAATGCACCCCAAAAGGGGTGCATTTTTTATGATTTAAAGGCATCGAACAGCCGTCCTGCCATGGCGGTCATGGCGTCGGGATCTACCTTGAGGACGGCGCGATCATAGGTATAGAGACCGTTGGTCTCGTCTTCGATGTCGCTGACCTGGGTCAGGACAGTTGCGGAGAGACCTGCCCGGATGGCCGGGACGATCTCCCGGTCGTAGAGGGCGATGAGGGTCTCCTCAAAGGCCTTGGGATCCTCGGTGAAATAATGATAGCCGGTGTTGCTGTCGAGATTAAAGGTGTGGTCCTTGACCCGGCAGGAATAGCCGCCGAACTCCGAGAGGACGGTGGGGCGCTCCGCCCCTTTGATCTTGATGGGCTTGAAGTAAATGTGCTCACTCTCCACGTCGCTTTCCGTCTCCTTGAACCAGCCGGAGGTGGTGTCGAAGATCCGGGTGGGATCTAAGGGTTTGAGGGTGCGGTATACCCGATCCGCCTCAAACTGTCCCCAGCCCTCGTTAAAGATGGTGTAATAGCAGACCGAGGGGTGATTGTAGAGGGCTTCCATCATGCCCTTGGCATGGCGGAAGAACTCTTCCTCGCGCTGCGCGCCGGCCTTTCGGGTGCGCCATTTCTTGGTGAGGACGGTGGGGATGGCGGTATCACGGAAAAAGCTGTAGTAGCCGCTGTTGATCATATCCTGAAAGACGATCATGCCGTGGAGATCGCAGTAATAATAGAAAAGCTCCGGCTCCAGCTTGATGTGCTTGCGGAGCATATTGAAGCCGCAGGCCTTCATCTGCAAAACGTCGTTTTCAAAGCCCTTTTCGGTGGCAGGGAGAAAGAGTCCGTCGCTGAAATAGCCCTGATCCAAAAGTCCGTGGAAGAAATAGGGCTCGCCGTTCAGATAGAGGCGGTCGCCTTTTGCCTCCACCGTGCGGAGCGCAAAGTAAGAGGAGACCTCGTCCTCGCCGGATTTTAGGGTGAAGCGGTAGAGATAGGGATCCTCCGGACTCCAGAGCCGCGGCTCCTTCAGTTCGATCCGAATTTTATGGTCGGTAAAACGATAACATTCTCCACTCTCCAGGGTCAGCGTCTTTTCCTCCGCGCCGCCGGTCACCTGGATGGTGACGGCATCAAGCTCCGGCGTGATCTGAAGTTTTTCGACATAATTTTCGGGGACGCTCTCCAGCCAGACCGTCTGCCAGATTCCGCTGACGGTGGTGTACCACATTCCGCCCCGTTTTTTGCGTTGCTTTCCGTAGGGGAGATTGAGATCCTGGGGGTCGGTGACGATCACCGTCAGTTTGTTCTCGTTTTCCTGTAAAAAATCGGTAATATCGAAGGAAAAGGGGAGGTATCCGCCAATATTTTTGCCGATAAAGCGATCATTTACGAACACCTCGGTATATTGATCTGCCGCGCCGAAGTGGAGAAGCACCCGATCCTTCAAAAAGCCTTCCGGCAGGGTAAAGGTGCGGTGATAGGTCAGCCGATCCTTCTTGCCGGTCAGCCGACCGATGCCGGAAATGCGGCTCTCCGGCGGAAAGGGAACGGTGATCGTTCCCAGGCTTTCGCCGTTTACCGCAAAGTCCCATTGCCCGTTTAAGCAGAGATAAGAATCGCGCTTTAATTGGGGGCGGGGGTAGGCGGCAAAGGGGTGGTCTTTATCCAGATCTTTTTCAAAGGGCGTCGTCAATTCCACCAGCCGCTGCCTGCGGTTTTTATGCACCAAGAGCAGCAGCGGAAGCAGCACCGCCGCTGCGATCAGCGCCGCCAAAAAGATATTGGCGTTGGGGATAAAGGAGGTGGTGCCGTCGCTATTGACCAGCGTTTCGGCGTTAGCCAGGACTTGCTTGCCGATCCAGGGACCTAAGATACCCGGTACAAAGACCTGGGCGAAGATCCGCGCCCCTTGCAGCTCGCCGGCTTTGCCGGCAGGGGTATGATCCCGGATGGTGGCGCCGAAGACCGCCATGCCGGAGAGATAACCGCTCATCATAAAAAGCGAGCCGATAAAGACGGGGACGGTGCTCCGGCAGAAATAGAGCAGGATATAGCCTGCCATCAGCCCCAGCACCGCGAAGAGGCCGGAGAAAAAGAAGCCTTTTTTATCGTAGAGCTTGCCCCAAAAGGCGGTGACGATGGCGGCGATGATGATGGCCGGTGCCATGATAAGGACGTAATTCGTCATGCCCAGCGAGACCTCGTAATAGATAATGAGGTAGGGCATGAAGATCTGGATGGAGATATTGAAGACGATGAACGCCGGCAGGGCGGTATAGAGGGTGGGGTTCGCCTTCATGGTGGAGGGGCGGAAGCCATAGAGAATGGTTTTGAAATAGCCCTCTTCCGCCGGCTTGAGGGGCGGCTCCTTGATGAGGAAAAGCCCTAAAATGCCAATCAGAAAAGTCAGCGCGCCGATGATGGTAAAGATCAGCACCCAGCTTTCACTCTTTTCCAGATCAAAGAACATAAATCCGCCGAACACCACCAAAATCGCCAGCAGCGGCATCATGGAGTTGATACCCTCCGCTGCGCCGCGGTTGGAGGAATCGGTGGAGTCGGTGACCCAGGCGTTAAAGGCGGCATCATTGGCGGTGGAGCCGAAAAAGGTCATGACGCAGTCCAAAAGAATGGTCAGCGAGACCCCTAATGCCGCTGCCGAGGTGACCATGGGAAAGAGCCGTCCCAAAAGCTCCGTCCGCAAAAAGACAAAGCTGAAGATGGAAATGCCCCAAAGGAGATAACCGCCGGAGATCAGCAGCTTGCGCTTGCCGATGCGGTCGGAGAGGGCACCCATCAGAACTGTCGTCAGGGTAGCCGTCACCGCCGAGGCGGCGACCATGGCAGAGATGTCTGCCGCCGAGGCATGGAACATCTTATAAATAAAGACGTTGAAATACATATTTTCCACGACCCATGCCACCTGCCCCATCAGGCTGAAGATGGCCAGTGCCCACCAAAAGCGGGCAGAAAGCTTCGTTTTCATTTGATCACCCATTCATTACATTCTTTTTTTACATTATGATAGCACAAATTGCCGATATTTGTAAAGCCCGGCAAACTTGACAAATTAATTTAAAATATATAAAATATATTAATAAAATATTAAGAGAGAAGAGTCTTATGAATAAGAATCAATGGACTCGGCGTCGGCATAAAATCGTTCGCAATCTGGCATATCTGGTGATGTATCCTTATATGCGGTTGAAGCTGGGGGTTACCATCGAAAAATTTAAAGAGCAAGGGGACCGTCCGTATCTGATCGTGATGAACCATCAGACGGTCTTTGATCAGTTTTTCGTAGGCTGTGCTGTCCGTGGCGCGGTCTATTATATCGCGACGGAGGATATTTTCTCCATGGGTTGGATCTCCGGCTTGATCCGCTGGCTGGTCAATCCCATCCCCATCAAAAAACAGACCAACGACCTCAAGGCGGTCAAGACCTGCATTCGGGTCGCCAAGGAGGGCGGCACCATTGCGCTGGCACCGGAGGGCAACCGTACTTATAGCGGCAAGCTTTGCTATATCAAGCCCTCCATCGTCAAGCTGATGCGCGTCTTGAAGCTGCCGCTTGCCATCTTCCGCATCGAGGGAGGCTACGGAGTTCAGCCGCGCTGGTGCGACGAGATCCGCAAGGGCAAGATGCGCGCCTACGTCTCCCGGGTGGTGGAGCCGGAGGAATACGCCCGGCTGACCGACGGGGAGATGATGGACCTCATCATTAAAGAACTGAGCGTGGATGAAGCCCGGGTGACCGGGGAATATCACCATAAAAACCTGGCGCAGTATCTGGAGCGGTGCCTTTACATCTGCCCCAAATGCGGCCTGACCACCTTTGAAAGCCACCGTGATCTGGTGACCTGCAAAAAATGCGGTCTGCAGGTGCGGTATCTGCCCACCAAGGAGCTGGAGGGCGTAGGGGAGGAACTCCCTTTCCACTTTATTGCCGACTGGTACGACTATCAGTATGATTATATTCGCAAGCTTTCCCGCGATGCCTATCTGGATGAGCCGGCATATCGGGAGGAGGCGGATCTTTCGGAGGTTCTGCTCTACCGGAAAAAGGTGCCCCTGGAAAAGGGCGTGAGGGTCTGCCTTTACAGCGATCGCATCACCTTGGGCGAGCGCGTCTTTCCCTTTGCCGAGACCGGTGCGGTGACGGTATTGGGGCGGAATAAGCTCAACATTTATTTCGGTGAGTGGGTCTATCAGCTCAAGGGAAGCAAGCGGTTCAACGCTTTGAAATACGTGAATTTCTATCATCACTATCAAAATCAAACGGAGGGGAAAGAAGATGGAGAATTTTTGGGACTATAACGTCTGGGGCGTCATCAACTTAATTACGGCGCTGCTTTTGAGCCTCATTTCTGCCAATATGCTTAAGCGATCGGTCAAGTGGCTGGAGGCCTCTCTGATCCCCACCTCGGTGCTGGGCGGCGGAATGCTCCTGGTTTTGGGCGGTATTTATAAGCTGATCACCGGCGACCACTTTTTTGATACCGCCTTTTTCGGTGGAAACGGCTCTGCCGCATTGGAGATCATCACCTATCATACGCTGGCGCTGGGCTTTATCGCCTCTACCTTTAAGGGTGGGAAGGGTAAGCTGACCAAAAAACGGACGATAGAGATCTTCAATACCGGTGTCAATACCGTTTCGACTTACCTTTTGCAGGCGGTGGTGGGCTTTGGCATCACCATGATCGCCGCGCTGATCATCAAGGATTTCTTTTCCGCCGCCGGCGTCCTTATGCCCTTTGGATACGGCCAGGGAACCGGCCAGGCCATGAACTACGGCGGAATTTATGAAAATGATTTCGGGTTTGACGGCGGTAAAAGCTTCGGTCTGACCATTGCGGCGTTGGGCTTCCTCAGCGCCAGCATCGGCGGTGTCATTCACCTGAATATCTTAAAGCATAAGGGCAAGATCCTCCGGGAGAAAAAGCCGGAAACGGCCATCCAATCGGAGCAGATCCAGGGGGAGAATGAGATCCCCATGCAGGGCAGTATGGATAAGCTGACGGTGCAGCTGGCACTGGTGGCCGGCGCCTATTTCCTCACTTATGTGCTGATGTATCTTTTGGGGCTTCTCCTGCCGGGCATGAGATCGGTGATCTATGGCTTTAACTTCCTTTTGGGCGTCATTGCCGCCACCCTCATTAAAGTAGCGATCAACTTCCTGCAGAAAAAGCGGATCATCAACCGGCAGTATGCCAATGATTTTCTGATGACCCGATGCAGTAATTTCTTTTACGACGTCATGGTGGTGGCCGGCATTGCCGCCATCCGCTTGGATATTTTGAAGAATTATTGGGGGATCATTCTGATCTTGGGCGTGGTCGGTCTCGTCATCACCTATTTCTATAACCTGCTGACCGCCCGGACGCTTTTTCCGGAATATTCCGAGGAGCAATTCCTCACCATGTACGGTATGCTGACCGGTACTGCCAGCACCGGCGTCATCCTGCTTCGGGAGATCGATAACGATTTTGAAACGCCGGCGTCTGATAACCTGGTCTATCAGAATTTTCCTGCCATCGTATTCGGCTTCCCCTTGATGCTTTTGGCGACCTTAGCACCGCAGAAGCCGCTTCTGACCTGGAGCATTCTGCTGGTCTTTTTCCTGGCGATGAACGTCCTGCTATTCCGCTCTAAAATATTCCGCAAGAAAAAATAATAAAGTACTTATTGCTTATCTGTAACGATGGGTATATAATAAGGGCGTCCATTATGGAAAGAACCCTAGGGTGGAGCAAATAATCCGTTCCCCGCCTCAAAGCGGCATATTTCGGTGCTTTTCACCCAATTTATTCTTGCAAGGCGACAGCCTTGCTTCACCTAAATTGAGCAAAAATCCCTCGAAATCCTCTCGCTTTGAGGTCAAAGATTTCAAAAAGTTCGGATTTACGTTCAATCAAGGCATAAAACGCAGTTAATCCTGTCGGATTAACGAGTATTTTAACGAAGAGTGAGCGGAAATCCGCCTTTTTGAAACGAGGTCCGGATTATTCGCTCCACCCTAAAATGACCGCTCGGCGTATCATATATACGCCTTCGGGTCGTTTTAATGCAATCTGCATCCTTTTTGAAAAGTCTTGAGAATTATTCGGTCAATTCTTTCTCTAAAAGGCGGATCATAATAGAGGTGTTCAGCTCCATGGCATCAATGGGGTAGATGGCGGCGATCCGTTCGTTGTAAAATTTCTTTTTAAAGAAATCCATCGCATCCGCGTGGCTGCCGCCGTTTTTGAGGATGGCCACGATCTCTTCCGCCGTTTCCACCGCACTTTTCTCTGCGTTTTGCAGGTAAAAGGCGGTTTTTTCTTTGCTCAAAAGCCCATGGTGGGGAAGGAGCAACCGCTCGATAGGGAGCCGCGTCGCTTTTTGAATGGAGTCCAGGGTGATCTGATAGCCGATGAGATAGGAGGGGATGACGGTCTTCCCGCCGTCATAGACGCCCAAGGTCTCGCAGCTGAGCAGGATCTTTTCCTGCTCTAAATAATAGCCGATGGAGCATCGGGTATGCCCCGGCAGATTAACGACGGTGAATTTCATATCTCCGGCCTGCACGGTATCTCCGTCCCCGACTGGGATATCGACTCGCAACCCGTCGATGAGATCTTCATATTCCGTCACGCCGCACCTGGCGGCGAATTTACGATCCAGATCACGCATGACGCTTTTGGCGGAGTCTTTTTGAAAGATCTTAACGGCGTACTCTCCTGCCACCACCTTGGCGTCCGGCCAATATTGCAGGGCATAGACCGAGCCTAAGGCGTGATCGTAGTGGGAATGGGTCAGAAAAATATAGTCCAGCTTGCGCGCTCCCAGTTCCTTTTTGATGTTATCGGCCACTTGATAGCCGGTGAAGGCGAAGCCGGAATCGTAGAGGATGGCGGTCTTTCCGTCGTCGATGAGAAAGGCGCTGTCGCCGGGAACCGCCCGGACGTCGGTGATTTTTAACGTTGCCATGTGTCGCTCCTTTGTTTTTTTATATATTACCATATTACCGATAGTTTTACAAGGAAATTCGTTGACTTTCCGGGGGTGGTATGCTATACTCTTGGCGGAATTTGAGGAAGGAGAATCGTGAGATGCGCTTAAAGATCAGTCCGGATGCCAAAAAGGCCATCATGCTGGGCGGAACCTGCTCCGTATCTTATCTGGCGGTTTACATTGCCCGTAACGTACTGAGTGCCGTGACGCCGCAGATGACTGAGAGTGGCGCTTTGACCACTGAGAGCATTGGCACGCTATCGTCCATTTATTTCATCACCTATGCCTTCGGTCAGTTGATCAACGGCATCATCGGCGATAAAATCAAGGCAAAATATATGATCAGCTTCGGCTTGATCTTGGCAGGCTTTTGCAACCTGCTGTTCCCTTTTTTGAAAGAGCATACGTTGTTGCTTGATATTACTTATGCACTGACCGGCTTTTTCATGGCGATGATCTATGGACCGATGAATAAGGTGGTGGCGGAAAACGTAGATCCTATCAACGCCACCCGGTGCAGTATAGGCTATACCTTCGCCTCTTTTTTCGGGTCTCCCTTGGCAGGCATCCTCGCTTCCTTATTAGTATGGCAGAAAGTATTCTCTATCAGTAGTGTCATGCTGCTGTTGATGGGCATCATCACCTTTTTGGTCTTTCTTGCTTTTGAAAAAAGAGGGGTTATTGAATACAATAAGTTCCCAAAGAAGACGAATACGCCCGGCGGCGGAATTAAAGTGCTGATCGAAAATCAGATCATCAAATTTACGCTGATCTCCATCCTGACTGGTGTGGTACGTACCACCGTGGTCTTCTGGCTCCCAGCCTATATTTCTCAGTATCTCGGCTTTTCAGCAGAAACTGCCGCCCTTCTTTTCACCGCATCCACGCTGGTCATTTCGCTGACCACCTTTATTGCGATCTTCGTTTATGAACAGTTGGGGCGGAATATGGATCTCACCATCCTGCTGTCCTTTTCTATCTCGGCCTGTAGCTTTATGCTGGTCTTTTTGATCAAGCAGCCCATCGTTAATATTGCTTTTCTGGTGGTGGCCATTATGGCCTCCAATAGTGCAGCTACCATGCTTTGGTGTCGCTATTGTCCCAGCCTTCGGGATACGGGAATGGTCTCCAGCGCCACCGGATTTCTGGATTTCGTGAGTTATATTGCCGCCGCCGTTTCTTCCACTTTGTTTGCCAATGCAGTCTCTGTTATTGGCTGGGGTTGGTTGATCATCGTATGGTTTGGATTGATGGCACTCGGCATCATCGTAGCACTTCCGTATAAAAGAAAAAACGCCCGGTAGGGCGTTTTTTCTTTTTGTGGTCGTGGATTTTCACCATACTAAAGGCTGTAATTGCCGTCCCTCCAGGGCGGCCTCAAGGGTTTCGCCCATCAGGTCAAAGTGTGCCACGCAGGAACGGGGCTTGCTTTCGGCATCGTCCTGCCCGTAGGGAATAAAGTAATAGTTGCGCAGACTTTGCAAAAGTCCGATGTTCTTGGCGGCACCGCTCATGGCATCGTTGGTGGAAAGCCCGATGATCACCGGGCGGTCGTTGCGCAGAGTAGATTTTGCCGCCATGGTCACCGCGGTATCGGTGACCCCTAAAGCCAATTTGGCTAAGGTATTGCCGGTGCAGGGGGCAATGATCAGAGCGTCCAGCAGCTTTTTGGGGCCAATGGGCTCCACCTCGGGAATGGTATGCCAGACGGGGCGGCCGCAAAGCTTTTCCAATCGCTCCCGGAAGAGCGCGGCAGAGCCGAACCGGGTGTTGCTTTCATATACGATGGGGGACATAATGGGGTAGAGGGCATATTTTTCCGCTAAGGGCGCGAGATCTTCCAGGACCCGATGGAGGGTGCAGAAAGAGCCGGTCAGCGCAATGCCGATTTGGATGGGTTCATGCAAGGCGTTCCATCTCCTTTATAATAAATTTGCCGATGCAGGCGGCAGCAGATTCGGGGGCATATTTTCCCGGCAGACCGGGAGCTTGCAGGGGAATTAAGCCAAGGGCTTCAGCAATGGACGGATCAAAACCGCCCGGCGCGGATGCCAATTCCAAAAGCAGCGTTCCTTCGGCGAAAAGCTTGAGCCGTTCTTCTGTCAGTACCGGAGCGGGGACAGTATTGAAAACCAGCCGAAACCGCTGGTAGGGAATATCCTCGTAAAACCGCCCGTCGGCACCCAAGGCTTCGCAAAGCGCCAGCGATTCCGCCCGTCGGGCGGCTACCGTCACTTTGGCGCCTAAAGCCATCAGCCGCAGTGCTAAAAGCTGACCGATCCGCCCGGCCCCCAGCACCAAGACCGGCTGATGCAATAATGAAAATGAGGTGTGCTCAATGGCCAGCGCCAAGGCGCCCTCCACCGTCAGCGCCGCGTTGGCGAGGGTGACTTCTTCGGCATCAAAATAATCAATGGCGTGAGAGGGTGCGCCCTTTGGCAGCTTGCCGCCGAAAAGCGTTGAGCCTTGAAAGCGGCTGTAGATCTCCGCGAGGGAGATCTGCTCCTTGGAGAGTGGGGCGTTGAGGGTGGTACCGTCCCGGCTGACCGGCAAGGGCAGGATCAAAATGTCTGCATCCCAGTCCGGCTTGGCGGTGCCCCCTAAGTACGAAAGGCTGACCGGAAATCCCCGATCGCTTATGTAGTCGGCGAGATAAAGCTGTCGGCTGTCTCCGCCCATCAAGTGTATCTTCATGGCAGTTCCTCCTATGTTTTATCTTATGTAAGATAAAAAAAGAGGTGAAAAAAGAAAGGATGCGAATATTCGCATCCTTTTATCATTTAGTCACTTAGTTCTCCGCCGCCTACCACCTTGCCGGTATAGACATCTAAATAGAGGTAGAGACTGCAAAGCGGATCTTTTTCATCAAAGAGCCGCACTGCCCAAAGGGTATGTTGATCATCTAAATCTTCGGCAGCCCATTCTTTGACCCAGGGGGATGGAAGGGTGTCAGACCAGATGATGAGGTCGATGTTTTCTGCAACCTTTGTGAAGGAACAGTCCGGCCCTTGATACTTATATTGTGCCTTTCGTGCTTCCTTCAAAGCAATTTGCTTCGCTTTTTCTTTTGTGATAGCCTTTTGAAAGGTTTTACCGCCATCGGTGGTAATGGAAAGACTCTCTATGGTGATCGCTTCCTTATAACCGAACTGATCGTTCAGCCAGTAAACGCCGTTTTCTTCCTTGGGATATTCCGGCTCCGGCTTGCGCAGGTTCATATATTTGTAGCCGCTGGTTTCGTCACAGTTGGAGAATTCCTCCGGGAGCTCCTCCGGGGCGATTGGTTCTTTGAAATATGAAAGATAACGCAGAAGTCGGTAAAGCCGGGTATCTTCCCCGAAATTAAAGATGAGATCATATTCATAATGCTCATCGGAGCGGCTTAAATTTACGTTATTGTGATCCAAAACCACATAGCGATGGCCGGAGGTACTCATGGTTTCGGCAGAATCCGGGCTGAAGCAATAAAGATTATAGTCGGATAGAGCGGAATAATACATCCGATCCTCAATTACCTGTAGCAGATGCTCAAAACTATCATCTTGTGGTTCGAAAAGATAGAAAAGGTTTTCGTCGGCTGGCTTGAACCAGATGCGGTCAGGAGCTTCCCGATACATGGCAGGAAATTGAGAGAATTTTTTATAGTCCGTATAATTCGCTTCGTCCTCATCAATCTGTGTTTTCATGGCGGCAAGTTCTTCTTGGCCGGGAATCACTCTTTTAACAGTTTTTTCTGTATTGGAAAAGGTACGGCCAATCCAAAAACCAAATACCAACATTGCCAAAGCGGTGATGATCGTAACAAAGACGGTGAACCGTTTATTCTTGAACATTTTCGAACCTCTTCTGATCCTTTTCGATCTGTTTTTGGTAGCGGTCTTCTTCGGAGTAGATACAGCCGCAATATTTTTGCATATACATTCCCAGCTCCCGTGCCTCTGCTTGCCCCTCCCGGAATTTGGGGGAGAAGTCGTAGGGCAGGAACTCCACGCCGTATTTTTCGGCGGCTTTTCTGCCGATCTCAAAGATCAGCGGGTGATCCTGGTAGGGGGAGACGGTGAGGGTGGTGGCGAAAGCCTGAAAGCCTTGCTCCTTGGCGGTCTTTGCCGCCTCCTCAAAGCGAACGGCGTAGCAGTAGCCGCAGCGTTTGTCGATATGGTTGCTGACCGCCTGGGTGAATTTTTTCAATCCGTACTCATCCTTCACGATGAGGGGGAGCTCGATGGAGGCGGCATACGCAATAAGGGTATCCCGCCGGGCTTTATACTCCTGATAAGGATGGATATTGGGATTATACCAAAATCCGGTGGGCTCCAGCCCCTCCTCCCGGAGCTGCTTGATGCAGGCCACCGAGCAGGGGGCGCAGCAGATATGTAATAAAATCTTATCCATATTACTTCACGATTTCCACCTTGCAAAGAGCGATCCGGGGATCGACCTCCGCTTCTTCTACCAGTGCAACAGAGCGGAGGGTCTTGCTCCGGTCAGTCAACAGTTCGATCTGATAAAGGCAGACGTTTTCTCCGCGCTCCGTCTTGGAATGGACGCCGTCGCAATAATAGACGGTCATATAGCCGGTATGGCGATAGAGCTGATGGTGAGTGGGCTCATGCTGGCGACGGTTCCAATGAGCGATGTTTTTACCCATCTGCAGGGTGATGCGTTCCTCGGTGCCGTCCTCGTAAGTCAGGATATATTCGCCCACCTTTTCACCGGGAACCCAAGGCTGCTTGGGAATCCGACGAAGCATGGTATGCGTGAGGACGACGGAGGAGACCTTTTCGCCAATCTCCACCGTCTTTTGGGGAGCGTCGGTAAAGGGCTGCTCCAGAAGGGTCTTGCTCTCGGCGTCTTTTTGGCGAGAGGGATAGGAGATCCCTTCCATTCGTTCACGGAATTTGGGCATTCCGGCGGAGATCATTTTGTCGTAGACGTGGGTATAGTTGGGGGAATAGTCTTCCGACGTCAGCATCTGGGCGGTGAATAGGTAATCGTAGATCTTGCCTTCCTGCGCCTGGAGTTCGGGATTGACTCTGACCCAAGCGGAGATCTGACCGCCGATCATGCCTTCTTTGCGGCTCCGGGTACAGTATCGGGGATAGTGGCTGGAATAGAGGTTGCCCATGGCCACTTTAAAGCCGTGAGAGAGCAGATGATCCTCAATATCCTCTTTCAGATGGAAATACCATACGAAGTCCAGCAGTACGATATCCTTGGGGATCATGTCGATGGCCGGCGGCGTCTGATAGTTTCTCTTAGAACCGAGCTGGAGCATATCTGCCCAGATCATCATCTTGAGCCCTTTTGCTTTCAGATAGTCATAGATACGATTAATATCGGATGCAAAAAGCTCTGCCGCATTTTTATGCTTGCAGACCTTGCAGACGCCGATCTCATAGACCTCGTCGTGACCCATGTGGACGTATTCCTTGGGTTGGAAGACCTCCACGATCTCGTCGATGAGATCAAAAAGGATCTCGTAAGACCGTTCGTTGGAGGGGCAGTAGCAATGCTTATAGAAGGTGGCAGGACGGGCGTCTTCGCCGCGGGTATCCTTGACCTCGCTATCCTCTTCTTCGGGAACTTCGGCGATTTCCGGGTATGCCTGGGTCATGAACTGGACGTGCCCCAAGCTTTGAATTTCCGGAATGACTTCGATGCCGTAGCCCCGGATATAGTCGATCAAATCCTTCAGGACGGCTTTTTCCACCGCCTTTCCTTCAGCGACAGAGCCGTGGGGGAAGATCGGCCATTCGCCGCGTTTTCCTTTTTCCACCGCCTCTTCCATCTTTTCGTTGATGAGGGGATGGGAGTCGAATTTCATGCCGCCGGCGACTTCCATGATGATGGCGTTATAGCCCATGGGGGAGAAGAGATATTTGACCAGCCGTTTGGCATAGTCCATATACTGCGCGCCGGGGATATAAAGATGAACGCCCCGGAAGGGATGGCAGGGAGTATCCTGCACCTCGCACTCCTTGATCGTTCCGTCTTCAATCAGCTTGATGAAGGTTTCGACTGCCATGATAAAGCCGCGCTCGTCGGCGGCGGTCAGCAGGGTGCCTTTCTCCATCACCGAAAGGGTAAAGCCCTCCGCCGGCAGGGTGGAATCCAAGGTGAAAAGGATTTCGGCGGCCTTATTTTTTTCAAGGGTGATGCCGGTCTCTTCGGCAAACTTTTCCGCGAGGATCCGTTCTGCCTTTTCACTGAGGGGCGTCCGGGAATAAAGCGCCGTATAAGCAGAGGCAGAAAAGGCTTTTCCGTTGCTGCTCTTTTTATCGGGGGTGGGGAAGAGATCCAGTCCGTCTGCCACCGCACCGTAGAGGGTGACGGATTCGATCTCTATATCGGAATAATCTCCGATTATGCGCAGGGTCAGCTCCTTGCAGCAGACGGCGGCTTCCAAGGTGATTTCTTTTTCTGCGATTCTCTTGCCGGTCTCTGCCGTATAGACCGCCAGCGGCGTTTCACCCAAGAGGTGTACCTCGGTCAGCGCGGTTTTTTCGCCAAAGCATACCACTGCCCGATCCAGGAACGCCTCCTCCGGCAAAGAAATATGCAGATCCAGCCCCTTATTCCAAAGCTGATTCCATTCCACCTTCAGCGGCTCGCCCAAGAGCGGATTTCCGATCTCTGCGGCAGAGATCTCTGCGGTGTGATCCGCGATCGTCAGCCGATAGGAAATAGGGTTCAGAAGTTCGTTTAATTTACCAATTTGCATCTCTTTTTTCTCCTTTTGGAATCTTCTTTCTTAATCATACACCATTTATATAAAAAAAACAATAGACAAAAGGATCCCGAATATTGAAAATCGGCTCTTTTTTCCAGGTTGACAAATGAAACCCCACTTGTTATAATAACTGTATATATAAAGGCTGAGATGAAGAGGGCTTTGCTTTTTAATGCAGATCAGAGAGCAGACGGTTGGTGCGAGTCTGCAAGCAGGAAGGGGCTGGGCTTATGGCTTCGGAGCCGGAGGTTCGAGGATCGTCATGCGATCGTCAGGGCCTCCCGTAGCGGCTGCGTTAAGGCTTTTGAGGGGCAGAGCTTTTCTGCAACTTGAGTGGTACCGCGGATTTTTTCGTCTCAAGGCTTGACCTTGGGGCGTTTTTCTTTTGAAAGGAGAAGGACAATGAAAGATTTTAAGATCGAGACAAAATGTGTGCAGGGCGGTTATACGCCCGGAAACGGCGAACCGCGTCAGGTTCCCATTATTCAAAGCACCACCTTTAAATATGCCACCAGCGAGGATATGGGTAAGCTTTTCGACCTGGAAGCCAGCGGCTATTTTTATTCTCGTCTACAGAATCCTACCTGCGATACCGTCGCGGCGAAGATCTGTGAACTGGAGGGCGGCTCTGCCGCCATGCTGACCGGTTCCGGCCAGGCAGCCTCCTTCTTTGCCGTCTTTAATATTGCCGGTATGGGCGATCATGTGGTGGCAAGCTCCGCAATCTATGGCGGAACCTATAACCTTTTTGCTGTTACCATGAAGCGGATGGGCATCGACTTCACCTTCGTAGCACCCGATTGCTCCGACGAGGAATTGGAGGCCGCATTCCGCCCCAATACCAAGGCAGTCTTTGGCGAGACCATCGCCAATCCCGCGCTGAACGTATTGGATATTGAGCGGTACGCCAAGGCGGCGCACGCCCATGGCGTTCCTTTGATCATTGATAATACCTTTGCAACTCCCGTCAACTGCCGCCCCATCGAGTGGGGTGCGGATATCGTCACCCATTCCACCACTAAGTATATGGACGGTCACGGCTCTGCAGTAGGCGGCTGTATCGTAGACTCCGGCAAATTTGATTGGACCAAGTATCCCGATAAGTTCCCCGGACTCTGCACCCCCGACGATAGTTATCACGGTGTGACCTATACTGAGCGGTTCGGCTTAGAGGGCGCCTATATTACCAAAGCCACCGCGCAACTGATGCGCGACCTGGGCTGCGTTCAGTCTCCCCAGAGTGCTTATCTTCTGAATTTAGGGCTGGAGAGCCTGCACGTGCGGATGGCGCGCCATTGTGAGAATGCTCAGAAGATTGCAGAGTACCTCAGCAACCATCCCAAGGTGGGTTGGGTGCGCTTCCCCGGCCTGCCCGGTGACCCCGAGCATGAGCGGGCGCTGAAATATCTGCCTAACGGCAGCTGCGGCGTCATCAGCTTTGGCGTCAAGGGCGGCAAGGCGGCTGCGGCAGAGTTTATGAAGGGCTTGAAGATCGCCGCCATCGAGACCCATGTGGCGGATGCCAGAAGCTGCTGCCTGCACCCGGCCACCGCAACCCATCGTCAGATGAGCGATGAAGAGCTTATTGCCGCCGGTGTCCCCGGCGATCTGGTACGGCTGTCTGTCGGGCTGGAGAATGCCGATGATCTGATTGCCGATATTGAAAATGCATTGAAATCTGTTTGAGGAAGGAGGCATTTTTATGCCCATTAAAATCCCCAACGGTCTGCCTGCGGCAGAAGTATTAAAAAAAGAAAATATTTTCGTCATGAAGGAGGAGCGCGCGGAGATCCAGGAGATCCGTCCGCTGCAGATCCTTCTTTTGAACCTGATGCCCAAAAAGATCGAGACCGAGACCCAGCTTTCCCGGCTTCTGGGCAACACCCCTTTGCAGGTGGAGCTGGAGCTGATCCATACTAAATCCCATGAGTCCAAGAATACGCCGGCGGATCATATGCTGGCATTCTATAAGACCTTCGACGAGATCAAGCACCGCAACTTTGACGGCATGATCATCACCGGCGCGCCGGTGGAGCAGATGCCCTTTGAAGAGGTGGAGTACTGGGAGGAGCTTTGCGAGATCATGGAGTGGAGCAAGACCCACGTTCATAGCACCTTCCATATCTGTTGGGGTGCTCAGGCAGGCCTTTACTATCACTTCGGCGTTGATAAAAAGCCTTTGCCGGAAAAAATGTTCGGCATTTTCCCTCATAAGGTGGACTATAAGCGTTCCATTCTGTTCCGCGGCTTTGACGATACCTTTATGGTTCCTCATTCCCGCCATACTACCGTCCTTCGGGAGGATATCGAGGCGGTGCCGGAACTGAAGATCTTAGCGTCCTCTCCGGAGGCCGGCGTTTATGCCATCTCCACCAAAAAGGGAAAGCAGATCTTCATTACCGGTCATTCGGAGTACGATGCCATGACGCTGAATCAGGAATATCAGCGCGATCTTTCCCAGGGAAAGCCCATCAAAATGCCGATCAACTATTTCCCCGGCGACGATCCCAGAAAGAAGCCTTTGGTAACCTGGCGCTCCTGCGCTAATCTGCTTTATAGCAACTGGCTGAACTACTTTGTATATCAGACGACCCCCTATGATCTGAATAAGATCAAATAAAACGGAGAGCGACGATGAATAAAAGATTATTGGCAGCATTACTGATCCTCGCGATGGCAATCGGGCTTTTGAGCGGCTGTAAAACTGAAACGCCGGAGGAAGAGGAGCTGGCTAATCTTTATCAGAGCAGCACTCCTGCCACCTATGCCGGCGGTCTGGAACTTTTGATCTATAATGCCATTCTGCATTACGGCGAAAACGCCTCCATCGGTTATCTCATCAACTTCAGAGCACCCTTCTGCGAAAAGGGTTACGTCTCGGATATGACCGCATATAACGAAATGGGAAAGAAGATCTGCGAAAAATGGGGCATTACCTATTTCGATATGTATAACCATGAGCAGATCGCCAAGGAATTGAAGATGAATACCTTGACGCATACGACGGACTATATTCATCCCAGCTCCTCCGGTTATGATATTATTTCCCCGTATATTGCAGACTATATGAAGACCATGCTTCCCTGTAAGCAGGAAATTCTGGCAAAAGTATTAGAAGAAAAATAAGATGAATTCCCCTGCATTTTCGGAGGAAAATGCAGGGGATTTTCAAGGAGTAAGGAAATGCGTCATTATTTGAAAGGGCTGCATCACGGTCTGCCGGTAGGGCTTGGATATTTTTCGGTATCCTTTGCCTTCGGCGTGGCGGCGGTGCAGGCCGGTTTGTCTTCTTGGGCGGCGGTGCTGATCTCCCTCACCAATCTGACCTCTGCCGGTCAGGTGGCAGGGCTTTCGGTCATTGCGGCGGCAGGAAGTATGATGGAGATGGCAGCGACCCAGCTTGTCATCAATCTGCGGTATGCGCTGATGTCCATCTCTCTTTCTCAGAAGCTGGATCATGGCGTCCGCTTGGGAGAGCGGTTTTTGATGAGCTTTGGCATTACCGATGAGATCTTCGCCATCGCCTCTTCTCAAAAAGAGCCGGTCAAGGCAGTTTATTTTTATGGCTTGATGACCTTGCCGGTCATCTGCTGGACCGGAGGCACGCTTTTAGGGGCGGTAGCCGGCTCCTTCTTGCCGGCTTCGGTACTTTCCGCGCTGGGCGTGGCGATCTATGGAATGTTTGTAGCGATCATTCTGCCGGTGGCAAAGCGAGATGCGGCGGTGGCAGGCGTGGCGTTGGGCGCGGCCGCCCTTTCCTGCGCTTTCACCTGGTTGCCCGGACTTCAAAGGGTATCGTCCGGCTTTGTCATCATCATCTGCGCTGTCCTTGCCGCGGCAGTAGGCGCGTTGATCCGGCCGGTGGAGGAGGAAGTATGAAATTATTTTTCTATATTTTCGTCATGGCCGGGGTGACTTATCTCATCCGGATGCTCCCCTTTGTCATCTTTAAGAAAAAGATCCAAAATCGGTTTATCCGCTCTTTTTTACAGTACATTCCCTATGCAGTCCTGGCCGCCATGACCTTCCCCGCCATCCTTTCGGCCACCGCGAGCCCTCTTTCCGGGGCGGTGGGATTGCTGGTCGCCTTGGTGGTGGCGTACCTGGAGTGGGGGCTTTTGCCGACGGCACTTTTATCCTGCCTTGGGGTATTGATTACGGAATTTTTCTGTTGACAATTTTCCCTTTTACGATAAAATAAGAATAGAACTATTTCTATAGGAGGAATATATAATGGCTTATTGCAGAAAATGCGGAACGGAACTGAGTGAAGACGCTCTTTTCTGCCCCAATTGCGGTCAATCGAAGGATGCGGCAGTTCAGCCGGAGGTCATGGCTGCCGATCAGGACGTGAAGGATAATAAGGTATTTGCCATTCTGGCATACTTTGGTATTTTGGTGCTGGTTCCCATCTTTGCGGCTAAGGAGTCTGTTTATGCCCGGTTCCATGCAAACCAAGGCTTGGTGCTCTGGATCACCAGCATCATTCTTAATGTGGCAGGCTCCGTTTTGGGTGTGTTTGGTGAATTGCTCGGCGTTCTGGGCTTTTTGACCGGCTTAATCAGCGGCGCTGCCGGAATCTTTACGTTGGTGCTGGCGATCATGGGTATCGTCAATGCCGCCAAGGGCGAGATGAAGGAACTGCCGGTGATCGGTCACTTCAAACTTTTGAAATAAGAATTAAAAAAGAGTTTCTGCCATGGCAGAAACTCTTTTTTATTATATAAGGTAGATCGGATTGGTAAAGAAGAGGGGCTTGCTCTCGGCAGACCAGACCTCCAGCCGCACCGGACAGCAATCAAATTTGCCGCGTTCAAGAAGTTGCGGTGGTGACCCAGGGTCAGTTCAAAGCCGGAATGGATGGCGATCTTCATTTCTTTGGTAAGGGTTTTGCCCAGGGTCTTTTGCCGTTTGCGTACCTCTTCGCCAACGTATTTTCTGGCGGTGTCCAGGCTCTGTACCCGTACTTCGCCTTGGAGCGCGGTGTCGGTGACGGTCAGAAAGGCGTTGTCCAAGCCGAATACGGGATCAAAGAAAAGGGCGTCTGCCGAGAGAGGAAAACGGTATTGTCCGTACTCTCGCAGGGCATCCGCAGGCGCGGAGCGCCGGAAACTGATCCGTTTGGGTATCGGAGACGTGCAATAGGATCGCGCCTTTTGCGGTTGCGACAAACTCTGCTATATCTTGAAAATATAAATTGATGTCTATCATCGTTTCATCTCTTTTTTCAGTATAGCATGCTTATTTTTGCCCGTCTATGAAAAGGATCAATTTAAAAAGAAAATGCCGATGGCAAGGTAGGTGGCGTAGAGAAGCCAAAGGAGATAGGGAACCAGGAGCCAGCTGGCGGCGCGGCTGATTCGGGAAAAGTGCCGCCAAGTCAGATAGACCAAGAGATCCAGCACCAGGATAATGACTACCCCCAGCCAAAAGGCCTGGAACCGAAAGAAGACGATGCTCCAGGAAAAGTTTACTGCCAATTGGACGCCGTAGTAGATCAATGCCTCTTCCCGGGCGCGCTCGTCGCCGCGATTGAGGTAGATCAGCCCGGCGGCGATCCCCATCAAAGCGTAAAGAATACCCCAAGCAATGGGAAAGACGATCCCCGGCGGTGCCAGAGGCGGCTGGTTCAGCGTCTGATAGACGGCACCAATATCACCGGAGAGAAAGCCGGAAAGCAGACCGACGCCTTCGGCAATGGCGATACTTAATAGAATGGTCAAGATCGGTCGGTTTTTCATAAAGAACACCCCTTATTGATAGAGTTTTCTTTAATATATGTAAAAAAATGCCGCCCTATGCAGGCGGCAATTATTAGCGGTATAAAAATTCTTTGACAGACTTGCTGAATAGCAGGAGCAGGCAGGCAGCGACGGAATAGAGAAGCTGCAGCACCATAAGAAGGATTACCCAAAAATGACCGCCGGTAAACTCCAAAGCCCCGCCCAAAAGCAAAAACAGCATATAAAATGTATTTATCCCGGCACCGAGGGCGAAGAGATACCGCACCCAGGTCACACCGCTAAAAAGGGCGGCGGATAATATCCCTGCCAGTACCAGAGAAAGGAGCGTCCCTAAGCGAAAATCGGTGACGACGTTAACGATCGGGGAGAGCAGGTTCAAAACCGCGATGATGACGACGAGAACCTTCCCGATCCGCTCGGATTTTTCTAATTTTTTCGTATAATTTAGCATGGTAATATTCCTCATTTAAGTTCTTGCTCTAAGCTGTCAAACTCCGGCGTAGAAAAGAATTCTCCCAAGGTGATCTCTAAGCCATCGCATAATTTTTTAATGGTAACGATGGATATATCGCGTCTTTTGGCATCCATCATACTGTAAGCAGTGGATGGGGTGACACCCGATCTGTTCGCTAATTCGTTTATTTTGATGTTTTGCTCTTTACAAAGATTTTTAAATCTTTCAGTAACGGCATCTTTTACACTCATGTTATTCACCTCAAAAATATTGTATAAAATAATACGCTCCTGCGTATACGCGCTTGCGTAATTTGAAAGAAAATGTTATGATAGTGTTAAAAATATTTTGTGGGAGGAAAATGGCATGAATTGTGAAAACACCTTTTGCAATATTATGACGAGAAGGAGACGCTACACTTTCTCGTTGTTTCTTTATAAGAAAAAAGCCGCATGGGAATGCGGATTTTGATTGAAATTTTCTGCTATCCGCGGGGCCGCTCTCTACCGTACCCATGTACGCCGACGAGACCGGCCCCGCGAATTCGGAAACATTTTTGAGCAGATGGGCTGAACGCCCATCTGCTGTTTGTTTTTACTTTTTCTCGGTATCAAAAGCCGGGTTGATGCGGTAGTAGTTCTTGCTGTCTAAGTGGCGGCGTACCTGCCCCAGGGCTTCTCCGAAGCGCTGGAAATGGTTTATTTCTCTCTGCCGCAGGAACTTGATGGGATCCCGGACATCCGGGTCGCGGATCAGCCGCAGGAGGTTATCATAAGTGGTACGCGCTTTCTGCTCGGCGCCCATATCCTCAAAGAGATCAGTGATAGGATCACCCTTGGACTGGAAGGTGGTGGCGCTCCAGGGCTCGCCGCTGGCGGCCTGCGGCCAGATTCCCGCCGTATGATCCACGTAATAATCCGCAAAGCCCTGCTCCTGGATCTCCTCGGCAGTCAGCCCTTTCAAAAGCTGACGGACGATGGTGGAAACAATCTCCATGTGTGCCAGCTCCTCGGTGCCTAAATAAGATTATTTTTGTTCATATAAAAGGTATGAGGGTGTGTGTTTCCTCATACCTTGTATTGTATATGTTTTGTTTTTTATTTGCTCTGCTCGTTCCTCTCGCTCTCTCTTACCCGTCTGCACCTCTATGGTCTGCCACTTTCTTTTCTTCAAGGTTCTTTACTTCTATGCTCTGCTCTTTTCTCTCTGCCTGTTTGCAGTCAAAGAATGTTATTAGGTATAATCTTCACCCAAATCTAACATAATTTCATCCTTATATGCCGTGTAGGTTCGTTCCCATTTCTCTGTATTACCTCTGTCAACCAATTCTTCAATAATTCCTGCATCGCCCCCAACCTCTTCAAATACCTTTTGTAATTGTTCGGTGGTGGGTGTATTCTTTTGCTTTTCAAGTGGGCAAACGATAGTGTATTTATCATTATCGGGATATAGTACGTGAACTTTTTCAACTACAGATGACTTTACAGGAATAATTTCAAGTGCTTTTGGGTTGTCCTTTATTTCCTCCTTTTCTTCGCTTTCTTCGATTTCCTGTTCCGCTTTGTTTTTGAGTTTGTGTTTGTTTATCCATTCTTTTGTCGCGGCAGCGGTTTTGTCCATAAGGGTAACAAAAAGGGTTCGTGTTGCTCTGTCCTTGTCAATAATTTCTTCAAGGTCTTTTGGTAATGGTTGTGTTCCGCCTGTGCGGTCATAGAACATTAACCCCAAAAGAATAGCACCTGATTCTTCAAGGGTGTATTCCTCATACAAGGTGTCAAACCATTCATAATAGCAGAGGTTTCCTAATTTCTCTGCTTTCTTCTGTTTCTGCACTTTCGACAGATTGTCATAATAATTGTGTGTTTTCATTTGAAAAACTCCTTAAAAATATTTCTCTTGCGAGATAAAAGAAATATGACAGAAAAGGAGTACACACAATTTTTTCTGCATATCTTTTTTGACAATTTTTCAAAGTGGCTTTACATTGATTGCGGATTGTGGTATAATATGGTTACCACACTTAAAACTCTATAATGAATTATTTCATTCAGAAGTGGGCATTTTACTTCGGTAAAAGTGCTGACTTCAATCTTTCCATTTCTGAATGCGAGAGTTTTTTGTGTGGTAGCAAATCGGAGTCGGGCATTTTTCGGTGTGTGCGACTTCGTGTTGCACACACTTTTTTATAATTATTAGGAGGAGAAAAAATGAAGAAACTTTTAGCACTTTGTTTGGCAATTTGTATATTAGTTTGCCTTGTGGCTTGTGGAGACACTAACAACCCTGCAGACACTAATTCAAACAACCAAACTCAAACAAACCAAAGCACAACAGAAAACAACCAGTCTACCGAAGAAACAACAAAATTAAGCAAGTTTGAGCAATTTGAAAAAGGTCTAACTGATAAAGGCATTCAATTTGAAGTTACTCAAAAAGCAGCAACTTTGGTTGGAGCAAAGGAAGGATATGGATATTCATTTGCTGACGAAACATCCGTAGAGATTTATCTTTTCGATACTTCTACAGATGCTTACAAAGAAGCATCCAAAAACAACAAGTTAAACCTTGTGGATTTTGGAATTACAATGGATGTCGTATTCAATGGTGATATCTGTATCTATTTTAATGGTGAATCTACAAACAAAACCGAAATACAAAATATTTTTAATGGTATTAAGTAAACTACATCATACCAAAACACCCTATGTCAGTTCATAGGGTGTTTTTTGTTGTTTTAACAATTTCCTCTTGTAAAGTCTCAAAAAGGAACTCTATATCCTTTTTGACAACCTCTCGTTTTTGCTCTAAATCGTATAAGGTTTCGTTCATATCGTTGTCGCTCCTTTCGTTTTTCTTCACAATAAATATGTGAGTTATTTTTTGCAAATGCTGTTGGCAGACCTTACTGACTTGCATGCAAGTCGTAGTAAGTCATATTTCTGCGAAATAAAACCAGTTTTAGCATACTGATTTTGTAGAGCAGAGATATGACCGCACGAAAAACACCGTTTCCCAAGTGGTTTTTCGTAAGGTTAAAACGGCGACACCTTTCCTTTCGTGTGTGTTGCCGTTCCTTTGCTCTCGCATATTAAGAGCAAAGGAGGTATTTTGTTATGAGCAATTATGCGATTATGCGATTTGCAAAATACAAGGTGGGTTCGGTTGCGAACATAGAGCGACACCAAAAACACAGGGAGCGACTACGGAACAGAAAACACCCTGAAAGAGAAAGCGAAAACCATACTTGGCAAAGGGGTGAGCAGACAATGACACGAACAATAAAAAAGGCAATTAAGGAACAGGAACAAGCAACAGGGCGAAAGGTTCGCAAAGATGCGAATGTGCTTTGTGAGTTGGTTTTGACATTCTCACCGGAAATGGAAGATAAAATTAACTTGGTAGAATGGGTAAAGGCAAACTTTGGTTGGGTTCGTGATACCTTTGGAAAGGGCAAAATGATACGAGCAGATTTGAATAGAGATGAAACTACAACCCATTTACATTGCTTTGTGATAATGACAGATGAAAACGGCAAGTTCAACTCTTCACGATTTTTCAATAAGAAAAGTCAGGTCATTGCATTACAGGACAGTTATGCAAAGGCAATGTCGCCCTTTGGTCTTGTTCGTGGGGAAAGTAAGGAGCAGACAGGGGCAAGACACCAAACCTTACAGGAATGGCGACAGGTAGAGTGTGAGAGGTTGGAAAAGGAACTGCAAGAAATGACAGAGGGCATTTTCGCAGATGAAAAAGAAACCACCACACAAACCCTTGAAAATGATATTTTTGATGATTTGAGGTGATTTTGTGTATTTAGATTCTAACTATGAAAACGAGTGGAAAAGGTGCAATGTTGAAAAATGGAAAAAGGCACTCCGTATTGCAGAGATACGAAAAGAAATGAACTTTACTTATGAACAGGCAGAACAAATATATAACGATGAGAAAGTAAAAAAAGATATGCAGAGCAAGTAATGTTCTGCATATCTTTTTTGTTATTCTGCTTCCTGTTCTTCGAGTTCATTTTTAGGTACTTTTTCAAGCAATTCTGCAAACTGTTCTTTTGATAAGATAGTGAACTCTGCTGTGTAGTCTTTTCCTCTACCTGATGTCTTGTATTGCATATAAATAGGCATTGGAATAAATGACACACGAAACTCCAATAGGTTAAGAGGATAAACAAAAATCTGTTTTGTAACCCTTTCATAAAATGCTTCGTTCAGGTCATTCTCGGAAAGTGCGAGTACAGACTCTAACTGTTCTACATACTCGGTGTATATTCGTACCTCTGCACTCGCAGAATTGCCCTGTTCTTGCATTTGACGTAGTCGTGCCTGTAATTCTTCGTAATCCTTGTTAAGTGTTCCTATGCTTGAATAATAGGCAATATCGGGTACATTACCACTTGTCCAACCCAAAGTGAGTTTGGAGATTTCGCCTTGCTTCTTTTCAAGTGCCGTTTGCAGTTTTACAATCTGCTTGGTGGTGTCCTTGGGTTTTGACAGTTCGGCGATTTCCTTTTTCATTTCATCGAGTAGGTTTTCTCTGTATGGAATAATGTACTCGGTAATAATATCGTGGATTGCCGTTTGTAATACCCTGTCATTTACTCGCAGAGCATTACAACCTACTATTTCGGTTTCGCCTGTTTCGAGGGTTATTTTTTTATATTTTCCTCTTTGATGATTTTCAAAGCACACCCAAGCACGATAAGGGATGTTCTTTTGCTTCTTTACATAACTGACATAGCGACCACCACAAAGACCACAATAAACCTTGCCACTTGTCCAATATCTGTTTGAGTGCTTTGCCTTGATTTCTTCGCTTGGTGCTTTTTCTTGTAAAATCGTCTTCACCTTGTTCCATAATTCTCGGTCAATAATAGCACTTTCGGGGTGGTGGTCTGTTATAACATATTGGTAGGATTCGCCCGTGTTGTATTTCTTTTTGTGGTCTAATGGGTTGGGGGTGTAAGTCTTTCCCTGCTTCAAATCGCCAACATATTTTTCATTTCGTAAAATGCGAAGAATGACCGTATTGCTCCACCCGTGTTTATATCGCTTTGTAGTAATACCTTGTTGCTCTAATCGTCTGCCAATTCGGTGAGTGCCCTCACCACTCGCAAACCACTCAAAAATCTGTTTTATTACCTCTGCTTCTTCGGGTATGATTTCAAAGTGTTGTTTTCCTTTTTCATCCTTGACAATGTTATACCCATACATTTCCTTGCGACCAAAGACAATGCCGTTTTGCATTCGTTGTTTATGTCCCCATTTTACACGGCGAGAGGTTTTTAGACTTTCTCTTTCTGCATCGGATGCTGCCTTTGAAAGTTCCTCTCTGTAATCATCTTTTTCTGTGTAGATATCATCAGATAAAAACCAAATATAAACACCCCTGTTTCGTAATTCTTCAACGATATTTAAAAGGTGTTGAGCATTACGGGAAAAACGGGAAACCTCTTTTGTGAGTATAATATCAATATTGCCGTGCCTTGCCTCAAATAACATTCGGTTGAAATCATCTCGTTTTTCAAGAGATGTTCCTGAAAGTCCCTCATCTGCGAAAATACCTATGTTTGTCCAATTACTGTGCATTTCAAAAAAACTCTCAAAAAACTGCTTTTGTGCTATAAGTGAGTTCCTTTGGTCTTTTTCATCGGTAGAAACACGGCAATAGGCACAAACTCTGTGGGGTTCAAAGTCCTCAGTTTTGAGGGTTGTTTTGTTCGGTTCTATTACTTGTAAATGTGCCATATTGAACATCCTCTCTCTTGATACCAATTACATCCTTTATGTAGTTCTTCATTTCAATAATGAACTGTCGCTCTGTTTCAGGCGACTTAAACAAAGCATCTGGATTGGTTATCAATGATAAATGCCCCTTGCTATGTAATAATTCATAGCAATTATATGCATAACAGGTGTAGTATAATAACCTGTCATCATCATTCAGTAGGGTGTAGGCATTTTCAATCTGCTCCCGTGTCATATCATTATGATAGTAGTTGTAAAGGTTTTCTAACATATCTTTATACCTCCTGTTGCTACTATTATAACATAAACAATTTTAATCTTCAATACCGATATCGGTGAGGGTAGCGGCGATTTCGGGATAAGGCATGACGTAGCGCTGAGAAAGATAGCGCTGCGAGGCGCCCAATTCACCATCCGGACCGCCGAACTGTGACATGATGACCTTAGCCAGACGGGCGTCGGGCTTTTTAATATCCACCGGGTATTGCAGTCGTTTCTGATAAGTCCACATGGCTTACATTCCTCCTTCCCAGGGCCAGGGGGTGGTTGCCCAAGCCCAGTTGCCGTGCATACCGCCGTTTTCCGGGCGGATGGGGCCGAATTTTTCTTCGTAGCGTGCCACCGCCTGGTTATACAGGCTGACCTTATGGTTATAATAATCCAGAGCTTTGCGATCATGGGGATGGGTGTCCAGGAAAAGACGGGCGTCATCCACCGCAAAGCCGTTGGCATAGACCGCATCCATCATTTTTCTTTTTTCGGTCATTTATGGCCACCTCCCTCGAAGGGCAGATCCAGCTGGCGGAAAATAGTGCCGCGCCGGAGTGCCTCCTCCGGTTCATAGAGATCCTGCCACTGCTGTACCGGCACGTAGGCCATGGCCAGCACCATGGGATCGACATGCATCGGAGCAGAATGGGGCTTCATATCATTCATCGAGTCAGTCGGCAAGTCCGAGCGCATCCGCAGGGGCGGTGCCAAGAGATCTCTGAGATCAAAATCATCCATAGTGATTCTCCTTTCGTTCTTATTAAATGTAAGGGATGGAAAAAAGGTGCAAAATCTTGTTTACTTTCCTTTTGGCGTGTGGTACAATACTAAGAGAATAAAGAAATCAAGGAGGACTGGATCAATGGCAACGAAAAAAGAAAAGCTGCCCTTTACGATCTATAAAGGTTATCCGCTGGTTCGGAGCGGAAACTGCATTTATTACGGCGACCCCAAGGATCCTTACGTGATCTTTATCAACATTTTGGCGACGGATGGGACGGCGGAGGATCTGCCGACCAAGGTATCGGTGGAGCTGCTTTCTACCGATGAGAATGTATCGATCTTTGAGCGTTCCCAGAAGAAGAGTGAGAAGAACAGCCTTTATGAGGCACTGGACATTGGTCAGGTCTGGTTGCAGAGAGCGCTGGCTAAGAAGAATTAAGATGGAAATTATTTCCCGTATAATTAATTTAATCAGGCAGCCTTGGCTACTTGACGTTTTGTTGGCGGCAATGATCGGATGGCTGGTGCTGGGCGTGATCTGCTGTGTTTTTGGTGCAGTCGTATTATCTGAGCAGGGGAAGAAAAAGGGGATAAAGCCCTATTTTCCGGCCTATCTGCCCGGCGGTCAGATCTGGCATACGCTGAAACTGTGCGGTAAGGATCAGGACGTGCGGATCGTGGAGCAATTACTTTTGTGGTGCCCTGCGGTTACGGTAGGTGCCTTGGCATCGGTAGCCTGGGCGGCTTACTATTACCTCTCGGACGCTTTTGCAGTGGTCTGGGTTCTTTTGGCGCTTTGTGTATTACTGCTCCTTCTGGTGCTGACCGCTTATGTTTGGGCTCGGGCGCTGGAACTTCGGGCGCTGTTCCCTCTTTTAAAGCGTTGGGAATGGATTCTTTCGTTAGTCGGGTCAATTTTCATGATCCCGGTTCAGAGATTGATTCTTTTTGTGGAACGTAAAAACATTTAAAAAAATATCCCCCCGCATAGCGGGGGGATATTTTTTTATCTTCTCTTAAATCAGACTGCGATGATGTTCATGGCGATGACGCAAAGCGCAATCAGAACAGCCAGGATGATGGTGATCTTGGAGAGGATCGCATCCCGGGAACGGCTTTTATTCTTGCTGAAGTAGCTATCTGCATCGCTGCCGCCGGCCATAGCGCCCAGACCCTGGGACTTACCCTGCTGTACGGATACGCAGATAATGATCGCTACTGCCAATACCAGAATTGCAGAACCGAAAATATATAATGCCATCAAATTCACGACCTTTCAGTTTCAAGTAGTAATAATTTTAACATAAGAAATATAAAAAAGCAAGAGCTTTTTTAAGGGCTTTAAGTTTTTAACAGGTTCAAGGTGGTTTCGTTGTCGAAAAATAGTTTTCAACAGCGAAAAAGGGGATAAAATAGGGTTTTTTGGGGGTAAAAGTGTAGAGTTTTTCACATTTTGAACAGAGTTGTACACAACTTTTATGTAAACGAAGGTTAACCGATTGTTGAAATCTTAACCAAAAAACAGGCTTTTTAGGGGTATTTTTTAGATCTTTTTACGGAGTTTGAGCAGGTACCAAAGGAGATACCAAAGGGCAATGAAACCCATACCGCAGAAGACGGTGATACGAACCGCCAAAAGGGGGAGACGGATGAAGGCGGTGACTGCCAGAATGATCAAGGTCAGACCGGCAGGGAGGAGCGGCATCCAAGCAGGAAGTTTTTCCACCGTCTTGCGGAAAAAGAGGAGTGCCCCCAAATGCAAAAGAGTAATCAGCGCAATTAAAATTAAGGATACCACCTTGCCGTCCAGATAGCCAAACTCGGCGGTATTCAGAATCAGCGAGCTGGGGGCGAGATAGCGATCGTAAAAATAATAGAGGACAAGGATTTGGAGCGTACTGCTTGCGGTGGTAAAGATGGCCTGGTTGCCGAGGCGCGTATGGCTGAGATAACCGATATAGGCACCTAAAGCGGCGTAAAAGACCAATTCAGTTGCCAGACGAAAGAATTGCAGTCCCTTGAGGAAAAGGGTCAGCCAGGGGAAAAGAAAGGCCGCCATCAAAGGGATCATCAACCCCATCAGGAGCGGAAGACCGATGAGTTTTTCGCTTTTCTTTTTGCCGCCCTTCCGCCAAAGAATGAGCAATACTGTAAAGGCGATTGCCGCACAGCCAAAGAGTACCGGCAAAAGCCAGATCAGCATGGGGCGGAAGATGAGGTCGTAGCGATAACGTGCCGTACGGATCAGCCAAAGAAGACCGCCAAAAAGCAAAAGCGCAAAAAGGAGCAGGCTGATGCGGCCATTGATAATATCTTGTTTTTTTATGTTTTTGTTAGACATCGTGAAACTCCTTCCTTACAGATTGCCGGTGCGATCCAGCAGAATGGGCAGTAAAAAGGCGGCAGCATCCTCAGTGCGGAGTATACGGCGCCCTAAGGTACAGGTGGGAAGCAGATCTGCTTCCTCCGGCGCCAGTCCGCCCTCAGGACCGATGAGGAATGCCAAAGAGCCCTCTCGGGGAAGCTCCGGCAGGGGCGCGTCGGAATTTTCATAGCAGATAAAAGCCGCGTCGGCCTGCTGCATCTCGGCGATAGCCTCCGCAAAGGAGAGCACCGGCGCGATCTCCGGCAGGATGCTCCGTCCGCTTTGAGTAGCGGCAGAGGCGACGATCTTTTCCCAGCGCTTGCGTTTATTTTCATTGGGCGCGGTGCCGATGGATCGGGCGCTTTGAACCGGCACGAACCGGGTCACGCCCAGAGGGGTGCACCGATGGAGGACCTCTTCCATCTTATCGGCCTTGGGCAGGCATTGATAGACGGTAATAGAGAGCTTGCTTTCGCTGACTGCCGGCTGACGCTCCAAGACCTGAAAGGTGGCGGCGTCCTTGGTGCAGGCGGTCATTTCGGCAAGATAATCCATCCCCTTGCCGTCGCTGAATACAGCTGTATCCCCGACTGCCATCCGGCGGGAACGGGTTAGATGCCGGTAGGTCTCGCCCCCTACGGTGAAGACCTCGTCCGGTACGGTGGGTAAAAAGAAATGTTCCATATCAGTTTCGGGCGGTGATGGCGACCCAGCCGCGCTCCTCCTCGATATTTTCGATGGTAAGACCTGCTTTTTGAATGGCGGCAAGCAGCTCGTCCTTGCGGTCGTCGATGATGCCGGAGGCAACGAAAAGACCGCCGGGCAGCAGCACCTCGTGCAGATCCTTTAAAAGGGTCAGGATGACGTCTGCCACGATATTGGCCACCACGATGGGATATTGCCCCTCCACTACACTCAAAAGGTCACCGGCGGCATAGCCGGTCTTACTTTCTAAGCCATTGAGGGCGGCGTTGCGCCGTGCCACCTCTACCGCCAATTGGTCGATGTCGCAGCCGAAGGCGCTCTCCGCACCCAGCAGTACACCGCCGATGGAGAGGATACCGCTTCCGCAGCCCACGTCCAGAATGGTCTTGCCGGCAAGGTCGGTCTTGGTCAGCGCCTTGAGGCAAAGACGGGTGGTCTCGTGAGCACCGGTGCCGAAGGCCATGCCGGGATCGATCTTCATGACGATCTCGCCGTCCTTGGGCTCGTAATCTTCCCAAAGGGGAACCACCACCAGATGATTGACGTGGATGGGCTTATAGTATTGCTTCCAGCCGCTCTGCCAATCCTCCTCCGGCAGATCGGAGACGGTGATCTCCAGGGTGCCGTAAAGCTTGGCTTCGGGAGCTTCGCGCAGTTCTTCGATGCGATGCTCAATGTCTTTAAACATCGCCAGCCCCTGCTCGTTATCGGCGGCATAGACCTTGATGATAGTGCGGTCGCTCTGCCGCTTCAGAAGTTCCTCGTCCACGTAATCCCAATGGGGGGTGACGGTATCTAAAAACTCTTGAAAATCCTGGGGGTCGATCACCTCAAAGCCGCCTACGCCGGCGGCGATCAGCAGATTGCTGACGGCTTCCTGACCGGCGGAAAGGGTTTCGATGTTCATCTGTAAATAGTTCATATTGATTACTCCTAAAGTAGGTCTTTAATAATGCTGTTGGATAAATAAAAACCTCGTTCGTTGAGGATAAAACGATCGTTTTCAATACTGCCAAACTCCCGGTACCGGGCAAGATCTATGCCGGTAGGCAGGATGGAGAGGGGAATTCCCTCAAAGGTGCGTAGCCCCAGCATGACCGTCTCCTCTCTCGCTTCTTCCGGCGCAATGGGCTCCGGGTTCCGAAGCGGCCAGGGCGCTCGGCAAAAGTCCTCCCGATCCTCAGGATAGGAATAGCGTACTCCGTTCCAAAAGGAGTGGGCGGCAGGACCAAGGCCGATGTAGTCGGTACGGCGCCAGTAGGCCATGTTGTGCCGGGAGTAAAAGCCGGGCTTGGCAAAGTTGGAGATCTCGTAATGCTCCATGCCGGCCTCTTTCGCCTTGCGGCAGAGAAGCAGCCAAAGGGCCTCCTCCGCATCCTCGTCCATGGGGGAGGCAGTCTCGCCGAGGGGCGTTCCTTCCTCTAATTGGAGAGAATAGGCGGATAGATGGGTAATGGGATAGGAAAGAAGAATGTCCAGCGTTTCCTCAAAATGGGCAAGGGTCTGCCCCGGCAGACCAAACATCACGTCTGCGCTGACGTTGGTAAACCCGGCATCAAAGATCATGGAAAAGGCAGAGAGTGCCTGCGCCCGATCATGCAGCCGCCCCAAGGTGCCAAGCGCCTCATCCTGAAGGGACTGCACCCCCAAGGAGATCCGATTGACGCCGGACTCCTTCAGCGCTTGCAAAAGCGCCGGGGTGGTGCTCTCCGGATTTAATTCCACCGTACATTCCAGCTCCGGCGCCCAGGAAAAGGCGCTCCTTGCGGTCTGCAAGACCTGCTGTAGCCGATGGGCACCCAAAAGCGCCGGCGTACCGCCTCCTAAATAGAGAGTGGAAAGGGGACGCTTGTCCGCCTTGCCGGCCTCCATGACGGCGTGGCAAAGGGCGGTGGTGTACCGCTCCTTGATCTCCTCCGATGCAGGGGCGGAATAAAAGGCGCAGTAGGCGCACTTTTGCTTGCAAAACGGAAAATGAAGATAAAGAGAAAGCATCTTAGGAGTCCAGCTTCAGCACCGCCATAAAGGCTTCCTGAGGCACTTCTACACTGCCCAGCTGGCGCATCCGCTTTTTACCCTCCTTCTGCTTCTCCAGCAGTTTCTTTTTACGGGTGATATCACCGCCGTAGCACTTGGCAAGGACGTCCTTGCGCATGGCCTTGACGGTCTCCCGGGCGATGATCTTACCGCCGATGCAGGCCTGGATGGGCACTTCAAAAAGCTGCCGGGGGATGTGCTCCTTGAGCTTCTCTGCCATCCGCCGGGCACGAGGGTAGGCCTTATCCTTATGGACGATAAAGGAAAGGGCATCCACGATCTCGCCGTTGAGCATAATATCCAGCTTGACCAGCTGGGAGTCCCGATAATCCGCCAGCTCGTAGTCCAGCGAGGCGTAGCCGCGGGTACGGGATTTTAAGGTATCAAAAAAGTCGTAGATGATCTCGCCTAAGGGCAGCTCGTAATGAATATTCACCCGATCGGTGTCGATATAACTCATATTCTTGAAGATACCGCGCCGATCCTGGCAGAGATCCATAATATTTCCCACAAACTCTTTGGGAGAGATAATATCCGCCTTGACGAAGGGCTCCTCGGTCATGGCGATCTCCGCCGGGTCGGGATAGTTGGTGGGGTTGTCGATCCGCAAAACCGTTCCGTCGGTCTTGGTGACCCGATAGCTGACCGAGGGGGCGGTGGTAATGATGTCGATGAGGAATTCGCGCTCGATCCGTTCCTGGATGATCTCCATATGCAAAAGACCCAGGAAACCGCAACGGAAACCAAAACCCAGGGCGATGGAGGTCTCCGGCTCAAAGAGGAAGGATGCGTCGTTCAGCTTCAACTTTGCCAATGCCTCTTTCAGATCGTCGTAACGGGCGCCGTCTGCCGGATAGATACCGGAAAAGACCATGGGGGTGCAGGGCTTATAGCCCGGCAAAGGCTCCGTGCAGGGACGCGCCGCCAGGGTGACGGTATCACCCACCCGCGTGTCCTCCACACTTTTGATGGAGGCGGTGAGATAGCCCACCTGCCCCGCCTCAAGAACGCCGCTTGCCTCAAAGCCTAAGGGGCGGAGGAAGCCACATTCCACAACGTCGAATTCCGCGCCGGTAGCCATCATGCGGATGCGGTCGCCGGTCTTGAGGGTGCCTTCCATCATCCGAATATAGACGATGACGCCCTTGTAGCTATCGTAATAACTGTCAAAGATCAGCGCCGAAAGCGGTGCTTCAGGATTCCCCTTAGGTGCCGGAATATTTTCTACGACTGCCTCCAGGACGGACTGCATATTAATGTTATTTTTTGCCGATACCTTGGGGGCGTCCAGCGCCGGGATGCCGATGACGTCTTCGATCTCATGCGCCACCCGATCCGGGTCGGCGGCAGGCAGGTCGATCTTATTGATGACCGGGATCAATTCCAGATCGTTGTCCAATGCAATGTATGTATTGGCAAGGGTCTGGGCTTCGATGCCCTGAGAAGCGTCCACTACCAGCACCGCCCCCTCGCAGGCCGCCAGCGCACGGGAAACCTCGTAGTTGAAGTCAACGTGCCCCGGCGTGTCGATGAGGTTGATCTCATAATCCTCGCCGTTCTGGGCGCGGTAATCCAGCCGGACGGCACGCGCCTTGATGGTAATGCCGCGCTCCCGCTCCAGATCCATATTGTCCAGCAATTGATCCTCCATCTCCCGCTTGTCTACCGTGTTGCAAAGCTCCAAAAGCCGGTCGGCGATGGTGGACTTGCCGTGGTCGATATGGGCAATGATGGAAAAGTTACGAATGTTTTTCTGATTCACGAAAATACCTCTGATAGAAAATTGATATAGCCGGAATCTCCCAAAATCTCATGGGTGCCGGCAGACGCCGCCTCGATGCCCCATAGGGTGGCGGCGATGAATAATAATAGAATTAATACGATCCAAAATTTTCTCATAGGAGTATTTTCTCCTATGGAAAGGCTTTTTATCCCCGGAGTGCCCGAACGGTCTCCAAGGGGACGTCGGTGATGATGCCGGTGGCACCCAGTTCCACTAATTTTTTGGTGTTATCCGTATTGTTGATGGTCCAGACGTTGCAGTCCATCCCCAGCTCCCGGGTAAATTGCAGATCGTTATACTGCAGTGCGCCGGTCATGCTGGGATGGGTGGCGAAGCAGCCTAAATCTTTCGCATAGGCGGCAGCCCGGTAGACGGGTACGGCTGCCGCGGTGACCGTAAACCTTATAAGACATCTTGTTCATCCTCCTGAACCTCCGGTAGCTCGGAGATGTATTGGTTGAGCGCATCAAGGTCAGGCGTTTCGATGGGAGCAGATGGAGAATGTTTCCCTTCCGGCAGCCAGATCAGCGTCAGCGCCGCCAAAAGGCAATAGGTAAAGCCGTGGAGGGCAAAGAGCAGCTTGCTCCATTCAAATCCGCCGGCCAAGGGTGCCAGGAACGAGGTGGCGCCAAAGACCAGCAGCAAGCAACTTGCGGTGATCAACCGCCCTCTGGGGCACTCTGCTTCAGCTAAGGTCTTGATCAGCACCAGCGCGAAATACGCCATGGCACAAAGACCCAAAAGGCTGAGACTGTATTCGCTGATCTGGATATACTTATAAGTACCGCGGAAATAATCGACGATCAGTCCGCCCAGCTGTAAAAGGGGCAGCAGCTCCATAAAGGGAGGGAAGGTACCGCGAAGAGCCAGGATCAGCCAGGCAATGCCGCCCAAAAGGCAGAGCACCGCCGGGATGGAAATGCCGCCTGCCAGACGGAAAATGCCGTCGGAAACGGAGACCGCCGCCAGCACCAGGAATAAAAGCCGGGTGGGGGTGCTTTTGCCAAAATGATAGAGGGTGGCCGGGTTCTTTTTCTGCCGGATACCGCAAAAGAGGCTAAAGAGGACACCTACTGCCAAAAGCCCCACCAGACAGCCGCCCAAAAAGTCTGCCCGGCGATCCCCTAAGTAAAAGCCGCGGGGATCGATCGTCCAGATATATTGCAGGATGCGAACGACGCCTGCGGCAATGCCGATCAGCGCCGCACTGAGAAAACAATGCTTGGTTTTCAAAACGAATTACTCCTTTATATAGATATACATTGTATATTATATATTTGTTTAAAGAAAAAGTAAATAGTTTTTTGGAGTCGGCAGATTTTTATTGCAATCCCGGAGAAAATATGGTAAGATATCATGAGAATAAAGTTGCGAGGGAATAGCATGATCATTATCGAAGATTATAAGCAGAAATTTAACGAGTTTAAAAAGGATCTGGAAACGCTGGAGCGCGCCTTGAAGATCGCCGACCTTCGGGTGAAGATCGAGGAGGACGAGGCGTTGACAGCCGCGCCCGGTTTTTGGGATGATATTGCAAACTCTCAGAAGGTTCTGCAGGTGATTAAAAATAATAAAAAGACGGTCGAGAACTTTGAAAAGCTGGTCTCGGCGCATGAGGACTTAGAGGCGCTCCTGGAAATGGCGGAGATGGATCCCGATGAAATGGAGAGCGAGGTCGTCAGCGAGTTTGAGGACTATGAGAAAAAGCTGGAAGCCGCCAACCTCCAGACCCTTTTGAGCGGTGAATACGATCAGAATAACGTCATTCTCACCTTCCATGCCGGTGCCGGCGGTACCGAGGCGCAGGACTGGGTGGAGATGCTTTACAGAATGTATCTGCGGTTCGCCCAGCGCCATGATTATAAGGTGACGGTGCTGGATTATCTGGACGGCGATGAGGCCGGTATCAAGAGCGCATCCATCCTGGTGGAAGGCCAGTACGCCTATGGTTATCTCAAGAGCGAGATGGGCGTCCATCGCCTGGTTCGTGTCTCTCCCTTTGATGCCTCCGGCCGGCGGCAGACCTCCTTTGCTTCGGTGGAAGTCATGCCGGAGATCGACGATAGCGTGGAGGTGGAGATCCGCCCCGAGGACATCAAGATGGAGGTCTTCCGTTCCAGCGGTGCCGGTGGTCAGAAGGTCAATAAGACCAGCTCCGCCGTTCGCTTGATCCACCTGCCCACCGGGATCGTGGTCTCCTGCCAGAACGAGCGGAGCCAGTTCCAGAACCGGGATATGTGTATGAAGATGCTCAAATCCAAGCTGATCGAGATCAAAGAGCGCGAAAACCTGGAGAAGATCGAGGATATCAAGGGCGACCAGATGAGCAACGGCTGGGGGAGCCAGATCCGCTCCTACGTGTTTATGCCCTATACCATGGTGAAGGATCACCGTACCAACTTTGAGATGGGCAACATCAACGCCGTCATGGACGGCGATCTGGACGGCTTTATCAACGCCTACCTGATCTATCTTTCCCATAAAGATTAATTTAAAAAAGGACTTGTGCAACGGCACAAGTCCTTTTTTGTTACGACATGAAATCACGCATAAGCATATCATAAACGGTATTATATTCCATCTCCGGAGGCCCGATCACAAGCCCTTCTAAATACTCATGATTATCCGGGTTTTCGATGTCCGGAATAGAAGCATGAAAATTAACGATGCGGTAGTCCTTGTATATATACGAAGTAGTGCCGCCGTCATATTTCTGGGCTTCCGTGCAAATCTCTTTCTTGGCATCCTCCTTTGCTTGGTTCAGCAATTTTTCCACTGCCTGCGGATCGGTATCCAAAAGTTCTTTAAAATCTATCTGTTTGCCGTTCAATATGGGATAGAACTCTTTGATTCCGTAGTAGAAGACGCCGCTTGCGAGCTTTTCCAGCTCCGGTGTTTCATCCCGTACCACCGTGACCTGCGGAAGTGGGTCAACCTCCGGCTCCGGCGTGGTTTCTGCCGGTTCTTTTGGATTGGACTCGGCATTTTCGCCGGGGATGAAATCCGGCAGGGGAAAGCCTTTATCGAAGGACTCCGGATAGTAGTTGGCGCAGGAAACGAATTGGGTGGGAGTCTTGCCGTCTTCCGTATAGAAGGAGAAATCGAAGACGGAATAGTTTTCGTAGCCGGAGGAAACGTAGCCGTCGAGGATCATCCGCTTATGACCGGCGTAGGACTCCATCTGGGAAACCTGGGACCAGTCCATATAGTAGTATTCCGGGAAGCTATATTGAATGCACCGGGCGGTGACGAGGGTCTTGCCGTCTACCTTTTCCTCTTTATATTGGATCAGTTCTGCCAAGGGCAGATCCCGAAGAGAGCCGGCTTTCAAAAAGACCAACTCATCGTCCTTGAGATTATAGGTGGTGCCGAACCATTTGGCGATCCGTTCGATGGCGGTACCGGTGTAGTTGACTCCCATATCGGTGTAGCTTTTTTCCTCGTCGGTGACAAAATATGCGCAGTAGTATTTGAATAGTTCCAATTCCATGGGCTTTTCGGGAGTGAAGTCATACATCGCATCCACGCGCCATTTCTGGACGAATTCAAAGAACTGCTCCCGTTGCTCGGCGGTGATGGTAGGATCCTTGATGCGTTCATCCACCGTATAGAGCGGAACTACCGGCTTGTTTTCGGGCTCGTAGTGATAAAGCGCGGTGATCTTTTCTTTGAGGGTGATGAGGTCAAAGGTTTTATGATTTGCCCCTCGATCCATGTTTTCATAAAGTCCGTCCTGGTTCAGCGCAAAGGTCCAGAGCTGCTGGTTTTCAATGACGTATCCGCCCAGCTCCAGATAGGGCTCTTCCGGGTAGGAAAGACCTAAAATATATTCCTTACCCACCTCCAAGAGGAAGGGGTTTTTGATTTTTTGGTACTGCTTTTCACTCAGCCCCTCGCCGTTGAGGAGATGGACCTGCGCGTCATAGGGGAGCTCCACTCCGTCCGAGCCTTTAAAGATCTCGGAGATGGAAATGTCGTAGGTGGTGACGTGGGCGTTATGAAGATCATCGTCGGGGTGGGTAAAGAATTCTTTTTTCAGATTGATGACAGAGGCACGGACGATCAGCCTCGGCTCTCCGTAAAATTCCTCGTCCGAGAGGGGGAGGGTACTGGCGAAGATCTCTTGGGGTCTTCGGCAGGCGGTGAAAGAGAAGAGCAAGAGCCCTGCAAGCAGTAGGGATAGAATTCTTTTCAATTTCATGCAATTCACCTCGTTTCAAAAAGAGAGTTGGCGATTTTTAGGATTTCTTCTTCGGAAAGGGCGCCGATAACGGCATACATTTGGTTGGTATCGTTGAAAATGAGGAAGGTCTCACCGCTGTTTTCAAAAAGGATGCCCTCATATTGACCGCCCAGGGTGACCGTCCGATAGTCGG
>JAZQJH010000026.1:0-8773 GCA_045541555.1 Eubacteriales bacterium | reverse complement strand
CAATTAACGGGTCCTTCTTTATGATGCTGTTTAATTTTCAAAGTCCGGTGCTTTCTCTCTTTTGGGGTTCATTTCTTGACCCCTCAGCGAGAGTGCTTGAATATAATAACATTTACATCCACATTTGTCAACACTTTTTTTGAGGATTTTTGAAGTTTTTTTATTTCCGTCAATTATCAACAAATTATCCACAAAAAGAATTGGCTCCATAGGATAAAATGCTTATTCAATAGGCGTCGCCTTATATCCAAGGCTTTCCAGATACTCCACCATCTCGGCCGTATTCTTTTTATTATTTCCTAACAATCCGCCCACGCGAACCTGAAACTTTCCGTCTTCCTCGGCGATATCCTTCAAGGCAGAGGCGGCGTTTGCCACTGATTCTTTCTTCGTTTTTAAAAAGAAGATCTCTTTTTCTACAATATCGTTGGCATTTTTTGTACTCCCATAGCACCGCAGGCAAATTCCATAAGCCGAATAATCAAGCTTGGCTGCATACTTTGTACCGTCCGTAACTTCATAGGATAAGATCACGTTCTGAACGCTCATGGAACCGATCAGCAAAAATGCGCCGATAAAGCCGATAAAATAAAATCTATACCGCTGCCAAAAGCTTAATTTTTCTTCCTGCTGTTTTGCGCTCATCGTCATTCCTCACAATCTTTTCAAATTATCTAAATTTTTGTTTATTTTTTCCTTAATCTATACTATAATGTAAGTAGCCTTTTAAAAGGAGGGTGTTTCTTGAGTATTATATCACATGAATTTGATCAATACAAGAAGTTTTCACATATCCATTTCGTAGGGATCGGAGGCGTGTCCATGTCTTCGCTGGCGCTGATTCTCAAGCACCAAGGAAAAACGGTGACCGGCTCTGATTGCGGCGACGGCCCTACAATCAATAAATTAAAAGACGCCGGCATTACGGTCTATCCCATCCATGCGACAGAAAACGCCATCGGCTGTGACCTTTTAGTTTACACCGCCGCCATCTCCGACAACAACCCGGAGTTGGTCTATGCCAGAGAAAGCGGCATCCCTATGATGGAGCGCGCGGTGCTTCTGGGCTACATGATGGCAGAATTCAAAGATTCCATTGCCGTTTCCGGCACCCATGGTAAAACCACCGTCACCTCCCTGATCACCTCGGTCTTTACCGCCGCAAAAAAAGACCCTACCGTCTTGGTAGGCGCCAACCTCAAGGCGATTGGCGGAAACTATTGCCTGGGAAGCAGTGATTTTTCTATTTACGAGGCCTGTGAATACGTCAATTCTTTCCATCACTTTTATCCCCATTGCGGTGTTATTTTGAATATCGACGAAGATCACCTGGATTTTTTCAAAGATCTGGATGCTATCAAGCAGTCTTTCGCCCGGTTTACCGACAATTTTGACAAAGACGGATTTCTCGTTATCAACGGCGAGGATGAAAACTGCCGCTGCATTCGCGAATACTACAAAGGAACCACCCTTACCTTTGGCTTGGATGAAAACAGCGATTGCTATGCGCAAAATATTGCACTTCAAAACGGCTATCCGCAGTTTGATATTTACTTCAAAAAAGAGTTTATTACCCAGGTTACCTTGAAAATTCCCGGAAAGCACAATATTCTGAACGCCTTATCTGCCGCCTGCGTCGGTTTGTATTACAATTTGGAAGCTGATGCCATCAAAAGGGGCTTGGAAGCCTTCACCGGTGCTGATCGGCGGTTTGAATGTAAGGGTACCTGCAACGGCGCCACCGTACTGGACGACTACGCCCACCACCCCACCGAGATCCGCGCTACTCTGGAGAGTGCCAAAGAGGCGGCAGAGGGAAAGGTTTACGTCGTATTCCAGCCCCACACCTTTACCAGAACCTTTTATTTGATGGATGAATTTGCAGAGGCTCTTTCCATTGCAGACCATGCGATCCTAACTGATATTTATGCCGCGCGTGAAATCAATAAAGTGGGCGTCAATATCCTGGATCTGCGTGACCGCATACCGGGGGCGCGCTATATCAGCAAATTTGAAGATATTGCCGCCACCTTAAAGCAAGAACTCAAAAAAGGCGACATGGCCATCCTGATGGGTGCCGGCAACGTCAATACCATTGCCAAAATCTTAGTAGACTAAGCAAAACACCGCAGAGCGTTTGCTCTGCGGTGTCTTGTTTTTTATTTGAAATATTCGGTCAGATATTCCTTGGTATTCTCAATCATTTCGTCAAAGAGGGCTCTTGCCTGCGGCAAAGGAAGATCTACCAACGGATCATTAGCGAATACTTGAAAAGCTTTTTCAAGGTTCCGCTCACGCCCTGCTTCCGCCAGCATTAACTGAGCGTCTGCGATCCGGCGTACCAAAGCATCGATCCGCTGAGGAATCTCCCCCGAAAATACAGGGGTCAGGCAACCACCACGAAAGACTGCATTTGTTTCTACGACGGTTCCTAACGGCAGGTTGGGAATCTGGCCGACATTCGGCAGATTGACGTTTGTCACCAAGTCATGAAGACCCAGAAGGGCACGCATCTGCTGAACGCCCTCCTCGCCGGATATTTTAATTTTGATCGGCTCCTCTCCTGCTGCCAGTCGTTTTCCCTGCTCGATCTTTCGCGCCATTCTATCCTTACGCCATTGAACGCTTGTAAGTCCAAAGCCCCAGGAATGAGCCTGTTCCTCATTCTTCAGATACCAATTCTTGGGACAGAATTCAGCCAAATGACGATCCCCTGCCGCAGCATTGCAATCGTAACGGAGCATCAAATCGAACTTCACCTTACGTTTATTGGCACTGGAGCTGTTTTCTGCGCCGATCTCTACCACACCGCCGAAGCCGGTCTCAGCATATTTTTCGGCAAATTGGCGATAAACAGGGGTCAGATCCATATCCCGGTAATGGGCTTCGGTGATCCAGGTAAAATGGTTAACGCCGACCACGTTGATATTAACGTCCTCCCGTTCTATACCCGTAATTCCGCAAATATCCTCCAACGCCGCAAGATAAATCTTTTGACTGCCAAACACCTCATGGCAACAGCCGAAAGCTCGAATTTCAGGAAAGGTATCGTAAAGCGCCTTGACGCATTGCGCCATAGGATTGGTATAGTTGATGACCCAAGCCTTAGGGCAATAGTCGCGGATCGCAGCAGCTATCACTTCCATCTGCGGAATGGTGCGCAAAGAACGAATTACGCCACCCGGACCGGTGGTATCCCCCACCGATTGATAAATGCCATATTTTTCCGGGGTATGAACGTCGCTTTCCATCTCATCAAACGTACCGGGCAAAATAGAAATTACGACAAAATTGGCATCTGTCAACGCCGCCCCAATCGTCTCCTCCGCAGAATAGGTCCATTTGGAAAGACAATCGGGATGATCGTTATACCGATTACCGATTGCTGCATTCCGGCATGCTGCCTCATAATCAATATCATACAGCGCCACATGACCGGATAAATCTCCAGCCATCGCCAGGTCAGACATCAATTTCCACGCCCAAGCTTTAGAACCGCCGCCGATATAGGCGATTTTCACATCTTCAACCGTATTATGATCTGTGTACTTCATCCTTGCTCTCCTCCAAATAACAATAAATCGATGATGAAATTTTGTTCATCTGTCTGTATTCTACCATTATAGTTCAATAAATTCCACCGATATATTGAGAAGAATACAAAAGTTATTACTGATTTCTTGTGTTTTTAAATATTGTATGCTATAATTAATTTAAAAGAAAAAGGAGGGATAGACCAATGGATACATTAGAGCATGGCCTCAGAATTGAGCATAATACTTCTTCCGTCGGAAAAAGCATGACCCAAATGCACGAGCACCCCTATTACGAACTGTACTTTTTACTATCCGGCAAAAGACGTTACCTAATAAAAGACACCGTCTATGAAATTGAGCCCGGGAATTTGATGCTGATCCCTAAAAATCAGCTACACAGAACGATTGCACCGGCAAAATCCGGTTATGACCGTTATGCAGTTTATTTTTTTGATCGCCATGCCGATTTATTAACGGCAATGATTGGATCGGAAGCCTTTGACACATTAATTCACAGCGGATGCTTACAATTCTCACCCCCTGTTGCCTCCGCAATACAAACGGATCTGGAACAACTCCACCGCGTCGCGATGGCACCGCAGCCTTACACGACCGCTCTCGCTACCCATCTATTCAACGGTATCATGTTGCGTGCATTACAATATGGATCATCCAAAGAACGGTTATCCGACAAAAACGCAGATCGAATTCAATTCATTGCCCAATATATCTCCAAAAACTTTCAGGAAGAGATCACACTTTCGTCGGCAGCAAAGATGGTAGGGTTTGAAAAGACTTATTTTTCCAAGCTTTTCCGTTCCATCACAGGTTTTGGATTTCAGGATTATCTGCTGCAGACCCGTGTTCTTGCAGCAGAGCAATTATTACAAAATGCTGACCTTTCAATCAACGTGATCGCGGAATCCTGCGGGTTTTCGGGAGGCAACTATTTTGGTGACGTTTTCCGTCGGTATCGAGGAATCTCGCCCAGCGAGTACAGAAAAAAGGGGCTGTAAAAAACGCATGTTTTTTACAGCTGCTTTAATTGAAGGAAAATATCAATTCTATGATATTTTCCTTCCTTTTTCTTTTTATGCGGAATTCTTGGTGAATTCTCTCTTATTTATTCTGCCCTTTGCGGTTCGGACTATTTTTACAGTCCCTTTTTTGATTAATATCTTCCGAAGCGCTTGGAACCGCGGCCGGCGGCTTCCAGCTTATCCAAATAATCCAGTGCTTTACCGGTACCGATCGCGACGCAAGAAACTGCGTCCTCAGCCACATAGGCGCGGATGCCGATCTTTTGAGAGATCAACTGATCAAAGCCCTTGATCAGCGCACCACCGCCGGTCATGCAGATACCATTCTGGTAAATATCACCGACCAGCTCGGGGGGCGTCCGCTCCAGTACGTTATGCAGAACGTCCACGATGGTAATTGCACACTCCTGCAACGGCTCCATGATCTCATCAGAACGGATCTCGATGGACTGGGGCAAGCCGGTCAAGAGGCTACGCCCCTTAATGACCATGGTCTTTACCTCTTGCTGGGGATAAACGCAACCAAGCTCCATCTTGATCGCCTCGGCGGTACGCTCACCGACTAAGAGATTATATTTCTTCTTCAGATAACGGACGATGGACTCATCAAACTTATCGCCTGCCATCTTAACGGAATCAGACAGCACCACGTCACCCAAGGAAAGAACCGCAATATCAGCGGTACCGCCGCCCACATCGACGACGATATTTCCGTTTGGCTTATTGATGTCGATCCCGGCACCGATGGCCGCCGCCTTCGGCTCCTCGATCAGAGAAACGAATTTTGCGCCGGCATTCTTGGCTGCTTCCTCCACTGCCATCTCTTCCACTTCGGTAACGCCGGAGGGAACGCAGATGATAACACGGGGCTTGAAATAAGAATTCTTCGAAGCCTTGCCTACAAAATATTTGATCATCTTCTCCGTCACTTCATAATCGGAGATGACGCCATCCTTTAAGGGGCGAACTGCAACGATATTACCGGGAGTACGACCCACCATACGGCGCGCCTCTTCGCCTACCGCCAATACCTTATTCTGCGTTTTATCAATCGCAACAACGCTGGGCTCTTTCAGGACGATGCCCTTACCCTTTACATACACCAAGACGGTGGCGGTACCCAGGTCGATGCCGATATCCATTCCTAACATAACGATCCTCCAAAAATTAACAACTCTCTTATCTATTATACCGAGGTTTTTATTAAAATTCAACTCTTTTTTACGGCGATGGCAAAAGTGGCACAATAAACCTCTACTGCACCGGCATCTCGAAGCAGATCAGCGCAAGCGCTGAGGGTCGCGCCCGAAGTCATCAGGTCATCAACCAGCAGCACCTTGCCCTCTACCTCAGCACCGGGCAACAGCGCATAACTCTTTTTAGCATTCTGCCATCGGGCATTTCCGTGCAGATACTTCTGCTGATGCCCCTTGCGCCGCTTGAGCACCTTTACACAGGGCAGTTCCAACCGCAGCGAAAGTTCCTCCGCTAACAGTTGAGCAGGACAAAACCCACGGCGCATCCCCTTCCACCAGGTCTGGGGCACGTAGGTGATCGCCGAAAAATCCTCTTTATACCGGGCTTTCACATGGTAATACATCCGGCGCCCCATAAACTCCGCCAATTGAGGCTTGCCTCGTTGCTTGAACCGCAGCAACAGATGGCGGGGCGAACGGTCATAGATGAACGCACTGACGTTGCGGCAAAAAGAGAAACTTCGGCTACCGCATTTACAATGCTGCGGATCGGCACCGCAGACGCGGCAAACAACTGCTGTTAATTCCGTCGCCCGTTGCAGGCAGGAGGGGCATGGCCCTTCCTCCCCTATGATTTTACCGCAAAAGGGACAGCGCGGCGGATAAATCAAGTTTTTCAAATTCATTGCAAAAAATATTTCAGACCACTATAGCGATTGGTATGCTTATGATTGGCGACCATCCGATCCACCACCTGGCGGCTTCCGACGATCACCAAAAGTTTCTTGGCTCTGGTCACGGCAGTATAAAGCAGATTGCGGTATTGCAGGAGCGGGGTCATCTCCCCCAACACCAAAACCACCGCGTCAAATTCACTGCCCTGGCTTTTATGAACGGTGATCGCATATGCCGGCTCCAGCTCATCCAGCTGGTCATATCCATAGGTGGCGATTCGATCCTCAAACTGGACTTTGACCTGTTTTTCGCGTGGGTAAATTCCCAGAATGATACCGATATCTCCATTAAAGACGCCGGCTTCTTCTTTTCCCTCTGCCGTCGTCACCGGCAGATCATAGTTATTCCGCACCTGCATTACCTTATCTCCCTCCCGGAAGATCTGGTCGTGGTGGGTCAGACTTGTCCGCCCCGGTTGATCGGGGTTGACCCGTTCCCGGATCAAGCTATTGACGTTCATCGTGCCGGTCAAGGTCTTACGGGTCGGGATGATGACCTGCAGCCCATCCATCACGCTCCAGCCGTAGCGGCGCGGAATACGGTTGACGATCATTTCGATGGCCGCGTCCAAGGTCCCCTGGGGGGTCTTTTTAGAGATAAAAAAGAGATCGCCGTTATTCTCCAAATCCGGCCGTTCCCCTGCATTGATCTCATGGGCGGTGGTCACGATCATACTGGACTTGGCCTGGCGGAAAATCTTGGTCAGCGCCACGGTGGGGACGGTGCCGCTTCGCACCAGATCCGCCAAGACGTTTCCTGCACCGACGCTGGGCAACTGATCGGCATCTCCCACCATGATCAAACGACTGCCGAAAGGCAGGGCTTCCAAAAGGGCTTCAAACAAAAGGCTGTCCACCATGGACATTTCGTCGATGATCAACACATCGCATTTCAAAGGATTGGAGCCGTTATGCGCAAAAGCACCGCTACCGGGCTGAACCTCCAGCAACCGATGGATCGTTCGTGCCTGGCGCTGGCAGACCTGGCTCATCCGCTTCGCCGCACGGCCGGTGGGCGCGCAAAGCTCGATGCGATAATTGAGCGCCTCAAACAGGGCAATCATGCCGCGCAGGGTGGTCGTCTTACCGGTACCGGGACCGCCCGTCAGAACCATGACACGGTTTTCCACTGCCGCCCGAATCGCTTCCTCCTGGGCGTATTCATAAAAGATGCCCAGTTTATTCTGGCTCTTTTTGATCTTATCTTCAATATTGCGGATCTCTTGCTTACCGAACTGCATCAGCAGTTTCAATTTTTCCGCCGCTTTAACTTCCGCTTTATAATAATTGGGCAGATAGATCACCGGACGTCCGTTGATCATCGCCTCCTCCAGCTGGTGACGCTGGCACATATTCTCCAGCGCGATCTCTACCTCTTCTTCGCTGACGTCTACATACTGCGCGCCCAAAGGCATCAATTTCTCTTTAGGCAAAAAGCAATGTCCGTTTTGCAGATTGTGAGCGAGGATATATTTCAAGCAATAACCCACCCTCAGCTCGTCCGCCGGGCGGATGCCGGATGAAAGGGCTAAATTATCCGCATTCTGGAAAGAAAAACCCTCAATATCTTCCCAAAGCCGATAGGGGTTCTCCGCCACGATCTGCGGTGCCAACGCGCCGTATTCCCGGGCGATCTTAACCGCATAAGACGGGGTAATACCCATTTCATGAAGCGCCATAAGGGTCTCCCGAGTGCCGACCGTTTCCCGGAATGCATCGGAGATCTTGAGCGCCCGATCCTTGGTAATTCCTTTGATCTGGGTCAGCTGCAACGGCTCATGCTCCAGGATTTCAAAGCTATCTTCCCCAAAACGGTCTACGATCTTCCGCGCCGTTACCGGTCCGATCCCCTTGACGGCACCGGAGAATAAAAACTTGGTAATGCCATCCAATTCACCGGGAAAACTCTTTTCTATTTCACTACAGACAAACTGGCGTCCATAGGTGGCATGATCTGTCCAGGTACCCACCGCATTGACCAGTTCCCCGGGATAGATGGAAACGCAGGTGCCTACCGCGATATGAAGAATTCCATCGCAATCCAAGCTGAAGACCCGATAGCCGGTGGATTCATTTTCATAGATCACTTCTTCTACTGTTCCTTCAATTTGTTCCTCCACGATAAGCACCTCCTTTTTAACTTCAATAAATTATATTATATCATTCTTTGCAGGCGCTGTAAATAAGACCCATGGATTTTTTTCGCAATATTGCTCGACTTGCCGATAGGCCTCCGGTGAAAGACCGCCGTCTACGATCTCCAGCAC
>JAZQJH010000025.1:0-14293 GCA_045541555.1 Eubacteriales bacterium | reverse complement strand
AATGATGGACGATTATGCCAAAACGCCTTGCGTTTATGGTATAATATCCGCACAAAGCATCTGCGAATATCAACGCCTGCTGATATTGCGGATATTATTCGATGTCCAATTTTCTCGCCTGCACAGCAGGCAACCGAAAATAATGGACGATTATACCAAAACGCCTTGCGTTTATGGTATAATATCCGCACAAAGCATCTGCGAATATCAACGCCTGCTGATATTGCGGATATTATCCAATGTCCAATTTTCTCGCCTGCACAGCAGGCAACCGAAAATGATGGACGATTATACCAAAACGCCTTGCGTTTATGGTATAATGATATAAATTGCTGATAAGGAGTTATCCATGGTGAAGAAAGAGAGTAAGGGTTTAAATATCGGGGTGCGGTCGTTTATTACGGCAATCGTCGTCATTTTCGTCTTGATGGTGGCGACCTACGTCCTGACCTTGGCAATCCCCGGCGGACAATACGCCCGGATCGAGGATGAGAGCGGTAATCTGATCATTGATCAGCAGGCCGGTTTTAACTATATCGAGGGCGGAATTCCTTTCTGGAAGTGGCTGCTTTCGCCTATTTTGGTGTTGGGTGCGTCCGGTAATGGGGCGCTGATCGCTGTGATCGCCTTTTTGTTGGTCATCGGCGGGGTCTTCAATGCCTTGGAGCAATGCGGACTCATGAAATATATGCTGGACAAAATGGTGCATCGTTTCGGCGGTGTCCGCTATCGGCTGATGGCGGTGGTCACCTTTTTCTTTATGGCCATGGGCGCCATGATCGGCTCCTTTGAGGAGTGCGTACCGCTGGTGCCTATCGTGGTAGCGCTGGCGATCAAGCTGGGATGGGACGCCCTGACCGGGGTTGGCATGAGCCTTTTGGCGGTAGGGTGCGGCTTTGCATCCGGTCTCTGCAACCCCTTTACGGTGGGTGTGGCGCAACAGCTGGCAGGACTGCCGATGTTTTCCGGTGCCTGGCTCCGGGGGATTGCCTTTATTCTGATTTACGGGTTGCTGCTTCTCTTTTTGCGGATCCATGCCAAAAAGATCGAAAAACCCTTGGAAAACCGCACGGTTGATGCGGATTTTAACGCAAAAAAGCAGATGGATCGGGCGCTTTATTGCTTTGTTTCCATCGTGGGGGTCGGCATTGCCGCCATCCTCTGCTCCGGCTTTATTCCGGCTTTGCAAGACTATACCATGATTATCGTAGCGGTGATGTTTTTGGTGGCCGGTATTGTGGCGACCTTGGTTTCCGGCATGACTGCCGGGGTCTTGGGAAAGTCGTTCCTCAGCGGCGTTGGCGCGATCCTGCCGGCGGTGATCATGATCCTGATGGCCTCCTCTATTAAATATACGTTGGAACAAGCCAATACCCTGGATACCATTCTCCACGGTGCGGTGGGGCTGGCGCAGAAGCTGCCCGATCAGGCAGTGATCCTCTTTATTTACCTGATCGTATTGATCATGAATTTCTTTATTCCCTCCGGCTCTGCCAAGGCGTTCATGCTGATTCCCCTGATCGTACCCATGGCGCAGATTTTCGGCATTTCGGCACAGCTTTGCGTAGTGGCCTTTGCCTTCGGTGACGGTTTTTCCAACGTCTTTTATCCCACCAATCCGGCACTTCTGATCAGCTTAGGACTGGCAGACGTGGGGTACAGCGATTGGTTCAAATGGAGTTGGAAGTTCCAGGCGTTTAATTTGGTGCTGACCTCCTTATTACTCCTTTTCGGGTTAGCGGTCGGATATTAATCTCGATGAAATATCGGGGTTCAAGTTTAATTGCTCACCTTAGAATTGAGCGAGAATGAAACAGTTTCTAAAGGAGACTGTTTTTTTCGTTTTTAGATAAATATTACATTGAATTCTCCATAAATTTATGGTATAGTGGATGTGAGGTGAAAAATGATGCATATTACTAATGACATTCAATACATTGGTGTAAACGATCATAAAATCGATCTTTTTGAGGGGCAGTATGACGTCCCCAACGGAATGGCTTATAATTCCTACCTCATCCTGGATGAGAAAATTGCCGTCATGGATTCGGTGGATGCGGAATTTACGGACGAGTGGCTGGGCAACCTAAAGGATGCGTTGGAGGGGAGAAAACCCGATTATCTGGTCGTGCAGCATATGGAGCCGGATCATTCGGCGAATATCGTCAGCTTTATCGAGGCGTATCCCGAGGCAAAGATCGTCTCTTCCGCCAAGGCCTTTGCCATGATGAAGAACTTTTTCGGGACGGATTTCAAGGAAAAGCAGATCGTCGTGGGCGAGGGGGATACCCTGGAATTGGGAACCCATACCCTGACCTTCATGACGGCACCGATGGTGCATTGGCCGGAGGTCATCGTGACCTATGACAGCACCGATAAGGTATTGTTCTCCGCCGATGGGTTCGGGAAGTTCGGTGCTTTGGACGTGGAAGAAGCCTGGGCTTGCGAGGCACGGCGGTATTACATCGGCATTGTCGGAAAATACGGCGCGCAGGTGCAAAATCTTCTCAAAAAAGCGGCTGGGCTGGAGATCGAGATCATCTGCCCTCTCCATGGTCCGATCCTCAAGGAGAACCTGGACTACTATATCGGTCTTTATAACACATGGTCTTCCTATCAGCCGGAGGAAGAGGGCGTGGTCATCGCCTATACTTCCGTCTACGGCAATACCAAAAAGGCAGTACTGGCGCTGGCAGAAAAGCTGCGCGAGGGCGGCTGCCCCAAGGTGGCGGTCAATGATCTGGCGCGGTGCGATATGGCTGAGGCGGTGGAGGATGCCTTCCGTTACAGCAAGGTCGTGCTGGCTACCACCACCTATAATGCGGATATTTTCCCCTTTATGCGGGAGTTTATCAACCATCTGACCGAGCGGAATTTCAGCAATCGGACGGTGGCGTTCATCGAGAACGGCAGCTGGGCACCCAACGCCACCAAGGTGATGCGGGGGATGCTGGAAAAGTGCAAAAATCTGACCTATACGGAAGCGACTGTCAAGATTCTTTCTGCACTGAATGAGCAGAGTGCGGCAGAGCTGGATGCTTTGGCAAAGGAGTTGTTATAATAAATGTCGGCACTTTTTAAAATCGGTTACGGGCTTTACGTCGTGACCTGCCGGGATGGGGAGAAGGATAACGGACTGATCGTCAATACCGTCTCCCAACTGACGGATAATCCGGTGCAGGTGGCGGTGACCATCAATAAAGCCAATTATTCCCATGATGTCATTCAAAGGACCGGGGAACTGAACGTCAATTGCCTCTCGGAGGAGGCGCCCTTTAAAGTCTTTGAACATTTCGGTTTCCAAAGCGGACGGGATCTGGATAAATTCGCCGATTGCACCCCCTTGCGTTCGGAGAACGGACTGGTGGTGCTCCCGAAATACTGCAATGCGTTTCTTTCTCTCAAGGTGGAGCAGTACGTGGATCTGGGGACGCACGGGATGTTTCTTTGCAAGGTAACGGAAGAAGAAGTCCTCACCGAGCAGGAATCCATGACCTATGCCTATTACCATAAAAACGTCAAGCCTAAGCCGTCGGCGAAAAAGGCGAAAGGATACGTCTGCAAGATCTGCGGCTACGTCTACGAGGGGGAGGAGCTTCCTGCGGATTTCGTCTGCCCCCTTTGCAAGCACGGCGCCGAATTTTTTGAAGAAATAAAATAATAATTTTAAATGGAGGATTAAACTATGTGTGAAAACAGCAACAGATTTTATATTTGTGAGCATTGCGGTAATATGATCGGTATGATCCATGATGCCGGCGTGCCGATGATGTGCTGCGGTCAGAAAATGACCAAGCTGGAGCCGGGTACGGTGGACGCCAGCCTGGAAAAGCACGTTCCCGTGGTGGCGGTCGAGGGGGATACGGTGAAGGTATCCGTCGGATCTGTCAATCATCCCATGGCCGAGGAGCATCACATCGCTTGGGTCTATCTGCAGACCGATCGCGGCGGTCAGCGCAAGTGCCTGCCCGTCGATGGTGCGCCGGAAGTGGCGTTTGCTTTGAAGGACGAGAAGCCGGTGGCAGTTTACGCTTATTGCAATCTGCACGGGCTCTGGATGACGGAGATCAAGTAATTATTTTATACGGAGGTATTTGAATATGAAATATGTATGCAACGTATGCGGCTGGGTCTATGACGAAGAAGTGGGCGATCCCGATAACGGCATCGAGGCCGGTACCAAATTTGAGGATCTGCCGGAAGATTTTGCTTGCCCCCTTTGCGGCGTAGGCAAGGAAGATTTCAGCGAAGAATAATGCAAGCTCCCCGGCGAAAGCCGGGGAGCTTTTTTAGGAGATGAAACAATGAAATTAGTATTGCTTACTGCCTTGGGTGTAGGCGGAGCCACCGCCTTTGGGGCGGTTATTGGTTTTATTTTTAAAAAGATCTCCCATCGGTTTTCCGATATCGTCCTTTCCTTTGCGGCCGGGGTCATGCTGGCCGCGGCAGTGCTGGGCTTGATCCTGCCCTCCTTGGAGTACGGCGGAAAATACGGTCTGCTTTATACCGTCGGCGGAATTTTTGCCGGGGCGCTTTGCTTAAATTTGATGGACAAGCTGGTTCCTCATCTGCATAAGCTGATGGGGCCGGAGGAAGAGGAGCATCATAATGTAAAGCTTGGCAAGGTGCTTTTATTCGTGCTGGCGATCGCCATTCATAATCTGCCGGAGGGCATTGCGGCGGGCGTTGGCTTTGGGTCGGGAGATACCGCCCGGGCATTGATCATTGCCGGGGGGATCGCGCTGCAGAATATCCCGGAGGGCATGGTCATCATCGGTCCCATGCTGGCGGCAGGGGTATCTCCGCGCAAGACCTTTATCGCGGCCATGGGAACCGGGCTGATTGAGGTAATCGGGACGCTGATCGGGTATCTGGCAGTCAGCCTATCGACGGCGATCCTGCCCTTTGCTCTTTCCTTTGCCGGTGGAACCATGCTTTACGTCATCAGCGATGAGATGATCCCCGAAACCCATGCCCACGGCGCTCAGCGCGGAGCGACCTACGCCCTTTTGGCGGGCTTTTGCATCATGCTGGTGTCGGATGTTTTGCTGGGATGAAGGACTTTACGGCTAAGTGCTTTGATTACCTTGCACTCAAGACCGAGATCGCAGAGAAGCTTTATCCTGCCTACCGAGCCGGTGACCGTGCCGCCTTGACGGTGATCGCCGAGCAGCTTCTGTCTGCCTTGAAAGAAAAGACCTTGGCGGTGCGCGGATTCAGCAGTTTCCTGCGGATCGCAACGCCCAATCAGTTTGTATAAAAATAAAAAATGAGCGTTCTTTGGAACGCTCATTTTTTTAGACAAAATATTTTTGGTTTATACGCCGAAGACCAGCCAGATATAGATATAGGCCGGGATGATGGCGGCGAGGGTGAAGGGGATACCGATCTTAAAGAAATCGGCATTCTTGACCTCATGACCGGCACGGCGCAGGATGCCGATGCCGGTGATATTGGCGGAGGCACCGATGGGGGTGCAGTTCCCGCCCAAAGTGGCACCGGAGAGCAGACCGAAGTAGAGGGGGGTGGCGACCAAGGCCGCATCCACACCCATCTGGGCGCTCAGGAGGGTGGCCAGACCGCCGATGACCGGGATCATGGTGGCGACGTAAGGAATATTATCGATAAAGGCGGAGATGAGCACCGAAGCCCAGACGATGACGGTATACAGCAGGAAGAGGTTGCTTCCGCCTAAGTCTGCCAGCAGCTTCGCCAAAGCGTCAATGACGCCCTCATATTTAATACCGCCGATCATCAGGAAAAGTCCGACCAAAAGACCCAAGGTCTCAAAGTCGATTTCTTTGATGGGCTCAGTGATGGCGTAGAATTTTCTCTTTTTGATGAAGGCATAGATCAGACCGACGATCATCAGACCGAAGGCAATCATGCCATTGATCTCAGCAGGCAGGTTCCAGCTATTAGGGGCAAAGGAGACTGCGATCAGCAGAACCAAAAGAAGAACCAGCAAAGCAGAGGGGACATAATCGGTGACCTGGGTACGCTCGCCGGTCTGGGGGATGGGATCCTTTTCCTTGCGGAAGATCCATGCCAGAATCAGCGCGGAAAGGACAGCACCCAGCTCAACGGCAAAGAAGATGGAGGGCTTGCCCTGGTACCAGAAGAAGTCCAGGAAGCTCATATCCATGGCGGAGCCCATCATGATGGCGGTGGTATCGCCAACCAGGGTGGCAGCACCCTGCAGATTGGAAGAAACCGCGATGCCGATGATGAAGGGGACCGGATTGGTCTTGAGCTTCTTGCAGATCTCCATGGCGACGGGAGCGACCATCAGAACGGTGGCGACGTTATCCACGAAGGCGGAGATGATACCGGCGAAGAGGGAGAGCGCCACGGCAGCCATCATGATATTGGGAACCTTTTCCATGACGAGATCTGCCAAAAGCGCCGGCATCTTACTCTCAATAAAGAGCGCCACCAGACCCATGGTGCCGGCGATCATCAAAAGAACGTTGAAGTCCAGCTCGCTCCAGACCTTATTCAAGGGGAGCATTCCGGTGGCGATGAACACCACGCCGGAGGCCAATGCGATATAGGGGCGATACTTGCCGAAGATTAGCATCAACACATAAGTAACTGCGAATAAAATAATTGCAGGTAGCATAAAAAACCTCCATATGTTTAATATATGATGTCTAATTATGACATAAAAAATGAAAAAGTCAAGAGAAAAATATCAAATAAAAACTTTATTTTGTTTCCTATTTACTTATAGGGCAATTCTATGTTATAATATCCGCATGAATTCTTTGCATAAATTGCGGATATTATTCGATGTCCGATTTTCTCGCCTGCACAGCAGGCAACCGAAAATGATGGACGATTATACCATAACGCTTTGCGTTTGTATAGTTTTTGACAGTCTGAAGAGGTGCTTTGGCACCTCTTTTTCTTAAGCTTCTTTAACTTGACAGTATTATTTGATTTATATATAATTTTAAAAAGAAAGGTAGTGATCAAGATGAATCCGAAATATGAAGCATTATTTACCCCCTGGAAGATCGGGAATGTGGAGATCAAAAACCGCATTGTCATGTGTCCTATGGGCGGTACTTCTCTTTTTGGCTGGTTTGAGCTGACCGGCTGTCATTTCGATCAAGAAGCGGCAAAGCTCTTTTTGGAGCGGGCAAACAACAACGTTGGCTTGATTATTCCCGGTATTGCCCCCTTGCGGGATACTTTTTGGGGAAAGTGGCTTTGGCAGAACCCCAAAATGTTTGAGGAACTGAAGGTCTTTATGGAGGAGATCCACAAGACCGGCGCCAAGCTCTTTATTCAGCTGACTGCCGGTATGGGACGCTCCTGGGCGATCACCGAGCTGGTGGCGCCCCTTCATAAGAATAAGCTGACCCGTGCCATCGTGAAGCCTATTATTGATACCTCCCACGAGCTGGCGTCTCCCTCTCCGCAGCCCTCTCGCTGGGCGCACGATATTGAGTGCCCCGAGATGACGGTGGAGCAGATCCACGAGATCATCGAGGCCTTTGCCAAGACCGCCAAGCTCTGCAAGGAGGCCGGGGTGGACGGCGTGGAGGTTCATGCGGTGCATGAGGGTTACCTCCTGGATCAGTTTGCCATCGAATTCTTTAATAAGCGTACCGATGAATACGGCGGTTCCTTTGAAAACCGCTACCGCTTTGCCGCCGAGGTGGTCAAGGCCATCAAAGAGGCTTGCGGTGAGGATTATCCCGTATCCCTGCGCTATTCTGTGGAGTCCAAGATGAAGGGCTTCTGCGAGGGTGCTATGCCCGGCGAGGATTACGTCGAGGTGGGACGCGGCATGGAGGAATCGGAAAAGGCGGCGAAGTATCTGCAGGATGCCGGCTACGATATGCTCAATGCCGATAACGGTACCTACGATTCCTGGTACTGGGCGCATCCCCCCATGTATATGCCCGAAAACTGCAATCTGGACGACGTGGCGCACATCAAAGAATTTGTGGACATTCCGGTGGTCTGCGCCGGCAGAATGGATGCGGAGGTGGGTGCTCAAGCAGTCGCCGAGGGCAAGATCGACGCGGTGGGCGTTGCCCGTCAGTTCCTGGTGGATCCCCAGTGGATCACCAAATTGATCGAGGATCGGCTGGAGGATATCAAGCCCTGCATCTGCTGTCATAGCGGTTGCTTTAATTTCTCCTCCTCCAAGGGTCACGCCAATACCCAGGATCTCACCGATACCATGGGTCTTGCTCGCTGCGCCCTCAATCCCGAGACCATGCAGTCCAAGAAATACCATCTCGAGCCGGCGAAAAAGCAGAAAAAGATCGCCGTCATCGGCGGCGGTATCGGCGGTATGGAGGCGGCCATCGTTTGCGCTAAGCGCGGTCATAAGGTGACCCTTTATGAAAAGACCGATAAGCTGGGCGGCGTCTTTATTGCGGCGGCGGCTCCCTCCTTTAAGGAGAAGGATCGCGCCCTGATCGCCTGGTACATCCGCGAGCTTTCCAAATATCCCATCGAACTGAAGATGAATACCGAAATTAAGGATATTGCAGCCCTGGATGCAGACGAAGTCATTATCGCTACCGGTGCGGTGGCGAAGAAGATCCCCGTCAAGGGTGCGGAAAAGGCAGTCGAGGCGGTGGACTATCTCCTCGGCAACAAGGCGGTAGGGGAGAAGGTGGCCGTTATCGGCGGCGGTCTGACCGGCTGTGAGATCGCCTACGATCTCTATCTGCAGGGCAAAAAGCCGGTGATCGTGGAGATGCAGGACGACCTCATCACCACCAAGGGCATCTGTCTTGCCAATACCAGCTTTTTACGTGATTTCTTCAAGACCAATCAGGTGCCGGTCTATCTGGAAACCGGACTTTCTGAAATTAAAGACGGTGCGGTCGTCTTGAAGGATAAAGAGGGCAAGATCTTTGAGGTGGAGGCGGAGTCCGTCGTTCTTTCGGTGGGCTACAATCCGGCGCCCCTTGCCAAGAAGAGCCGCCACGTCCATATCCTTGGCGATGCTTGTAAGGTGGGTAATCTTCGCACTGTCATTTGGCAGGCATGGGATATTGCAATGAAGTTATAAAATATTTATGGAGATCTCCGTCCTATGGGCGGGGATCTTTATATCTTTGAAATGAATAATATGCACGTTTTATTGCATAAAAATAGAGTTTTGGTTAAATTTTATACAAAACCGGCAGTTTTTTATTATAAATAACTGTCAAACTGCTAAAATGCGCGTTTTTATAAAAAAATGCTTGCATTATATACGGGGTTATGTTAGAATTTATTCATTGATTTTTGAATTTTATTCAATCGGAGGAAATCGCAATGAACAAAGAGAACATCAAAAAGGTCGTATTGGCTTATTCCGGTGGTTTGGATACTTCCATCATCATTCCCTGGCTGAAAGAAAACTACAATAATTGCGAAGTTATCGCCGTTTCCGGTAACGTGGGTCAGGCGGATGAGCTGGAGGGTTTGGAGGAAAAGGCACTCAAGACCGGTGCATCCAAGCTGTACGTCGAGGATCTGAACGAGGAGTTCGTTCAGGATTTCGTATTTCCTGCAGTCAAAGCAGGTGCAATCTATGAAAATTATCTCCTGGGTACTTCCCTGGCTCGTCCCTGCATCGCCAAGCGTCTGGCAGAGATCGCCATCGCAGAGGGTGCCGACGCCATCTGCCACGGTTGTACCGGCAAGGGAAACGACCAGGTTCGTTTTGAGCTGACTCTGAAGGCCTTTGCGCCCGATCTGCCCATCATCGCTCCCTGGCGTGAGTGGGACATCAAGTCCCGTGAGGAGGAGATCGCGTATGCTGAGGCGCACAACATCCCCTTGAAGATCAACCGCGAGACCAACTATTCCAAGGATAAGAATATGTGGCATCTCTCCCATGAGGGCTTAGATCTGGAGGATCCTGCCAATGAGCCGCTGTACAATAAGCCCGGCTTCCTGGAGATGGGGGTCTCTCCCGAGATGGCACCCGATACCCCGACCTACGTGACCATTCACTTTGAAAAGGGTGTTCCCACCGCCATTGACGGCAAGGAAATGAACGGCGTGGATCTTATCTGGAAGCTCAATGAGCTGGGCGGCAAGAACGGCATCGGCCTTCTGGACATCGTGGAGAACCGCTTGGTCGGCATGAAGTGCCGCGGCGTCTATGAGACCCCGGGCGGTACCATCCTCTATAAGGCGCATGAGATCTTAGAGACCCTTTGCCTGGATCGTGCTACTTCCCATTATAAGGCTCTGGTGGCTCAGAAGTTTGCTGAGATCATCTACGACGGACAGTGGTTCACTCCGCTGACCAAGGCCATCATGGCATTTGTGGACAGCACCCAGGAGACGGTGACCGGCGACGTCAAGCTGAAGCTCTATAAAGGCAACATGATCTTAGCCGGGGTGACCTCTCCCTATTCTCTCTACGATCCCGAGATCGCGACCTTTGATGAGGACGAGGTCTACGACCAGAAAGACTCTGCCGGCTTTATCAACCTCTTCGGTCTGCCGGTAAAGGTCAACGCTAAAATGAGAAAGAAAAACGGTTTGGAGCTGTAATTATTCATGGAAAAAATGTGGGCAGGTCGCTTCCAGAAGGAATTGGATCGGGAAGCAGACGATTTTAATTCATCCATTCATTTTGACTGCCGGATGTTCCGGCAGGATATTGCCGGCTCGGTGGCGCACGCCGGGATGCTGGCCAAGCAAGGCATCATCACCAAGGCGGAGGGCGAAGAGATCATCGAAGCCCTCGGCGGCATCCTTGCGGACCTGGAAAGCGGGGAACTGACCTTCGATATGCAGGCGGAGGACATCCATATGTTTATCGAGTCGGTGCTGACCAAGCGGATCGGGGACGTGGGCAAACGTCTGCACACCGCCCGGAGCCGTAACGACCAGGTGGCAGTGGATATTCGGCTGTATCTTCGGGACGAGACCCGGGAGATCATCGGTCTCATTAAAGAACTTTTGGCTGCTATTTTGGTGCAGGCAAAGGCCAATGCCGATGCTATCATGCCCGGCTATACCCATCTGCAACGTGCGCAGCCCATCACCTTTGGTCATCATCTGTTGGCATACTGCATGATGCTGACCCGGGACTGCGGACGGCTGGAGGATGCGCTCCGGCGGATGAATCAAAATCCTTTAGGCTCCTGCGCGCTGGCCGGTACCACCTACGATACCGACCGGGCAGACACCTCCGAGGCGCTGGGCTTTGACGGATATACCCTCAACAGCATCGACGGCGTTTCCGATCGGGATTTCTGCCTGGAGCTGATGAGCGCTTATGCCATGATCATGATGCATCTTTCCCGGTTCTCGGAAGAGATCATCCTCTGGTCCAGCTGGGAGTTCAAATTTGTAGAGCTGGACGATAGTTATACCACCGGCTCCAGCATCATGCCCCAAAAGAAAAACTCTGATATGGCGGAGCTGGTGCGGGGCAAGACCGGTCGGGTCTACGGCGATCTTATGGCGTTGCTAACCACCCTCAAGGGATTGCCCCTTGCATACAATAAGGATATGCAGGAGGATAAGGAAGCCATTTTTGACAGCGTGGATACCGTCAAGAAGTGCCTTAGGATATTTGCACCGATGGTACGCACCATGAAGACCATTCCCGAAAATATGTATGCGGCGGCCGGTAAGGGCTTTATCAATGCCACCGACCTGGCTGATTACCTGGTTAAGAAGGGGATGCCCTTCCGTACGGCTTATAAGATCGTCGGGCAAACGGTGGCGAAGGCCATCGAGGAGAATACCGTCCTGGATGATCTGCCCCTTGCAACCTTAAAGAAGTTTTCACCTCTCTTTGAAGAGGACGTCTATAGCGAGATCTCGCTGGAGACCTGCGTAGAAAAGCGCATCTCCGCCGGCGGCACCGGACCTCAATCGGTAGCGGCGCAGATTGCGTTTATCGAGGATTTTATCAAATGAAAAAAGTATTTATAGATGGCAGTGCCGGTACCACCGGTCTGCGTATCCGGGAGCGGCTGGAAAGCCGCCCCGACATTGAACTTCTCACCCTGACCGAAGAGAACCGCAAGGATCCAAAGGCCAGAAAAGAGATGCTCAATCAGGCGGATATTGCCTTTCTTTGCTTGCCGGATGAGGCGGCAATCGAGGCGGTGGGGATGATTGAAAATCCCAACACCGTCGTATTGGATACCTCTACGGCGCATCGAACCAACCCGGCGTGGTGCTACGGTTTCCCGGAGCTTTCCAAGGAGCAATGGGAAAAGGTGCAAAAGGCTAAGCGGATCGCCGTTCCGGGATGTCATGCCAGCGGCTTTATTGCGCTGGTGGCGCCCTTGGTGGCGGCAGGTGCGCTCCCTAAGGATGCCCTGCTGACCTGCCATTCCATCACCGGCTACAGTGGCGGCGGTAAAAAGATGATCGCCCAGTATGAGGACGATGAACTGGATCCGCTGCTTTCCGCTCCCCGGCAATACGCCCTGGGGCAGAAGCATAAGCATCTGCCGGAGATGAAGGCGATGGCAGGTATTGAAAATGATCCCATTTTCTGCCCCATCGTATCCAATTTCTACAGCGGTATGGCGGTAACAGTTCCTCTCTTTAAGAGCCAGCTTAACGAAGGCTTTGGCATGGAAGACCTGAAGGAGATCTACCGTAAGCAGTATCAAGGTCCCATGGTGGTCTGGAGTGAAACGCCGGACGACGACGGATTTTATTCCGCTGAAGCCTTTGGAGAGAGCGATAAAATGGAGATCACCGTCCAGGGCAATGAGGAGCGGATCCTCCTGCTGGCGCGGTACAATAATTTGGGTAAAGGCGCATCGGGCGCCGCATTGGAGTGCATGAACCTGGTACTGGGGGATGCACCGGATAAGAATTTGGAGTAACGAAATGAAAATAGTTAAAGGCGGCGTGGTTGCCCCGCATGGATTTCGTGCAAGCGGTATTCATTGCGGCATCCGCAGAAATAAGACCAAAAAAGATCTGGCGCTGATCTTTAGCCGGGTACCGGCGCACGCGGCGGCGGTCTATACTACCAATCTGGTGAAGGGTGCGCCTCTCACCGTTACCAAGCAGCACCTGCAAAACGGCATCGCCCAGGCGATCATCTGTAATAGCGGCAACGCCAATACCTGCAATGCCAACGGTATTGAGGTGGCGGAGGAGATGTGCGTTTTAGTAGGGGAGCAGCTGAAGCTTTCACCTGAGGACGTCCTGGTGGCGTCTACCGGTGTTATCGGTCAACCCTTGGATATTAGCCCCATCAAGAACGGCTTGGAAAAGCTGGTTCATAACTTGGGCAAGGAGCTTTCAAACGGTCATGCTGCCGCAGAGGCGATCATGACCACCGATACTGCAATTAAAGAGATCGCGGTAGAGTTTACCGTCGATGGAAAGGTCTGCCGACTGGGCGGTATCGCCAAGGGAAGCGGCATGATCCATCCCAATATGGCGACCATGCTGGTCTTTTTGACCACCGACTGTGCCATCAGCGCGGAGATGCTGCAAAAGGCGCTTTCTGCCGATGTGCAGAATACCTTTAACATGACCAGCGTGGACGGAGATACCTCCACCAACGATATGGTGACCATCCTTGCCAACGGACGTGCCGGCAACTCCATGATCACCAAAGAGGGGCACGCTTTTGATACCTTTATGAAGGCACTCAATACCGTGACGGTTCAGCTTTGCCGCTGGATCGCAGCGGATGGCGAGGGTGCCACCAAGCTTTTGGAATGTAAGGTGACCGGCGCACCGGAACTGAGCGTTGCCAAGACGGTGGCAAAGAGCGTTATCTGCTCCTCGCTGACCAAGGCGGCAATGTTCGGCGCCGATGCCAACTGGGGCAGAGTCCTCTGCGCCATCGGCTATAGCGGCGCGGCGGTGGACGTGACCAAGGTGGAGGTGCGATTTGCCTCGGAAGCCGGGGAGGTGCTGGTCTGCCAAAACGGCGCCGGTGTCGAATTTTCGGAAGACTTGGCTAAAAAAGTGCTTTCAGAGGAGGAGATCGAGATCCTCATCGACCTTCACGACGGCGAGGCGGCTTCTACCGCCTGGGGCTGTGACCTGACTTACGACTATGTGAAAATTAACGGCGATTACCGTACTTAGGGTGACAAGAGTCGAACTTGTTACGGTTTCTCTCGCCGCCTTTTTCCACCCTGCTCGCGCTCATTTTTGTAAGGCGGCAGCCTTACTGCAAATATCACGATTCACCTTTCAAAAAAACTCGGCAGAGAGAAACTCTCCGACCTGCAAAATAAATATTTTTTTGGAGAGGCGAAGCCGAAGAACGCAGTAATACTGCCGTATTACAAGTGATGAGGCAAGAAAAAACGAAAAAATATTATTT
>JAZQJH010000024.1:0-3636 GCA_045541555.1 Eubacteriales bacterium | reverse complement strand
CATGATCACCGGTGCTGCTCAGATGGACGGTGCTATCCTGGTTGTATCCGCTGCTGATGGCCCCATGCCCCAGACCCGTGAGCACATCCTGCTCTCCCGTCAGGTAGGCGTGCCCAACATCGTTGTTTTCATGAACAAGTGTGATCAGGTTGACGACGAAGAGCTGCTGGATCTGGTTGAGATGGAGATCCGTGACCTCTTGAACGAGTACGAGTTCCCCGGTGATGACATTCCCATCATCCGCGGTACCGCTCTGGGCGCTATCGAGTGCGCAAGCAACGACATCAACGATCCCGCTTATGCTCCTATCCTTGAGCTGATGGATAACGTTGACTCTTATATCCCCACCCCCGAGCGTAAGGCTGATCAGCCCTTCCTGATGCCCGTTGAGGACGTCTTCACCATCACCGGTCGTGGTACTGTTGCTACCGGCCGTGTTGAGCGTGGCCAGCTGAAGCTGAACGAGGAAGTTGAGATCGTTGGTCTGGCTGACGAGGCTCGCAAGACTGTTGTTACCGGTATCGAGATGTTCCGCAAGCTGCTGGACTATGCTGAGGCTGGTGATAACGTTGGCGCTCTGCTGCGTGGTATCAACAGAACTGATATTAAGCGTGGTCAGGTTCTGGCTAAGCCCGGTTCCATCCATCCCCATACCAAGTTCAAGGGTCAGGTTTACGTTCTGACCAAGGACGAGGGTGGCCGTCATAGCCCCTTCTTCACCAACTATCGTCCTCAGTTCTATTTCAGAACTACCGACGTTACCGGCGTTATCACTCTGCCCGAAGGCACCGATATGTGTAAGCCTGGCGACAACGTTGTTATGGACGTTGAGCTGATCACTCCGATCGCTATCGAAGAGGGTCTGCGTTTCGCTATCCGTGAGGGTGGCCGTACTGTTGGTTCCGGCGTTGTTACCGCTATCAACGAGTAATTAAATACTGACGAACAATTCTTTGGGGCAGGGTGCAATTCCCTACCGGCAGTAAAGTCTGCGAGCGCTTTTCGGCGCATGATCGGGTGTGATTCCCGAACCGACGGTATAGTCCGGATGTGAAAAGAATGTTGTATTTAGCAATTGATATGCTCCATAGGTTCGCCTATGGAGCATATTTGCTTTTGCCCCTTTTTGGTTAGGAGTTTATATGAAGAATTTTAATGCAAAAAAGATCTCTCTTTTGGCGATGCTTTGCGCCATTTCCTTCGTGATGGTTTTGGTAGGGCGTATCATTCCGGACGTGGCAGGCTTTTTAAGCTACGATCCCAAGGACGCCATCATCGTGATCTCCGGCTTTATCTATGGACCCATGACCTCGGTCATCATTTCAGTGATTGTTTCTTTGATTGAAATGATCTCCATTTCCGGCACCGGAATTTACGGTATGATCATGAATATTTTTTCTACCTGTTCCTTTGCCGTCCCGGCCGCTTTGATCTATAAAAAAATGCACTCCATGAAGGGTGCGATTTTGGGCCTCATCACCGGTGTGATCTTTATGACCGGCTGTATGGTGCTTTGGAACTACATTATTACCCCTTATTATATGAGGGTGGATCGGAGCGTGGTGACCGGGATGCTGGCCACGACCTTTTTGCCCTTCAATCTGGTAAAGGGCGGTATTAACATGGGATTGACCATGCTCCTTTATAAACCGCTGATCACGGCCTTGCGTAAAGTCCGTTTGATCCCTGAAAGCAACGGGGGAGGAAGTAAGAGGTCGGTTCAGATCGGTTTTACAGTATCTGCCCTCTTTATTTTGGTGACTTTTATTTTGCTGTTTTTGCTTTTCGCAAAAGTCCTTTAATTTCCTATTGACAAATTTCTCTTTATAGAGTATCATATATCAGTAAATTGAATACTTCTTATCAAGAGTGGCTGAGGGAACAGGCCCTGCGAAGCCCGACAACCTGCGTGAGTAAGGTGTCAAATCCTGCGGATTTTATCCGAAAGATAAGTTTTAAGCGCTCTTGATCTGCAAGAGCGCTTTTATTTTTGGAATGTGAAAGAAAGGAAGAAGAAAAATGAGTAGAAATTATTTGTTTACGTCTGAGTCGGTCACCGAGGGGCATCCCGATAAGATCTGTGACCGCATTTCTGATAGTATTCTGGACGCCATTTTGGCGATGGATCCGGAAGCACGCGTCGCCTGCGAGAGTACGGTGACCACCGGTACCGTCCACGTTATGGGCGAGATCACCACTAAGGCGCAGGTGGATTATCAGAGCATCGTCCGGGAGACCATCCGGGAGATCGGCTATGACCGCGCTAAGTACGGCTTTGACTGCGATACCTGCGGTGTTTTGATCACCTTGGATCGCCAGTCTCCCGATATTGCCATGGGCGTAGACCAGGCTTGGGAAGCAAAAGAGGGCGATGAGGACGCCGCCATGTCCACCGGTGCCGGTGACCAGGGTATGATGTTCGGTTATGCTTCTGATGAAACCGAGGAATTGATGCCGATGGCGATCTCTTTGGCGCATAAGCTGGCCAAGCAGCTGACCTTCGTGCGGAAAGAGGGCATCCTGCCTTACCTCCGTCCCGACGGTAAGACCCAGGTGACGGTAGAGTACGAGGATGACCGCCCGGTTCGGGTCGATACGGTGGTCGTTTCCTCTCAGCATAGCCCCAAGGTCTCCTTGGAGGATCTGCGCCGGGATATTTTGGATAAGGTCATTCGTCCCATCATCCCTGCAGAACTGCTCATTGATACGAAGTTTTATATCAATCCCACCGGCCGCTTTGTTGTGGGCGGCCCCCAGGGTGATAGCGGTCTGACCGGTCGTAAGATCATCGTCGATACCTATGGCGGCTATGGCCGCCATGGCGGCGGCGCCTTCTCCGGTAAGGATCCCACCAAGGTGGATCGCTCTGCCGCTTATGCCGCCCGTCACGTGGCGAAGAATATCGTCAAGGCCGGCCTTGCCAGAAAGTGCGAAGTGGAATTGGCATACGCCATCGGCGTTGCCCGTCCCGTTTCGGTGTCGGTGGATACCTTCGGTACCGCTGCGATCTCTGAAGAAAAGATCCTTGAGGTGATCGAGAAGTTCTTCGATCTCCGCCCTGCGGCAATTATTAAGAACTTCGACCTCCGCCGTCCCATCTATACCCCCACCTCCAGCTACGGTCATATGGGTCGTGAGGATCTGAACCTGCCTTGGGAGGATACTTCCATCGCCGATGAGATCCGCGCTTACGTAGAAAAATGATAATGAAATGCCCGGTGCTGTGCACCGGGCATTTCTTTTCTGCATATCTTTATAACAGGAGGAATGGCTATGATGATACATATGGCTTGGGTACTGTTATCGTTTTTTGCGGTGGTCGGTGTTTTGGAATGTATATTAGGGGTATTGGAGTTGCTTGCTCTTCGCCGCGTCCATGCAGTCAAGAAAGCGGTGCTCCGGATTGAATTATCCGGAGAAGAACCCCATTTGGAATACCTTTTAAATACCCTTTGCATTAAGGCAGACCGCTTGAATATCGGAAATCGGGAAGTTGTGCTGGAGATCGTAGACGGCGGTCTTTCACCGGAGGCCTATCGGCAAGTCGAGCAATATTGCGAAAAAAATCCATGGGTCTTATTTACAGCGCCTGCAAAGAATGATATAATATAATTTATTGAAGTTAAAAAGGAGGTG
>JAZQJH010000023.1:0-3667 GCA_045541555.1 Eubacteriales bacterium | reverse complement strand
TGGTACTGTCCCCCACGGCAATGGTGGCCGCATGATCCACGCCCAGAATATCCGCCAACAGCATCAAGGCATTGCCCTTGCCGGCCTTGGAGGAAAAGATCTCCAGGTTATAGGGAAAGGACTGCGCCACGATCACTTCCGGATCCCGCTCAAAATAGGCCTTACACTCCTCAAGATCCGCGAGATTTTCAAAAAACGGCACCAACGATTGAATGTTTTCGTGCTCATAAGTGAAGGTTTTCAGATCGGGAAGCACCTCCTCCATGGCAAAGGAAAAGTCGATCCACTCCCGATCCATATTAAAGCGCTTATAATCCGCTTCGTTATGAGTCTTGGCATCCACGTAGGAGCGAGTATCCGCGTGCACCATCATACAAAAGGGATATTGATACAGTTTATCCAGCACTCTTTTGGTCAAGGTGCGCGGCATCGCCAGCTCATGGGTGGTATCCGTCTTTTTATCATAGACCGTCGTACCGTCGGAAGTGATATAGTACCGAATCAGCGGACTTTCCAAAAGCTCCTTGGGCATCTCCGCAAAAGCGCGTCCGGAAGTCGGCACGAAATGAACTCCTCGCTTGCCCATCTCCTCGATGGCGCGCCAGTTTTCCTCGCTGACCTGCCCTTGACTATTTAACAGCGTACCATCCAGGTCGCTGGCAACGATTCTATATCTCATTGGATTCTCCTATATTGCAACGTTCAGTTCTTTATTATACAATTCGCCGATCCCAAAAGCAAGAATAAACTCTCTTTTAAGAGCGGTTTTCTCTTACCCACTTATACTTTCGGACCCAACTGAAGTTCATCGGCATATGCTTTCATCGCCTCTATGCAGATAGTGGCAACCTCCCGGACCTCCATGCCAAGCATCTCGCAACCCTTACGGATCACTTCCCGGTCGCATTTTGCAGCAAACTTCTTGTCCTTGAATTTCTTCATAAAACTGCTGATCTCCATATCAGTGATGCCCATGGGGCGCATCCGTGCCGCCGCCTGGATGATCCCGGTCAGCTCATCCACCGTAAACAGCGCCTTTTCCAGCTTGGTGATGGGCTCCACCTGGTTGCAATGTCCGTATCCATGGGCAAGGATCGCACGGACCTCCTCTTCGGTGATCCCTTCTGCTAAAAGCTCTTTTTCGGTATATTGCAGATGGGCATCGGGATGCTGCTCATAATCATAATCGTGAAGATGACCAATCGCCATCCAATGCTCCACATTCTCATCGAAATGCTTCGCCATGCCACCCATAGCCACCGACACGTTCTTGGCATGAAGAAAAAGATGCTCCTCCGTCGTTGTGGACTCCAATAACTCTTTTGCACGCTCTAAAGTCAGCATAGTTCAAACGCCCTCCTGCTTTTTTAATGTCATTATACAACGATGTTCCTCTGAAAGCAATAAAAAAAACGTCGCCCTGCCGAGTAATCGGCAGGGCGGCAAGTTTTGCTTTATAAATCTAATTACTTAGATTCTTTGATAGCGGCCTGAGCGGCGGCCAGACGAGCGATGGGTACACGGAAGGGAGAGCAGGAAACGTAGTCCAGGCCGATTCTGTGGCAGAACTCAACGGAGACAGGGTCGCCGCCGTGCTCACCGCAGATACCGCAGTGGATCTTATTGTTTACGGGCTTGCCCAGCTTAATAGCCATCTCCATCAGCTTACCAACACCGGTCTGATCCAGCTTAGCGAAGGGATCGTTCTCGAAGATCTTACGGTCATAGTAAGCATCCAGGAACTTACCGGCATCGTCACGGCTGAAGCCGTAGGTCATCTGGGTCAGGTCGTTGGTACCGAAGCAGAAGAAGTCTGCTTCCTTAGCGATCTCATCGGCAGTCAAGCAAGCTCTGGGGATCTCCATCATGGTACCGACTTCATAAGCGATCTTCACGTCAGCAGCGGCGATCTCAGCGTCAGCGGTAGCCACAACGATATCCTTCACATACTTCAGCTCCTTCGCGTCGCCGGGCAGGGGGATCATGATCTCGGGCTTCACAGTCCAATCAGCATGAGCCTTCTGCACGTTGATGGCAGCGCGGATGACAGCCTTAGTCTGCATCTTAGCGATTTCAGGATAGGTGACAGCCAGACGGCAGCCACGGTGACCCATCATGGGGTTGAACTCATGGAGCGAAGAGATCAGCGCCTTAATATCCTCAACGGACTTACCCTGAGCCTTAGCCAGAGCAGCGATGTCAGCTTCCTCGGTGGGAACGAACTCATGCAGGGGGGGATCCAGGAAACGGATGGTTACGGGGTTGCCTTCCAGAGCCTCATACAGAGCCTCGAAGTCGCCCTGCTGATAGGGCAGGTTCTTCTCCAGAGCAGCCTCACGCTCTTCAACGGTATCGGAGCAGATCATCTCACGGAAAGCAGCAATTCTCTCTGCCTCGAAGAACATATGCTCGGTACGGCAAAGACCGATACCCTCAGCACCCAGCTCACGAGCCTTCTTAGCGTCAGCAGGGGTATCAGCGTTGGTGCGGACCTTCAGAGTACGGAACTCATCAGCCCACTCCATGATGCGGCCGAACTCGCCGGCGATCTCAGCATCCACGGTGGGGATGATGCCATCGTAGATGTTACCGGTGGAACCGTCGATGGAGATGAAGTCGCCTTCAACGTAGGTCTTACCGGCCAGAGTGAACTTCTTGTTCTCTTCGTCCATATTGATGTCGCCGCAACCGGATACGCAGCAGGTGCCCATACCACGGGCAACAACGGCAGCGTGAGAGGTCATACCACCGCGGACAGTCAGGATACCCTGAGAAGCCTTCATACCGGTGATGTCCTCAGGAGAGGTCTCCAGACGAACCAGAACGACCTTCTCGCCACGCGCGTTCCAAGCCTCAGCGTCCTCAGCGGTGAAGACAACCTTACCGCAAGCAGCACCGGGGGAAGCGCCCAAGCCACGGCCGGCGGGGGTAGCTGCCTTCAGAGCCTTAGCGTCGAACTGGGGATGGAGAAGGGTATCCAGGTTACGGGGATCGATCATGGCAACAGCCTGCTTCTTATCGATCATGCCCTCGTCCACCAGATCGCAAGCGATCTTCAGAGCCGCCTTAGCGGTTCTCTTACCGTTACGGGTCTGCAGCATGAAGAGCTTGCCGTGCTCAACGGTGAACTCCATATCCTGCATATCACGGTAATGATCCTCCAGGATAGCGCAGACCTTCTTGAACTCTGCGAAAGCCTCGGGGAACTTGTTTTCCATCTCAGCGATGGGCATCGGGGTACGCACACCGGCTACCACGTCTTCGCCCTGCGCATTGGTCAGGAATTCGCCCATCAGACCCTTATCACCGGTAGCGGGATCACGGGTAAAGGCAACGCCGGTACCGCAATCGTCACCCATGTTACCGAATGCCATCATCTGAACGTTGACAGCGGTACCCCAGGAATAGGGAATATCGTTGTCACGACGGTAAACGTTTGCACGGGGGTTGTCCCAAGAACGGAACACGGCTTCCACAGCGCCCATCAACTGCTCAACGGGATCGGAGGGGAAGTCTTTGCCGATCTTATTCTTATACTCGGCCTTGAACATCCCTGCCAGCTCTTTCAGATCTTCAGCAGTCAGCTCAACGTCCTGAGTAACGCCCTTGGCTTCCTTCATTTCGTCGATCAGAGCCTCGAAGTACTTCTTGCCGACTTCCATAACAA
>JAZQJH010000022.1:0-20107 GCA_045541555.1 Eubacteriales bacterium | reverse complement strand
GCCTTATGACCAACGACCTGACCCATTCCGTCGTGAGCGTCGATGACGGCGGAGACGGGGGTCTCAAAGACCACCTCGGGCTCTGCCTCTACCCGGATCAGACCCTTGGCAATATCTTTATGATAGCGCACCAGACGCTGGGTGCCATGGGAATCAATTCCATAGAGATCAGCCAGCAGAAGAACGTCGGTGATGATACCGGCCTCCTCCTTCTTAAAGCCGAACTTCTCGAACGCATCGTCGCAGAATTTCTTTAGCTGCTCATAGGAATAATTCATAAATTTAGCCACGAAAGCTACCTCACTTTTTAAGATTACAATTTATTATAATATAATCTTGCCTGAGTGTCAATTCTTTCCATCGTTTAGAATGAGCGAGCTGGGTTTAGATTATAATTTTTCTATCAAATAATCGGCAAATTCCCGGCAGGTAGCATTTTCTGCCGTCCCATCGGCGATGACCTTGCGCTCCTGCTCGGTGCAGAGATAGAGCGCAGCCTCCAGCTTTTCTGCCGCCTTACTGCGTCCGATATGCCGGAGCAGCATGGCGATGGCTTTGAAAATACTGGAGGGGTTGGCGTATTCTCCCAAGCCCTGCTCTATCAGCCGGGGTGCTGAGCCGTGGATGGCTTCAAACATGGCGTAGCGGTCGCCGATATTGGCGCTCCCTGCCGTCCCGACACCGCCCTGGATCTGGGCGGCTTCATCGGTGATAATATCTCCGTAGAGATTGGGCAGAAGAAAGACCTGAAACTGACTGCGAATCGCTTCATTGATTAGATTGGCGGTCATAATATCAATATACCAATCCTCGGCGGTAATGCCGGGATAATCCGCCGCCACCTCATGGCAGATACGGCTGAAACTGCCGTCGGTCTTTTTCATAATATTGGCCTTGGTGACGATGGCCACGCGGGTCTTGCCGTTATTCTTTGCATACTCGAATGCCGCCCGGGCGATCCGCCGGGTGCCGGCATCGGTGGTGACCTTAAAATCCATCGCCAGCTTGCCGGGGATCTCAATTCCGCGGCTGCCGAGAACGTATTCACCCTCGCTGTTCTCCCGGAAGAAGATCCAGTCGATCCCCTCCGCCGGCAGGCTGACCGGACGCACGTTGGCGTAAAGATCCAATTCCCGGCGCATGGTCACGTTAGCACTTTCCAGACTGCCGCCATGAGGGGTGGTGGTCGGTCCTTTAAGGATGACGTCGCAACCCTTAAGGGCTGCCAGGGTCTCGTCGGGGATCGCCTTTCCGCAAGCCTCTCGGCTTTCCAAAGTCAGCCCTTCGATCACGCGTAGTTCGACCCGCCCGGTTTCCAACTCCTCTTTTAAGAGCGCGCGCAGGACACGCTCACCCTCCCGGGTGATGATGGGACCGATCCCATCGCCGCCGCAGATTCCGATGACGATCTTTTCCATGCCGGCAAAATCCTTGCCCGCACTCCCGACAGCGATCCGTTCCTGCCGGTTCAACTGTTCCGTTAAAAGTGTACGAAAGCTTTCTACTGCTTCATTAATATACTTTTCCGTCATAAACTCTCCTTTTTCGTATAAGCCAACAGGCTTCCGGCCTTCAGAATGGCTTTCTGCCGATCGGTGAAATTACAGACCAGCGGAATTTCAATTCCTTTGGTCTCATTGATCAGCGTCATTTTTCCGCACTCCATTCCGGCGTAAATATTCCGGATGGTCAGCCGATCTCCCTGCTCCAGCTTTTCATAATCCTCCGGCTCTGCGAAGGTCAGGGGCATGATACCGGCATTGATGAGGTTGGCAATATGAATTCTCGCAAAGCTCTTGGTAATAACTGCCCGAACCCCCAGATAAAGCGGCACCAATGCCGCGTGCTCTCTGGAAGAGCCCTGTCCGTAGTTACTGCCACCCACGATGATGCTCTCGCCGACCTCTTTGGCGCGCGCCGGGAAGGTGGGATCACAGACCCCAAAGCAGAACTGCGAAAGATGGGGGATATTCGACCGATAAGGCAAGATCTTTGCTCCCGCCGGCATGATATGATCGGTGGTAATGTTGTCCCCCACCTTTAATGTCAATTGTGCGGATAGGGTATCCTCCTGGGGCTTGGCATCGGGAAACTTCTTGATATTGGGTCCACGCAGGATCTCCACCTCCTCCCCTGGCTCCGCCGGAGGCAAGATCGCGCTATCGTCGAGCTTGAACTGCCGGGGCAGCGTCACCTCGGGGGCCGTTCCAAGCAGCGTGGGATCGGTGATAAATCCGGTCAGCGCGGCGGCTACCGCCGTCTCCGGAGAAACTAAATAGACCTTGCCGTCTGCCGTGCCGCTCCGTCCCTCAAAATTTCGGTTAAAGGTTCGCAGGCTGACACCCCCGGAATTCGGGGAGAATCCCATCCCGATGCAGGGTCCGCAGGCACATTCCAGCACCCGGGCTCCGCTTGCAAGGAGATCCGAAAGAGCGCCACAGTCTGCCAGCATGGTCAGAACCTGCTTGCTCCCAGGCGAGATGGAGAGGCTGACATTGGGAGAGACGGTTCGTCCCTTTAAGAGAGCGGCCACCTTTAAAAGATCCAGCAACGAAGAATTGGTGCAGGACCCAATGCAGACCTGATCCACCTTTACGCCCTTGAGAGAGGAAACGGGAACCACGTGATCCGGACTGTGGGGACAGGCGATCAACGGTTCCAGAGCAGAAAGGTCAATTTGAATGACGCGATCATATACCGCATCTTGATCCGAAGAAAGCGGACGGTAGTCCTCCCCCCGTCCCTCCGCCTCCAAAAAGGCCTTGGTTCTCTCATCGGAGGGGAAAATAGAGGTGGTGGCACCCAGCTCGGTGCCCATATTGGTGATAGTGGCGCGTTCCGGAACGGAGAGCGAATCAATTCCTTCGCCGCCCCATTCAATGATATAACCCACGCCCCCTTTAACAGAAAGACGCCGCAACAATTCCAGACTGATATCTTTGGCGGTAACGAAATCCCGAAGCTTTCCGGTCAGTTCCACCTTAAGCAGCTTCGGCATAGTGATATAATACGCTCCGCCACCCATGGCTACCGCCACGTCCAAGCCTCCGGCACCAAATGCCAGCATCCCCAGTCCTCCGCCGGTGGGAGTATGGCTATCCGAGCCGATCAGCGTCTTACCCGGGATGCCAAACCGCTCCAGGTGCACCTGATGGCAGATGCCGTTACCGGGGCGGGAAAAATAAATGCCGTGCTTTTTGGCAATAGACTGGATAAACCGATGGTCATCAGCGTTTTCAAAGCCGGACTGAAGGGTGTTATGGTCAATATAAGCCACGCTCTTTTCCGTCCGTACCCGGTCGATGCCCATGGTCTCAAATTCCAGATATGCCATGGTGCCGGTGGCATCCTGGGTCAGCGTCTGATCGATCCGGAGCGCAATCTCCTGCCCCGGAATCATCTCGCCGGAAAGTAAGTGATCCTTGATAATTTTTTGCGCAATAGTAAATCCCATTTTATTCTCCTATAATATGTTTTTTAGCGTTTTTCGTATGTGCCAGGCTCCGCTCCTCTGCCGCCTTGGGATCGTGCGCGGCAATGGCCTCGTAGATCGCCCAATGCTCCTTCACCGAGTCTAATGCCCGATTGCTGTCTTCTACCGCCTGCTTGCGGTAACGCTGTACCTTTTTATGAAGCGGGGTCAGTGCATCATAAAGAATGACACTGCCGGAAAACTGATAGATCAGCTCATGGAAACGGCTATCCATCCCTTTGATATGGTCGGAGTCTTCCTTATTGGTATAGAATTCTTGAAGATCCAAGGTTTCTTTCAGCTCCAGAAGCTCTTCCTCCGTGATCCGCTCTGCCGTCCGGGCGGCGGCGAGGCCCTCCAACCGAAGCCGCAGTTCCATAATATCCAAAAGGTCTTCCCGGCTAATTCCAAGAACCTTCATCCCCTTGCCGGTCTCCTCCAGAATATGCTCCTGCTGCAACCGCCGAAGCGCTTCCCGCACCGGAGTCCGGCTGACGCCCAGCTCCTGGCAAAGCCGCAGTTCCGTCAGAATCTCGCCCCGGGCATACTGTCCGCTTAAAATATCCGTCTCTAATTTTTCAAATACCTGGTCTGCCAAAGAATAATGCTTATGCTCGATCATCGTTCAATTCCTCCCATTTATTTTCCAGCTCGTGGGTGGAAAGATTGGTCTGGCGCCCGTCCTCATAGAAACGATCCACCCATTCTTTCATCGCAAGAACCCGGGGATCCTTCTTACTCACCGCCGCATCGCCGGTTAAATTATAATGCTCATTGACCCAATATGCAATGCCGGCAAGTCCGGAGGTCTTGCCGATCAATACCGACGCCGGGCGGTTCAGGATCTTTTTGGTATCAAAAATATTATAGATCTCCTCGTCCTTCAAAAGTCCGTCTGCATGGATTCCGGCCTTGGTCACGTTGAAGTTCTCTCCGATAAAGGGCGTCATCACCGGGATCTGATAGCCGATCTCATGCTTGAAGAACTCTGCGATCTCTGTGATCACCGTGGTATCCATCCCGTCCAGTGATCCGCGCAAGGAAGCGTACTGCATCACCATCGCCTCCAGCGGCACGTTTCCGGTACGCTCGCCGATCCCCAGCAAGGAGCAGTTGACAGAGGATGCGCCGTAAAGCCATGCGGTAGAAGCATTGGCAACTGCCAGATAAAAATCATTATGACCATGCCATTCCAATAGCTCGCTGGGCACGTCAGAATAAGTTTGCAGACCATAAATGATGCCGGGCACGCTCCGGGGCAGGGTCACTTCCGGATAGGGAACGCCGTAGCCCATGGTATCGCAGGCACGGATCCGTACCGGGATCTTAGCATCCCGGCTCATCTTCATCAGTTCGTTGACAAACGGAACGACAAAACCATAAAAATCCGCCCGGGTAATATCCTCCAAATGACACCGGGGCATGACCCCCGCCTCGAAGGCCTGCGCCACCGCAGAAAGATATTGATCCATCGCCTGCCGACGGGACATCTTCAGTTTTTTAAAGATATGGTAATCGCTACAGGAGACCAAGATCCCGGTCTCCCGGATGCCCAGATCCTTAACCAATTTGAAATCCTCTTTATTGGCGCGGATCCAGGTCGTGATCTCCGGGAACCGCAGTCCTAACTCCTGGCACCGCCGAAGTGCTTCCCGATCCTTTTCGCTATAAACGAAAAACTCCGTCTGCCGGATGATACCGTAGGGTCCGCCCAGCTTGGAAAGCAGCTGATAGATCTTGACGATCTGATCCACCGTATAGGGCTCCACCGACTGCATTCCGTCCCGAAGCGAGGTATCGGTGATCCAGATCTCCTCCGGCATCCCAATGGGAACGCGGCGATGGTTAAAGGATACCTTCGGCACATCCGCGTAGTTATAAACATCCCGATATAAATTGGGGTCGGGAATATCCTGCAGGGTATATTTATAGGTTTCTTCCTCTAATAAATGTGTTACATGGGATAATTCTAACATAAAAAACCTCCACCTGTATAATTGTATACAATTATACTTTTTATTTTTGCATTTGTCAATAATAAATATATGGAAATAGTAGAACTATTTATGAAACAATAAAACTACCCCAAATGAATTGGGGTAGTTTTATTCAGACTGTCAAAAAAGTCCCCGACCGCAGAAGCTGAGAAAAGGTCCCCCAATCGGGGGACCTTTTCGGTCTGTGCCATTTTCAGCGAAATTAATAATTCTCGGCGCGGACTTCGAAGTAGCTCTTGGGATGCGCGCAGACGGGGCACAGCTCGGGAGCCTTCTTGCCCATGACCAGGTGACCGCAGTTGCGGCATTCCCACATGGTCTCTTCGCTCTTCTCGAAGACCTTCTGCATCTCTACGTTGCTGAGCAGTGCACGATAGCGCTCCTCATGAGTCTTTTCAATAGCGGCAACAGCACGGAACTGATAAGCCAGCTTGGTAAAGCCCTCTTCCTCTGCTTCCTTCGCAAAGGTATCGTACATATCGGTCCACTCATAGTTCTCGCCCTCGGCAGCAGCCAGCAGGTTGGCAGCGGTATCGCCCAGCTCGCCCAAAGCCTTGAACCACATCTTAGCGTGCTCCTTCTCGTTATCGGCGGTCTTCTGGAAGATGGCAGCGATCTGCTCGTAGCCCTCTTTCTTTGCAACGGATGCAAAGTAGGTGTACTTGTTTCTTGCCTGGCTCTCGCCGGCAAAAGCGGTCATCAAATTTTTCTCGGTCTTAGATCCTTTCAGTTCCATGTTGGTTCTCCTTTTTAAAAAATTAATTTTGACACTCGTGGCAGAGGTAATGGATCCCCAGCTCATATTCCCTTACCGGGAAGCCCAGCCGCTTTTCCATCTCCTCCAGCAATCCCTCAGACGGATGGTCGCAAACCTTGCCGCATCCATCACATATGAGGTGGATATGAGGAATATGACTTTTATCGTACCGATCCGTCCGATCCCGGAAGGTGATCTTTTTGATCTCCCCCTCCTCCGACAGACGGATGAGATTATTATACACCGTCGCCAGCGCAATGCCCGGCATCTCTGCCTTGGCGCGCTGATAGATCTCATCGGCCGTCAGGTGCCCACCGGACTCCCGGATCAACCGCAGGATCAACGCCCGTTGCTTGGTCATATCCTCACCTCCGTTTTTAGAATTGTTCTAAATGACAATCATAGTATAACAGAGGTTTTCTCATTTGTCAATATATTTTTTAGAATTATTCTAAAAAATTTCTCGCCACCGTGGTGACGAGAAATTTCTACATTATAATATTATTCAAACAGGCTCTTGCCGGTCATTTCTGCCGGGATGGGCAGATCCAGCCACTCCAGCATAGTGGGAGCGATATCGCAAAGTTTGCCGCCCTCACGGAGCTTACAATCGTGGTTATACACGATGAAGGGAACCGGATTGGTGGTATGGGCAGTAAAGGGAGAGCCATCCACGTCCAGCATCCGATCGGCATTACCATGGTCAGCGGTGATAAACATAGCGCCGTCCATCTTCTTAACGGCGTCTGCCACCTTGCCTACGCAGGTATCCACCGTTTCCACCGCCTTGACGGCGGCTTCCATGACGCCGGTATGACCTACCATATCGCAGTTTGCAAAATTGAGGATGACGACGTCGTACTTGCCGCTCTCAATATGCTCCACCACTTTATCGCAGACCTCGGGGGCGCTCATCTCCGGCTGGAGATCATAGGTAGCCACCTTGGGGGAGGCGATCAGCTCGCGATCCTCGCCCTTGGAGACGGTCTCCACGCCACCGTTGAAGAAGAAGGTGACATGAGCATACTTCTCAGTCTCGGCGATACGAAGCTGAGTCTTACCGCAGTCAGCAAGATAAGCACCCAGCGTATTATCCAAGGACTGAGGCTTGAATGCCACGTGAACGTTCGGCATAGAAGCATCATACTGGGTCATGCAGACGTAATAGAGGGGGAAGCAGCCGTTCTTACGCTCAAAGCCGTTGAACTCCGGATCCACCAGCGTCCGGGTGATCTCCCGGGCACGGTCGGGGCGGAAGTTGAAGAACACCACGCTATCCTTTTCGCCGATGGCGGCACCCTCCACGCAGACGGTGGGGACGACAAACTCATCGGTGACGTTCTTGCCCTCGGCATCCACCGTTTCATAGGAAGCCTTGATGGCGGCAACGGGATCGGTATTCTTGATGCCTTCGCCATAGCAGAGCGCGGCGTAAGCCTTTTCCACCCGTTCCCAACGATTGTCACGATCCATGACGTAGTAACGACCCATCACGGTCGCCACCTGACCTACGCCGATCTCGCGGCACTTCTCGACGCACTCGGCGACGAAATCTGCACCGCTGGCAGGAGGCACGTCGCGGCCGTCCAGGAAGCAATGGATATAGACCTTGGTAAGGCCGTTTTTCTTCGCCATCTCCAAGAGTGCCCAAAGGTGGCTGTTATGAGAATGGACACCGCCATCACTCATCAAGCCCATCAGATGCAGGGCGGTGCCGTTTTCCTTGGCGTTGTTCATGGCACCTAAGAGGGCTTCATTCTCAAAGAAATCGCCGTCCAGCGTGCTCTTGGTGATGCGGGTCAATTCCTGATAGACTACCCGGCCGGCACCGATATTGGTATGACCGACCTCGCTATTGCCCATCTGTCCGTCGGGCAACCCGACGTCCATACCGGAAGCACCGATGGTGGTGGTGGGGCAGTTTTCCTTCAATGCATCAATATTGGGGGTCTTGGCCGTATAGATGGCATTGCCGATGATCTCGGAGTTATTGCCGAAACCGTCCAGAATACAAAGAACTAAAGGTTTTTTCATCATTACTTCACTCCATGCACAACGACGGAAAAGTCCTCGGCCTTCAGAGAAGCGCCGCCGATCAAGCCGCCGTCTACGTTGGTCTTCGCCAGAAGACCCTCTGCGTTCTTGGGGTTCATGGAACCGCCGTACTGGATGGTGATCTCCTCGGCAGCCTCAGCGCCAAACATCTCGGCAACTGCGGCACGGACGAAGCCATTGCCTTCATCCGCCTGCTCATCGGTGGCGGTCACGCCGGTACCGATCGCCCAGACGGGCTCATAAGCGATGATGACGTTCTTCAGCTCTTCAGCGGTAACGTTGGTCAGCGCCATCTTGGTCTGATACTTCAAAAGGGTCTCGGTATAGCCCAGCTCTCTCTGCTCCAGGGTCTCACCCACGCAGACGATAGGCTTCAAGCCGCCCTTCAGGGCAGCCAGGGTGCGGAGGTTGACGGTTTGGTCGGTCTCACCGAAGTACTGACGGCGCTCACTATGGCCGATGACCACGTACTCTACGCCGCAAGCGGTCAGCATCTCTGCGGAGATCTCACCGGTATAGGCACCGCTCTCCTTGAAATGGACGTTCTCGGCACCGATCTTGATATTGGAACCCTTAGAGGCCTCCACAGCGGCAGCGATGTCCACAAAGGGAACGCAAAGCACCACTTCACACTTGGCATCTGCCACCAGCGGCTTCATCTCGTTGATCAAAGCGGCTGTCTCGGCAGGGGTCTTATTCATCTTCCAGTTACCTGCGATAACATACTTTCTCATTTTACAATTCTCCTTTATGCTTGAATAGACGGAACGGCCTTGCCGCTCCGTCTATCATATTTGTCTTATTTGTCGTTCAGTGCAGCGATACCGGGCAGTTCCTTACCCTCGAGGAATTCGAGAGAAGCGCCGCCGCCGGTAGAAATATGGGTCATCTGATCACCGAAGCCCAAGGTGTTGACCGCTGCAGCACTGTCGCCACCGCCGATAACGGTTACGGCATCGGTCTCGGCCATAGCCTTGGCAACTGCCATAGTACCCTTGGCCAGGGTGGGGTTCTCAAATACGCCCATGGGGCCGTTCCAAACAACGGTCTTAGCAGACTTCACAGCCTCGGCAAACAGCTCTGCGCTCTTGGGGCCGATATCCAGGCTCATCATATCAGCGGGGATCTTATCGGCATCCACAACGGAGACCTCGATCTCGCCGTCGATGGGGTTGGGGAATTCCTTGGCGATGGTGCAGTCCACCGGCAGAAGGATCTTAACACCCTTCTCCTCAGCCTGCTTCAGCATCTCCTTGCAGTACTCGATCTTGGTCTCGTCCAGGAGAGAGGTGCCGACAGAATAGCCCTTGGCAGCCAGGAAGGTATAAGCCATACCGCCGCCGATGATGAGGGTATCTGCCTTCTTCAGCAGGTTCTCAATAACAGTCAGCTTATCGGCAACCTTAGCACCGCCCAGGATGGTAACGAAGGGACGCTCGGGAGCATCCACGGCGTTGCCCAGATACTGCAGCTCTTTACCGATCAGATAACCGGCAGCCGCCTCCTTCACGTAGCTGACCACGCCGACGGTGGAGCAATGAGCGCGGTGCGCAGTACCGAATGCATCGTTAACGAAGATCTCAGCCAGAGAGCCCAGATCCTTGCTGAACTCCTCGCCGTTCTTGGACTCTTCCTTACGGAAACGGGTGTTCTGCAGAAGAACCACGTCGCCGTCCTTCATGGCAGCAACAGCAGCCTTTGCATTCTCGCCGACAACGTTATCATCAGCAGCGAAAACAACCTCCTGACCCAGCTTCTCGGAAAGACGATTGGCCACGGGTGCCAGGCTGAAATCAGCCTTATTCTCATCCTTGGGCTTGCCCAGGTGAGAGCAGAGGATGACGCGCGCGCCATCGGCAATCAACTTCTTAATGGTGGGCAGAGCAGCGTTGATGCGGTTCTCATCGGTGATCACGCCGTTCTTCAGGGGAACGTTAAAGTCGCAACGGACCAGGACATTCTTGCCTTTTACCTGAATGTCGTCTACAGTCTTCTTGTTGTAAGCCATGACATAAAACTCCTTTATATGAAAATATTTTTTTACTACCGATTATTTTACCATTATTTTCGTCATTTTGCAATCATTTTATTTTCATAAATTCACTGAAAATTCATTGTTTTATAAGGAATTTTATGGTACAATATCTATTTGTATGAACATATCAGTTTAAGGAGTATCGATAAATGGGACTTTTCAATAAACTTTTCGGTTCTCATTCCGACCGGGAATTGAAGCGCATCCAGCCGACGGTGGATCGGGTGCTGGCTCTGGAGGAGACCTATGCCGCCATGAGCGAGGAGGAACTGAAAAACCAGACGGTTCTTTTGAAGGAACGCCTGCAAAACGGCGCAACGGTGGACGACATTCTGCCCGAGGCCTTTGCTACCATGCGCGAGGCGGCCTGGCGCGTATTAGGAATGAAGCACTATCCGGTGCAGATCATCGGCGGTATCGTCCTGCACCAGGGGCGGATCGCCGAGATGAAGACCGGTGAGGGTAAGACCCTGGTGGCCACCCTGCCCGCCTACCTCAATGCGCTGACCGGCGAGGGCGTACACGTCGTCACCGTCAACGATTATCTGGCGCAGCGCGACAGCGAATGGATGGGGAAGGTCTACCGCTATCTGGGTCTGACGGTAGGACTTATCATCAACGGACTGACCCCGGAGGAGAAGCAGACCGCCTACGCCGCCGACATCACCTACGGTACCAATAATGAATTCGGCTTTGATTATCTCCGCGATAACATGGCGCTTTATAAGGAAAACCTTGTCCAGAGAGGGCACGCCTTTGCCATCGTCGATGAGGTGGACTCCATTCTGATCGACGAAGCCCGTACTCCCTTGATCATCAGCGGTCAGGGCGCCAAATCTACCGAACTCTATCAATTGGCGGATAATTTTGTCAAGACCCTTAATCCCTTTAAGGTGATCCGTACCGACGATAAGGCGGACTATGACGCCTACGCCAAAATGGAATATCAAGAGGTCTTGATGGGGCACTATCTGACCCCCGAACAGCACGCCCAGCTCAAGACCGCCGATTATCTCATTGAAGAAAAGAGCAAGCACGTCACCCTCACTGCCAGCGGTATTACCAAGGCGGAGCAGTTCTTCCATCTGGAGAACTATGCCGATCCCTCCAATATGGAGATCAGCCACCATATCAACCAGGCCATGCGTGCCAGGGGGCTGATGCATCGGGATATCGACTACGTCGTCAAGGACGGTCAGGTACTCATCGTGGATGAGTTCACCGGTCGTATCATGTATGGCAGACGCTACAACAATGGTCTGCACCAGGCCATCGAGGCCAAGGAACGGGTTACCGTCGAAAAGGAAAGCAAGACCCTGGCCTCCATTACTCTGCAGAATTATTTCCGTCTTTATAAAAAGCTTTCCGGTATGACCGGTACGGCGTTGACCGAGGAAGAGGAGTTCCGGGGCATCTACGCCTTGGACGTGGTGGAGATCCCCACCAACCGCCCCAATATCCGCAAAGATCATTCCGACATCGTCTTTAAGACCGAGAAGGGCAAGTTCCTCAACGCGCTCCAGCAGATCGAGGAGTGCCACGCCAAGGGTCAGCCGGTGCTGGTGGGTACCATCTCCATCGAGAAGAGCGAGCTACTCAGTATGCTCCTCAAAAAGAAGGGCATCCCCCACCACGTCTTGAACGCCAAGCACCACGAAAAGGAAGCGTCCATCATCGCTCAGGCCGGCAAGTTCGGCGCGGTGACCATCGCCACCAACATGGCAGGACGCGGTACCGATATTATGCTGGGCGGTAATGCGGAATTCCTCGCCAAAGAAGACCTCCGCAAAAAAGGCTATGAGGAAGCGGTCATCAGCGAAGCCACCGGCTATGCTGAAACCGACGACGAAACGATCTTAGAGGCGCGGAAGTTCTATCAAGGCACCCTCGCCGCCCATAAAGAGGCCATCAAAGAGGAGGCCGAGCGCGTCCGTGGTGCCGGCGGTCTCTTTATCCTCGGCACCGAGCGGCACGAAAGCCGCCGGATCGATAATCAGCTCCGCGGCCGTGCCGCCCGTCAGGGCGATCCCGGTGCCACCCGGTTCTATCTCTCCCTGGAGGACGATCTGATGCGTCTCTTTGGCGGTGAGCGGGTCAACGCCATGATGAACACCCTGCGGATGCCGGAGGATATGCCCATCGAAGCCAAACTTCTCACCGGCGTTATCGAAAAGAGCCAGGAGCGGGTGGAGAGCGCCAACTTTGCCCGGAGAAAGCACGTCTTGGAATACGACGACGTCATGAACAAACAGCGTGAGTTGATCTACGAGCAGCGTCGGCAGGTGCTGGACGGCACCGACCTCAAGGAGACCGTCCTCAAAATGCTGGACGATTATATTGAGGGCGAGGTCAGCCGCAATCTGTCCGGGGAGGACACCACCCTCTGGAACTTTGACGCCCTGCATCAGGAGCTGGACGGCATGGTCATTACCCCCGAGGATCTCCATTATACCCAGGAGGAATTGATGGAGCTGGATCCTGCTAACGTGGCAGATCTGCTCAAAGAAAAGGGACGCGTCGCCTACGACGCCAAGGAAGAAGAACTGGGCGCGGAGACCATGCGCGAAGCCGAGCGCGTCGTCCTGCTCCGCAGCGTAGACCGCAACTGGATGGAGCATATCGACAATATGGACGATCTCCGCCAGGGCATCGGCCTGGAGGCCTACGGTCAGCGCAACCCGGTGGTGGAATTCAAATTCCAAAGTTATGATATCTTCGACGCCATGATCGAGACCATCAAGGAAAATACCGTCCGGGGCATCTTCTCTCTGCGCCTGCGCAAAGAGGAAGAGGTCAAGCGCGAGGCGGTGGCGAAAGAGACCGGCACCAGCAGCGGTACCGACGGCACCACCCCCAAAAAGCAACCCCAAAAGGTGGGCAAAAAGGTGGGACCCAACGATCCTTGTCCCTGCGGCAGCGGTAAGAAATACAAAAAATGCTGCGGTGACCCTGCAAAGAATAATCAATAATAAAAACAAGCCCTGCGGCGATGCCGCAGGGCTTGTTTTTATTGTTCAAGTAATTTCCAGATGGCATTGGAATAGGAAACGGGATCTTCGATGGGCAAGCCCTCGATCAGCATTGCTTGGTTCAGCAAAATTTCGGAAAGAAGGGCGAGGCGGTCTTCGTCTGCCTTTTCCAGCTGGTCGAAGAGGGCGTGACCGGTATTGATCTCCAGTACCTTTTCCGCCTTGGCATTCTGTCCGTCGGGGGTGACGGAGAGCACCTTTTCCATCTCGATGGAGATCTCGCCCCGGGTAGAAAGGCAAGCCGGATGGCTGACCAGGCGGGCAGAGGCCTTGACGTCTGCCACCTTATCGCCGAGAGCCGCTTTGATCTTCCCCATCAGCTCGCTATGCTCGTCGGTAGGCTTTTCCGCCTCAAAGCCGAGATCGGCGTCGGTGATATTCTTGAATTCCTTCTCGCCGTAGTTGCGGAGCATCTTGACGGCGAATTCATCCACGTCCTCGGTGAAATAAAGCAGTTCATAGCCCTTGGACAGCACGCCCTCGGCGGCCGGCATGGAGCGGATCTTTTCCTTAGTCTCGCCGGTGCCGTAGTAGATATATTTCTGCTCCTCCGGCATCCGATCCAGATATTCCTTGAGGGTGGTATACTCCTCTTCCTTAGAAGAACGGAAGAGAATAAGATCCTGCAGGGTCTCCTTATTCAGACCCCAATCGCTATAAAGCCCGTACTTGAGGGTTCTGCCGAAGGCGTCAAAGAATTTGGCATAGGTAGCACGATCCTTTTCGCAAAGGGCGAGCAGTTCTTTCTGGATGGTCTTGGTGAGGTTTTTGGAGATCGCCTTAAGCTGGTGATCCTGCTGCAGCAGCTCCCGGGAGATATTGAGGGAGAGATCGGCGGAGTCCACCAAGCCCTGGACGAAGCCGAAATAATCCGGCAGGAGATCGGCGCACTTCTCCATGATCATAACCCCGTTGGAATAGAGTGCCAGACCCTTTTTGAAATCCTTGGTATAGAAATCATAGGGCACCGTACCGGGCAGATACATCAGCGCCGTATAGGTCAGAGAGCCCTCCACATTGGTATGGATGGTCTTGATCGGCTCATCAAAGCCATAACGCTGAGCGTGATAAAAGCCCTTATAATCCTCCTCGGTCAGCTCCTTTTTGGACTTCTTCCAGAGGGGAACCCGGCTATTGAGGGTGGTCAGCTCGGTATACTCCTCATATTCCTCGCTACCCTCTTTTTTGCGGGAACGGGTCATCTCCATGGTGATAGGATACTTAATAAAATCAGAATATTTCTTGACGAGATCCTGCAGGCGGTACTGCTCCAAATACTCGTCGTAGCTATCGGTCTCGGTATTTTCCTTGATATGCAGGACGATCTCGGTACCGGTCTCGGTTTTCTCCGCCTCGGTGACGGTATAGCCGTCGCTTCCCTTAGAGGACCACTTCCAGGCGGTATCCTCTCCCTCTTTCCGAGAGGTTACGTCCAGCTGATCTGCCACCATAAAGGCGGAATAAAAGCCGACGCCGAACTGGCCGATGATATCAACCCCTTCCTTCTGCTCCTGCTCTACCTTGAATTTGAAAGAACCGCTCTCAGCGATGGTGCCGAGATTTTTCTCCAGTTCCTCCTTATTCATGCCGATACCGTGGTCGGAAATAGTGAGGGTACGCTGCACCTTATCGGCAGAAAGGCGGATCTCATACCGCTCCCGGTCGGGGGTCTTACCGCCGCAAAGGGCATCGTAATAGCTCTTATCCGATGCATCGGAGGCGTTGGAGATCAGTTCCCGGAGGAAGATCTCCTTTTGCGTATAGATGGAATTGATCATCAGGTCCAAAAGTCGCTTGGACTCTGCTTTAAATTGCTTTTTAGCCATTTTAACAAACCTTCTTTTGTGGAGAATTAGCACTCTCGACTTTTGAGTGCTAATTTAGTTTAACTCTTATTCCTTATTTTGTCAATAGTCCAATCGTGAACTAACGATTAACTTTTTCACGATAGGCTGTGGGTGAGATCCCGATGGAGATTATTCTTTAAATAGGTAAGATCAGTTCCATCATGGAGCTTTGGGCCAGTTCCAGGGAGTCCTCCTTGCGAATGATCCGCTCGGCCCCTTGCCGCTCCGCTCCAGCACCAGCAAAAGCTCGGTGAGGTAACATTCCATCAACTGCACCGAGCCCGAGGGCGCACGGGAGAAATCCAACGGCTTTTTATCGGCATATCCCCCCGGCAACGCCCCGAGGGCGTTCTTTGCCTCGTTGATAAAGAGGGTCAGGAGGGTCTTGGCGGTCTTATCCAGATCAAAGATCTGATCATCAAAGAATTTCATCCCCTTGCCCCGGGCGGTAAAGCTGACCACCAGCATATTATTGGAGACGATGCGGTTGGAGATATGGGCGTGCACCTCATTCGGCTTATGGAAGATGACCTGTCCCTAACGGAGGGTACGTCCCAGGCCGTCGGTCACCGCAATGATCTCGCCGCTATCCACGTAGACCAGCTCCCAAAAATCATGCTTCTCCGGCGGATGGGAAAAGTCCTTTCCGAACTCAAAATAATAAATACTATTGAAGCCCTCGATGCGAAAGAGCCGTGATATGGGCTGTGTTGCAAACTCCAAAATTCCACCTCCGGGTGGAATTTTTTTGTTTTCGTGTCACAAACTCCGCCGCTCATGCGATTTATAGGCAACGCATTCGTTCATCCTTGCAATACAAGTATTATTGTGATATTCTTTTAATAAGATCAAAAACAAGGAGAATATCCCCGTGCTTGCCTATTATTTGAGTCTGGTCGATTCGCCGGAAGAAAAAAACAAGGTGGAAGAAATCTATCACGAACATAAAAAACTAATCAAGTATCTCGCATTAAACAAACTGCATGATGAGCAACTCGCCGAGGAAGTGATCCAAGAGGTCATGCTGGCAGTTATTGATAATATCAAGAGCCTGCAAAACCGGGATGCAAATGGAATCAAAAGTTTCATTTATATTACCACGCGAAATATTAGCATAGACATTCTACGGAAAGAGTTGAGACGAAAAGCAGAAAACATCGACGATCTCCCAATCCATATGCAAAACGCTCACGATCCGCAGGAATCCTTAAACAAGAAAATCATGATGGATTGTATTGCCGAAATGCCGCCCATTTACCGCGATATTCTGGAATTAACTGCTTATTATGGAATGACGATCAAAGAATGTGCCAAATCCTTAAAGATCACCCCGGAAACCGCACGAAAACGCCTGGAACGTGCTCGGGTCATCATTCGAACAAAATTAGAGGAGGAAGAGCTATATGTTTGACTCGCAGGAAAAAGAGTTGCTGCAGAAAGCCTTTGAGCAATATCATATCGCCCTCGCCGCCGCCCTGCCCAGTGAAGAAGAATTGCAAACCATCACTATCTCCGAAAAATTGGAGCAGCGAATGGCGCGGCTTTTCTATCATCAAAAACATTTTTACTATGTGCTCATCAATACCGCCGCCAAGCGTGTAGCCTGTATTTTAGTGGCAATCCTTTTGGCCGCCACCATCACCACCGTCAGCGTAGAGGCCCTTCGGGAGAGCTTTATCCGCTTCGTGGTTGAAACCTTTGAAAAAGGAAGTATCATCTGGTTTTCCAAAGAGGATGAAGGAACTCCTATCCAGCCAATTACCCCTAAAATCCCCACCTATCTTCCGGCGGGCTATCAATTGGTGACGGATATGAGCAACGAATTTGAAACAAATTTGATCTACGAAGGAAATAAAACTGAATATTTTCAATTTCTTCAGTTGCCTAAAGGCTCCAAAAGGACAGTCAATACCGAAGGTGTTGATTATACCAAGATCCTCGTTTTAAACACGTATGAAGGCATCATCTTTCAAAATTTATGCAATACTTACCTCATTTTTAATGATGATGAGTATATGTATACCATTATTGGAACGGTGACCGAAGAAGAAATTTTAAAGATTGCAGAATCTATTCCTCTTAAAGAAAATTAAAAAAATTCAAATTTCTTGTCACAAATCGTTCCTCTCAAACGAGTTATAGGGCAAAGGAAGACGTTGCTTTGGTGGAGTGAGGTGGAAACCTGGAGCGCTACCTATAATACTTATTACGGCACGCTCTCCAAAACCGCATCTGTAAAAACTGGAACCTACCGCATCAAGGCAGTCTATACTGTCTATAGTGGCAGTAATAGCGAAAGCATCACTGATTACAGTGAACAGAAAAAATATTGATTTTTAAATCAATACAAGTACAAAAAGTAATTTTAGAGGAAAAATACGTTGTATTTTAAAAGACTAACCGCAATATTCACCATTATAACTATAGTATGTTGCTCTATGAGTATTTCCGCACAAGAACAAAATTATATCGATCAATATTTATTAGATGCAGGCTTTCCAACATCTGTTGTTGAAACTTTATCTGAATCTAAAAAAGAGTTTATATATGAAAAAACAAACAATAAAAACATTTCTTTTTGTAACTATGAAACAAAAGGATTTAACATTAATGATGATGGTGCATTGTCCGAAAATATAGCATCGCCATGTGGCGGACTATTAAATTCATCTGAAATAACGGTCGATGTTATAGGTATTATCGCAGATACTTCTGAAGGAATTGAATACTCTGTTTTTCCGAGTTTTACTTGGCATGTTGTCAAAAAAGTAAAAAACGATTCATTTTCCATGTCAATGTACCCTGGATGGGAAGTTGTTCCGGGAGAAAGGAACCTCAGACTATATTTCATAAATAATCAAGGAAATTCTGTTTATACGGATTTAGATTGTACAGACTCCACTTCTTCTGGATATACATTTAAGATTCCAAGTTCTGTCGGTGCAAATCAAGGCTATTATGAAGGACACGCTTACTTTGATGTGGAAAAAACTTCCACAAGTGCGTCTAACAGAATATCTCTTCACTATACCCATGATGCTTCCACTTCAATGAATGTGTCGTACAGTATAAATTTAGGCATTGCAAGTATTTCGCTTTCCGGAAACACTGACCCTTTATATGTTTTTGCCGATAACTTTAACATTGATTTTATGTGAGGTATTAAAGAACATGAAAAAAATCCATGGCCTTCTTTTATCTATTATTTTAATATTACTAAGCATTTATATAAACGTATTATCAATAGGTTATGTCCTTCCCAACTTTTTGATGGATGTATCGATGTTTTTGCCCATTGTGGCTATCATCATAGTAATAATTTCTTTTATCTCAAAAAGATAGCCTCCTCAAAAGCGTGAGTCATTAAACAAAGGAGAACAAAAATTATGAAAAAAATAACTTCTTGGTACATGATGATATTTTTATTGATAGCCCTATCGACTGGGTGTAGTGAATCTCATAGTCAAATCAAAGTTGGAACTCCCATCTCCTTTGAAGGTTTGGAAGTACGTGAAAGTGGTAATGCAGACTATATCCCGGTTAAACATTTGGCAGATATTCAAGAGGCGTATACCCTGGATCGAACCATTGTTTTTCGAGGTATCATCGAAGGATTGCGTACCCCTATCGAATTATACGATAAGTGGGAAGATAAGTATCTGCCAGAGTATTGCGAAACAAAACTTCGTGTGTTGCAGCCTTTATATGGGGATATCCGGCAAGGAGATATCATCACACACCGGGAAGATGTGAAGGTTTTTGAAAGCGAAGGTGAGATAGTCCTACAGACAAACAAAGGGATTTCGTTTATCGAAGATAATAAGGAGTATATTTTCATACTTTTTAAAATTGATAAAAAATCCAGTGAAGATGAACCGCTTTATGACGGATTTAGTGCAGATGATTACTTCAATGAAGTGGCAGACTATGACACTTACAAAGCAGAAGCATTGAACACGCCGTTAAGCGAATATGAAAACTTCGGCTACGAGGTACTGGACTATTACCTTAATCAACCGGAAACTAAGCTTGATCTACAGAAAGAGGCCATGAAGTATGCAGAGAATATCCCCGAGGGTGCCACCGAAGCAGAAATCCTGCAAGCCTTGCCAGAAGAGCAAAAAGAACTTTTTGATAGAATGATCAATCAATACGGCACCATAACGGCAGAAAAAAATAAGGTTACCTAAAAAGCATTTCATAATTCAAAAAAATTCCACCTTCGGGTGGAATTTTTTTATTTTTGTGTCACATTTTGCTCCTCTCAAACGATTTGCTTAATGAAGGGATTGCAGAGCAGTTCTGTTTGCATTATAATGAAATCGAAGGGAGGGGATCTCCGTGCCTCAGCAGTTTGTAGAACAAATCTACCATCAATATAAAAAGCTCATCAAGCATATTGCGCTCGCCCGGTTGCAAAAGGAGCATCTGGCGGAAGAGGCGGTGCATGAAGTGATGCTGGCGGTGATCTCCCACGTTTCAAAATTGCAAGAGCGGACACCAGAAGAGCTCAAAGCCTTTCTCTACTTAGTCACCCGGAACGTCTCAAACGATATCCTCCGCAAGGAACTTCGCCGGAAAACGGAACCCCTGGAGTTTCTATGGGAACAGCCCCAAAGCGGCGGCGATCCCCAAGAACGGTTGGGAGAGCAGGTGCTTCTGGACTGTATTTTGAAAATGCCGGAGCCCTATCGGGACGTCCTGGAGCTGACCGCCTTCTTTGGCTTTACCGCCAAGGAAGCCGCAAAACTCCTGCATATTACCCCTGCCGCCTGCCGGAAACGGCTGGAACGGGCGCGGACTATGCTTCGCGAAAAACTAACACTTGGAGAGGAGGAAGAAAGCCATGTTTGACCCCAAAGAAAAAGAACTGCTGAACAAAGCATTTCAGCGCTACCATCAAGAAACGGATGCC
>JAZQJH010000021.1:0-2192 GCA_045541555.1 Eubacteriales bacterium | reverse complement strand
ATTGCACATCCGGAGGGGATTCGTACTTGGCCTTCTACTTTCATATCGGTTCCTTTCCTTTCGGGATTAAATAAAAAGAAAAGGCGCTCATCTCAATGTAGAGTTTCTTCTACACTGAAATGAACGCCTTTGCTCATTTGCCATAATTATACTCTCGGACTTGCATTTTGTCAAGAGGATATGTGAAAATTCCGACTCTTTTTGCAAACTTTTCGCAAAAAAGTTTCAAAAAGGGGTTGACAAAGTTTTTTTGTGGGTGTATAATGCAGAGCGTAAAGGCAAAGGCGTCTTTGAGTGTTAGTGCTCAAAGACGCTATTTTACTTTTAGAAATCCAAAAACAATTTTATATATGAAGAAGGCAATGACGTCTTTAATGTTGTAGGGGATGCCCCTACCGTTAAAGGCGTCTTTTCTTTTTTCATAAAGGAGGAAACAGTATGTCGTATGTAGATGAAGTAATCGGGCGAGTCGTAAAAGAAAATCCCAATGAGCCGGAATTTCATCAGGCGGTTAAGGAAGTTCTTGACTCTCTCCGTCCAGTGGTTGAAACACACGAGCAAGCGTTCCGACGCGATGCGCTGCTTGAAAGATTAGTAAATCCCGAAAGGCAGATCAAGTTCCGTGTACCGTGGATCGATGATAACGGTCAGGTTCACGTCAATACCGGATACCGCGTTCAGTTCAATAGCGCCATCGGTCCCTACAAGGGTGGACTGAGACTTCATCCCTCCGTTAACCTTGGTATTATCAAGTTCCTCGGTTTTGAGCAGATCTTCAAGAATTCACTGACCGGCCTTCCCATTGGCGGCGGTAAAGGCGGCTCAGACTTTGATCCTAAAGGCAAATCCGACCGTGAGATTATGGCGTTCTGCCAGAGCTTTATGAGTGAGCTTTGCAAGTATATCGGAGCGGATACCGACGTTCCCGCAGGCGATATTGGTACAGGTGCTCGCGAGATCGGCTATATGTTCGGTCAGTATAAGAAGCTTCGCGGCTTGTTTGAAGGCGTGCTTACCGGTAAAGGTCTTTCTTATGGCGGCTCTCTTGCCCGAACGGAAGCGACCGGCTACGGACTTCTTTATATCGTAGAAGAAATGCTGAAATGCCACGGCGCGACCATCGAAGGCAAGACAGTTACCGTTTCCGGTGCCGGCAATGTTGCTATCTATGCGATCGAAAAAGCCGAACAGCTCGGCGCAAAGGTTGTGACCTGCTCCGATTCTACCGGCTGGGTTTACGACCCCGACGGCATTGATGTAGCAGCGCTCAAAGAAATCAAAGAGGTTAAACGTCAGCGACTCACCAAGTATAAGAACTACAGACCGAATGCCCAATACCACGAGGGCAAGGGCGTATGGAGCATTAAGAGCGATATTGCACTTCCTTGTGCTACCCAAAACGAGCTCGGAATCGAGGATGCGAAAACCTTAGTCGCAAACGGCGTAATTGCTGTTGCAGAAGGCGCAAATATGCCGACCACCGCAGAAGCAACCGATTACTTCCAGGCAAACGGTGTATTCTTCCTTCCCGGCAAGGCAGCCAATGCAGGTGGCGTAGCTACCTCTGCTCTTGAGATGTCTCAGAACAGCGAAAGACTTCACTGGTCCTTTGAAAAGGTCGATGCTAAACTTAAGGGTATTATGGTAGATCTGTACCACAATATTGACGAGGCGGCAAAAAAATACGGTGCCCAAGGAAACTTCGTTGTCGGTGCCAATATCGCCGGCTTTGAAAAGGTTGTAGATGCCATGAATGCACAGGGCATTGTCTGATACCATAACAATTTCATACAATAAAGGCAAAGGCGTCTTTAATGTTTCCCGCATTAAAGGTGCCTTTATCTATTTTTTATATTTCGACTAATATGCAAAGGAGAATATATCATGGGAACTGTAACAGATTATTTTGGAAGCTTGGTCTTTGATGACAGAGTAATGAAAGCCACTTTGTCGGCGAAGGTGTATGCCTCGCTGAAAAAGACCATTGATGAAGGCACAGAACTGGATATCGGTGTTGCAAACGCAGTTGCTACCGCAATGAAGGATTGGGCGGTTTCCAAGGGCGCAACACATTATACCCATTGGTTCCAGCCGCTTACCGGTATCACCGCAGAAAAGCACGACAGCTTTATTTCTCCGTCTCCGGATGGCGGTGTCATTATGGAATTTTCCGGCAAAGAGCTTATTAAGGG
>JAZQJH010000020.1:0-16071 GCA_045541555.1 Eubacteriales bacterium | reverse complement strand
GCGTGCTAAGGAGCGTATCGAGGTTCATGCTCTGGCTACCAACGGTACCTTCTCCAGCTGGCAGAGAATGACTTCTCGTCTGGTTACTCATGGTCCTGTTACTCCTCTGGTTCCCAGCTCCATGCTGCAGACCAAGAAGACTCAGGTCTACATCAGCGAAGAGTTGGCTGCACCCTTTGAGTGTTGGGAAAAGGTCGGCTACTAATCGACGACCGAAAAAGGCGCAGACCGCAGAAAATAAAAATATTTATTCGGTTTGTACCTATTTTGCAAAAAATACGAAGAGAAAGAGTTTCGGCTCTTTCTCTTTGTTTTTTATAAGGAAAAATCCCGGCTTATGCCGGGATTTAATTTATTTTTCTGCTTTCCGGCGAAACGCTCTCTACCGTACCGATGTACGCCGACGAGACCGTTTTGGCGAAATCTGCTTCCTTTTTTATTTATTATTTATTCCTTTAAGATTAAACGTCAACCACCATGCCGTCGTGGGCGAGCTTGGTGGGGATTTCGGAATTGCTGCAGAAATCATAAGCGGACGCCATATTCTTTTTGGAGATATGGTTGATGATCAGCTTTTTGGGCGGCTTTTCGGCGAAGATGATGCCGTATTTTTCGGCTTTAAAGTGACCCAGCTCGCAGACAGCAAGATCCAGCTGCTCATCCAGGATCTCATAGTGGAATTCTTCGTCCGGCTGACGGTTGAAGTCTCCGGAGAAGAAGACCCTCTTCCCTTCCGCTTCCAAGAGATAGGAATAGCAATTCAAGATCTCGGAATGCTTGGTGGGCAGAGCGGTGACCTTTAAGGTGCCGTCGTTGAAGATCTCGCCTTCCTGCACTTCATGGAATTTGATGGGGCGGAAGACGGATTCCGGCGTTGCACCGTTGCACAGACGCCAGGCTTTCAGCGCGTCAATGATGGGTTCGATGGGCCCGGGCAGGAAAATATCGGGATCGGCAAGCTTGCCATAGGGGCTATGTAAACGCAGATAGTAAGAGGGCAGGCCGTCGGTATGATCCCGGTGCATATGGGTAACGAATAATGCATTGATCTCCGCGATATTGATGTTGCGGTTGGCAAGCTGCTCAATGAGGATGGTGCCAAGGTCAATGATATACTTCTTTTCCCCGATCTCAATAAGGGTGCAGGAGCACTTCATATTCGGGCCGGGAGAGCCGGAGGACGAACCGAAAAATGTAATACGCATAGAAGATCTCCTTTTCGTTTTTTCTGTACCTATCATATCGATTCTTTTGATAAAAGTCAATGGCTAAACAATAAAAGGTCTGCCGGCGGCAGACCTTTTTTCTTAGTAGTTTTCGTTTTTCAGCATGAAATAGTCCTGGGGCTTTTTGCAGACGGGGCAGCGCTGGGGTGCTGAGGTGCCCTCGTGGATATGACCGCAGTTACGGCAGATCCAGACGACGCTTTCGCCTCTTTCAAAGACCAGCTTATCGTCCAGGTTGGATTTTAGTTTCATGAAGCGTTCTTCGTGCTCCTTTTCGATGGCGGCCACCGCATCGAAAAGATAGGCGATCTCGGTAAAGCCCTCTTCCCTGGCTTCTTTGGCAAAGGTGGGGTACATATCCGTCCACTCATAGTTTTCGCCTTTGGCGGCGTCCTCCAGATTGAGGTTGGTGGCGGCGGCACCGCCGGAGAGCAGGTTGAACCAGATCTCTGCGTGCTCCTTTTCGTTTTGCGCCGTCTCTTCAAAAAACGCGCCGATCTGCTGATAGCCGTCCTGCTTTGCCTTGGCGGCATAGTAGGTATATTTATTGCGCGCCTGGGACTCGCCGGCAAAGGCAGCCATCAGATTGGCTTCGGTCTTACTTCCTTTTAATTGCATAAAAAACACTCCTTTCGCCGTTAGTTTGCGAAAGGAGTGTTTCAATTATTCATTTAGCCAAATTTTATTTAGCTCAGCGCGGCGGTCTTTGATGAAGGCTTTCAGATAATCAAAGTGCTCTTGATAATTCTTGCCGGTATAGATGTGCTTTTGGTTGATGGGGACGTCAATATTGCCCCAAAGGGTGTAGTTCATGGCGGCGGAGGGGGTCAGCAGCTTATAATAATCGCTGAGCGGGCGGAGAGAGTCGTCCTTTGCCGGCTTTTTCTCCCCCAAGACGACGACAATGGCAGGCAGATACTGCTCCTTCCATTGCTTTTTGACCTCGTCCATGAAAAAGTCATGGTTGATCAAGTGGTTATAGATGCGCTTTTTCCGTGTGGCGGCGTAAAGACCGTCGGTATTATCACCGGTGGTCATGACGTCAAAGGCGTTATCATAATCCCATGCCGGACCGCAAAAGCCTACCGGAGATTCGCTGTCTGCGGGTTTATAATAGAACTGGCTGGTATTGTCGGCGTCAATGTTTTTGATAAACTCTTCCAATACATATTTTTTTGCCAACGAGGTGAGGTCAAAATATTCATCAAACCGTTTGCCGGTAGAGGGACAGATGCCGTCTTTGGAATAGACTGCATCCTCGAATTCCTGGAAATAATTGGAGATATAAGCCACCTGCGCCGCTGAGGCATATTCCGGCTCCTTAATGACGACGGCGGTGCCGCGTTTGGTGACAAAACCGCTGGGTTCATTCGGGTAGCGGTCGTTTTTTTCGATCTCCAGCAGATAACCGCCGGTGATATCCTTGGGATCGTTGGGGATCTCAATTCCTTTAGAAGAAGATTTGACGGCCTTTTTTTCTCCAAAAGCCGGATAGGAGTCCAAAGGTTTGTCGTTGACCTTTTCCGTCGCCTTTTCCAGATCGGTGATCTCCAATCGGTTTTCGCCGATCTGCACCTTTTCGCATAATTGATAGGTGCCCATGTAAATTCCGTTGCAATAGAGGTCGGTAAATTCGGAGCGAACCGTTTCTGTTAACCCAATATCATAAGCCAAATTATAGGCGACCGTATTATGTATCATGGTTTTTTCGGCATAGTTTGCCAGCAGGATCCAGGTGCCGGAGGAACCGGCGTCTTTGACCATCTCGGTTTTATCCTTCAGCTTGATCTGATAAGGCTTTTTTGGCTTATCCCAGGTGGCATTTCCCCGGCCTTTGATCTCTTTTAGCTCTCCCGAATAGACGGTTTTTCCGTCGGCGTTGACGTATCGGAGGGAACCGTTTTCTTTATTGCCTTTTTCTGCATGGATATAGTCCATGCTTCCCGATTCGGTGGCGATATACATGGATCCGATGTTTTTGGACTTCATGATCCGGATGGGATAGGTTTGTTCGTCTAACGTAAGGGTATAGCTTTTCTCTTTTAAAAAGGTGATTTCCTGTCCGTTTTGAAGGCTTTTATCGTCGATTTTACAAAGCTTTGCTCCGGAAAACCAGACCTGCATCCGGGAAAGGTTGCTCTCCGAGGGGAGATAGAGGTAATAGGTGCCGTCTTTCTCATTGAGACACCACCGGACGGCAGAAATAGGACGTGCGGCGTCCTTTTCGGGCGAGAGCCAGAAGTTCAGTTTTCCTTGCGGCTGGGTGGCGAGCGGTTGCTCTTCGCTGGGCTCCTCCTCTTCCTCGGAATTTTCGGGCACGACGTCGTCCGGCTCCTCTTTATCGGGCTTTGACGGTTTTTCGTCTTGCTCTTCTGCAGAGGGGGGTTCCGGATTTGGTTTGGAAATCTCTTGCCCCGGCTCGGCAATTTCTCCGGGGTTTGGCGAAACGGGCTTGCAGGCAAGGATCCCCAGTAGAATGGCGAAGCAAATCAGATAAAGGGTTGCTCTTTTCATGGGCGCGCCTTTCTAAAAAACCCCGGCAGAGCCGGGGCTTTTATTAATAGTAAAGATTTCTTACGGCGATCAGTCCATCAATAGTGGGCTTGATTGCATCGTAGGCGGCAGTCATATCCACCGTCGGATCGGTCAGACCGGAAAGATAGGCTTCGGCAGTCTTTTGAATTTCGGGGGTATAGAGGATCAGGACACCTTGAGATTCTGCAAAATTGCAGTAGGCTTGATAGTCGGCGCCTTTAATTCCCATCGTTATCAGTGCGGCGGCGCGAGCCTCCGTATAGCGGTTACACCAAAGCTCTGCAAAGGTCAGTGCGGCGCGGAGCGCCTCGGTGTCTTGCTCGTATTTGGGAAGTGCAAAGAAGGTGCCGCTATAGGTGGCGGTGCCGTTCTCTCCCGCTTTCAGGGCGGGCAGCGGTGCATAGTGGAGGGTCTGCCCCTCGGCAACGGTAGGTGTATCGGTATAGGTGAAGAGGGGCGCTGCAGGCTCCTCCCCTTCTGCGGCGGTCGGGGGCGTCATTAGCGCGGCCATATCCAGCTTTTTCAATTCATCCCAGACGTTCCGGGTCACGCCGGCATTGATATTGCTATCCAGCTTTCCGTTCAAAAGGGTCAAGGGGCTTCTGCCGCTCAGGGTCGCCCAGGGCAGGAGTGTTTCCATTTTTAGGGCTTGCATATTTTGCGCGCCCTTGCAAAGGGTGTTGAATTGTTCCACCGTCCATTTTTTCTCTATGCTCATTGCATGGGGGTCGGTGCCTTCCGGCATGGCGGCGGCATCGTACCATAGGCTTTCAATATTTCCGACGGGAGCGAAGAGTTTATAATCGCTCTTTTCTAATACCGATTTGCTGACGCCGAAAGATTGGATCGCGGTGTCCAGCAGATCGGCGGCAGAAGCCGCCAAGGTCATGCCGTTGCCCAGTTCGTTCGCGGTAATCTGCACCAAACTCAGTTTTTGACCGGAAAAGAGGGCGGCGCGTTGCGCTTTTATTGAAATGTCAGCATTTTTTACCTGCCGCTTCAAAAGAAATCCGTTTTCTTTTGCAAGGCGATCCATCCACTCCCATTCACTGACCGGCTTTCCGTTTTTATCAAGATAGGTGAAGGCGTATTGGTCGGTGGTATAGAGGGAAATGGTACGGTTCTTAAGGGCGGAGACTGCGGCGCCGGGCTTGATCATCCCACTTGCCACCAGTGCACTGGCCACTTCGGTAGACGGGACGAAGGCATCGTCGGCCAAAGGATTGACGACGGGGTCGGCTGAAGGGGCTTCGTTGGGTTCTTCCTCGTCTTCTTCAGGCTTGGCGTCGGTATCTGCGCCTGCTTCGGGTGCATTTTCCGGCTTATCCGTCTGCTCTCCGGTGCTTGCGTCTGGAGTTTCGGCCTCTGCCTTGGTATCTTCTTTCAGTTCTTCTTTCTCGGTGCTCTCCTGCTCCTCCGGTTTCGGATCTCCGTTGGAGAGGGTCTCCTCTGAGGTTTGATCGTTGGGGTCGATGATCTCGACGGGATCGGTGATATTATCCGGCTTGCAGGCGGTGACACTCAGCATCAATGCCAGGCAGAGCAGGATGGAAAATATTCGTTTCATGGAAAAACGGTGTCCTTTCTCGGCTATTTTTTAATGGCCATATAAGCGTTGACGGCCAGGCGGTCGCATCGCTCGTTATAGGGGTGGCCGTCGTGGCCTTTGACCCATTGAACGGTGATCTCGTGGCGGCGGAGCTGCTGCAACATCCGCTCCCAGAGGTCTACGTTGAGCGCCGGCTTTTTATCGGCCTTGCGCCAGCCTTTTTGCTCCCATTGAAAGACCCAGCCTTGGTTGATGCTTTCGCAAAGGTAGCGCGAATCGCTGACCAGCGTGACCTTGCAGGGCTCTTTGAGCTGCTCCAGCCCCATAATGGCGGCCAAAAGCTCCATGCGGTTGTTGGTGGTTTGCTCCTCGGCGGCGCTGAGCTCCTTTTCGTGACCTTGATAGACCAGAATGGTTCCCCAGCCGCCTGGACCGGGATTGCCGCTGCAAGCGCCGTCAGAATAAATGGTTACTTCTTTCATGTTAAAGTCCTAATTTGCCTTTCAAAAGGTCATAATGCTCTTTGGCGGGCTGGGAGAGCTTCTCCCGATCAATACCGCGCATGATTTGCTTTGCTTCGGTACGGTCTCCGTCGATATAGGCATTTTGCGCAGCAGAAAGATAACTATCCTGCTCCACCATATCGCCGATACCCTCCAATAAAGCGTGAGCATCCTCGGCAAGAGCAGAGAATTGCTCGTTTTCTGCTTTTAGCGCGGCATTTTCCTCTTTCAGCGCAAGGTTTTCGTCCTGAATGTTCTTCAAGGAGGATTGGCTGGTATTGAGATTCTGATTGTGCTCTGCCATCTGCTGATGGATGCGCGAGGTAATGACATAGCTGCCGCCGATCAAGCCGCTGATGACGATGACAAAGACGATGGTATAAATCACCAAAAACTTAATGTCTTTTTTCTTGACGGCTGTTTCCTCTTTGATCGGAGCAACAGGTTGGGGTGCGGTGGATATTTCTTCTGTATTCTTTGAAATATTGCTATTTTCTTCCAAAATCTCTGGAATTTCCTGCTTGATCTCTTCGTTTTGCTCGCTATCTTTGGTTTTTGCAGGAATATCTTCTTTTTTCTCTGTTTTTTCGTTCTCGAGGCTCAGCCCTGCGGCGTCCCAAAGCTCGTCCAACAAAGATTTTTCCTCTTTGCTCATCTTCCGGATACTCCTTCTAAGATCTCGATGATTTTTTCTAATTCACTGACGGAATGATACTGAATTTCCACTCGTCCCTTGTTACCGGCCTTGTGGTGAATGGTTACCTTATTGCCCACCCGTGCGGAGGCGCGCGTCTCTAATTCCCGGATCGCCTGCTCGACGGCAGGGTCGGTGTCAACCGGAGTGGCAGGCTCTTTCTTTGCTTTTTTAACCAGATCTTCGGCTTGGCGCACGCTCAAACCCTCGGTGATAATGCGGTTTGCGATGACCAGCTGGGTATCTGTGTCCTCCAGGCTCAGCAAAGCGCGGGCGTGACCGGCGGAAAGCTCGGTGGTTTTGATGAAGTCCAGGATCTGCTCAGGCAAAGCCAAAAGACGCAGGGTATTAGCGACGGCGGAGCGGGATTTGCTGACGGTTTCGGCAATCTTCTCCTGGGTCATGTGATAGACTTCCATCAGATTGCGGTAACCCAGCGCTTCTTCGATGGGATTGAGGTCTTCGCGCTGAAGATTTTCGATCAGGCTGATCTCGCTGATCTCCTGGGGTGTGTACTCCCGGATCAATACGGGAACCTCCTCCAAACCGGCCATCCGGCAGGCGCGCCAACGGCGTTCTCCTGCGATAATACGGTAACGCTCACCGTCGATGGGGGTCACGATGATGGGCTGAATCAGTCCGTGCGCCTTGATGGAGGCGGAGAGCTGCTCCATGGCCTCTTCTTCAAAGTGCTTTCGGGGCTGGTTTTTATCCGGTTCGATCTGGGAAAGCCGTATGGTAGTATCTGCCTTTTTGGGCTCTTCCAATTCTACTGAATTATCGGCAAATAAGGCGTCAAGCCCTTTTCCTAATCCTTTTTTCATCGTTGCTCCTCATTTCTCTGCAAAAATTCGCGGGTCATTTCCCGATAAGCCAGCGCGCCTTTGGAATAACGGTCGTAGACCTGCACCGGTACGCCGTGGCTAGGGGCCTCGGAAAGCCGAACGTTACGGCAGATGGCGGTTTTATAGACTTTATTGCCAAAGTATTTTTTGATTTCGTTGGCTACCTGCAGGGTGATATTCATTCTACCGTCATACATCGTCAGCAAGACGCCTTCAATATAAAGGGCAGGATTATAGCGGCTTTTTACCAATTTAATGGTGTTGACCAGCTGGGAAACGCCCTCCAGTGCCAAATATTCCGGTTGCAGCGGAATAATGACGCTGTTGGAGGCGTTCAAAGCGTTCAGCGTTAAGAGTGAAAGGGATGGCGGACAGTCAATAATAATATAATCATAAAGATGGCGGATCTTATTCAACGCCGCCTTTAGCAGACCTTCCCGGTTATCCATTCCGACCATTTCGATCTCGGCGCCTGCCAAATTCATATTGGTAGGCAAAACGTCCACGTTGGGGTATTTTGTCTTCATAATGGCGTCGCGAATACCGCAATCTCCGATCAATACTTCATAGACAGACTGCTGAATATCCCGCTTGTTGATGCCGAAACTGCTGGTTCCGTTGGCCTGGGGGTCGATATCGACAAAGAGGGTCTTCTTCCCCTCTTCGGCCAGCTGGTAAGCCAAGCTGACGGCGGTGGTCGTCTTGCCTACGCCGCCTTTTTGATTGGTAATGGAAACGATTTTGCCCACGTTACTACTTCTTTCTTTCATATTTTTAAATATTGTATCATATATAGCATGAAAAAGAAAGGGATTTTGTAAAAATTAATGTTTCACGTGAAACAACCGCCCCTTTTTCACTACTTATTGTTTCACGTGAAACAAACTTTATCCAAAAAACAGAACAGAGAATGTACCGGGGAAAGTACATTCTCTGTTCTGCATATAGGGGATTAGGATGTTTTGGGTATCCGAATAATATATTCAACAAACCGCTCCTCGTCGTGGATTTGAGTCTGCGGCTTGATACCCGCTTGTCGCAGGGTGGCAATGGTATGGTCTAAGGTGTTGATGCAAAGACGGATGTCCTTGATGGAGCCAAAACGGCGCGGACGCTTGATTTTTTGCTTGGGTGTCAGCGCATCGGCGATCAAGATCTCGGTTTCTTTTACATTCAACGCTTGCTCCAATACCGTTTCTAAGAGGTCCATCAGCAATTCTTGATCCTCCACGCGTAGTAGTGCGCGGGCATGGCGCTCGGTGAGCCCGTTTTTTTGAATTAGGATCTGGGCGCTGATGGGTAACTTTAAAAGACGAAGTTTATTGGCAATGGTGGACGGGTCTTTGCTTAGTTCCCGGGCAAGATCCGCTTGGGAAAGGGAAAAAACCTCCATCAGCCGCCGATAAGCGGCTGCTTCTTCAAAAAAAGATAGGTTTTCGCGCTGTAGATTCTCGATAAGGGAAAGCTTGGCGGCTTCTTCCGGGGTCTTTTCGGTGAGAATGCAAGGCACTTTCTTAAGGCCTGCTTCTTTTGCGGCGCGAAGCCGCCGTTCGCCGGCGATCAGGCGGTAGTGGTCGCCTTCTGCCAGAACCACCAAGGGCTGAAGAATTCCGTGGGCGGCGATACTGGCGGTCAGCTCCTGTAAGGACTCTTCCTTGAAGACGGTGCGGGGCTGATTCTCCGCCGGCAGGATACTTTCGACATCGATCCAAAGCAGTCCGTTTTGCGGCTTGGTGCGGTTCTTTGCCATGCTTGTCCCTCCCTCTCTTTCGCTTTCAGTTTACGGGAAAATGGCTTAGAAATCAAGAAAAACCCCTCGTCACAAACTGACAAGGGGTTTGGAACTTAGCGAAATCAGGCGATAGCTTGAAGCTCTTTTCGCAGGGATTTCTCGGTGATATTGGCGATATAGGCGTCGGTGATCATCCCGTTTTTGTCGATAAAATAAAGGATGGGGGTCTCCCCGATGTTATAAGTTTTCGCCATTTCTCCTTTGGGATCAAAAATCGTATGGGGAAAGACGGTGATCTCTTTTTTCTGGAGGATCGCGATCTGCTCGTCGATGGTTCCCTTTCCGGTGGCGACCGCCATCACATCTATATCATATTCCGGCGCTACTTGGGAGATCAACTGCATAGCGGTGACGGCTTTATCGGTATCGTGGTCAAAAAAGACCAGCAACGTCCCGGTTTTGCCCAAGTTCTCCGAAAGAGAGTACAGAGATTTTCCGTCGGCGGTGACGCCGGTAATGTCCGGCGCATAGGCCGGTTCTTTGGTCAGAGAAGAAATGATAAAGAAAGAGAGAATAAACACCAGTATCACTGCCATGACGATCAGACCGGTGCGGATATATTTAAGACTGTTTTTCATGGATCAAGCTCCTTTCAAGCCGGGTGCTTCTATTATATAGAATAGGAAAGAAAAAAGCAAGGATAATACTTGAATGGGACGAAAAAATATAGTATAATAAATTGATAACGTATGGAGGCGGCTTATGGATCGGGAATTCTATTTGGAAAACAAGGATGGGGTGGTGACCCTGAAGTGTCGGGCGCTGAATGCGATCCCGGGGCTGCGGCATGGTTTTTCCACCCGCCATGGGGGTGTCAGCGAAGGGTATCTGGCGTCCATGAGCTTTTCCTATGCTCGAGAACCGGAGGAGCGTGTGGATGAGAATTTCCGCCGCTTTTCCCTTGCAAACGGACTGCCCTTTGAGAGCCTCGTCTTGACCCATCAGACTCATACCGCTTGCGTGGCAACGGTGGATGAGGAATATAAAAATCAAGGTCGGCATCGGAAACTGCGAGATACCGATGGGCTGGTGACCGCCACGAAAGGACTGGGTCTGATTTGTTTCACGGCAGACTGTGTCCCTCTCCTGCTGGCCGATCCTGATGCCGGTATCGTCGCCGCGGTGCACGCCGGCTGGCGCGGAACAGTGCATGGCATTGCCGCCGAAGCGGTACGCAAGATGACCGACTTGGGCGCTCGTCCGGAGCAGATCATTGCCGCCATCGGCCCCTCGATCGGACCCTGTTGCTTTGAGGTGGGGCCGGAGGTGCAAAAGGAGTTTACCGACCGATTCGGTATAAATTTACCAAATGTTCCGTCCCATCGCGAGGGGCATACTATGGTGGATCTTTGGCGTGCCAACGAAATCGTTTTGCAAGAGGCCGGCCTGGCAAAAGACCATATTTATACTGCAAAAATTTGTACAGTGTGTAATAATCGCGACTTTTATTCCCATCGGTATACAAATGGAATGCGCGGAAACCTCATTGGAGCCATTGCAATGGAGGAATAAAATGAAAAAATGGATACTTTGGTTGGTGCTGGCCGCGGTGGTTTTTGCGCTGAGCGGGTGCTCCGGAGAAGCCATTGATCCGGAAAAGGTGCAAAACCAGCCGGGTGCGTATGGCAATGCCGGCGAAGAAACGGCGGAGGTGATTCCGGCCCGGGATTATATTTCCATGATCTTTTATGAGGATATGGACACCCATCCCCTGACCGCCACCAACAGTGAAAATCATGAATTATTAAAATTGGTCTATAGCCCGCTCATCCGCTTGAACGGATCGCTGAAGGCAGAGTACGTTTTGGCGGAGCAGGTGACGCTGGAGGGAACCGAGGCGAAGATCCTGCTGAAAAGCGGCTTGAAATTCAGCGACGGTTCCGGCGTGACGGCGGAGGACGTGGCGAGCGGATGGAAGCTGATCCGGAATACGCCGACCTCGCCCTACTATAACCGCTTAAAAAACGTTAAGAAATTTTCCGTCACCGACGACCGTACCTTGACGGTCACCCTGCAGCAGCCGGATATAGACTTTATCAATTGTCTGGACATTCCGGTGGTTAAAAAAGGGGCTAAGATCGGTTGCGGACCTTACCTGTTCGGGGAACGCGGCGGCGAGCTGGTGCTGGTGCCCAATCCCCAGTACTTTACCATCCCCCCCATCTCGGTGATCCATCTGAAAAAGCCTGCCAATGAAAAGGAACGGCAAGAGATGTTCTCGGTGGGACTTTTAGACGTTTATTTTGCTACTGCCGAGAGCGAATTGGTCTTTTCCGGCGGTAAGGATTTTCAGGTGCAGACCTATAACGGAGATAATTTATTATATTTGGGGGTCAATTGCCAAAGCGGACTGCTTGCCAATGCGGAGCTGAGAGGCTTTATCAGCGGTCTGATCGGTCGGGGAAAGTTGGCGGAGAGCGTCCTTTTGAGTCAGGCGAATGCCACGGCGTATCCCTTCCAGTCTCCCTGGTATAAGGCAGAGGGGCTCAAGCAGGATAAAAACTGGACCGACCCGGAAAAGAAGACCAAGGCTGCGGCTTTGGGGCTGAATTTGAAAGAGAACGTTCTGCTGGATGCGGAGGGCAAGCAATTGACCTTTTCCCTCTTGGTGGCAGAAGGGAGCGGCGTCCATGGGGATACCGCCGGAGCGGTGGCAGATAGTCTGGCGCTTTCGGGGATAAAGATCCTTGTGGAATTCGTCAGTCGGGAGGTCTATAATGCGCGTTTGGCGCAAGGTGAATATGAACTATATCTGGGAGAGGTCAAGACCGGACGAACCCTGAACACCGCCCTCTATCAGACAGGGAGCGCCATCAATTACGGGCAATTCTCTTCCCCCGAGCTGGAAGCGGCGGCCGCTGCCTATCGTTCGGGCGAAAAGAGCTTAGCGGATTTTGCAGAGGTCTACGACCAATTTACGCCGATCATTCCCTTGGCTTATCGGCAGGGTGTGCTGTTTGTGGCGGCCGATATCGGGGATTTTCAATCCGCTGGTACCTGGTCCCTTTACGGAGATATAACAAAATTGATTACCAAAGAAACGGAGCTGACAGTATGAAAAACTTGAAAAACGGAACCGACATTCGGGGTACCGCCATTGGCGAGAACCCCACCTTGACTCCGGCAATAGCGGAGCTTTTGGGCAAGGCGTTTGCTACCTTTTTGGAGCGCCGCGGAGTTACCGCACCGGTTAAGGTTGCGGTGGGACGCGATCCCCGTATCTCCGGCGACGATCTGAAAGCCGGCTTGATCAAGGGTTTGAGCGCTATGGGTGCCAAGGTGCTGGACTGCGGTCTTGCCACCACCCCGTCGATGTTCTTTGCTACTTATTTTGAGGGAAGCGATTGCGACGGTGCCATCGAGATCACCGCCTCTCACCTGCCCTACGATAAGAACGGTCTGAAGTTCTTCACCAAGGACGGCGGTATCGACGGCAAGGTGGTTTCCGAGCTGATCGAGCTGGCGGAGGCGAACCTCTTCCCCACCGACCGCGCCGAGGGTGCTTTGGAGGCCTTCGATCTGATGACCCCTTATGGCAACAGCCTGGTGAAGCTGGTGCAGGATAAGACCGGCGAGGTGCGTCCCCTGGAGGGCGTCAAGGTAGTCGTGGATGCCGGAAACGGCGCCGGCGGCTTCTTTGTGGAGAAGGTGTTGGCTCCTTTGGGTGCCGATACGGCAGGCTCGGTCTTTTTAGAGCCGGACGGCCGGTTCCCCAACCACATTCCCAACCCCGAGAACAAGGCTGCCATGGCTGCTTGCGCGGACGCTACTTTAAAGGCCGGTGCAGATATGGGTATCTGCTTTGATACCGACTGCGACCGCTCTGCCATCGTTGATGCCAGCGGCATGGAGATCAACCGCAACCGCATGATCGCCATGATCGCCGCTTTGATGCTCCGCGACCATCCCGGCTGCACCATCGTCACCGACTCGGTCACCTCTCGCGGTCTGGCGGCTTTCATTGAGGAGCGTGGCGGTGTCCATCATCGGTTCATGCGCGGCTATAAAAAGGTGATCGATGAGGCTATTCGCTTGGAGAAGACCGGCGTTTGCGCTCCTCTTGCCATGGAGACCAGCGGTCACGGCGCTTTGAAGGAAAATCACTACCTGGACGACGGCTCTTATCTGGCCGCCCGGGTGTTGGCTGAGCTGGCAACCCTCAAAAAGCAGGGCAAGACCCTTCTCTCTCTGATCGATGGCTTAGCGGAGCCGGCAGAGTCTTTGGAGCTGCGTGCCAACATTAAAGCCGAGGACTTCAAGGCTTACGGAGCCAAGGTGCTGGAGGAGTTGGAAGCCTATTGCAAGAAAAACGGCTGGGAGATGGTATCCCCCAACTACGAGGGCGTACGGGTCAACTTCGGTAAAGAGCAGGGCGACGGCTGGTTCCTGGTGCGGATGTCGCTCCACGATCCGGTGATCCCCATCAATATCGAAAGCGATACCGAGGGCGGTGCCCTCAAGATCGCCGATGCGCTTTATGTATTCCTCTCTCACTTTGAGGCGCTGGAATTGCCCTCTTACCGCTAAAATTTCTCGCTTTTCATCGAAAATCGGCGGATAAAGCGTTACATTTTTGTTGAATTCTAAAAAATTGGGTGAAAATGAAAAAAATGGTTTACTAAACGGTGAAAGGTTGCTATAATATAGGTTGATGGTTTGATCAAACAGACTGTCTATAAATTTAGTTTATAATAAAACATAAAAGGAGAAAGAAAAAGATGAGCAAAAAGTTTGTTTACCTTTTCAAGGAAGGCAACGCTTCCATGCGTGAGCTGCTCGGCGGTAAGGGTGCAAACCTGGCTGAGATGACCGCAATCGGTCTTCCTGTCCCCCAGGGCTTCACCGTATCTACTGAGGCTTGTACTCAGTACTACGAGGATGGCCGCAAGATCAACGATGCCATCAAGGCTGAGATCCTTGAGAACATCACCAAGATGGAAGAGATCACCGGCAAGAAGTTCGGCGATAAGGAGAATCCCCTCCTGGTTTCCGTTCGTTCCGGTGCCCGTGCTTCCATGCCCGGTATGATGGATACCATCCTGAACCTGGGTCTGAATGAAGAAGTTGTGGAGACCATGGCTGCTATGTCCGGCAATGCACGCTGGGCTTACGACTGCTATCGTCGTTTTATCCAGATGTACTCCGACGTCGTTATGGAAGTCGGTAAGAAGTACTTCGAGGAACTCATCGATGAGATGAAGGCCGAGAAGGGTGTTACTCAGGACGTTGAACTGACCGCTGAGGATCTGAAGGTTCTGGCTGAGCAGTTCAAGGCTGAGTATAAGAACAAGATCGGTAAGGACTTCCCCTCCGATCCTGTTGAGCAGTTGATGGGCGCTGTCGAGGCGGTATTCCGTTCTTGGGATAACCCCCGTGCAAACGTCTATCGTCGTGACAACGATATTCCCTACTCCTGGGGTACCGCTGTTAACGTACAGATGATGGCTTTCGGTAACATGGGTGACGATTGCGGTACCGGTGTTGCCTTTACCCGGAATCCCGCCACCGGCGAAAAGGGTCTGATGGGCGAATTCTTGATGAATGCCCAGGGCGAAGACGTGGTTGCCGGTGTCCGCACCCCCATGCCCATTCAGAAAATGGCAGAGATCCTGCCGGAAGTTTACGAGCAGTTCCTCTCCGTCTGCAGCATTCTGGAGAACCACTACCGGGATATGCAGGATATGGAGTTCACCATTGAGGATAAGAAGCTCTATATGCTCCAGACCCGTAACGGCAAGCGTACCGCTGCCGCCGCTATTAAGATCGCCTGCGATCTGATCGACGAGGGCATGATCAGCGAGACAGAGGCACTGATGCAGATCGATGCCAAGAGTCTGGATATGCTGCTGCATCCCCAGTTCGACACCGCTGCACTGAAAAAAGCAAAGCCTGTGGGCAAGGGCATCGCCGCCTCCCCCGGCGCAGCTGCCGGCACTGTGGTCTTTACCGCTGAGGACGCCGTCGAGCACGGCAAACAGGGCGAGAAGGTGATTCTGGTTCGGCTGGAGACTTCCCCTGAGGACATTGAGGGCATGAAGTATGCCCAGGGCATTTTGACCGTCCGTGGCGGCCAGACCTCCCACGCTGCAGTTGTCGCCCGTGGTATGGGTACCTGCTGTGTTTCCGGCTGCGGCGAGATCAAGATGGATGAGGAGAACAAGCAGTTCACCCTGGCAGGCAGGACCTACCGTGAGGGCGATGTGCTGAGTCTGGACGGCTCCACCGGTAACATCTACGGCGAGCTGATCCCCACCATTCCCGCAGACCCCAACTCCGGCTATTTCGGCCGCATCATGGAGCTGGCAGACAAGTATAAGCGCCTGGGCGTCCGTACCAATGCGGATACGCCTGATGACGCAAAGCAGGCCGCTGCTTTCGGCGCACAGGGTATCGGTCTGTGCCGTACCGAGCACATGTTCTTTGATCCTGACCGGATCGGCGCATTCCGGGAGATGATCTGTGCAGAGACTGTGGCAGAGCGCGAGACTGCCCTTGCCAAGATCGAGCCCATGCAGCAATCTGACTTCGAGGGTCTGTTTGAGGCACTGGGCGGCTATCCCGTCACCATCCGTTTCCTGGATCCCCCGCTGCATGAGTTTGTGCCTACTGACGAGGCAGACATCGCAGCGTTGGCAGCAGTTCAGGGTAAACCCACCCATTATATCAAGCAGGTCATCAGCGATCTGCATGAGTTTAACCCCATGATGGGTCACCGCGGCTGCCGTCTGGCAGTTACCTATCCGGAAATCGCCGCCATGCAGACCCGGGCTGTTATTAAGGCTGCACTGGCAGTCAAGGCGCGGCATCGGGAGTGGAACATCGTTCCTGAGATCATGATCCCCCTGACCGGCGAGCTGAAGGAGATGAAGTTCGCCAAAGATGTGGTGGTCAAGAGTGCGGATGCCATCGTTGCAGAATCCGGCGCAC
>JAZQJH010000019.1:0-28596 GCA_045541555.1 Eubacteriales bacterium | reverse complement strand
TTCACCTTTCAAAAAAACTCGGCAGAGAGAAACTCTCCGACCTGCAAAATAAATATTTTTTTGGAGAGGCGAAGCCGAAGAACGCAGTAATACTGCCGTATTACAAGTGATGAGGCAAGAAAAAACGAAAAAATATTATTTTGAAGGCGTGACAGGTTCAACTCTTGTCACCCTAGGGTAGAGCGAATAATCCGAACCTTTTGAAATCTTTGAGGCGGGGAACGGATTATTTGCTCCACCCTAATGGGGGAAGTTTAAAGATGCATAACAGAGTTTATATAAAGAGAATACAGCTGGGGCTGACCCAGCAGGAGCTGGCGGTGCGTGCCGGTGTCTCTCGTCGGACAGTCAATGCCCTGGAGACCACCGGGCGATATCCCTCCTTTCGGGTGGGGGTTCGGCTTTGCCGGGCGCTGGGCTGCTCCATGGAGGAGGTGTTTCCCTGCGATGTATTATTGTGAGAATTGCTACCGCTACTTTGAGATTCCCAAACTGGTGGAGGAGGGCTACGGAATGCCCTGGCCCTGGCGCCAGCAATTTGATGCCTGCCCGGAGTGCGGCATTGTGGGGATGTTTCGTGAGGTGCAGGAGGATGCTTGAGGATGTGCGCATCCTGCGCAGAGAACTGGAGGAATATCAGGCACTGTTGAAAGCCCTGCCGGACTGCGGAACCTGGCGAACGGCGGCTTTGGAGAAAAAACTCCAGCGTACCGCTGACCGGCTGGCAGAAAAGCTTTGGGAGATCACCAAGTTTATTGCAGAGATCCCGGACGCGGAATTGCGGCTGATCTGTGAACTAAGGTATTTTCGGGGCTGTACCTGGCCGGAGGTGGCAAAAAAGCTCCCTACCTATCTGAGTGCCGACGGCGCGCGTATGAAGCACGACAGATACTTGAAGAAATGCAGAATACAGAATGAACAAAAAAAGAAAACTTCTGCAATGCAAAGAAATAATTCTTTAACATAAGAACAAAAGAAATACAAAAGAAATACAAAAGAAATATTTCTTTATGAAAGAACTTGCGTCATGGGGCGAAGAAATATTTCTTTATAAAAGAACTTGCGTTATGGGTTGAAGAAATATTTCTTTGTACAAGAACTGAGGGCGTGATTGATAGAAAAATTTCTTTGCAGAAGAAATGGTGTTTTAAAAAAAGAATCCGCCTGTAGGGCGGATTCCTTTATCATTCTGCAGTCCACATAAAAGAGGGGTCGACGGGCTTGTCGTTCTCCCATAGCTCATAATGCAGGTGGTCGGTCTCGCCGCATTCCAAGAGCATGGAGCGGCCGACAGTGCCGATGGCATCGCCCGACTTAAGCATCTGACCCTCCTGGACGGTGGCGGTGTCCAGAGAGGCATAGCGGGAGATCTTGCCGTCGGGATGGCGGACGGTGACGAGATTGCCCATCAGGTCGTCCTGAAGGACGCTTTCCACCACGCCCTCCGCCACGTTCAGCACCGGGGTGCCGGCTGCTGCGGCGACGTCGATGCCGTTATGGGTGCGCCAATCCTTGAGAGTATAGGAATAGACCGGTTGCTCCGGGGAATAATGAGCAATGATCTCGCCTTGCAGAGGTGCTGTATAGGTGGTTGCCGGCACCTCGGGCGCGGCAGGCTCCTTCTGCGGCTCGGAGGTGGTATCTTCCTCCTTGCGGTCGTCGGGGACGTTTTCCTCCACCTTTTCTACGTCCTGGCTGTTCTCCGGCGCAAGCGGCGTTTCAGCCTGCTCCTGCTGGGAGATGCGATAGGAAAGAAAGCTGACGGTGCCGACGGTGAGGACGCTGAGCGCCAAAACCATGTAGTAGCCTTTAGTCTTTAAAAAATGAACGATTTTTTCTTTCATGGCGATTTTCCTTTCGTTGAGTTCACCTATAATATGGACGAAAATCGCCGGGTCTATTCACTTTTGAAAGGAATAATTTGCTTGCAGGGTGGTGCCGGGGTAATAATAGGCTAAAATCTCCCGATAGGTATAGCCTTCACCGGCTAAGACCGATGCGCCGTACTGACTGAGCCCCACTTGATGCCCGTAGCCCTGCACCTGAAAGACGGCGGCCTTTTCGTCAAGCTTTAAGGTAAAGCGGGTGCTGCGCAGTCCAAAGAGGGTGCGGAGATTGCGTCCGGTATAGGTCTGATCGCCCAGCACGATGGTGGCCACCGATCCGCCTTCAGTGAGGGTGATGGCGCCGGGGGTGCAGTCGGTCTGCTTTAATTTTTCTTGAAACTCTTCTAAGGGGATGGTGACGGTGGAGGAGAAGTCCTTGGCATCCCGATCCCAATGGGAATCCACCGATTTTAAGTAGGGGACTTCCGCGCCCCAGACGTCCTTTGCAGTTTCGGTGCGGCCGCCGGAGATGGCGTGAAAGACGGTGTTGGCGGCAGCGCCGTCATAAAGGAGCGCCTGTCCTGCTACCTCTTGCACCGCCTCCCGAAGCTTTTGATCAGAGCTCTCCAGCCAGTCCTCTCCCCAGCGGAGCACCGCTTCGGCAGGAGAGAGGTAGGCCTTGCAATGGTCGGGATTATCGCAGACATCCCCCTCGTGACCAAAATCCGAGGATGGATTGGCAGCTACCGTCTCCATCCGATGCAGCAGATAACTATAGGAGGCCACCGCCTGGGCTTTCAGCGCCTCCGCGGGGTAGGATGCCGGCATTTCCCCGGCCAGGACGCCCCAGAGATAGTCCTCCAAGGGAATGCTTTCGGTGGTCTTGCTGGCGTGGCGGTAGAGGGTGATCTGCATCCCATCCGGTGTGTCCGGCGGTGGGGTCGGATCTTTGAAAAATCCGATGCTCTCCAAAATGAACACCGCGATAAAGGGAATAAACAATAACATTATGTAAATCAAAATCCATTTTTTCTTCATTTATTTTTCACCTCAGTACAAGCCTATGAGGCAACTGAAACAAAAAGAACCGAAAGGAGGATGCCGAATGGCCAAGCGGTTTTATTGGCTGAAATTGAAGCACGACTTTTTCCGTCGCCCGGAGATCGCCATCATCGAAAAAGGGCGACGGGGGAAGGAGATCATTCTTTTTTATCTAAAACTATTGCTGGAGGGAATCGAAACGGAGGGCCAGCTCCGGCTCAATGAAAAGATCCCTTATCATGCAGAGTCCTTGGCGGCGGTCACCCATATGACCCCGACTGTGGTGGAACTGGCAATGGAGCGGTTGCAGGAATTCGGCCTGCTTACCGTCCGGGAGGATGGGACGTTGGTCTTGCCGGAGCTTTCCGATATGATCGGTAGTGAAACCGCGGATGCCGAACGGATGCGAAAGAAACGTGAACAATCTTCGAACAATGTTCGAGAGAGAAAGAGAAAAGAGAAAGAGATAGAGAAAGAGATAGAGTCAGAGGAAGACGAAAGAGAAGAAAGGGCGGTCTTCGTCCAAACAGGACATGACATGACGGACTATCGGCCTACCCTTTCTTTGGACGAGCAACGGCAGTTGATGGATCTGATGGGTGGCGATAAGCTGGTGGATTATCTCACGAAGATGGATCAGTTCGTCGCCCTGAAGCGACGCCCCATCAAGGATCCCTATGGGACGATCTTGAAATGGTATCAAGAGGATCAGATGGGCTAAAAAACAAAGAAAACGCCGCTTCCTGCCCAATTCATTTGGGCACTTGATTTGAATAACGGGGAATAAACTATCCGTCGGAAGGAATTTTGAGGATGTCTATTGAGTTTTGTGGTTGATGTGGTATAATATCCGCATAAGTATCTGCAAAAACATGGGTTACTGGTTTTGCGGATATTATCCAATGTCCAATTTTCTCGCCGCTGGCGCGGCAACCGAAAATGATGAAAGTTTTTATCAAATCCCATTCGTTGTTTAAAGGATGATCACTATGAAAAAAACCTATATCACGTCTATGCCTGATCATATTGGTGCTTTTTTAAAAGCAAGCGAGTGCTTCTCTTCGTTGGGGATCAATATCACCCGGGTCAATTACAATAAAGCGATTGATACTCATATTTTATTTATTGATGCTGAAGGCACAGAGGAACAGCTGAAAAAAGCAGATCTGGAACTTGAAAAAATCGGGTACTTGGGGAATGATTATGATAACAAAACGAGTATCGTTTTGTTAGAGTTCTGTTTAAAAGACGTTCCTGGAAGTGTTACGGATATTCTCAGGCTTATAAGTGAATTTAATTTCAATATTTCTTATATAAGCTCGCAAGAAAACGGAACGGATTATCAATATTTTAAAATGGGTCTATACGTTGATGATTCTGATAAAATCTCCAGTTTTTTAAGTCAAGCGGAAACGTTATGCAAGGTACGGGTTATTGACTATAACCGTTCCAAAAACGTATACGATAACAGTATTTTTTATAATACTTACGTTTTGGGCTTGTCGCAAATGATGGGGCTGTCTGCAGATGCAAAGCAGGAACTCTTAATAAACGTTAATCTTGCTATGCAAACGTTAGACGAAAAAGGTTTATCGCCATACAGAACGTTTGACAGTATAAGCAAGTTTGCTGAACTTTTAAGCGTTTCAAAAGGGAAAAACTTTGTGCCGCGCATAAGCACGCATCAGATTTCTGAAAATACTGAAATAACGTTAATTGAGCCGCCGTGTGGCAGTAACACAATAATCATTAAAAGCAATGGTGATTATTTATTTATTGATAGCGGATACGCTTGTTATCAAAGGGAAATGATGGATATTTTTAATAAGCTTATTCCCGAATTCAGTACTGTAAAAAAGAAAATAGTGATCACGCATGCAGACGTAGACCATTGTGGGCTTTTGCCGCTGTTTGATGAGGTGATCACGAATAAAAAAACAGCAAAGTGCTTGGAAAGAGAATATAACGGACTCGACGGATACCGGGAGGAAAATCCCCTGCACAAGCCGTATATTAACATCTGTAAAATTCTTACTGAATACAAGCCGGTAGATCCCCGAAAGATCGTCAAATTGTGGGAGGGTGCCAATTCTTATGACAATCCTTTGACGCAGATTGGGTTTTATAACTTTGGGGAGCTGAATTTTGAAGTGTATGAAGGAAAAGGCGGACATCTGCCGGGAGAAATCGTTTTAATAGATTATGCGAATCACATTGCTGTTACGGGGGATATTTATATAAACACGCATGGTCTTACTGCTGAACAGGAAAAGTATAATAGATATGCACCGATATTAATGACTTCTGTCGATACAGACCCCAAGTTGTGTGCAGAAGAAAGAAATGCAATTCTACAACGCTTGGGTGTAGGAACGTGGCAGATTTTCGGCGCGCATGGGTTTAAAAAGGATTATTCGGTGAATGAATAACCTGTTTAATAATGAGCGCTCCTCTTTGTTTTGCGGTAAAAAATAAAAGGGTGCTGTAAAAAACGCATGGTTTTTACAGCACCCTTTTTCTATTCAGCGATTTTCGATCAAGCTTTGTTAACGGAACCGAACAGCTCCATCTTTTCCTTAACGGTAGCCTTGATCGCCTCAAAGCCGGGAGCCAGAACCTTACGGGGGTCAAAGCCCTTGCCTTCGAGATCCTTACCGGCCTCGATGTAAGCACGGGTAGCAGCGGTAAAGGAGAGCTGGCACTCGGTGTTTACGTTGATCTTGGCAACGCCCAGAGAGATAGCCTTCTTGACCATATCGGCAGGGATACCGGTACCGCCATGCAGTACGAGGGGCATACCCTTAGTAGCTTCCTGGATCTTCTCCAGAGCGTCGAAGTCCAAGCCTGCCCAGTTTGCGGGGTACTTACCGTGGATATTACCGATACCGGCAGCCAGGAAGTCCACACCCAGGTCAGCGATCAGCTTACACTCAGCGGGATCAGCCACTTCGCCGCGACCCACAACGCCGTCCTCTTCGCCGCCGATGGCGCCGACTTCGGCCTCAACGGACATCCCCTTAGCGTTTGCCAGAGCGATGATCTCCTTGGTCTTCTCGATGTTTTCCTCGATTTCATAGTGGCTGCCGTCAAACATAACGGAAGAGAAACCGTCTGCGATAACCTTCTTAGCGTGCTCATAGGAGCCGTGGTCCAGATGAACGGCGACGGGAACGGTGATGTTCAGCTCCTCGATCATGCCTTTGACCATGCCCATGACGGTCTTATAACCGCACATATATTTACCTGCACCCTCGGAAACGCCCAGGATGACGGGGGAGCGGTTCTCCTCAGCGGTCAAAAGGATTGCTTTGGTCCACTCCAGGTTGTTGATGTTGAACTGGCCGACGGCATAGTGACCTTCATAGGCCTTTTTTACCATCTCTTTTGCAGAAACGAGCATTAGAATGTCCTCCTAATAAATATTTTGATGAGTCTATTATAAACCTCTATTTTTAAAAAATCAACAATTTCTTTGACTTTTCGGGGAATATATATTATACTATTGAATGGAATTTTGTATTGAAAGGAATTTTCTATATGAATAAAGTCATCATTACTGCCGATAGCATCTGCGACCTGAGCGCGGAGCTGATCGACCGTTACGATTTTAAAATTATTCCCCTTTACGTCAATCTGGGGGAGACCTCCTATAAGGACGGTCCGGAGATCAAGCCGGAGGACATCTACGGCTACGTGGCGGAGCATAAGCAGCTGCCCAAGACCTCTGCGGCTTCCATTCCCGACTATATGGAGTTCTTCTCTCAGTTCACCAAAGAGGGTTATGACGTGGTGCACTTTAATATCTCTTCCACTATGTCTGTGACCCACCAGAATGCACGGATGGCCGCCGAGGAGGTGGAGGGCAACATCTACGTGGTGGACAGCGCCAACCTCTCCACCGGTGCCGGCCTTTTGATGCTGGATGCCGCCGACCTTCGGGAGGAGGGCAAGTCTGCTGCCGAGATCTATGAGGAAGTCCTCAAGCGGGTTCCCTTGGTGCGTGCCAGCTTTGTGGTGGATCAGCTGGATTACCTCAAGATGGGCGGTCGCTGCTCTTCGGTGGCGGCGCTGGGTGCCAACCTCATGAAGCTGCATCCCCTTATCACGGTGGAGGGCGGCAAGATGGGCGCCGGCAAGAAGTATCGGGGCGGTATTGATGCCGTCATGGTGCAGTATGCCAAGGAGATGCTGGCTGCCAATCAGGATAAGATAAATAAAAAGCGTTGCTTTGTTACCCATACCAAGACCGCGCCGGAGACGGTGGAAAAGGTTTTTGCGGTGGTGCAGGAGTCCGGGCTCTTTGAGGAGATCTTTGAGACCGAGGCGGGCTGTGTCATCACCAGCCATTGCGGCCCCGGTACCCTGGGCGTACTTTTTGAGGTGACCGAGTGACCAAGGTAGCAGTAGGCTTGAGCGGGGGTGTAGACAGTGCAGTCTGCACCCTGCTGTTGCGTCAGGCCGGTTTTGAGCCCATCGGCGTCTTTTTGCGGATGCACCGGGTGGGGGATGAAGCGGCGGCGGCGCGCCGGGCGGCGGAGGAGCTGGGCATTCCCTTTTACCTTAAGGATCTGACGGCGGAATTTGAGCAGAAGGTCATGCGACCCTTCGCGGAAATGTATAAGAGGGGGGAGACCCCCAATCCCTGCCTGCTTTGTAATCCGCAGGTGAAATTTAAGGGTCTTTTGGATGCGGCGGACGCCTTGGGGTGCGAAAAGATCGCCACCGGTCATTATGCCGCTATCGAGCAAAAAAGCGGGCGGCATCTCGTCTGCCGTACCCCCGGTCAGAGCAAGGATCAAAGCTATATGCTCTACGGTCTTTCGGAGGACTGCCGCAAGCGGCTGATCCTGCCCCTCGGGGAGATGACCGATAAGGCGGCGGTGCGGAAAGAGGCGGCGGCGCGGCGGCTTTCGGCGGCAGGGAAGAAGGATTCCCTGGATATCTGCTTTTTGGAGCCGGGGCGTTCCCACGGCGAATTTATCGAGACCTATACCGGCTCCCCGCCGGAACCGGGTCTGATCTTAGATCCCTTCGGCAAAGAGCTGGGGCGGCATGAGGGTATCTGTCACTATACCATCGGTCAGCGCCGCGGTTTAGGGGTGGCGGCATCCCAGCGGCTTTACGTCTCGCGGCTGGACCCCGATACCAATACGGTGGTGCTGGGTCCCAAGGAGCAGGTGGAGACCAAAACCGTCCGGGTGGGGGATCTGATCCTGCATCGGCCACTGCCCCAAACCGGCCTTACCGCCAAGATCCGCTACCGCGATCGTGATACCGCCGTTCGGGTGGAATTGCTCCCCGATGGCGAGGCACTTTTGCATTTCGATGCCCCCAAATCGGCTGCCGCTCCCGGGCAGAGCGCGGTTCTTTATCTGGGAGATACCGTCGTGGGTGGTGGCGTGATAAAAAAAGTATAAAATTTTCTTAATTACTACTTGAAATTTTGTATATTATAATGTAATATATTAGTATATATTCCTATATGATGAGGAGGATGATGCTTATGGCAGAAAATGAAATGCTGGAAAGCGTAGAGCTGGAAACCTTAGAGCAGCAAGACTTAGAAGCGTTAGCGGATGAGTTTACGCTGGCAGATTTGGCTGAGTTCGACGAGGGATTCGAGTTCGACGAGGCGGATCTGGAGGCTTATTCCAAGACGGAGTATACCCTCAAGGAAAAGCTCAAAATGATTCTCATGAACAACACTGCTTGTTCGATCATCAAGTGGAGTTTCGCAGGACTGGGTCTGGTGGGCCTGGTGCTTTACATATTGGCCATGATTTCGCCCGCTATCAGCGAGGCGCTCTCCGGCACTCTTTCCAAGGGGGTGCGCGGCGCGCTGACGACCGTGTCCAATTTACTGCCAATCTCCCTGATGGAGATCCTTGCCATCGTAACGCTGGTTGGGATCTTAGCCTATATCGGCTTTTTGGTCTATAAGACTATTAAGGAGAAAGAGGGGCTCAAGATCGCCGGTCTTTGGGTTCAGCTGGGCTACGTCCTGCTGGCTGTTTTTGGTACCGGTTTCTTGCTCTACTCCATGTGCTACGGCGTGACCACCAACCGCCAAAAGCTTTACGATTCCTATTTGAAGGATCTTTACGCGCCCAGTTATTTCGGTGAGCAGACCTTGAACAGTGCGATGCTCTACTATACCGACCAGGTGAATAACGTGGCAGCAGACGCTATTATTGATAAAGAGTCTATCTTCTATACTGCTTCCGGTCATTCCCGTTATGCCTCCACCGGTAGCTCGCTGGACGCTATCAGCAAAGCAGTCAACGCTTGCTACAGCGTGGCAGACAATGATGAGACCTTCAAATTCCTGGACGGCGGTACCGTCAAGGCGAAGAAATTGCTCTTCAGCCCCCTCTATACCGCCATGGGCATCGGTAGTATCTACTCTCCCTTTACCAGTGAGGTGCTGATCAATACCGATTATCCTGAGGTGATCGTTCCCATGCAGGTGGCGCGCGCCATTGCTAAGCAACGCGGTATCACCGATGATTCGGACGCCAGTTTCGTGGCATTTATTATGCTGACCCGCTATCGCGACTTCATTAAAAAGAACTCTGATAAGTATAACGTGGACTATCTCGCATATTCCGCTTATCTGGATGCTTATCTGGAAGTCGGCTCCGTGGCTTATAGGGTCAATCCCAACCGCCACCTCTATTGCGCAGCCGCGCTGAAAGAGAGCGCTAAGAAGGACATTATTGCCATGGTGAAGCAGCTGGATGCCATCTACGGGAATATCTCCAAGCTGGAGTTTACCGCTGCTTCCGGCAAGACCAGAACCTCCGATTATAAGGTTCTGGCAAAGCTGCTGTATAAGGACTATAACATCCGTGTGGATAAGGGCCATATCCCTGTTAAGTTCACGGAGAAGAGTCCCGTTCCGGTAAAGGGTGCAAGATATAACTATTCTAAGTACTTGATCTCCTATTTTTACGGCGAAGCCCAGGGTAACTGGGGTGATTCGGTGGAGAAGGTCTACGAGAAATATAATCCCCAGCCCGAAGTCAACGACGGTAACTAAATCGAATCTAAAAGCCTTGCCCGATGGGCAAGGCTTTTTTCATCCTTTAATAATATAGAAGAAACTTGAAGCTCTCTGCCCAAATGAATTGGGCGGAGGCGGGAAGAATAAAAGAATAAATAAGAAATGATAAATAAAAAATAGAAGGATCATGAATCTCTCTGCCCAAATGAATTGGGCGGAGAGAGAAAGAATAAATAAGAAATAATAAAATTGATTGAAAACCGCCCACGGGCGGTTTTCTTCATTTTTATTTTTTATTCGCTATTATTTATTATTTAAATCAAGTATCCAAATGAATTGAGGTAGAAAAAGACAGATGTACTCCAAACCAAATGAATTGGGTCGGTAGCCCATGGGGTTGTGTGCAAGGGCGCCCAAATGAATTGGGGTTAAGGGAGGACAGAGGTAGACAGAGCGATGTTACTCCCAAATGAATTGGGTCAGGATGCATGGAGATGAGAGTGCAAACTCAAATGAATTGGGGTTAAGGGAGGACAGAGGTAGACAGAGTGATGTTACTCCCAAATGAATTGGGAGTGCACAAACGAATTGTGTATCAGGCAGCGTTTTACTCCCAAATGAATTGGGAGTACAAAAACGAATTGTGTATTGGGCGGTATTTTGCTCCCAAATGAATTGGGAGTGCACAAATAAAATGTGTATCAGGCAGCGTTTTACTCCCAAATGAATTGGGAGTGCACAAACGAATTGTATATTGGGCGGTATTTTGCTCCCAAATGAATTGGGAGTACACAAATAAAATGTGTATCAGGTAGCGTTGTACTCCCAAATGAATTGGGAGTGCACAAATAAAATTTGTATCAGACAGCGTTTTACTCCCAAATGAATTGGGAGTACACAAATAAAATGTGTATTGGGAGATATTTCTGCTCCCAAATGAATTGGGCAGTGGAAGGAAATAAAATTAAAAAGAAGAAATCCGCTTTTGCGGATTTCTTCTTTTAAATTAGTCTAACTTCATCGTGTTGAGCAGGTCTCTCAGAGCCTTCAGCTCTTCGTCGGTGAAAGATACGCCTTTATTCATCTTCGTACCGTCGGGAGACCATTCTCTCAGATCGTACTTCGGAGCGCGCTCCATCCAGCTAATCTTATTGAGCTGCTTTGCCCAACCGTTTGCATTCTGCGGCAGATCACCGTAATGCTCGGTGATTTCATACTTGAATTCCGCCAAAGTGATCCCTCCTTATAATAATATTTATAATATTAATTACATTATATAAGGGGGATTCATAAATTGTCAAGGATTATTCATAAGATATTCATAAAAAAATTGGTTTATGGTGTTGACAACCGGGGAAAAACATGATAAAGTATGGGTGTTAGCACTCGAAGGCTTTGAGTGCTAAAAATGTGAAAGGTGGGGAAAGGGAATGAAGGATCGCTTGAATTTGATCCTAAAGGCTGCGGTAGAAGCATACGTGGATACCGGAGAGCCGGTTTCCTCCAAATTGATATTAGCGCGTTCGGAGCTGAACGTATCGTCGGCTACGGTGCGCAACGATTTAGCGGAGCTGGAGCGGGAAGGCTATCTGGAACAACCCCATACCAGCGCAGGGCGAGTTCCCACCGAAAAAGGCTATCGGTATTACGTGGACTGCCTTTTGCAGGCGCCGATCCTGCCGGTGGAGCGCGCCGCGGTCATCGACGAGGCGCTGGAAGATCCCACCGGGAACGTGGATGAGTTTTTGAAGCACGCTCTTTCCCGTTTCTCGGAGATCACCGGCTATACGGCGGCCGCCGTCATGGCGCATTCCGATGAGGATCGGATCATCAAGGTGGAATTGATCAAGACCGCCGATAATTGCCTGAATTTAGTGGCGATCACCCGGAGCGGGACGGTCAAGAATAGTGTCTGCCGGTTTTATTTCCTGGCGGAGGACGAGGATATCAAGGCTCTCTCGGAGCTTTTGAACGGCTTTTTGGGGGACGTCAGCTTTGCCCGGCTGACCGACGAGGATTTCCATACCCTGGAGGAGCGGCTTTCCGCGCTGCATCAAGGCTGGAACTTCGTGGCAGGCGTGGTCAAGAACATGGTGGACTCCATCCGCAATCCGAAGGTCTTTGTCTCCGGACAGAGCAATCTGCTTTCTCACCCGGAGTTTTACGAAGTGCATAAGGTGCAGAACGTCATGCGGTTTCTGGGTCATGAGGACGAGGTACGCTCCCTTTTGGGCAGCCAGTCCGGCCAGGAGCTTTCCATCGCCATCGGCACCGAGATCGCCGGCATCAATTTCAGCGATATGGGATTGATCGTCCGGAAATACGGCAGTAAATCCGGCTTTGGCGCCATCAGCCTTTTGGGTCCCAAGCGGATGGACTACGGTGCAAATGCTTCCCAGGTGGAGTATTTTGCTAAGTGTATAGAACAATATTTAAAGGATAGGGAGGGTTCCTGATGGACGAAAATAAAAAGGAACAGACCGCACCGGAAACGGCAACCGAGGAAAAAGAAGTAAAGCCGAAGCCCAAAAAGAAGAATAAATGGGAAGAAAAATATAACGAAGAGCACGACCAGTACCTCCGGCTGTACGCGGAGTACGATAATTACCGCAAGCGTACCGCCAAGGAAAAGGATCGCTTGGTTGGGGATGGGGTGGCAAAGGCCATCGGTGCCATTCTCCCGGCGATTGATAATCTGGAGCGTGCCATCGTTGCCGCAGAGGATGAGAGCGGCATGAAGAGCGGTGTGGAGATGACCCTCCGCCAGCTTTTGGACTCTCTGAAGAATATCGGGGTAACCCCCATCGGCGAGCCGGGCGAAAAATTCGACCCCAACCGCCACGAAGCAATCATGCACATAGAAGACCCGGAGCTGGGTGAAGACGTCATCGTCGAAGTGTTCCAGCGGGGCTATGTATATAAAGAAGAAATAGTAATCAGACCTGCGGTGGTCAAAACCGCAAACTAACGAATTCATTCAAGGAGGATAATAGAATGAGCAAGATTATCGGTATCGACTTAGGTACGACCAACAGCTGTGTTGCAGTAATGGAAGGCGGCGAGCCTACCGTTATCACCAATAGCGAAGGCGCACGGACCACCCCGTCCGTCGTGGCATTCAGCAAGACCGGCGAGCGGATGGTAGGTCAGCCTGCTAAGCGTCAGGCGGTTACCAACCCCGACCGCACCATCGCATCCATCAAGCGTGACATGGGTTCTGCCCGTCGGATCAATATCGACGGCAAGGACTACTCTCCCGAGGAGATCTCCGCTTTCACCCTCATGAAGCTGAAGGCAGACGCCGAGGCGTTTTTGGGTGAGCCGGTGACCGAGGCGGTCATCACCGTACCCGCTTATTTCAGCGACTCTCAGCGCCAGGCGACCAAGGACGCCGGCAAGATCGCAGGCTTGGAAGTTAAGAGAATTATCAACGAGCCCACCGCCGCAGCTTTGGCTTACGGCGTCGATAAAGAGGGCGATCAGAAGATCATGGTCTACGACTTAGGCGGCGGTACCTTCGACGTCTCCATCCTGGAGATCGGCGACGGTGTCTGCGAAGTACTGGCTACCGCCGGTAACAACCGCCTGGGCGGCGACGATTTCGACCAGAGAATTATCGACTGGATGGCAGCTGATTTCAAGGCGCAGAATGGCATCGACCTGAAGGCAGACAATATGGCGAACCAGCGCTTGAAGGAAGCCGCAGAGAAGGCCAAGATCGAGCTTTCCAGCGGTATGACCACCAATATCAACCTGCCCTTTATCAGCGGCGGCCCTGCCGGTCCTCTCCATCTGGATATGACCCTGACCCGCGCCAAGTTCAACGAACTGACCGCCGATCTGGTAGACGGCACCATGGCGCCTGTACGCCAGGCACTCTCCGATGCTGAGCTGCAGCCCTCCGACATTAAGAAGGTTCTGCTGGTGGGCGGTTCTACCCGTATCCCCGCTGTCGCAGAAGCCATCAGCAAGTTCATGGGTCAGGAAGCCCATAAGGGCATCAACCCCGACGAGTGCGTTGCTTGCGGTGCTGCTATCCAGGGCGGTGTCCTGGGCGGCGACGTCAAGGGCGTGGTTCTCCTGGACGTAACTCCCTTGTCCTTAGGGTTAGAGACCCTGGGCGGTGTCTTCACCAAGCTCATCGACCGTAATACCACCATCCCCACCAAGAAGAGCCAGATCTTCTCCACCGCAGCGGATAATCAGCCCAGCGTTGAGATCCACGTCCTGCAGGGTGAGCGTGAGATGGCGGCTGCCAATAAGACCCTCGGGAAGTTCCAGCTCACCGGTATCGCTCCGGCTCCCCGTGGCGTGCCCCAGATCGAGGTTACCTTTGATATCGACGCCAACGGCATCGTAAACGTATCCGCAAAGGATCTGGGTACCGGTCAGGAGCAGAAGATCACCATCACCGCCTCCACCAACCTCTCCAAGGAGGAGATCGAGAAGGCTGTGAAGGATGCGGAGGCTTGTGCCGCAGAGGATAAGAAGCTGAAGGAGTCTATCGAGATCCGCAATAACGCCGATCAGATGGTCTACCAGACCGAGAAGCTGATGAACGAAGCCGGCGATAAGCTGGACGAGAACGATAAGGCCGGCGTCAATGCCGAGCTGGATAAGCTGAAGGAAGCGCTGAAGGGTACCGATACCGAGGCGATCAAGGCTGCTACCGAAGAGGTGCAGAAGAAGGTCTATGACCTCTCCTCCAAGATCTATGCCCAGGCGCAAGCTGCAGGCGCCGCTCCCGGTGCCGATGCAGGTGCCGCTCCCGGCGGTAACGCAGACGGCGTTTATGATGCCGACTTCAAGGACGTCAACGAATAAGAATTGATGATTTTCGCCCCGCAAGGGGCGAAAATCTACCCTTTTATAAGAGAGAAATATTATGGCAGAGAAACGTGATTATTATGAGGTCTTAGGGCTTTCTAAAAGCGCCTCGGACGATGAGATCAAAAAAGCATATCGTAAGCTGGCAAAGCAATACCATCCCGACCTCAATCCCGGTGACGCAACTGCCGAGGAGAAATTTAAAGAGGTCAATGAGGCCTACGGCATCCTTTCCGACCCGGAAAAGAAATCCCGCTACGACCAGTTCGGCCACGCCGGGGTAGACCCCTCTTATGGCGGCGGAGCCGGCGGGTTCGGCGGCTTTGGCGGCATGGGCGGTATGGGTGATTTCGGCGATATGTTCAGTTCCTTCTTTGGCGGCGGTTTTGGCGGCGGACGCCGTAATGCCAATGCACCCCGAAAGGGCGAGGATATCGAAACCTACGTCACCATCTCCTTTGAGGAAGCGGCATTCGGCTGCGAAAAGGAGATCTCCCTCCGTCGGCGAAGATCCTGTAAGCATTGTAGCGGCACCGGCGCCAAGGACGGCAAGGAGCTGGAGACCTGCCCTCAATGTAAGGGCAGCGGCGTGGTGACCAGCGTTCAGCGCACCATCCTCGGTAATATCCAGTCCCAAAGCACCTGTCCCACCTGCGGCGGCCGCGGTAAAAAGATCAAGACCCCCTGCGCCCATTGCCAGGGCGGTATCGTAACCGAGGATAAGAAACTGAAGGTTTCCGTCCCCGCCGGTATTGATAACGATCAGACCCTTACCATGCGGAACCAGGCGCACGCCGGTACAAACGGCGGTCCGGACGGGGACGTCTACATCTATATCCGGGTACGTCCCCACGAGCTTTTTGAGCGTCGGGGCACCGATCTCTATTGTAAGATCCCCATCAGCCTGGTGGATGCCTCGCTGGGCGCCACTATGCAGGTGCCGACCCTGGAGGGTAAGGTGGAGTACGACCTGCCCGAAGGAACCCAGACCGGCAGCACCTTTCGCTTCCGCGGTAAGGGTGTCACCCGTATCGGAACCAAGAATAAGGGCGATCTTTACGTCACCGTCGAGGTGGAGATCCCCCGGAACCTTTCCAAAAAGCAAAAGGAACTCCTCAAAGAATTCGGCAAGACCTTGGAGGCAAAGAACTTTGAGAAAAAGAATTCCTTTATGGAAAAGCTGGGAAAACTGTTTAAATGATGTAGAATGCAGAATGTAAAATGCAAAATTGAGGAAAGAAAACCGCGCCGTAGCGCGGTTTTCTTTGTTTCTCAAAGATTCAGCCCAAATAAATTGGCGATGCACAAATGAATTGTGTAGAAAAAATCAAAGAAAATTAAAATGAGAAGTATGTATTTGAGTTTTTTGTTTGTAATTAAAAGTATTGATTAGAGGGGAAGTATTGGTGGAAATATAGTTGATAGCATATCACATTTTTTGTATAAATTTGACATAATCACCAAAAATGGTTGACGTAATTGTTTTTTTATGTTAATATAATTGCGAGGTGATGAATATGAAAAGAAATAAACGGAATAAAAAAATATTTATTTCATTCGTGTCCGTATTAATGATTCTTTGTATAACTCCACAGGCACTTGCTTATGATCAAGGTGCAGCTCAAAGATATTCTGATCAATATGTGCTATCTCCTAATCTTGCGTATAGATATTGGGACGGTGGTGATTGCACCAATTTTGTCTCTCAATGTATGAAAGCCGGAGGAATGGCAGAATCGGATGATTGGTATTACAACAATTATTTTAGCCAGTCTGCAACTTGGATACACGCTAATGAGTTAAAAGAATTTTTTAAGAACAAGTTGAATTTGGTACCATTGAGTCGATGGTCAAAATACGGCTTTGTGAACGAATGGGGCTATGAATACTATAGTTATGTAAATGACAGTAATCGAATTGAGGGATTGGGAAGCGAAATTATCTTCTATGACTGGAATGCTGATGGGGAGATGAATCATGCTGCGATTGTTGTGGGAACAAACCATCCGATTGATGATCCCCATGGCACGTCTGTTGGAGATTTGATCAATCAGCATACTAAAAACAGACAGTGGAAGTATTGGCATTTAGATTATTATAATGAACATAGAAATTATACGGAGATCTATGCCTATCGCCTTCCGGACAGTGTGTGATAGGAGGTATTATAATGAAAAAAACAATGAGATATCTTGCAATTCTAATGGTCTTGGTGAGCACTGTGGCAATCTTCTTTGTGATACAAAGTGATGCGGATGCGGTTAAAGCGGAGCAGTTGGTTGACGTTTTATATGAATCGGTTAAGGCGATGGATGCAGAGCGTTATATGGGAAAGGAAGTTGAAAATCTTTGCCTTGCAACGGAAGAACAAAAAAATGAAATAAAAGAAGAGTATACTGAATTACTGCACAGTCTTTACGAGGGAGATTCCATGGTTGATCTTTGCTTGAAAGTTTTCGATAGAGTGAAAGTGCTTGAAACGCCGGAAAATCTGCGGTCCGTTGATATGATTTGTCTGGATTATAAGGTGAATTCCTTTGAGGTTGCAGATTCTCTTGCAAAGTTAAACGTAACTTGGAACAGTTGTGAAAAACTTATTGTAAAAAATGAGGAGTCTGGTTATGTGGCAGGATTTCCCCTATCTCAAAAGACGATGGAGGCTGTATTTGTAAAAACAGAGGAAGGGTGGAAGATTCGGGATACCAATCTCCAGGATAATGTTTTGGGCGAAGAAGATTTATCTTTGAAAAAGGAGTTTTCCTCCTTTGATTTAGCTTATGATTATGCAATGAACGCAAACCCCACTGTCTCTGATACGCTTTTGTTAGAAAAATAGTTTTTAAATTTATCAAAGGAATAAAAGATCCATCATATGATGGGTCTTTTATTCTTTATTATTTATTCTTTTGCATAAAATCTTCCGTTCTTACCCAAAATACAGATAAAGGAGGAAAAAACAATGAAAAAATTGATTTCTATTTTATGTGTATTATTGATTGGCTGCGGTCTTTTGAGCGGCTGTGCCATGCGGAAGAACGGCGAGGGGAGTGTTTATTATCTCAACTTCAAGCCGGAGCAGGATGCGGCGTGGAAAGGGCTTGCCAAAAAGTATACCGACGAGACCGGCGTTAAAGTAACGATCGTGACCGCTGCATCGGGGGAGTATGAGGACACCCTTTCTGCTGAGATCGTCAAGACCAATGCGCCCACCCTCTTTCAGGTCAACGGGCCGGTGGGGCTTGCCTCCTGGAAGGACTATTGCTACGATCTTTCGGGAAGTGACGTTTACAGCCATCTGACCAACGAGGAGTTTGCCCTGAAGGACGGCTCCCGTGTATTGGCCATTTCTTACGTTTTGGAGACCTATGGCATCATCTATAACGAGGATCTCCTGGATCAGTACTTCGCATTGCCCGATGCCAAGGTGACGTCGATCGACAAGGTAAAAGACTTTACAACCTTTAAGACCTTGGTAGAGGACATTCAAAGCAAAAAAGAGGCTCTCGGCATCAAGGGTGCCTTCACTTCCGCCGGCATGGATGCTTCATCCGACTGGAGGTTCAAGACCCATCTTGCCAATCTGCCCATCTATCATGAATATGAGGATCGCGATTTGGATTCCACTGACGCCATCAACGGCACCTATCTCAACGAATACCGCCAGATCTGGGATCTCTATTTGAATAACGCCACCTGTGCTCCCACCGAGATTGGTGTCAAGACCGGCGACGAGGCGGCCAGCGAATTCAATAACGGCCAGGCGGTCTTCTATCAGAACGGCACCTGGGCGTGGAGCGACGAGATGGAGGAAAAGATCGGCGAGGACGACGTAGGCTTCCTGCCCATTTTTATCGGCGCAAAAGGGGAGGCGGGACAAGGTCTTTGTACCGGTAGTGAAAACTATTGGTGCGTCAATAAGAATTCCTCCGAGGCGGATATTCAGGCGACCTTGAAGTTCCTCAATTGGGTGGTGACCAGCGAGACCGGCACCGAGACCCTGGCGGAGGAGATGGGCTTTATGATCCCCTTTGAGAACGCCAAGTCCTCCACCAACCCCCTGGTGCAGGAGGCACAGGACGCCCTGGATGAAGGGATGAAGCCGGTGGCTTGGCATTTTTCCACCATCCCCAGCGACCAATGGAAGAACGACCTGGGTGCGGCACTCTTGGCGTATGCCCAGGGCGGAATGACCGATGAGCTTTGGAAGAAGGTGGAGACCGCCTTTGTGGACGGCTGGAAGAAAGAATACGACGCGGCCAATTGAAAGGATGCTAAGAAGATAAAATGACCCCAAAAACGTTGAAAAAATGGTTCCCCATCTTTTTGCTCCCGACGCTGGTGTCCTTTATCATTGGGTTTGTGGTCCCTTTTTTCATGGGTCTTTATCTTTCCTTTTGTGAGTATGCCACCATTGAGGCACCCACCTTCGTGGGCTTTGCCAATTATGCCCGGGTCTTTACCGCCGATCGCCAGTTCTGGTATTCCTTTGGGTTCACCGCCGTCTTTACCTTAGTTTCGGTGGTGCTCATTAATACCCTCGCTTTTGCGGTGGCGTTGGCGCTGACCCGGGGTATCCGGGGCACCAATCTTTTCCGTACCGTCTTTTTTATGCCCAATCTCATCGGCGGGATCGTGTTGGGATATATCTGGAAGATGATCATGAACTATGGTGTGTTGATCCCTCTCTTTGGCAAGGATCTTTCCTATAGCGCTACCTACGGCTTTTGGGGCTTGGTGGTGGTGCTGGCATGGCAACAGATCGGCTATATGATGATCATCTATATCTCAGGACTTCAGGCGGTGCCGGAGGAGCTGATGGAGGCGTCCCGGATCGACGGTGCGACCCGTTGGCAGACCCTGCGGCACGTCACCCTGCCCATGGTGATGCCCTCCATCACGATCTGTACCTTTCTCACCCTTACCAATTCTTTTAAACTCTTTGATCAGAACCTGGCGCTGACCGACGGCAAGCCGGGGCGGCTTACCGAGATGCTGGCCATGACCATCCGCAATACCTACGGCACTACCCCCAAAGCCCACGGAACGGCACAGGCCATGGCAGTCATCTTCTTTCTCATCGTGGCGGCGCTGGCGCTCTTGCAGCTCCGCAGTACCCATCAAAAGGAGGTACGCCAGTAATGGAAAAGCGCAGAAATACGGCGCTCACCGTCCTCTTTGCGGCGGTGAGTGTCCTCTATATTTTTCCCCTTGTGGTGTTGCTGATCAATTCCTTTAAGACCAAGACGGCGATTACGGAACAATTGTTCCACCTTCCCACCAACGCCACCTTTGCCGGGTTTTCTAACTATCTTCGGGGCATTGCGTCCATCGACTTTTTCCGTTCCATTGGCTATAGCCTTTTGGTGACGGTGCTTTCGGTGGGGTTGATCTTGCTCTGTACCTCCATGGCCGCCTGGTTCATCGATCGGGTAGGGGGAAGGGTCTGCCGTTGGCTTTATTATCTCTTCGTCTTTTCCATGGCGGTGCCCTTTCAGATGGTGATGTTTACCCTGCCCTACGTGTCGGATCGGCTGGGGCTGACCGCCCCCTGGACCATCCCCTTGGTCTACCTTGGGTTTGGATCTGGATTGGCGGTGTTTATGTTCACCGGCTTTGTCAAATCCATCCCCCTCTCCATCGAGGAGGCGGCGATGATCGACGGCTGCTCCCCCTTGGCGACCTTTTTCAGGGTGGTACTGCCGGTGATGAAGCCCACCTATATCTCCGTGGCCATCCTCCAGACCATGTGGGTCTGGAACGACTATCTGCTGCCCACCCTGGTGCTGGATAAGACCCAAGGCTACTATACCATCCCCATGGCCATTCAATCCGCCATGACCGATAGCTACGGCACTGTGGACTACGGCGCATTCATGGCACTTTTAGTCCTTGCCATTCTGCCCATTATCATCTTTTATGCCCTCTGCCAAAAGCACATTATCAAAGGCGTAATCTCCGGCGCGGTCAAAGGTTAGACCTCCGAAAATGGCACATTTCCTGCCAATACTCCTATCGGCGTATCGACATACGCCTTCAGTCGTATTGACAAGAACTGCACTCATTTTGGGCGGTCTAATAAAAAAACGAAAATGGCACAACGGTAAAGAATAAATAAGAAATAATAAATAATAAAATCGGATAAAACCCGCCCCGTGGGGCGGTTTTCTTCATTTTTTATTCTTTATTCTCTATTATTTATTATTTAATTCAAGTATCCCAAATGAATTGGGAGTACACAAATAAATTGTGTATCGAGATGAATTTACTCCCAAATGAATTGGGAGTACACAAATGAATTGTGTATCAGGCAGTGATTTATCCCCAAATAAGGTAGAAAGAATAAATAAGAAATAATAAATAATAAAATCGGTTAAAAACCGCCCTGTGGGGCGGTTTTTATTCGTTATGTTCTATTCTTTATTATTTTTCAAAAAAGTGCTTGACTTTTGCCTTTTACTGTGCTAAAATGACTTCATTATTTTAAAAACAGAATATCTATAGGATCCTTGCAGGATGACTGTGAGGGGATAGAGCTTTGGAGAATCCCATTCAATTGGGTGCCGAAGGGGCAAGCGAAGAGCGAAACTCTCAGGCAAAAGGACAAAGAGGAATTTTTTGAAAAAGATCTTTCTTTTGATTTTTGCAGACCGTTCGCTTTTGGCGAGCGGTCTGTTTGCATTTTAAGGAGGATTTTTTGGATGGAATTTTTGAAATGGTTAGAGAGCTTTAACAGCGAGATCAACGGCATCGTCTGGGGAATGCCCGGACTGATCCTTTTGATCGGTACCGGCATTCTGATGACCTGCCTGACCAAGGTATTTCAGATCAGCCATATTGGCCACTGGTTCAAGCAGACCTTGGGCAGTATGTTTAAGAAGGACGTCATTGGTCACACCAAGGAGAAGGGCTCCATCTCCGCGTTCCAGGCGCTTTGTACTGCGCTGGCGGCTACGGTCGGTACCGGTAACATCGCCGGCGTGGCATCTGCCATCTGCGTGGGGGGTGCCGGTGCGGTGTTCTGGATGTGGGTGGCCGCATTCTTCGGCATGATGACCAACTATTCTGAAAACGTTTTGGGTATGTATTTCCGCCGCAAGAACAAGGACGGCGAGTGGTCCGGCGGTGCTATGTACTATCTGCAGGACGGTCTGGGCGGTCTCAAGAACTGCAAGTGGCTGGGTAAGGTGCTTGCCTGCATCTTTGCGGTCTTTACCATGCTGGCTGCTTTCGGTATCGGCTCCATGGGTCAGGTCAATAAGATCGTCGCCAACGTCGCCATCGCTTTTGATATTCCTGCTCTTTCCAAGATGGAGGTTTTTGCAGGGGTTTCCCTCTATAACGTCATTCTGGGCGTGCTGATCATGATCCTCACCGCCCTCATCGTCCTGGGCGGTCTTAAGAGAATTGCAAGCGTGGCAGAAAAGATCGTTCCTTTCATGGTGGTACTTTTCGTAGTAGGCGGTATCGCCATCGTCGGCATCAACTACGATGCCATCCTGCCCGCCTTTAAGGCAATCTTCGTGGGTGCCTTCAAGCCGGAGGCCTTTGTGGGCGGCGGAATCGGCGTTGTCGTCAGCAAGGTCATGACCCAGGGCTTCAAGCGCGGCGTCTTCTCCAACGAAGCCGGTCTTGGTTCCTCGGTTATGGTGCACTCCAATTCCAATATTAAAGAGCCGGTGAAGCAGGGTATGTGGGGTATTTTCGAGGTATTTGCCGATACCATGGTCGTCTGCACCATGACTGCGCTCATCATTCTGACCAGCGGTGCATTTAATGCCACTACCGGCGCCATGCCCGAGGGTATCACCGATTCGACCCTGGTGGGTGCGGCCTTTAATACTCTCCTTCCTTGGGGCGGTATCGGTGCCAAGTTCGTGGCCATCGCCATGTTCCTCTTTGCCTTTACCACCGTTTTGGGCTGGTCCCACTACGGTTCCAAGGCATGGGAATACCTCTTCGGTACCAAGTCTGTGATCGTCTTTAAGATCATCCACGTCTGCACCATCATCTTTGGTGCGGTGCTGACCTCCTCTCTGGCTTGGGATATTTCCGATACCTTCAATGGGTTGATGATGCTTCCCAACCTGATTGGTGTGGTCGTCATGAGTCCTCTGGTCTTTAAGATCACCAAGAACTATATCGATCGCAAGATCAAGGGTAAGGACGTCAAGCCCATCTATTCCTACGATGAAAAGCTTCAGCAAGCGGCAGAAGCCAGCCCCTCGGAGGACATTCTTGTAGAAACCAAGTAAATAAAACAGCCGAGTGCTTTCGCACTCGGCTGTCAGCGTATCAAAGATAAAAAAGAGGGTTTTTTGACACGATGATAAATCCCATTCCAAAATTTTTGGAATGGGATTTATTTATACTTATTTTTTGCGTTGCTCTACTGCAAGCAGAATTTGTTCGGTAGTCAGCGTGTTTTCTCTTATTGTTGCTTCACGCTGTCAGCCTCATTTTTGAACGCTGATAAGGTGTATTAATAAACATTTTAGACTTTATTTATTCATTTGTCTCGATGGTAGGCGCGTCTGTTGTCTCCGCAGTTTCAGTTTCAGGTCGAGTTTCTTCAGTTTCGGTTTCCGTAGGTTCGGCTGAACCCGTACCGGTCGTTTCCGTTGATTGATCCGGCTGAGTTGTCTGAGGCTCTGCGGTCGTGGCGTTCGGTTCCGTAGTATCGCTTTCTTCGGTCGAATCCGTAGTATCAGGAGGTGTGGTTTCTGCCGGTTCTGTCGTTTCGATAGACGGTGTAGTCGTGCTTTCCGGAGAGGATTCTGTACCCGTTTCCGGAATGGTGCTTGTGCTTTCAGCGGCATTCCCTTCAGAGCCATCATCGGAAGGATCTTCGGTTCCGCCTTGATTACTGCCCGGAACCGCGCCATCGACGGTCAGTTTAATTTCTTCCCCCTGGGTGATATACCGTTCATCGTTCTCGTTAATTTCTTTAAAATCAGAGTAGAAACAAGAAGTGCCCCAATGAGAATAAAACTTAACGTCCGTATCAGCTCCGGGGACAATGGTAAAGGTGATCGTTGCCGTATTACCATCTCCGTCCCTGCCAAGCTGCTGGGTGTGATAGCGGGTCGCACAGCCTTCGGCGGTTAAAACCACAAAACCGGTCTGTGCTGTACTGCGATCAGTATGCTTTAACGTAATGTAATATGTTTGGTTGGCTTTTAATCCATTCGCAAAATGCGATACATAATCACTCGTTATGACCTCAACTTCATTCCCGCTTGCATCGGTAATCTGAACCGTAACGTCAGTATAGAAGCTTGCCGATTTAATAACGCTGGAGCCGGAGGTGATATTGCAAGAAAAATAGGCGTATGCGGTAAAGCTCATTGCCGCAAGACACATCATTATAACCGTTACGGTCGTTGCAATGCGGGTCAGCATTACTTTTTCACGCACTTTTCCATGCTTGGGAATATAGAAAAACTCGTCATAAAATTTTCTCACGCCATCATCCTCCTTTCAAAAGTTTGCTATTAGGTAGTTAGTTTATCTGGTCTGCCTTGACGGTAATGCCAAGATCGACCTCCGGAATAGTATCGCCGCGGTAGTTTGCTATGTTGCCGACCTCCTCGGGCATACGGACGACCAGCGCAATATATTTTATCGCACCGGGCTTCAATTCCGCCGTCTTGGTATCATAGTTATGCAACGGCATATTCGCGATCTCTACCGCTTTTTCACGCTCGAGAACGCTGTTCTTCATCGCCTCTTCACTGTCGGCAGTCGTTACACCGAATTTCAGGTAATCCTGCAGCATAAACTCCTGACCGAACACATTCGTTGCGACGATGCAGCCGTTTACGTTAACGGACGTATAAAATTCAAAAGGCAGAGTTCCTTTATTTTCCACTTTCAGATATACGACCTGCACATAACCGGGTTCGTATAATGCTTCTTCATCAAATATCTTAGTCTGACTGTCGATCTCTTTCCAGTTGCCATCGGTAAGACGGTGGGACACCACCAAATCAAATTCGCCAAAATGGAAAATGTTATTGATTTCGGGTGAAGTATCGGTAAACCACGCCAGCGATACGCCTGTACCAAGAATGCACCAAACAATCAAGGCACCCAGGCTGAGGGCTAAGGCTATTTGTTTGTATATTCTTTTATTTGCTCGGGGCTTCATGCCTTATTCCTCCTTATCTTTTTTAGCGTTTCACGCTCTTTTCTTATCCTTTTTACGCCATACAAAAAGAATAATTAGCATTGCGAGTGAGCTGATCATCAGCGCAAACCATAATCCCACACGGGAATCATCACCGGTATGCGGCGGCTTCGGATCGCCCTCTTCAATCGGGAACTCTTCGATCATGAATTCCCAATCGAGGTAACCGATCTTATTTTGAAATTCGTTGGGCAACTCAACGGGGACGTTTAAGGTTACGTCCAGGTTGACCTCTCCGCCGGAATAGAGTGTGCCGAGGCATACCCAATCGGTAAGCTGAGCCGTTTCGTTGGCTGCGGCATCGAACATATATGCCATTTTATTTTCTTCGCTCTTCGCGACCTTCAAACCGAGCCGCGAGAGAAATTCCACAGAGTCCTCATGGGCACCGAGGGCGCGCATATAGATCTTGACCTTAACCTTGTTATCCGCATTGTTTTTGACGGTGATCTTCTGCGTTAAAGTATCACCGGGCATCACGCCCTTAAAATTCGGAAACAAATCGGTCAGCGAATGTTCACTGCCGGGTTCAAACACAAAGTTTCCTGCGTTGCCGCTGTAAGTAACCTTTCCGTCTGCCGCATATACGGATAGGATAGCGGAAAGGGCGATAATGCAAGCCATAAAAAACGTAATGAGCTTTTTCATTCATCTGCCTCCTTTGGCCAGCCGGAGGCGGTATAGGTATTGCCGTCTTTAATGGGATTATGTTCGCTCTGTACGGCTTGGGCTTTGACGGTGAGGGTCAAGGTCTTGCCAATGTAGCTGTTATCCACCTTGGAGCCGACGATCTCCACATGGGAGAACACGTCCGGAGTGGTTTCGCCGGGGTTTACGACGTCGGTATAGTAATACCAACCGTCGTGAAGCACCCAATGCTCCTTGTCGATGTTCAGCTTAAAGCAGTCCTCCGAAGAAAGCTCCTGCGAATCAATTCCGTAAACCATCTTTACACGGAGATAGAAAGGATGCGCGCAATCGCTCTCAATACTGACCTTCTTGGAAACAATATCTCCGGGAACAATATACACGCCCTCCTTGGGAAATTCCTTGCCCTGATCCGTCATTTCGTGAATGATAAACTGAATGTTACCGGAGGTCACGACATTGGTGGCTTTTCCGACAGTTGAGTAATAGGCAAGGGTTGCCTGGCTCATAAGGGTTATGAGTGCTGCCATAAGAGCAACAACAACGATTTTCATTTTGATCTTACCCATTCAAATGACCTCCTTTTGCAAGATTTGAGTGATTCACTCGGCAATCAAAAGATATAAACCGTAGCTTATACCCTTTGATTGCCGCCCAACTCCCACAAGGGGAGTTAGGACGGACTTTATATAAATAAAACTATATTTCGTTTATTAAAGTGTAGCAAGATATGCATTCCACTCTGCTACAGTATAGGTGGTGCCGTTGTAAACAATTGCTCCAACTTCTGCGCCATCTTCGATTACAAGCTTTTCAAGTCTTGCTTTCGTAACATTGCTTGCAGAAGTGCCGTAATCGACAATAAGGTTATCGATTACAGTGCCTGCTTTGATCGTTACATTGCCTTTGATGGGAGAAACATAGATCGTATCAATTTCTGCATCATCAATAGTAACGTTGGCATGGCTCCAGCAGTAGATGGTGCCGTATTTACCGCCGTTAACGGTAGTAGTGGTGCCGTTTACAAAACCTGCATCAACTGCCATAGCACCGTCGATCATAGCGGTAGTACCTGTCATAACGCAATCATTCAAGGTTGCGTTGCCGTAATGAGCAAATCCGCAAGCAAGAGTAAAGCCCTTATCTCCGTTTGCGAGAGTCGAAACAAGATCCTTTACAACGAGGTTATTGGCAACATAGTCGCCGCCGCCCAAACCGTAATGACCAAGTTCAACGAAGCCGGTACCTGTAACAGTCAGATCACTTACAGTTACATCCTCGCCTGCGGAAGGAACAAATGCGACATAACCGTGGTTACCAACGGAGGGATCTGCACCGGCAGAAGTAATGGTACTGCCGTTTCCGTTAAAGTTAATTGCATTGGTAGCCTCAAGAATCAACTGCTTCTCGGGATCGGTGTTGTTATAGCTAACATCATCCGTCAAGAAGAGATCACCACCAGCAGTTGCAGCCAGGATTTCAGTTGCATCGGCTACTGTGGTAACGCCGCCAACAACTTCGTTATTGGTCTCAGAAAAAGCAAACGTAGTAACATCCGTATCGCTCTCGTAGATGTATTTATCCTGATCGCCTTTCTGGCAGTTCACGAAAGTACTATTCTTAATAGTTACCTTGGTAGCAGCATTCAAATCACCGATAACAACACCGGGTTTTTCGCTCAAGGAGCCAAATACGCAATTATCAATAACAACGCTTTCAACATCAGTGCCGTAAGCCTCATGAATCTTTACGGAGCGGGTGCCACGGAAAGAAGAATTCTTGATAACAGTGTTGCCACCCTCAATCCAAATCCCGTACCAACTGGGAACGGTGTTGTTCATTGCACAATTCATCAAAGAATTGTCTCCGTCCAGCATAATGCTGTCTGCGAAAGTCACATTAACTGCGGTCAAATTCTTGAACTCAAGATAACCGTGTTCCCAAGAAGCTTCGTTATCACCCACGGTACTGTCCTTAATGGTAATATTTCTGAAGGTTGCATCAACAATGGGGTTAGCAGAACCGTAACCGGCAAAGGTGATAGCAGCTGCTTCGTTTGCACCCAAGAAGGACTTACCCTTCATGAGTAATGCCTTAGAATTTTCATAGGATTCGCTGCCCCAATCGTAGGTTAAATCACCATTAACAGCTATGACCTTCATCGTGGTATCTTCAATTGCGGCTTTGAGTTCAGCATCGGTAGAAACCATTACGTCACCGTAAACAGAATCCTTGTCATACTGATTGTCAAAGCTGTCGAACTCAGAAGTAAGCTGAGTAGCGAGGAGCTGAACCGCAAACTCAGAGCCGATTTCGAGGCCCTGGTACTCGTTTCCTGCGCTTTCCTGCATCTTAAGTGCGAGAGTAACATAATCGGTCTCGCCTTCAAGCAGATCGCCGGAAGCCGTGGTGTTGATTTGATCAAGAACCTGAGACAGAGTACCAATTTTAGTAAGCTCAGTCATATCTCTTCCTGCGAGAGTGATTTCCCCTTCAGCATAGTAAACATCAATTACATCAGCCAGTTCAGAAATCGCACCGGTAGCAAGAATGTTAAGCTGATATTTGAGAGCAAGTGTACCGGCATTGCCGATCTTGATATTCTTTGCTTCTACATAACCGGGCTCCCATTTCTGATAATTGAAAATAGCGCCTTTGGAAGCATCTATGTAGGTCTTCTGTGTGCTGTTAGCAGTAGCATCCTTCCACTCCATAGTAATTTTGAGTGTACCGGACTTGATGATGTTACCAGAAGAGGTAACAGAGTCAGTAAACCAAGCGAATGTGCTACCAATGAGCATAGATACGCACATAAGAAGTGCGAGGGCGCTCATAAGCAGAGCACGCTTGGTGCTTTTCATTTTAGTCATTCTAATGATCTCCTTTTTAGCTTTGTCGGCGCTGATTTAAACTGCAATTCCAAAACGCCGACAAACAAGTGTAGTTTTACTTACTTTTCCGTGTTTCGGAAATTAGACACCAACGGTAGCAAAAGCTTCCATAGCGGCAGCATAGGTGCCAACGGTAGCGTTCACCACAACGTTTTCGGTCTGAACAGCATCTGC
>JAZQJH010000018.1:0-11721 GCA_045541555.1 Eubacteriales bacterium | reverse complement strand
GAGATGATCGCCATTGCCCGAAAGCTCTTCCCGGACGTCTGCAGTCTTATGAATGTGGACGGCGGCGGTTCTGCAATGCTGGGCATGGTGCAGGATGGGAAGTTTATGGAATTGAGTTGTCCTTCTTCCTCTTCGGGCAGTATCGTCGGCATGGTTCGGTCTATTAATACAGTCTTTTACCTCCCAGCGGAGGAATAAAAAACGGCTCGCAATAGCGAGCTGTCAGACTGTCAAAAAAAGTCCCCGGCCGCAGAAAAAAGGAAAGAATTAAAAAGATCATACCGATTTTTTAATATAAAGGCGGGAAAGAGAACCTACTCTTTCTCGTTGTTTTTTTATAAGGAAAAAATTCGCATGGGAATGCGGATTTTGATTAAAATTTTCTGCTATCCGCGGGGCCGCTCTCTAACGTACCCATGTACGCCGACGAGACCGGCCCCGCGAATTCGAAAATATTTTTGAGAGTCTGCTCAGCGTGTCAAAGATAAAAAACAGGGTTCTTTGACACGCTGAAAAAGGCTTGACCGATCTGGTCAAGCCTTTTGCTATATCATTTTAAAAATCCAATAGATAATTCCATATACCACGCTTGCGACGATGCCGTAGGAGATGACGGGGCCGGCGATGGTGAAGATTTTAGCGCCGAGGCCGAGGATCCAACCCTCTTGCTTAAATTCCATGGCGGCGCTGGTGATGGAGTTGGAAAAGCCGGTGATGGGGATAATCGTACCGCCGCCGGCGAACTTCGCCAATTTATCATAGATGCCGATGGCGGTCAAAAGGGAGCCTAAAAAGACCATACAGATGGGGAGCCAAAGCTTGACCTCCTCTTTATGGAGCCAGATATTTAAAAGATCGCTGATGCCCTGCCCGATACAGCAGATGCCGCCGCCCACCAAGAAGGCGCAGAGGCAGTCCTTGACGATGGGGGAGTTTGGGGTCTTGCGTTTGAGATAAGCGTTATATTGTTTATTGTCCATAAATCGAGTATCCTTTCAGGGTTCGGATTATCTAATCTAAAAACCTCGATTGCAGTTTTTGCAATCGAGGTGATTTTATTCATTCATCCATTTTTTGAGTTCTTCTAATTTGGCGAGGGCATCCCGGCGTCCTAAATTATATTGGGCTTCCAATTTTGATGCGTCGTGCTCCATGCGCCTGATGCCTAAGTTCTCCGATGGGCGGATGACGAAGATCTCGCCGCTTTTTTCCAGCTCTTCGATGCGGCGAAGGGCGGCGTTATAAAGCGCATGGCGGCGGATGAGGGTATCGGCGAATTTGGGGTATTTACGATAAAAAAGTCGGGGAAGTTTGGGGTTTTGGGGCTTTTTTTCGTAGCCCTTGGGTTGGGTCAGGACGACGATGTTGCGGTCGTAGCCCATGCGGCGAAAAGCATCCACCGGGATGCTATCGGCCACGCCGCCGTCTAAAAGCTTGCGCCCGTCCCGCTTGACGATTTTGGATACGTAGGGCATGGAGGCGGAGGCGCGCATATAGTCCATTTCCTTGCGCAGGTCGGTGCAGCGTTGATAGACCGCCTCGCCGGTCTCCAGATCGGTACAGACGGCGTAATAAGCTACCTTAGAATTAGCAAAGGTATCGTAGTCAAAGGGATCCAAGCGATCCGGCAGATCGTGATAGCAGAACTTTTCACCGACCACACTGCCGGTCAGCAGCAGGGAACGGAGACTCATAAAGCGCCAATGGTTACAGTATTTTTTATAGTAGCGGATCGTCCGCCCCGGCTGGTTGCCGAGATAAACGCTTCCGTGGATGGCGCCGGCAGAAACGCCCATCAATCCGTCCGGCCAGATGCCTTCCTCCATGAAAACATCCAGCACGCCGGCAGTATAAATGGCGCGCATGGCGCCACCTTCTAAAACAAGTCCAAGCATGGTTTTCTCCTATGAAAAATGACCCCGAGGGGTCATTTTTACTTTTATTTTGCGATCATGGCGTTGATCTTTTCGATGAGGGCGTCCACATCGGCGCCGTGCACCATGCAGGCCTGCTCCACGCTCTCGCCTCTGGCAGAGGGACAGCCCAGGCAATGCATACCGATCTCCAGGAACAGGGGAGCGGTCTCGGGATAGTTATCCAAAACTTCCGCAATGATCATATCTTTCGTAACCATATTTAAGTACCTCCTTTGGTTTCTGATTCTATTATACACGAAAATTACAAATTTGCAAAGGATTTTTTATTTTTGGTTTACTTTCCCTTTAAAAAGTGTTATACTAAAATGAAATGTTATGTTAAAGGAGATCGAAATGGAATTATTAGATCTTAAAAATGCCGCTGCAGTAGCGGAATATGAAGCGTTTGTACAGCAGCATCCCAAGGGTCATTTTGCCCAGTCGGTAGAGTGGGCACGGCTTAAGACCGAATGGACCTTTGAGGCGGTCATTGAGCGTGATGAGGCCGGTGCCATCATCGGTACCATGGGGCTTTTGATCCGCAAGGTGCCGGGGACGGCGATCATGTATTCCTGCCGCGGTCCGGTCTGCGATCTGCACGACGAGGCGCTGGTGACCCGGCTGGTCAAGGCCGCCGGAGAGGTGGGGAAGAAATATCACGCCTGCTCGCTGAAGATCGATACCGATACCAAGGTGGACGACGAGGAATTCCGCGCCATCTGCCGTAAGCTGGGCTTTACCGAGCCCAACCATTCCAAGAATTTCGAGGGAATCCAGCCGCGGTTCGTCTTCCGTCTGTACTTAGAGGGGCGGAACGAGGAGGAGGTCCTGGCATCCTTCCAGCAAAAGACTCGCTATAACATCCGGGTTGCCATCAAAAAGGGCGTGGAGGTCAAGCTCTGCGGCGAGGAAGCGCTGCACGATTTCCATCAGATCATGGTCACCACCGGTACTCGGGACAACTTTGTGGTTCGGACGGAGGAGTATTTCCGCCGGCTGATGCGCGAATTGGGTGAGCACGCCCGGTTGTACATGGCGTATCTGGACGGCAAGGCCATCGCCGGCACCTTAGCCATCGGCTACGGGGATAAGGTCTGGTATCTCTACGGCGCCTCCTCCAACGAGTACCGTAATGTGATGCCCAACTATCTCCTGCAATGGGAGATGATCAAATGGGCCATCGAGCGCGGTGCGCGGGTGTATGACTTCCGTGGTGTTTCCGGTGACCTCAGCGAGGACAATCCTCTCTATGGTCTCTATCGCTTTAAGCGCGGCTTTAACGGCGAGTTTACTGAGTTCGTGGGGGAGATGGATCTCGTCTATAACAAGCTGATGCTGAAATGGTCTAAGTTCGGCAGTAAGGCTTACCGCCGGCTGAGTATGTTCTTGTTTAAACTGAAGCACAGAGGTTGAGAATGAGAATTATCGTTCAAAAAGAAAAGATCCGCGAAAATTACCGGCTTTTGAAGGAAAAAGCCGGGGTGCCGGTGATCCCGGTGCTGAAAGCAAACGGCTACGGTCTGGGGGCGGACGGATTATTTGAACTCCTTAAAGAGGAGGGGGTCTCTTTGGTGGCGGTCAGCCGCCTGGAGGAGGCTCTGCCTCTTTGCGGCCGCGGTGCGGAGATTCTGGTGCTTTCCTGCTATGGGTCTGAAGAATTTGCCCGGATCGCTTTGGAAAAAGAACTTACCGTTGCGGTGGGGAATCTTGCTTTCGCCAAGCGGCTTTCTTCCATGGCAGACAGCCCGGTCCGGGTCCATCTTAAAGTGGATACCGGGATGGGCAGATTTGGATTCATGCCCCATGAGATCGATGCGATGGCGGAGGTTTTTGCTTTGCCGAACATTGAGGTTTGCGGAATTTTCAGTCATCTTTCTGCCGCATTTTTACAGGATGGGTCTAAAGAAAAACAGTTGGCACTTTTTAAGAATGTGATTGAGGATTTGAAGGCTCGGGGACTTCAGCTTCCCCTTTGCCATATTGCCAACACCTCTGCCGCGATGAACGAGAATTTCAAACTGGATGCGGTGCGGATCGGCTCTGCCTTGACCGGACGCTCTCCGGTTCGGCTGGAGCTGCCCCTCCAAAAAGCGGAGCGGGTGGAGGCGGAGATCCTTTCGGTACGTACTCTGCCTAAGGGCAGTAATATCGGCTACGGCAACGTCTGCCGGCTGAAGAAAGAGACCGCCGTCGCGGTGGTGGCTGCCGGGACTGCCGATGGCTTTGCGCCCGGTGAACGGCACGATCTTTACCGCTTTCAGGATATCTGCCGGTATCTCTTTCATGATTTGAAATTATTCTTGAAAAAGCCGGCGGTGTACGCACGGGTCGGCGAGCGCCGCGTCCCGATGCTGGGGCGTCCGGCAACCACCCACAGCTTTTTCGACGTGACCGGACTGGATTGCAAGCCCGGGGATAAAATGATTTTAGAGGTGGCACCCTTAAAGGTGAACGCCTCGGTGGAGAGGGTCTATGAGTAAGCTTTTAGGAAACCGGGAAATCTGCCGGGAGCTGGAGCGCGGCGTCTTTGCCCACGCGTATCTCATTACCGGCGAGCCGGGGATGGGAAAAAAGACCCTTGCGCGGTTAATGGCCGCCAGGATCGTGGGGGATACCAAGGGGCTTGCGGAGCGAGGCGAGCATCCCGACGTCCTTTGGTTGGCGCCCAAGGATGCCGGTAAGCAGATCCCGGTGGATGAGGTGCGTGCATTCCGTCAGGAGGCTTATATCCTGCCCAATCAGTCCCCCAAAAAGGTGCTGATCATCGATCGCTGTGATCAAATGAACGAAAGCGGTCAGAATGCAATTTTAAAGATCTTGGAAGAGCCGCCGGAGCACGTGGTGTTCTTGCTTTTGGCGTCCGGCAGGGAGGCCATGCTGCCCACCATCCGGTCGCGTTGCGTCATCTGGGAGATGCAGCCGGTGCGCGAGCAGGAGGGCGTCGCCTTTTTGCAGGAGCGTTATCCGGAGGAAGAGCGCGCCCGTACCCTCCTGAAGGCCGCCGGCGGAAATCTCGGCCGAGCTATGGAATATCTGGAGGGCGGTACCCTTTTGACCTACGGCGATTTAGGGGTGAAGTTTTTGGGCAAGCTCTGCCGCAACAAGCTGCTGGAAGCAGATAAAATGCTTGCCGGCGTTCCGAAGGGAGAATTCTCTGCCTTTCTGGATAGCTTTGCCCGGCTCTGCCACGACTTTCTGCTCTTTAAGACCGGGAGCGGAGAGGAAAACATTGTTTTTTTAGAAAGTGTCTTGCAAATTAAAGGCTTTTTAGGTAGAATGAGACTGGAGCAGCTTTACCGGATGGCGTCGCTGACGCTGGAGAGTAAGACTGCGCTCCGGGAAAATGGCAATGAAAATCTGATCAAGACTTGTTTCATTGCAGAAATGGGAGAATTACTGCGTTGATCAATATCGTTGGCGTCCGTTTTAAGGACAACGGCAAAACTTATTATTTCGACCCCTGCGGCCTTGCGCTGAAGCAGGGAGATTACTGCGTCGTGGAGACCGCCCGGGGAGCCGAGTGCGGCGAGGTGGCGCTTGCCCCCCGTTCGGTGGAGGACGGAGACGTGGTCCAGCCCCTGAAGCCGGTTCTCCGTATCGCCGATGCGGCTGACCACCGTCAGATGGAAAAGAACCGCGCTCGGGAAAAGCGGGCGGCAGAGGTTTTTGCAGAGAAGGTAAAGAAGCATAAATTGGAAATGTCGCTGGTGGACGTGGAGTACACCTTTGACGGCAGCAAGATCCTCTTTTTCTTCACCGCCGAGGGAAGGGTGGACTTCCGGGAGCTGGTCAAGGATCTGGCTTCCGTCTTTAAGACCCGCATTGAGCTTCGCCAGATCGGCGTCCGGGATGAGTGCAAGATGATGGGCGGCATCGGGATGTGCGGCAGACCCTTCTGCTGCAGTCAGTTCTTGAGCGACTTCAGCCGGGTCACCATCAAGAGTGCCAAGGATCAGGGCTTGCCCCTCAATCCCGTCAAGATCAGCGGTGTCTGCGGCATTCTGATGTGCTGCCTCAATTACGAGCAGGAGACCTACGAGGAATTGGCGAAAAAGCTGCCTAAGGTGGGCAACCACGTGGACAGCCCCAAGGGAAAGGGCGTTGTGGCGGAACTTTCGGTGCTGACCGGAAAGGTCAAGGTCAAGTATACCGCTGAGGACGGCACCGTCACCTTCGATACCTTCGACGCCCGGGAACTGCAGTGGCAGAAACCTTCCCGGCCGAACGGTAATGAAAAGCAAAAGAATAAAAAAGAACAAAAATCTCCTGCCGCAGAATAAAATTCAAAAAACCTCTTGAAAAGTAGAAGTTGTTATGTTAGGATATATTCAATCTTATAAGGAGGTGTTCTGAAATGGCTCATGTAATTACTGACGCTTGCCTGAATTGCGGTAGCTGCGAGGCTGAGTGCCCCGTCGGTGCCATCGCTGCCGGCGACGACAAGTACGTGATCAATGCTGACGAGTGCATCGATTGCGGCGCTTGCGCTTCTGCTTGTCCTGCTGAGGCTATCGAGGCATAATCGAACATATTCAAAAAAAGCAACCGGTCAAAAGATCGGTTGTTTTTTTGTGTTCTGATTGGGAGGTGCTTCTCATAAAATGAATTAAAAAGGAGAGAAGCCATGGATGCAGAACGAATGATCGGAAATCACTTATTGACGGTGGAAAACCGCCAGCACCTCAATGCCACCGGGGTACTGGACGTGGATAGTTTTGATGAAAAGACGGTGGTGATCCTTACCAACTTAGGCGTCCTGACGGTAGAGGGAGAGAACCTCCATATCAATCGGCTGAGCGTGGAAAACGGAGATATCGCCATCGAGGGGGAGATCGACCGCTTTGGCTATGCCGATCTCAAGCAAAAGGGCGGTGTCTTTAAAGGGCTGTTTCACTGATGGAGACGTATCTTTCGCAGCAGGCGGCCGCCTTTCTTTGGTCGGTGGCGCTGGGCGGTGCCTTGGGGGTGGTATACGATTGGTTTCGGATCGGCCGTATCCTCAAGAAAAAATGGTGGCTGACCGTCTTTTTGGAGGATCTCCTCTTTGCCCTGGCGGCGGCGCTTTCTACCGCTTTTTGCTTTACTCTCACCAACTACGGACAGGTACGCCTCTTTTTGCTGATTGGGGAGGGGCTTGGATTTTTTGTCTATTTTAACACCATCGGGGTATTGGTGACGATGCAGGCGCGGCTGGTGGCACGTTTTTTGCGGTGGATCAGCGGCGTTTTAACCCGTTTTGGACGCTTTCTGGTAAAAAAACTAAAAAAAATTATGAATATTTTGAAAAAGCCCTTTATTTTTCTGAAAGAAAGGTGTAGAATGTTACTGTATTCTGCTTTGAGGAGGAAACGCCGGCTTGAAAACCAGAACCATCGCCAAGATGAATAAAGCCAAACGGGCAAAGAGAATGAACCCTGTCGTGCGGGGTCTTTTGGTCGTTGCCCTGATTTATGTTGCCGGCAATATGATCGCCACCTGTGTCAAACTCCAGGTTCAGATCAAGGAAAAGCAGGCAGAGCTCGGTGAAGTGCAGGAGAAGATCTCTTCTCAGTCGGTCATCAATGAGGAATTGAATAATATCCTCAACGCGGAAATCGACAGTGCCTACGTGGAGAGCGTGGCGCGTGATATGGGCTACGGTACTGCCGGTGAGCGTGTTTACGAAAATATTACTGACGAATGATCCTGATTTTTTTGGGATCATTTTTTCTTTTTCTATAAAATAATAATTGACAATCTTTTTATAGAGTAGTATAATAATAAAAACAAAAACGATCTTTAAGGCGATACCGTGATATCGGCAAGATTTTTCATAAAGGGGAGCGCTCCTGCGCTTTGTTTTGCTGAGCCTTGCCATCCGGTAAAGGCTTATTTTTTTGAAAGGAAACAGCATGAAAGCAATCATTTACAAAAACGGAATGATGCAGCACGGGGATTTTGAGGCTCCCGTCGTTTTGGCATCTCCTTCTGATGGTATTGCTGTCTTTCCCGGCTTTTGCGATGTGCACGTACATTTGCGAGAGCCGGGTTTTTCTTATAAAGAGACCATTGGAAGCGGTACTGCGGCCTGTGCCCGCGGCGGGTATACCGACGTTTGCGCCATGCCCAATCTCAATCCGGTGCCTGACTCGGCTGCCCACCTGGAGGAGCAGCTGAAGCTCATTGGGGAGCAGGCGGTCATCGGCGTTCATCCCTACGGTGCCATCACCGTCGGGGAGCTGGGCGAGGAGATGGCGGCGCTGGAAGAGATGGCGCTCAAGGTCATCGCCTTTTCCGATGACGGACGGGGCGTCCAGAGTGAGGAAATGATGCGCGAGGCGATGATGCGTGCCAAGGCTTTGGGCAAGATGATCGTCGCCCATTGCGAGGACAATGCCCTTTTGCACGGCGGTTATATCCACGACGGAGAATATGCTAAGGCGCATGGTCATAAGGGAATCTGCTCTGAGAGTGAGTGGGGACCCATCGCCCGGGATCTGAAACTGGCGGAGGAGATCGGGTGCGCTTACCACGTCTGCCACATTTCCACCAAGGAGAGCGTGGCGCTGATCCGGGATGCCAAAGCCCGAGGCGTGGACGTTACCTGCGAGACCGCACCCCATTACCTTTTGATGAACGATTCGATGCTGCAGGAGGACGGACGCTTCAAGATGAATCCGCCCATCCGCAGTGAGGAGGATCGCCTGGCGCTGATCGAGGGCATCAAGGATGGAACGATCGATATGATTGCCACCGACCACGCACCCCACTCGGCGGAGGAAAAAGCCAGGGGGCTTGCCGGAAGCGCCATGGGGGTCGTCGGAATCGAGACCGCCTTTGCCACCGCCTATACCGGACTGGTCAAGTCCGGTATCATTACGCTGGAAAAGCTGGTTCAGCTATTGAGTGATAATCCCCGCAAGCGGTTTGGTTTGCCGGTCAACGGCTATACCGTCTGGGATCTCAACGAAGAGTACGAGGTGGAGCCGGAGGAGTTCCTCTCCAAAGGACGCGCCACCCCCTTCGCCGGAGAAAAAGTCTTTGGCAGATGCCTTTTGACGGTTTGCGGCGATAAGATTGTGTATAATAAAGAGTAATAGATCGAGGAGGAAGTAGAAAATGCCTAAGAGAACAGACCTTAAGAAAATTTTGATCATCGGCTCCGGCCCCATCGTCATCGGCCAGGCGGCGGAGTTCGATTATGCAGGCACCCAGGCCTGCCTTGCCCTGAAGGAAGAAGGCTACGAAGTAGTCCTTTGCAACTCCAATCCGGCTACCATCATGACCGATACCACCATTGCCGATAAGGTTTATATGGAGCCTCTGACTTTGGAATACGTGGCGAAGATCCTGCGCTATGAGCGTCCGGATGCCATCGTTCCCGGCATCGGCGGTCAGACCGGTCTGAACCTGGCTATGCAGCTGGAGAAGAAGGGGATCCTCAAGGAGTGCGGCGTGGAGCTTCTGGGTACCAGCAGCGAAAGCATCAAGCGTGCCGAGGACCGCGAGCTCTTTAAGGAGCTGTGCATCGAGATCGGCGAGCCGACCATTCCCTCTGAGATCACCTACAGCGTGGAGGAGGCCAAGGAAGCGGCGGCACGCATCGGTTATCCGGTGGTATTGCGTCCTGCCTTTACGCTGGGCGGTACCGGCGGCGGTTTTGCCTACAACGAAGAAGAACTGGTGGAGCTGGGCGTCAACGCCTTTAAGCTTTCTCCGGTGCATCAGGTCTTGATCGAGAAGAGCGTCAAGGGCTATAAAGAGATCGAGTTTGAGGTTATGCGCGACTCCAAGGATCACGCCATCACCATCTGCGGTATGGAAAACATTGATCCGGTGGGCGTTCATACCGGCGACTCCTTGGTCGTGGCGCCCATTCTGACCCTCAACGACAAGGATCTTAAAATGCTCAACGACAGCGCCATCAAGATCATTCGCGCTTTGAAGATCGAGGGCGGCTGTAACGTCCAGTTCGCACTCAATCCCGAAACCAGCGAGTATTACCTCATCGAGGTCAATCCGCGCGTCTCCCGTTCCTCTGCTTTGGCGTCCAAGGCTTCCGGCTATCCCATTGCACGGGTGACCGCCAAGATCGCCGTAGGCATGGCGCTGGAGGATATTGCCATTGCCAACACCACCGCCGCCTTCGAGCCGGCGCTGGACTACGTGGTAGCCAAGCTGCCCCGTTTCCCCTTTGATAAATTTGCTGCAGCGCCCAACACCTTGGGCACTCAGATGAAGGCTACCGGTGAGGTCATGGGCATCGGCTCCACTTTGGAAGAGTGTCTTTTGAAGTCCGTCCGTTCCCTGGAGATCGGCGCCTGCCACTATCATCTGCCGAAATTCGATGAGAAGACCAACGAGGAGCTTTACGAGTATATTAAAGTGTTCCGCGATGATAATATCTTCGCCGTCTGCGAGCTGATGCGCCGCGGTGAGACCATCGAAAAGCTGCATGAGGTGACCAAGATCACCGCCTATTTCCTGGAGGCCTTTGCCCGCATCGTGGAGATGGAGAAGAAGGTTGCCGCCAATCAAGGTGATTTTGCTGTCCTCAAGGAAGCCAAGACCATGGGCTTCTCCGATAAGTTTATTGCCAAGCTTTGGAAAACCACCGAGCTGGACGTTTATAACACCCGGAAGGAAAAGGGCTTGATGCCGGTCTACCGCATGGTGGATACCTGCCATACCAACGCCTATATTCCGTATTTCTATTCCTCCTATCAGGGCGAGAATGCTTCGGTACTGACCGATCGCAAGAAGATCGTGGTGCTGGGCGCAGGCCCCATCCGTATCGGTCAGGGTGTGGAATTTGACTACTCCACCGTTCATGCAGTGACCACCATTAAGAACTCCGGTTACGAGGCGATCATTATCAACAATAACCCCGAAACCGTTTCCACCGACTATACCTGCTCCGATAAGCTTTATTTTGAACCGTTGACCACCGAGGACGTCATGAACATCATCGAGTTTGAAAAGCCCATCGGCGTCATCGCTTCTCTGGGCGGTCAGACCGCCATCAACTTAGCAGAGCCTTTGATGGCACGGGGCGTCAAGATCATCGGTACCGACTGCGCTGCCATCGAGCGTGCTGAGGATCGCGGCAGCTTCGAGCGGATCCTCCGCAGCCTTAATATTCCTCAGCCCAAGGGCAAGGCGGTCACTAAGATCGAGGACGGCGTTAAGGCCGCCGAGGAGATCGGCTATCCCGTATTGGTTCGTCCCTCCTTCGTATTGGGCGGTCGCGCCATGCAGATCGTCGCCGATGAGGCACAGCTCCGCAACTACCTCAAGACCGCTGTTGAGATCGACGAGGACAAGCCGGTATTGGTGGATAAGTATATCTCCGGTAAAGAGGTAGAGGTGGACGCCATCTGCGACGGCAAGGACGTCTTCGTGCCCGGTATCATGGAGCTGGTTGAGCGTACCGGCGTCCATTCCGGTGACTCCATCAGCGTCTATCCCACCTTCAGCATCTCTGATAAGGTCAAGGGCGTGATCCTGCAGTATGCTAAAAAGCTGGGTCTCGGCATCGGTATCATCGGTCTTTACAATATTCAGTTTATCGTGGATAAGGAAGATAACGTCTTTATCATCGAGGTCAATCCCCGTTCCAGCCGGACGGTTCCCTTCCTCTCCAAGGCTACCGGCTACAGTCTGGCGGATATTGCTACCGAGGTCATCCTGGGCAAGAGCCTGAAGGAGCAGGGCATCTTTGATATTTATCCCGAGGAGAAAAAGCGTTGCTACGTCAAGGTCCCCGTCTTCTCCTTCAGCAAGATCCGGGGCTTGGATGCTTATCTCTCTCCCGAGATGAAGTCCA
>JAZQJH010000017.1:0-16702 GCA_045541555.1 Eubacteriales bacterium | reverse complement strand
TCCGACCTGCAAAATAAATATTTTTTTGGAGAGGCGAAGCCGAAGAACGCAGTAATACTGCCGTATTACAAGTGATGAGGCAAGAAAAAACGAAAAAATATTATTTTGAAGGCGTGACAGGTTCAACTCTTGTCACCCTAAAAGGAGAAACAATGGCTTTAGAAATTACCAACGCACAACGGGCAGAGGTGCTGACCCAGGCTCTACCGTACATTAAGAGTTATAACGGCAAGATCGTCGTCATCAAATATGGCGGAAACGCCATGATCAATGAGCAGCTCAAGGAGCAGGTGATGGAGGACATCGTCCTGCTTTCCTTGATCGGCGTCAAGGTGGTGCTGGTGCACGGCGGCGGTCCGGAGATCACCGAGACCATGAAAAAGGTGGGCAAGGAGAGTGTCTTTTTAGACGGACTTCGGGTCACCGATAAGGAAACCGCCGATATTGTCCAGATGGTGCTGGCCGGCAAGATCAATAAGAGCTTAGTCAATCTTCTGGGTGTCAAGGGCGGTCGTGCCATGGGTCTTTCCGGCATGGACGATCGTATGATCCATTGCGAAATGAAGGACGAGCGGCTGGGCTTTGTGGGTAAGATTACCAAGGTCAACGTGACGCCGGTCATGGATCTTTTGGAGAAGGGGTATATCCCCGTCATTTCCACCGTCGGCGTGGACGGCGGGGGGAACGTCTATAACATCAACGCCGATACAGCGGCGGCCTACATCGCCGGTGCCCTGCATGCAGAGCGGTTGATTACCCTTACCGATATTTCCGGTATTCTCCGGGATCAGAACGACCCCTCTACCCTTATTTCTGAACTGGATATTGAAGAAGCCCATCGGCTTTTTGAGACCGGTGTCATCTCCGGAGGCATGATCCCTAAGGTGGAGTGCTGCATCGAGGCCATTCAGCACGGCGTGAAAAAGGTGATCATCATGGATGGGCGCGTGCCCCATTCCATTTTGATCGAGACCCTCACCGATGAGGGTGCGGGAACCATGGTGGTGGAGAAAAAGGCATGAGTATCAAGGAATTAGACGGGCAGTATATTGCCCATACCTATAACCGTTTTCCTCTGGAATTGGTGCGGGGCGAAGGCTCCCTTTTCTGGGACGAGAACGGCAAGGAATACATCGATCTCGGCAGCGGCATTGCCGTCAACCTTTTAGGAGCCTGCGATGCCGGCTGGATCGAGGCAGTGGAGAAGCAGCTGCATCAGCTGCAGCATACCTCCAATCTTTTCTTTACCGCACCTCAGGTTCAATTAGCAGAGCAGTTATGCCTGCGAACCGGCATGAAAAAGGTCTTTTTCGGCAATAGCGGTGCGGAGGCCAATGAATGTGCCATCAAGGTGGCGCGGAAATATGCGGCGGAGAAAAAAGGGGAGGAGTACTTTAAGATCATCACCCTGGAAAATAGCTTCCACGGCCGCACCATCACCACCCTGGCTGCCACCGGGCAGGAGGTCTTTCATCAGGATTTCAAGCCCCTGACCGAGGGATTTCTCCATGCGCCTGCCAATGATCTTGCGGCGGTGGAAAAGCTGGTGGCGGAGCATAAGATTGCCGCCATTATGGTGGAGCCGGTGCAGGGAGAGGGCGGTGTCCTGCCCCTGACGGCGGAATTCTGCCAAGGCTTGCAGAAGATCGCAGACGAGCAGGATATTTTACTGGTCATCGACGAAGTACAGACCGGAAACGGCCGTACCGGCGAGTTTTTCGGCTATATGCATTTCGAGCTTCATCCGGACCTGGTTACCACGGCGAAGGGTCTGGGCGGCGGCTTGCCCATCGGCGTCTGCATGATGGGGGCACGCGCAGAAGGGGTGCTGACTCCCGGATCCCATGGCTCGACCTTTGGCGGAAACCCCATTGCAGCAGCGGGCGCATTGCATATTCTGGAGCGTGTGAACGATCAATTGCTGGCAGAGGTACGGCAAAAATCTGCATACCTTTGCAAGACCTTTGAGGGTGCAAAGGGCATCAAGAGTGTCAGTGGCATGGGGCTGATGCTGGGGCTGGAGACCGAACGTCCGGCGGCGGAGATCGTTGCCGCCTGCCGGGAAGAGGGTGTCTTAGTCTTGACCGCCAAGAATAAAGTGCGGTTGTTGCCGCCCCTCAATATTCCCATGGAACTGCTCCAAAAGGCAGCGGAAATCATTAAGAAAGTAGCAGGAGAAGTATGAAGAACCGTCACTTTTTGAAATTACTGGACTATACCCCTGAGGAGATCGAGACACTTTTGGATCTGGCTGCAGATCTCAAGGAGAAGAAGAAAAAAGGAATTCCCCATCGCTATCATGAGGGAAAGAACATCGCTTTGATCTTTGAAAAGAACAGTACCCGTACCCGGTGCAGCTTTGAAGTGGCGGCTTACGATCTGGGAATGGGTGTTACCTATCTGGATCCCAATGGCTCTCAGATCGGTAAAAAAGAAAGCATTGCCGATACCGCCCGAGTTTTGGGTCGGCTTTACGACGGCATTGAATATCGGGGCTTTGCCCAAGAGATCGTGGAAGAATTGGCGCAGTACGCCGGCGTTCCCGTCTGGAACGGACTGACCAATGAATTCCACCCCACTCAGATCCTGGCAGACTTCCTTACCATTCGCGAGCATTTTGGCAAGCTGCGCGGCATCAAATTGGTGTATCTCGGCGATGCGCGCTATAACATGGGCAACTCCCTCATGATCGGTGCTGCCAAGATGGGCTTGCATTTCGTGGTCGGTGCACCCAAAGCAAGCTGGCCGGTGGACGGTCTTATCGGCGAGGCGAAAAAGATTGCCGCCGAGACCGGGGCGACCCTGGAATTCATCGAGGATCCTAAGGAAGCGGTCAAGGGTGCAGACGTGGTCTATACCGACGTTTGGGTCTCCATGGGCGAGCCGGCTGAGGTATGGGCAGAGCGGATCCGGAATCTGATTCCCTATCGTGTGACCAAGGAACTGATGGCGCTGGCCGATAAAAACGCTGTCTTTATGCATTGCCTGCCTTCCTTCCATGATCTCAAGACCACGGTGGGTAAGGAGATCAGCGAGAAATACGGCATCAACGAAATGGAAGTTACCGACGAAGTCTTTGAAAGTGCGCAATCCATCGTCTTTGATCAGGCGGAAAACCGGATGCACACCATCAAGGCCGTCATGGTGGCAACCTTACCGACGATTGAATAATTAAAAAATCCGTGCCATCGGCACAGATTTTTTGTTATGAAACACTTGTAATGACGGGCAGTTTGATTTATAATAAGAATATCAAACCAATGAGGAGGAACGCGTATGCCGTCCGATAAGATTTTAAAGATCAAAACCAATCAGAATAATTTATTTTTGCGCGTCGCAAAAGGGCACTTTGCTACCAATAATGCGCACAGTAATTATTATATTGACGTAGCGGCGCAGAAGTCCCGTCTTTCCGAGGCGAAGGCGGTGGCGGAAAAGCTTTGCGGAAACTATAAGTATTCTACCACTATTGTGGATACCATCCTCTGCCTGGACGGTACCGAGGTGGTGGGCACCTGCCTTGCTGATACTTTGGTGCGCAATGACTTCAGAAATATCAACGCCCATCAGACTATCTACGTCGTGACCCCCGAGATGAGCGGATCCCAGATGCTCTTCCGGGATAATATCATCCCCATGATCAAGGGAAAGCACGTCCTGGTGTTGGCTGTTTCCGTTGCCACCGGCGGTACGGTGCTGAACGCCCTGGACGCCATCAAATACTACGGCGGTGAAGCGGTGGGGGTTGCCTCCATCTTTGCCACCCAAAAGGAGATCGGCGGTTTTGCCATCAATTCCGTCTTTGACCCCTCGGATCTGGGCGGATATTTCTCCGTCCCCGCCAAGCTTTGCCCCCTCTGTGCCAAGGGCGAAAAGCTGGATGCGCTCATCAATTGCCACGGCTTCTCTAAGCTTTAAGCGTATAAACCATTAAAAAAGAAGGTTCAACAGGGTTGAACCTTCTTTTTTGTGTAATGTAAAAATCCTTTACAGAATTGTGACGGTGCCGTCTTCATCAACTTTGATGCGGTCGCCGGTCTTGACGGTCTCCAAAAACTCTTCGCCCAGGCAATCGACGGTGGGCATGGAGCTTTCCGTCCAGACGTCTGCCAGGATGGCACCGGCTGCCGCCAGAGAATCGATGGGCTTAGAGAAGAGCAGGCAAGCCGGGTTTCTGCCCATGGCGTTGGCGCAGTAGAGCACCATGCCGCCGGTGGTGGAGCCGATGGTCTGGGGCAGGCAGAGCGCCTTGCCAAACATTTCCTTGCCGTAGAGGTCAGGATTATTCTGATCGCCGCAGGTGGCTTTTTTATCGCCGAACTGCAGGGCTTTCTGGAAGGAGGCCAGGGTATTCAGACCACCATGAGAGACCAGGGCTTCTGCTTCGCAGCTGCCGGGTGTTACGACACGGCCTTTGAATACTTTCATTTTATTTGTCCCCCTTTGTGATATAGTCTAAGATCTCCGCGTTGGTATAGTACCGCGCGGTGGTATAGGTGCGGAGCTTATTGGAATTGGTGATGACCGGCTTTTTGCCTGCCAGCGGATTGTTCATATACATCAAGGGGCAGATATAGCTCAGCACCACGCCGGTGGCTTTGAGGCGGGCGGCGTAGGGGGTCTTTTCAAACTTTTCCTTGACCGCCGGAGGGGTGGTAAAGACGGTGGGGATAGCGACCTTGGAGCGGCCGTTTTCCCGGAGCTTCTTTTCCACATTCTCTGTCCATTCCACCAGCTGATCATAGGTCAGGTGGGGGCAACCGATGAAGCAAAGCTTGGGCTTTGCGTCCGGGTTCTTCCAGATGACGGGATAGTTATTCTTGACCCGCTCCAGCTCGGCGTCGTCGATGACGTAGGTCTTGGCACCCTCGGTGATGAGAGACTCGCCTTGCTCAACCGCCTCGGGGGTAAGATTTTCGATATGGTAAAGACCTACCGCGCCGTTGGAGGCGGTGGCGGCGCCGAAGTCCTTCAGATAGGCTTTATTGGTGCCGTTCAGCTCGGTGCCGATCCAGCGGTCAAGTCCTTTGATATAAGGAACCTCTTCCATCACCTTCATGCCGATGGCGGAGCCGAGGACCTGCGCCTCGGGGAGCTTATCGGTCTTGATCTCGATGATCCAGGTGGCTTTCCGTCCTTCGTCGGTCAGCAGTCCGAAGTAGGGAACGTAGCCCACGATGGAGCCGAACAATTCAATAATACCGGAGTTGCGGTTGCACCGCGCGCCCAGGACGGAGTTTGCAAATACCACCGCGCTGGATTCTGCCCAGGAGAGAATATCACCCTTTTTGGGGACGTTATCCACCTCTTCTAAGTAGCAGGCGCAGGTATAGGCATCGTCGTTCAAAAGACCCATTTTGCGGAGCTGCTCATTATAGCTGTCCTGCCGGGTGTACATGAACTTTTTGAAGACGAAATTCTCCAGAAAGCTGGCCGGGACGTTGGGATCCAGGGGCTTGGGGTCTACCGAGAATTTCTGCCCGGAGATGGCGCCGGCTTCGATCAATTGATCCATCAGCTCGTAAACCGCGCCCATGGCCTTCAAGCCAAAGCTGGTGACCAGGTGACCCTTTTCGGAGGTGACCGGAACCATCTTTTCCGCACCGAAGGCTTCGCCGTACATCACCAGCGTTTTCATGACTTTTGCTAAGGTTTCGCCCTTTGCGCCGTCCAGAATGGACTGCTGCTCGGGGGTGAGTTGCATCTTTGCCATTTGAGGAAAGTTCCTTTCTTAATCGTTTTACTGTTCTAATTATAGCAAACAGATGGAAAAATGCAACTTAAGAGTATTTAATAATTGACTTTAGGATCAAATGGGGTAAAATATTGATAAAAGGAGTTGAATACAATGATCTATAGATCCATGGAACAATTGATCGGTCGGACGCCGCTTTTGGAGCTGGCGCGGCTGGAGAATAACGCCAGAATTCTGGCGAAGCTGGAGTCCTTTAATCCTGCCGGTTCGGTGAAGGATCGGGTGGGGCTTATGATGATCCGCGAGGCGGAAAAGAGCGGTACCTTGAAGCCCGGCTCGGTCATTATCGAGCCCACCAGCGGCAATACCGGCATCGGTCTTGCGGCGGTGGCGGCGGTGCGCGGCTATCGGACCATCATCGTCATGCCGGATACCATGTCGATGGAGCGGCGGATGCTGATGACTGCCTACGGCGCGGAATTGGTGCTCACCGACGGCACCAAGGGGATGAAGGGCGCCATCGAGAAGGCGGAAGAATTAGCGAAGGAAATCCCCGGTGGCTTTATCGCCGGGCAGTTCGTGAACCCTGCCAATCCTCAGGCGCACTATGAGTCTACCGGTCCGGAGATCTGGGCAGATACCGAAGGAAAGATCGACGTTTTCGTGGCCGGCATCGGAACCGGCGGTACCATTACCGGAACCGGCAAATACCTTAAGGAGCAAAATCCGGAGATCCGGGTGGTGGGTATTGAGCCTGCAGATTCTGCAGTACTTTCCGGCAAGCCGGCAGGCGCCCATGGCTTGCAGGGAATCGGTGCCGGATTTATTCCGGAGGTGCTGGATACCGAGATCTATGATGAGGTGCTACCCGTCACCACCGAGGAGGCGTACGCCGCCGCTCGGCTGATGGGGAAGAAGGAGGGTCTTTTGGTGGGCATCTCCTCCGGTGCGGCGCTGCACGGCGCGCTGCTTTTGGCAAAGCGCCCCGAGAATGCCGGCAAGACCATTGTCGTTTTGTTGCCCGATGCAGGGGATCGGTATCTATCGACAGATTTGTTTAAAGAATAAAAATTGCGGAAGCCGATGGCTTCCGCATTTTTTATTTAGTCGCTTTGGTAGTGATAAGCGTAATTCCCGGGACTCTTTTGGAAAAAGCCCTTGATCAGCTCAGCAGCCTCTTCGGTGGCGGGGTAGACGTAGGTTTTATTGAGGGCTTCGTCGTATTCGGTCAGGTAATAGAGGTTGCCGCTGCGGGCAATGCTGTATCGCTTTCCTCTTCGAAAAAGAGCGTTATCGCTCTGCTCGAAGAGATGCAGCTCTTGCTCTGCCGAAAGAGCGGATTCCAACGGGTTGAGCTGGCAGGACATCAGCTGTTGCCGCTCGTATTCGCTGAGAATATAATCGGTATTTTCGCCAAGGTCTGCATCATAATAATCAAAGCCTATTTGGGTATAGTGGATGCCGTTTTTGATGCTTTCGTTATAGTCCTCAACCAAATCGGCTCGGACGTACCAAGCCTCTGTGCCGGTTATAATCGTTTCGTCCTCGTTGGCATAATAGGTGACGTGCAGAAAAGGGGACAACAGCAGAGGAACGTCTGCGTCGGTGATCTTGACAAAGCGCTGATTGGTATAGTTATAATTGAGATTTTTGCCGTCCGTGCCGACCCATTGATATCGCTGATCTTTATAGAGGATGCCGTCTTCTGTCCAGGTGGCGTGCTCCTCCCGCATGGTGTCCAGCCTATCGCAGGAGCAAAGGGAAAGGGAGAGTAAAAGAAGCAGAAAAAGGGCGATGCATTTTTTAAGGTTTATTTTCTTCATTGGATGCCTCCTTTTGCAGTTTGGCAAGGATCTCGTCGTATTGTTCTTCAAGGAGATAATAATTTCCATCGTAGATGACGGTGCGATCGGCATTGATAAAAGGCTGATGCTTTATGATCCCCATTTGCGACAGAAGTACCGGAACGTCGGGGGCAGTGATATATAGATCTTTGTCACGGTCGATGAGAAAAAACGGCAACTCCTCGTTTTCCTCCGTATCGACACGCTTATAGGTTTTAGAATCGTATTGAATGATTCCGTCTGCGTAATAGAGTGCGTGCTGCGACCTCATTTCGTCCAGTAATCCGCAGCCGGACAGCATCAATAAAAGCATAAACAGCGGTAAAATGAGTTTCAGTTTTTTCATGTCGTTACTCCAAATTCAGTTTTTTGTTCATGAAATGACGGATAATGAAATAATAAGCGACTGAAAGCGCCGTATAAACGACGATACTGAAGGAAAAGATGACGTGTAAGGCGGGGAGAGGATATTGCTCCATCATGCGTGCCAATTCCTCCAAGACCCCTGTTTGCCCGAAGAACATTCCGATAATAACGATGACAGTGCCCAAAGCTTGGGTGATCAGATAATAGATGAAATATACGCCGAATGCCGCCAGTATGCGGTTTTTCTTTGCGGTTTGCCCGATGGTGATACAGCCGTAATAAAGGAGATACATATAGACGGAACTCAGCAACAGCAAAACGGCGATCTCTATGATATAAAAGATCAGATGGGTGCCGATTTGTGCGTAAAATTTTTCGAAAATGTAGGCGATCGCCTTGAATACCTCGACCAGAACCTCGCCCATCATGGCGATAGAAAGGGAGGAGAGGATGGCAAAAACACCGATTAAAGAAAAAATAACGAGCATGGAAAGCTTTGCGAAAATATGCTGGTCGGCGGTTACCGGCAGGGTGAAGCTGAGGTATCCTTCTGCAGAATAGAGGTTTTTATAAAAGCGGGTGATTCCCACCACGACGGTCATGACAAGGCAGACAATAGCCGAAACCAAAAGGGCGACCAGAGAAGAGGTGAATAAGATATTATAAGAAAAATGGTCGTTTTCAAAAAATTGAATTAAGCGGTTCAGGATGCCGGTGGCAAGCAGGATCACATACATGGGCATCAGGGTGCGCAGGTAGGAAATAAATTCATATTTTAAAAGTTTCTTTACCATTTGAATACCTCCCGGAACAGTTCATCGACGCTTTTTCCGTTTTCTTCACGGATCTCGTCCACAGTTTTTTGCAACAGGATATTGCCGTTCTGAATGAAGATCACCTCGTCTAAAACCTGCTCGATATCGGCGATCAGGTGGGTGGAGATGATGACCGAGGCATCGGGGTTATAGTTATTGATGATCACAGACATAATATAGTCACGGGTGGCAGGATCAACCCCTGCGATGGGCTCGTCGAGGACGTAAAGCTTGGCATTTCTGCTCATCACAAGAATGAGGCAGACCTTTTCTTTATTGCCCTTGGAGAGGGTCTTTAATTTTACGTTTTTTGAAATGCCCAACCGCTCCAGCATCTCGTGTGCCAGGGCGGGGCGGAAGTCTTCATAGAAATCGGTAAACATGGTTACGATCTGCTCCACCGTCATCCAGGAGTTGAGATAGGAGGAATCGGGAAGATAGGAAACGCAGGCCTTGGTTTTTGTGCCGATCGCCTCGCCGGTCACGGTGATCTCGCCGTTTGTGGGCGTCAGAAGTCCATTGATAATCTTGATCAGGGTGGTCTTGCCCGATCCGTTGGGACCGAGAAGTCCGATGATCTTGCCGTTTGTAATGGTCAGATTTACGTTATTTAGTGCGGTCAGTGTACCATAGCATTTGGTGAGATTGGTGCATTTTAAAAGTTCACTCATTCGCTCCACTCCTCTACATATTTTTTGATTTGCTCTAAATTGAAGCCCATGGTCTTCATGGACTCCACGTATTCCGCCGTCTTATGGCGGACAACATTGTCGGTGATGGTTAAAGCGATATCTTTGTTATCGCTGACATACCAGCCGGATCCCCGCTCGGGATACACAACGCCTTGCTCACCCAAGATTTCAAGGGATTTTTGCACTGTATTGGGATTGACACCTGCAGATAATGCAATGTCACGAACCGACGGCAGTCTGCAACCTGCGGAAAATTTGCCCGATGCGATCATGATACAAAGCTGCTCACAAAGCTGCGGACAGATGGGACGTTTTCTATCCAGCGACCATTCCACGCCATCACGCTCCTTTCTTTCGGTGTATTATTTAGATAGTACAATTGCATTATCTAAATAATACACTATACTTTTGGATTTGTCAACTAAAAAATGCGGAAGCCGGTGTGGCTTCCGCATTTTTTAGTTATTGATGCCGTGGTGGCAGGTGGGGCTGGTCTCGTCGAGAGCGGCAAAGGTGTAGCCCTTTTCAAGTCCCCATTTCAAAATCTCTTCTACAGCATTGACGCTGAACTTCTTAATGTCGTGCTGGAGCACGTTGGCGTATTTTCCGCTGGAGAGAATGCCGTTTTTAATGTTGGAGATGACCTGGGTGGTGGAGTTTGTCTCGCCGGCGTCACCGCTGGAAACGTTCCAATCGAAGTACCGCATTCCTTTTTCGGTGACGGCAACCGCCAGGCGGCTCATGATACCGGGGTTAAATCCGCTGATGGTATTGGAGCTTCCGCCGGGGAACCGCATCAGCTTTGTGGGGGAGCCGGTCTGCTCAATGATGATATTCTGCATGATCTGCTGATCGGCAAAGAAGGCATCTTCGCTGGCGTAAATCTTTTCATAGTTGTGGCTGGCGGTGTGGATGCCGACGGCGTGACCCTCCCGCGCCATCCGGCCGATCAGGCTGTTGTAGCCGCCTTTGTTGGTGACGAAGAAGGTGGCCTTGACGTTGTATTTCTTCAGAACGTCCAGCAGCTTGGCGGTGTAGGGGCCGGGGCCATCGTCAAAGGTCAGGTAGATGGTCTTATTGGTGGGAATAACTGTATTATTGTCTTTGATCACCGGCTTTTGGGTCATGACGACCGGTGCCTTGACGGTGACGGTGCGCTGGGCGGTGGCGGTGTTGCCACTGCTGTCTTTTACTTCATAGTTGAGGGTGTAGGTGCCGGTCTTGGAGGTGTCTACCTCACCGCTGACGGTGACGTCGGGGGTCAGATCGCCGTCGTAACCGTCGTTGGCGGTGCATCCTTCGTCGGTGAATTTACTGCCGCGGGTGATGGTGACGCTTTCTTTGCCGTTGATCTTGAGGGTGGGGGCTTGGGTGTCCACCACCTTGACCGTCCGGCTGGCGGTGGCGTTCCATTTCCACTTGGCAGCGGTATAGGTGACGGTATAAGTGCCGATCTTGGCGGTGTCCACGTCGTTTTGGGTGAGCACCTCGACCGGCTTGCCTTCTTTCAGAAAGATCTTGCCGCGCAGATGCGCTTCCGCGCCGGCGTCGGTATAAGCGGTGCCGTATTCTAAGGTCACGTCCTCGCCCTTGACGGTGAGATCGACGTGAAACTTGTTGGCAAAGAAAAGTACCACCGCCGCAACGAGCAACAGCACGACTGCGCCGATGATGCTTCCCCAGAGAAGCTGTTTTTTGCTTAATTCAAACATTTTGGTTTCCTCTTTTGTATATTTTATTTGTGATGGGAATATAATATAGTATCATTATAAAATCATTGGCAAACAAAAGCAAGAGTTTTTTCAAAAAGGGGGTTGACAAACCCACGTTAGATTGGTATACTATATAGGCACTCAAAAATAAATATCGCGGAGTGGAGCAGTTGGTCGCGACTGCGAGCGCTGCCGGTGGCAGATGAAGCGAGCAGGTTAGCGGGTGCAGCGGTCGAAATTTTTTATAAAATTTCGGGTCACCGCAAACGGAAGCCGTCGGGCGTAGACCGACGAGCAAAATTAGATATCGCGGAGTGGAGCAGTTGGTAGCTCGTCGGGCTCATAACCCGAAGGCCGTAGGTTCAAGTCCTGCCTCCGCAACCATAAAAAACCGATACCCATTGGGTATCGTTTTTTTAATTGTTTCGGTTGCGTCGGGGACTTGAACCTACGGCCTTCGGTCTTATTCGCCCAACTTTTGCGAAGCAAAAGGTCGGGCAAATAATTTGGCTCCTGCGATCTCGCTGCCGGGGGCAGATGAAGAGATCGCGGGAGCACCGCTGCGGTCGAAATTTTGGGCGGGCGCCCCGCCGACCGCCTGGAAATTTCGGGTTCACCGCAAGGCGCTCGCTGATTAAGGCTTTGAATAATGCACTGCCTTTAAAGAGTGGCAGCCCTGCCTCCGCAACCAACAATGCGAACCGAAAAGGATATCGGTTCAAAAACCCCGAAACCTGGGCGGTTTCGGGGTTTTCGTTATGCCTTTTTATACCTGCTAAATGTTTGATTATGTGGAAACCATAGTGGGCGCATGTCCAAAATGGCGTTTAAAGGCACGGCTGAATTGATAAATATCAGAATAACCGACTGACGATGCAATTTCTTTAATTGGTCTCTTTTCCAAAAGCATTTCATATGCCTTTTTCATCCGTAGGTCGGTCAGGAGGTGGAACGGTGTTTTCTGATAAACCTCTTTTACTATTTTTCGAAGATAAACTGCACTTACGTTGCAAAAGGCAGCCACCTCATCAATTTGCAGATCAACCCTTCCACATTCGCTTTGCATATAGCAAAGAGCTTTTTCTGCAAGAAGCTCTTTGGCGCTTTTGGGAGAATCGGTCTTGAAAAGAAAAAAAGCAAGCTGGTACAGTTTCGATAATAAATAGTATCGTGTATTTTTGTCATTATTATAGGATTTTTGGGATATTTCTTGATAAAAGCTCATAGCCAGTTTTTGGCCCATGCCATTGAGGGCACAGGGCAAAGCCGAAGGATTGGAAATATTAAAATTGACGGAGATGCTCTCGGCACTTTCAAGGCATTCGTTTGTGTAAGCTGTTCCTTCCGGAATGAAAACACCTTGGTTGCAATCCGTAATGACGGTTTTATCGTCGAAGGTAAATTTAAGCCGTCCTTTCAGCGTTATGATAAAGCAACTGGCATAGCGTGACTGAAAGGCTAAGGTACGCCCTTTTTTATCTTTGACATAGGAAATATTTAGAAATTGTTCGATATTAATACGCTCGTTATTCATTCTTAACACCCTTTATATTTTAGTATTTGATTTCATAAAAGTCAATGGAATTGTAGATTTTTAAGAAAAAATAATGTTTTTGTTTCGGAAATGCTAAAATCTATACTGTTGCAGGCATTGAATTACAGGGGATCGGATGCTATGCTTAATAAAAAAGGAGTGAGCAAATGAAATTTCAGGGAAAAGTTGCAATGATAACGGGCGCTTCCGTGGGAATCGGCAGAGCTGTGGCTCTTTGCCTTGCAGAGCAGGGGGCCGATTTAGTTTTGCTGGATGTGAATATGGAACAGCTTTTGGCTGTCGGTGAAGAAATTAAAAAAATCGGAGGCAGAGCCTTGAGCTATGAATGCGACGTCAGTAATGAAGAACGGGTCAACGAAGTGGTCGCCGGTGCTATGGAATACTTCGGAAAAATCGACGTCCTTGTGAACAATGCTGCACTGTGGCGGGACAGGTCTGAACTTGCGGAAGCATCTTCCGATTTGTGGAAGCGATATTTCAACGTAAACGTAATGGGCGTTTTTTATTGCACGAAGGCGGTACTGAACGGAATGCTCCAAAACGGGTACGGAAGGATCGTGAACGTGGCATCCGTCGCAGGGGTCTATGGAAATGCAAAAATGTCGCATTATTCTGCAACAAAAGGGGCGGTGATTGCGATGACCAAGGCCTTGGCCAAAGAGGTGACCGAAAAGGGGGTACTGGTTAATTGCGTTTCTCCGGGGAGTGTAAGTCCTTCTCAAAATGGGGATATGGACTTTTTCAAGCCCTCTGAGTTGAGTTTTACGGGCCGCACGGGCACCGATCGGGAAAATGCAAATTTGATCCTGTTTTTGGCAAGTGACGAAGCAAGCTATATTTCGGGACAGAATATCCAGATCGACGGTTGCAGAAAAAAACTGTAATATCAATATCCTTTTTAGTACAACCTGTCAAAGCTCCTCATTCGTAAGGATGAGGAGCTTTGACGGGTTTTGATATTTTGCAGGGTGTTTCCTTGCTTTTTGAATTTGTAAATGCTATAATACAAAAGAGGTGATGAATTTGTTGAATATAACCGTTGTACAGCCGCCATATTTTATGGGCGATCATCCGGATGAAAAGATTGCGGATTTTTTGATAAAAGAACTGCAAAAGGTTGAAAAAGACGCTTTGATCGTATTGCCCGAATATTCTAATGCGGGCGGTATTTCAGATATTGAAAGCGAAAAAGCCGCTATGCCGCGCGCCAAGGAAATGCTTAAAAAAGCGTCGGCGATTGCGAAAGAAAGATCTGCCTACGTCGCCATCAACGTTTTAGAGGAAAGAGACGGAGAGATTAAAAACAGTACGTATTTGTTTGATAAAACGGGGGAGACCTCCTTTGTTTATAATAAAATCCATCTTCCGCCAAGTGAAGTCGCTTTAGGCGTTAAATATGGGGATGGTGTCTGCGTTTGTGATTTGGATGGTATTCGCTTTGGTTTTTTAACCTGCTATGACGTTTACTTTAATGAGCAGATCGAATATTTGGCATCGCAAAAACCGGACGTTATTCTTATTCCCGGTTATCAGCGGGGAGAAGCGACCGATATTATCCGCGCACAAACAAAAATGATTGCTTTTCGTTGCAACGCATTTGTGGCGAAATCGTCTTATTCTATGGATAGCGACGAAAAGGGCGGTTGCTCCATGATCATTGCTCCTAATGGAACCATATTAAAAGACATGGGAAAATCAACAGGTGCAGTCTCTGCAAACATCGACCCTAAAGAAAAACATATGCGCACGGCAGGCTTCGGCGGCGGCATGATTCGCAACGATGATTTTATAAACGACGGACTTCGTCCTGATATTTTTAAGAATTGAAAATGAACGCCTCCCCGGAAAAGCTCTTGAGCGGAGCACAGGTCAAGGAGGTTGCGGAGGAGCAGCATTATTCTTCTGCCTATGCCTTCAGTAAGGAATTTAAGAATTATTTTGGGCTGTCGCCCGAAAAGTATCTTTACTCATTAAAGTGAGGTAAAGGCTTTGGAGCATACTTTTGCCGGAAAATGGATTACAGACGAGGAGTTTTATGCGTTAAAGCCGAGAAACGTATTTCATAAACAGCTGGATAAGCAGGATCTGCCCTGTGATGAGCACAGAAACAGGCATATCTTATTCAGAAAGAAATTTTGCTGTGACGGCTTGGGTGAAAACGCCAAGGTCTATATTTCTGCCGACGATTACTATAAGCTTTACATCAACGGACGGTTTGTGGCGCAAGGGCCTGCACCGTCCTATCATTTTAAATATAATTACAACGTCGTGGAGGTCGGTGAGTATCTGCGGGAAGGAGAAAATCTGATCGCCGTACACACCTTGTATCAAGGGCTGATCAACCGTGTCTGGTCGAATGCCGCCGAGGTGGGGTTTGAACGGTTGGATTTTGACGATTCCGGCTGGAAAAATGCCCGCATCAATCAGTACGACGATCATATCTTGGCGGAGCAAAAGAGCAAGATGCTGGTCTTTGAGCGGGTACAGCCTGTGGAGATCAAGCAGGAGGCGGGGCGCATCCTTTATGATTTCGGCTCTAATTACGTGGGGTATCTCTGCGTGACGGCTGAGGGAAAGCATGGGAATAGGGTTACCGTCCGATGCGGCCAAGAACTGAACGGGGACGGCAGCCTGCGCTATGATCTGCGTGCCTACTGTCGTTACGACGAGGAATGGGTGCTCTCTGACGGCGTTTCTACGCTGGATCAGTTCGACTATAAGTCCTTTCGGTACGCAGAGCTGTTGATCCCTGCGGGGGTGACGGTTCAAGAGGTTTATTTTGCTGTAAGGCATTATCCCTTTACACTAAAAATGCAATTGAAGCCGCAATTTGATTATCAAGAGCTTCAAAAAATTTGGTCTCTTTGCGTCCATACCCAGCAATACGGTGTCCAAGAGGTAATTCAGGATTGCATGGATCGGGAAAAAGGCTTTTATCTGGGGGATGGCTGCTATACGGCGCTGACCAACATGATTCTGACCGGGGATGATTCCATGGTACGAAAGCTGATCGACGACGCTTTTTCCACCACCTTTATCACCGAGACCCTTGTGACCTGTATATGTTGCTCCTTTATGCAGGAAATTGCGGAGTATCCTTTGATTTTGGTTTATCTTGTCCTTTGGCATTATAACTTTACCGGCGACAAGGAATATTTGAAGAAAAATTTCAAAAAAGTTACGGATTTATTGGATGCGTACCGCCGTGAATATGGGCGGGACGGTCTTTTGAGAGACGTGGATAAATGGTGCGTGGTGGAATGGCCGAAAAACTTTCAGCACGGATACGACGTTGACGTGCAGGAGGGGAAGGTCTGCGAGGAGCCCCATGTTTCCCTGAACGCCTACTACGTTGCCGCAGTGAGGACGGCAAACAGAATCGCTTCCATCCTGAATACAGGGCAATATCGGGATGAGTCACCGCTCCTTTCGGCGTTTTACAGCGCTTTTTACGATGAGCAAAAGGCGTTGTTCAGAGACGGCGAAAGCACCGGGCATATCAGCCTGGTGGGGAACAGCTTCGTATACGGACTCGGACTTTGCACCGAGCAAAAATTTCAGCAGAATTTTTTGGCGATGCTGGAGCAGCATAAGATCCGTTCCCTTTCTTTGTTCTGCACCTTCCTTGTTTTGATGGGATTGACGCAAAACGGGCTGGAGGAGCTGGTCGAGCGTTGCCTATTGGATGAGGGGGCGTGGAAACGCATCCTGCGGGAGGATGGAACCACCACCTTTGAGGGATGGGGGAAGGAGACGAAGAAGAATGCATCGTTATTCCATCTGACTATGTCTTACGCCGCGCTCTTTATGGCAGATATTGATCTGAGGAAAGTATTTTAAAGAAAACGGGACTGTAAAAAACGTGCGTTTTTTACAGTCCCGTTTTACTTCGGTTCGTTGCCTCTTTCAAAGATGCCGATCATCTCTCGGGTCAGGCTGAAGCCGTCGTCGTGGGCAGGCAGGGCGTCGCGAGGGTACCAGGCTGCCATGGAGAGCTCGTTTTCGTCAATGTGGATGGCGTCG
>JAZQJH010000016.1:0-10716 GCA_045541555.1 Eubacteriales bacterium | reverse complement strand
CAAAAGAATTAAAAAACCGCATGGTGTAATTTTACACCGTGCGGTTTTTGGCTTTATACCTTGAGAAATCGCTCTAATTTATAGTGGCGGATCATCCGCAGGAAGGGGACGCCGATGGCGAAGCAGACGATGAATTCGCTGAGGGTTACCTCGCCCATCATGGTCAGCCAGGGGATCCATTCAAAGCGGCCGACGATGATAAAGGTCAGCATCGTGCCGATGATCAAACCATTGAAAAGGATCGGCCAGACAGGAGCCACCAGAAGATGCTTACTGCGGTAGGTACAGTAGGCCGCCAGGAGGGTTGCCAGTGTTCCGAAGAGGGCATCCCACAGGGTGGAAAAGAGCAGATTGGATAAGAGGCATCCGACGGTAACACCGGGGATCGCCCAAGGGGTACAAAAGGGGAGGAGGGTCAAGACCTCGGCGATGCGGAACTGAATGGGACCGAAGGCGACCTGCCCGAAGGGCAAGGTCAGCACCACGTAAAGCGCCGCAATCAGACCGGTCAAGACCAGCCCCTTGATAGGGATTCTTTTATTCATTTTTGTCTCCTTAGTATGTTTTTAAAGTCCGGTAGGATCTTTCGACAGACTTAAACGATTGAAAAATGCATTCTTTTTGAACCGTTTATTTTAAGTTATAAAATGTTGCTCCGGATGATCAGGAAAGCTTTTCGATACCCTTTTGGATCCGGGCGAGGGTATCTTCCTTACCCAGAAGATATGCCAGCTCGACGCCGCCGCCGGGGGTGAACTGCTTGCCGGAAAGGGCGGTACGGAGCGGCCAGAGGATGAGACCGTTCTTGACCTCCAGCTTAGTGATGAGATCAAAGAGGACGGTATGGATATTCTCCTGCGTCCAATCGGTCACGTTTTCCAAGACGGGCAGAATTGCCTTGAGGGATTCCAGAGAATTCTCCGGATTGGTCTTCATCTTCTTATGGGTATAGAGGGCGATGTCGTAGTCCGGCAGAGCGTCCATAAAGTCGATCATCCCGGGGATCTCGTTGAGGATCTGGGTACGACCCTGCAGCAATGCGGCCAGGGCTGCAAAATCAATATCGGTGCGCGTTACAGCCTCGCGGATGAAGGGCATTGCCATCTCTAAGAACTCTTCTGCCGGCATGGCTTTGATATATTCGCCGTTGAGCCATGCCAATTTTTCATTATCAAAGATTGCCGGGGACTTGGAGATGCCGGCGACGTCGAACTCTTTGATCAGCTCTTCCAGGGTGAACTTCTCCTGCTCGCTCTTGGGCGCCCAGCCCAAAAGGGCAATATAGTTCAGAACGGCATCCTTGAGGTAACCCTTTTTGATGAGATCCTCGTAGGAAGCGTCGCCGTTTCTCTTGGAAAGCTTATTCTGCGCGTCCTTCATGACGGGGGCGCAATGGATATACTTGGGGATCTCCCAGCCGAATGCTTCATAGAGCAGGTTATACTTGGGGGTGGAGGATAGATATTCCTTCCCGCGTACCACGTGGGTGATGTTCATCAGGTGATCATCTACCACGTTGGCGAAGTTATAGGTGGGCAGACCGTCGGTCTTGACGAGGATCTGGTCGTCCAGCTCGCTATTATCGACGGTGATCTCGCCGTAAACCTCGTCCACAAAAGTGGTGGTACCCTCGGTGGGGATCTTCTGACGGATGACAAAGGGGATGCCTGCCGCCAGCTTCTCCTCGATCTCTTCCTTGGAGAGGTTGCGGCAATGGCCGTCGTATTTATGGGGAACCTTAGAGATGGAATGGATAAGCTTCAGCTCGTCCAACCGCTCCTTATCGCAGAAGCAATAATAAGCGGCGCCCTTTTCTACCAGTTCCTTGGCGTAGTCCATATAAAGACCCCGACGCTCACTCTGGATATAGGGGCCGTAATCGCCGCCCACGTCCGGACCTTCGTCCCAGTTCATGCCGGTCTCTTTCATGGTACGGTAGATCAGATCTACGGCGCCTTCTACGTAGCGCTCCTGGTCGGTATCCTCGATCCGCAGGATGAATTTACCGTCGTTCTGCTTGGCGATCAGATAGGTATACAGCGCGGTGCGCAGGTTGCCGACGTGCATATAACCGGTGGGAGAGGGGGCAAATCTTGTTCTTACAGTCATAATTTATTTCTCCTTACATATTTTCACGTGTAAGCAAACACGAGCAATCCGAACCTGATTTTAAGGGAACGGATTTTCGCCTTTGCTGTGTTAAAATACTCGCCAATACAACAGTATTGGCTGCGTTTTGTGCCTTGCAAACCCAAAAATCCGTTCCCTTAAAATTCTTTGACCTTAAAATAAGCAGAATTTCGAATGATTTTTGGTGCGGAGAAGTTTGTAAGGCTGGCGCCTGCAAACCTTCGACAAGCCGAAAAGCACCGAAATTCTGCCATTTTAGGCAGGTTCGGATTACTCGTGTTTGCTTAATATAATAATATTTATTTTAACAGTTGTCAAGTTGAATTATTTATGGTATGATATTTGAAGAATCTTTGAAAAGAGGAATTAGAATGGAAAAAACAATTTTCAGCGGAATTCAGCCCAGCGGAATTATTACGCTAGGTAACTATATCGGTGCAGTACGCAACTGGAGCAAGGTCAGCGATCAGGGCAAGGGCATCTTCTCGGTGGTGGATCTTCACGCCATTACCGTCCGCCAGGATCCCAAGGAGCTGCATGAGCGGATCCTTTCTACCCTGGCGATGATCATCGCCAGCGGCGTGGATCCGGAAAAAAATCTGATCTTTATCCAGAGCCACGTGCCGGAGCATTGCGAGCTTTCCTGGATCCTCAATTGCTATACCATGTTTGGCGAGCTTTCCCGGATGACCCAGTTTAAGGATAAATCCAAGCGTTATGCCGATAATATCAATGCCGGTCTTTTCGATTATCCGGTCTTGATGGCGGCGGACATTCTGCTTTACGATACCGATCTGGTGCCGGTGGGCGTGGATCAGAAGCAGCATCTGGAGCTGGCGCGGAACATTGCCAACCGGATGAACGGCATCTTCCCCGATCTCTTTACGGTGCCGGAGGGCTATATCCCCAGCCTGGGTGCCAAGGTCATGAGTCTGACCCAGCCGGATAAGAAGATGAGCAAGTCCGATCCCAACCCCAAGAGCTATATCAGCATCATCGACGAGCCGGCAAAGATCCTCAAGAAGTGCAAGAGCGCGGTCACTGATTCGGAAAACCGCATCGCCTTTGAAGAGGGGCGTCACGGCATGAATAACCTTTTGACCATCTACAGTGCCATGACCGGCACCACCATTGAGGATGCGGTACGGCAGTTTGAGGGTCAGGGCTACGGCACCTTCAAGACGGCGGTGGCAGAAGCGATCATCGCAGAACTGACTCCGCTACAGGAGGAATACCGCCGTTTGATGGCGGATCCTGCTTATCTCCGCGAGGTCTATACCCGCAGTGCAGAGGAGGCCAGAAAGATCGCCGCCAAGACCTTGGCGCGCGTTCATGAACGGATCGGCTTTGTGGCAAGATAATTTCTCTCTGGAGAATTAAACGGAGCGTGAAAATACAAGATGTCAAAATTTGATTATCTTATCATCGTCCTGGCTTGGCTGGTGGCGGGGCTTACCAGTTTTCTTTGTACCCCGCTGGCGAAGCGCGTGGCAGAGAAGATCGGTGCCATCGACGTCCCCAAGGATGCGCGGCGGATGCATAAAAAACCCATCCCCCGGCTGGGTGGATTGGCGATCTTTCTCGGCTTTTTCATCAGTACGATGGTTTTTACTTTCAATTTCATCAATCTGAAGATTTATGGAATTCTGGTCGGCGCCATGATCATCGTGGCGCTGGGCATGGCCGACGATGTGTTGGCGCTGAAAGCTAAATATAAATTCGTTGTCCAGATGGTGGCGGTGGTTATCCCTGTCGCCTGCGGTGTGCGGATCGAATGGTTCCCCAGCTTTTTAGGGGAAAATCCCTATGTGCCGCTCCCCCTTTGGTGGTCGGTGGCGGTCAGTATTATCTGGCTTCTGGCGATCCTCAACGCGGTGAATATTATTGATGGCTTGGACGGTCTGGCTTGCGGCGTTTCCACCATTATGACCATCAGCTGCGTGGCGATTCTGATCCTATTGGAATCTCCGCAGGTGGCGATTATTGCGGCGGCTTTGGCCGGTGCGTGTATGGGATTTTTGCCCTATAACGTCAACCCGGCTAAAATGTTTATGGGTGATACCGGAGCGATGTTTATCGGGTATTCTCTGGCTTGTCTTTCGATCGTCGGGCTTTTCAAGGCCTATGCCATCGTGGCATTCTTTGTGCCGGTGCTTTTATACCTCTTGCCCATCTTTGACCTGCTTTTTGCGGCGGGACGCCGAATTTTGAGCGGTCATTCTCCCATGCAGGCAGATAAATCTCATTTGCATCATAAGCTGATCGCCATCGGCTTTTCTCAAAAGCAGGCGGTGGCCATTCTCTACGGAATTGCCGCTATTCTCGGCTTTTGCGCCGTCCTGATGGCGACGGATGATTTCTCCAAGCCGTTTATTATTATCGGTGCGGCGTTTGTCTTTATTATGATCGGTGCTTTTGTCCTTTATCGAAGAGAGAAAAAAGCGGAGCAGACGGAGGAAAAGAATCATGAATAAAATCAAAGTAATGTCCTTTTTCGGTACCCGTCCCGAGGCGATCAAAATGGTTCCGGTCATTGAGGCATTAGAGCAATGCCCCGAGATCGAAAGCGTGGTTTGCTTATCCGGTCAGCATCGGGAGATGCTGCGCCAGGTATTGAACTCCTTTCGCATTGAGGCGGATCATGATCTGGATATTATGAAGCCGCGGCAGACCATCACCACCATCACGTCCGGTGTCCTGGAGGGGATGGAGGCGCTGCTCAAGGAGCAAAAGCCGGATCTGATCCTGGTTCACGGCGATACCACCACCGCCTTTGCCGGTGCATTGGCCGGCTTTTATGCAGGCGTCGCAGTGGGGCACGTGGAGGCCGGACTGCGTACCTATGATAAATATTCCCCCTACCCGGAGGAGATGAATCGGTGCATGATCGGGCGGATCGCCGATCTGCATTTTTCACCCACCGATGCCAACCGGAAAAACCTGACCCGGGAGGCGACTGCCGGGGAGATCTACGTGACCGGAAATACGGTCATTGATGCCTTGAAAATGACGGTGCGGCCGGAATATCAATTCCAGGAACCGGCGTTAAAGCAGTTGGATCTTTCCGCAAAGAGGACGATTTTGCTTACAGCGCATCGCCGGGAGAACTTGGGCGAGCCGCTGCGGCAGATCTGCCGTGCCGTCCGTCGGATGGTGGAGCAAAATCCGGACGTCCAGGTGGTCTATCCGGTGCACCTGAATCCGGCTGTCCGGGAGGTTGCCAACGAGATTTTGGGCGGATGTGAGCGGATCCATCTCATCGAACCGCTTGACGTCTTTGATATGCATAACCTGATGGAGCGGTGCTATATGGTGATGACCGATAGCGGCGGTTTGCAGGAGGAGGCTCCGGCACTTGGAAAGCCTGTCTTGGTGCTTCGTACCGAAACGGAGCGTCCGGAGGCGGTGGAATACGGGACGGTTCAGATGGCCGGCGTGGAGGAGGAGACGATCCTTTCCATGGCGAATACCCTACTCCGCGATCCTGCTGCCTATGCGAAGATGGCGCACGCGGTCAATCCCTATGGTGACGGCCAGGCGGCAGATCGGATCGTGAAGGCGATCCTGCATCATTTCGGAAAAGGCGAAAAGCCGCAGGAATTTGAAGTATAACATCAAAAGGCGGTAGGGTACTACCGCCTTTTTTATAAGGAGAAAAAACGATGAAGATTGCATTACTGCAACTATTGCCGGAGGATCCGCTGAATAAAGGGCTTTCAGCCTGCAAAAAAGCAAAGGAAATGGGGGCAGATCTTGCTCTATTTCCGGAGATGTGGAACTGCGGCTATCAGATCGACCCTGCGCTTGCCATTCCGGCAGACGGATCCTTTGCAAAGGCATTCCAAAAGTTGTCCGGTGAATTGGAAATGGCGATCGGGGTCACCTTATTGGAGCAATACGAGCCCAAGCCACGCAATACGATGCTTCTCTTTGACCGTCATGGCAAGGAGGTCTTACGCTATGCCAAGGTCCATACCTGCGACTTCGGTGATGAGTGCGCGCTTACGCCCGGGGAGGATTTTTACGTGGCGGATTTAGATACCGCTGAGGGAAACGTTAAGGTGGGGGCGATGATCTGCTACGATCGGGAGTTCCCGGAGAGCGCCCGTATTCTGATGCTGAAGGGGGCTGAGCTGATTTTAGTCCCCAATGCCTGCCCTATGGAGATCAATCGTCTGTCCCAGCTCAGGGGGCGCGCTTATGAGAACATGGTGGCGATCGCCACCTGCAATTATCCGGCACCCCATCCGGATTGCAACGGGCATTCCTCGGTTTTTGACGGAATTGCGTATCTGCCGGAGCTTTCCGGCTCTCGGGATACCAAACTTTTGGAGGCAGAGTCCCGGGAGGGGATTTATTTGGCGGAACTTTCCTTGGAGCTTTTACGGCAGTACCGCCGGGAAGAGGTGCACGGAAACGCCTACCGGCGTCCGGAGAAGTATCACCTGCTGATAGAGGAGCAAATTCGGGAGCCTTTTATTCGTTCCGATCGAAGAAAATAGATAAAACCTATTGCATCTGATAGAAAAATGCGATAAAATAAAAGCAAATTCATCCACGGAGGAGCAAAAAATGAACGTTGTATGTTTAGATATGGAAGGCGTCTTGGTTCCGGAGATCTGGATCGCATTTGCAGAGGCCAGCGGGGTTCCCGAGCTGAAAAGAACCACCCGGGACGAGCCGAATTATGATAAATTGATGGAGTATCGTTTGAATATCCTCAAAGAGCACGGCTTGGGACTGAAGGAAATCCAGGAGACGATCGCCAAGATCGATCCCATGCCCGGTGCCAAGGAATTTTTGGATGCCTTGAGAAAGGAAACGCAGGTCATCATCCTCAGCGATACCTTTACCCAGTTCGGTATGCCTTTGATGGAGAAGCTGGGGTATCCCACCCTTTTCTGCAATGAACTGATCGTGGGAGAGGACGGCGCCATCACCGGCTATAAGATGCGGTGCGAGAAGTCCAAGTACACTACCGTCAAGGCGTTGCAGTCCTGCGGGTTTGAGACTATCGCCGCCGGCGACAGTCACAATGATCTCGGCATGATCCGCGCCAGCAAGGCCGGTTTCTTATTCAAGAGTACCGATGCCATCAAGGCGGAAAATCCAGATCTGGAGGCCTTTGAGGAGTATGATGAGCTCCTCGCCGCCATTAAAGCGGTTCTTTAATTAAAAACAAAACTCCCCGGTCGATAGATTCGACCGGGGAGTTTTTATATTATTTATCTCGGGGTTTGGCGAAAAGGCTGAAGAAGATACCAAAGCCGATGGCGGCGGCGATGCCGCCGGCGGTGGCTTGCAAGCCGCCGAGAAAAACGCCCAGCAAGCCATGGGAGTCTACAGCGCGCTCTACCCCTTTTGCCAGGGAATAGCCAAAGCCGGTCAAGGGAACGGTGGCTCCGGCTTTGCCGAACTCCACGATCTTATCGTAGACGCCGATGGCGGTGAGCAAAACCCCGCCGCAGACGTAAAGAACCACGATCCTTGCCGGGGTCCAGTTGGTTTTATCGATCAAAATCTGGGCCAAGGCACAGAGAATACCGCCTACCAAAAATACCTGCAAATAGACTGTTATACTGCTCATTGTTTTTTCTCCTTTGCTTCGTGCTTCAGGTGAAGCAGATGGGCGATGGCGGGAATGGACTCTCCCTGCATCACCGAAAGAGGACTCATTAAGGCTCCGGTGGATAAAAAGAGGACTTCTTTCAGTTCGCCTTTTTCCAATTTTGGTAATACATAGGCGGTCAGTACCGCCGCACTGCATCCGCATCCGCTTCCGCCGGCGTGCATATCCTGGTTTTGGAGATCGTAGATCATTAGACCGCAATCATTATAGCGATAGTGTAAATCTACACCATCTTTTTGCGCCAATTCGCGGACGATCTTGGCGCCGACGGCACCCAGATCTCCGGTGAGGATCAGATCGTAGTCGGAGGGGGTGGTGCCGGTTTCATGGAGATAGTCCAAAATCAGCTTGAGGGCGGCCGGTGCCATGGCGCCGCCCATGTTATTTGCATCGGTGACACCCTTATCCTGGATGGCACCAAAAGCGCCGCCTGCCAGGCGGAGGGGTGTTTTTTGCCGGCTGAGGATCACTGCGCCGGAAGCAGTGACGGTGTGTTGCGCGGCAGGCGGCCGTTGACCGCCGTATTCCAGTGGAAAACGGTATTGACGCTCTGCCGTCCCGAAATGCGAGGATGTAAAGGCGGCGGCCTTTACGGATAATCCGGCTTCGATGGACATGGCAGAAATCAGCGTTGAGAGCGCCATGGTGGAGCAGGCGCCGTACAACCCGATATAGGGGACGTTGCTATCCCGAAAACTATAGGCGGAGCTGATGCATTGATTGAGCAGATCCCCGGCGCCCACCAGATCCAGTTCTTCTCGCTTGATGCCGGCGCGCGTCAGTGCGTTTTCCAAAGCGGTCTGCTGGAGATGAACCTCCGCCTGCTCCAGGGTCTTCTTACCGCAGTAAAAATCCTCCTCGATGCGGTCAAACAGGGCGGCCATGGGACCTTCCCCCTCTTTTTTACCTACCACGTTGCCGTAGCCTGCAATATAGATTTCTTTTTCAAATTGAAAGGCATACTTGCCGTATTTTATCGCCATTGATTCACCTCTCCATTGTAGTCTCTTCTATTTTTGGCAACGAACGGAAAAATATACTCCATTCTTTACAAGGATTAAAAGAAATGATATAATTGGGACATAAAAAGAAAAAGGGGGAATAAATGGTGTAAAATTACACCATTTGCTTAAAATGATGAAAAAACACTACTTATTTGACTTTGACGGAACGTTGGTGGACTCCATGCCCACCTGGTCGGGTGCGCATATCAAAGCGTTGGAGGATGGCGGCATCCCGGTGCCGGAGGGGTTTGTGGAGACCATTACACCGCTGGGAAATTATTGGGGTTCCAAGTATACTATTGATCTGGGGCTGGAGATCTCGCTGGAGGATTACCTGGATCGGTTGAGCAAGTATCTTTACGGGGAATATACCACTCGAATCATGCTGAAGCCCAACGTGGAGGCGTTTTTGAAAAAATTGCAGGGGGAGGGCGTTGCCCTTCACGTCCTGACCGCATCGCCCCATCTTTACGTGGATCCCTGCCTTCAGCGGTTGGGAGTCTACGATTATTTTGAGAACGTCTGGACGGTGGATGATTTTCAAAGAACCAAGGACCAGCCGGAGATCTACCAAGAGGCGGCAGAGCGTCTTGGGGCGGTAGTGGGGGATTGCACCATGGTGGATGATAATTTTACCGCCATTTCCACCGCCAAAAAGGCCGGTATGAAGACCTTGGCGGTTTATGATGCCACCTCTAAGGGATCGGAAGCGGCGCTTCGCGAGGCGGCGGACTGCTATCTTTACGATTTTAAAGAGCTTTTATAAGGAGGATTTTCCATGCTGAAGTATGAAATTGAAGGCGGGCATCTGCCTATCGTTACCTGCTATCCCAAGGCTGGGCAGACCATCTGCACCGAGCGCGGCTCCATGAGCTGGATGAGCCCCAATATCCAGATGGAGACCCATACCGGCGGCTTAAAAAAGGCGCTGGGGCGGCTTTTCTCCGGAGAGTCTATCTTTTTGAATGAGTATACCGCCGTGGGAGACGGCGTAATTGCCTTTGCCTCCAGCTTTCCCGGCAGTATCATCCCCTTTGAGATCACGCTGGGTAACGGTATTATCGTCCAGAAATCCGGCTTTTTGGCCATGGAAAAAGGAATGGATCTCTCTCTTTATTTCCAAAAGAAGATCGGGAAAGGTCTTTTCGGCGGTGAAGGGTTTATTATGCAGAAGATCTCCGGCAGCGGAATTGCATTCGTGGAGATCGACGGACATTGCAAGGAGATCGACCTGGCGGCAGGGCAGTCCATTGTGGTCAGTACCGGCCATCTGGCGGCCATGACGGAGTCTTGCACCATGGATATTGAAATGATCAACGGTGCGAAGAATATCTTTTTCGGCGGCGAGGGGCTTTTCCATACCCGGATCACCGGACCCGGAAAGGTCTATCTTCAGTCCATGCCCATCATGGACGTGGCGAATGCCATCAGCGTTTATCTGCCGGAACGGAGCAGCGATTCCGGGATCAACATTAAATTAGGGGATAACTGATGGGACAGTATCTGCAATTGACCGCCGCTGACCGCCCGGCAGGGTGCTATCTGCGGCGTGAATATCAGAACGATATCGTTCTCAACCGAATATACAGCTATAAGGAGCTTTCCATCACCTTCTCCCGGCGCGCCGCAAAGGTGGCAGATCGGGTGGCAGAGGAGATGGTGCGCTTGGGCTTTACGACTGCGGAGCAAAATGCGGAGTATCTCCGCAGGTTCAGCGAGGTATCGACCGGGCAGGGTGTTTTTTCCGAGCTTTCCTTGGAAGAGATCTATCGGCAGATTACCGCCATTCGCTTGGAAGTATTTGGCGCAGAGGCGATGGAACGGATGCGTGCGCACCAGATAAAAAAAGGCGCCGCATTTGCGCCGACTGCGATTGATCAGCGTGCAAAGATCGAGGCACGGCTTTCGGAGTGCGAGGCAGTGATGATCGCCCTTTGCGAGGCGGAATTCTAT
>JAZQJH010000015.1:0-2122 GCA_045541555.1 Eubacteriales bacterium | reverse complement strand
CATGATCACCGGTGCTGCTCAGATGGACGGTGCTATCCTGGTTGTATCCGCTGCTGATGGCCCCATGCCCCAGACCCGTGAGCACATCCTGCTCTCCCGTCAGGTAGGCGTGCCCAACATCGTTGTTTTCATGAACAAGTGCGATCAGGTTGACGACGAAGAGCTGCTGGATCTGGTTGAGATGGAGATCCGCGATCTGCTCAACGAGTATGAGTTCCCCGGCGATGATATTCCCATCATCCGCGGTACCGCTCTGGGCGCTATCGAGTGCGCAAGCAACGATATCAACGATCCCGCTTATGCTCCTATCCTTGAGCTGATGAATCACGTTGACGAGTATATCCCCACCCCCGAGAGAAAGGCTGATCAGCCCTTCCTGATGCCTGTTGAGGACGTCTTCACCATCACCGGTCGTGGTACTGTTGCTACCGGCCGTGTAGAGCGTGGTCAGTTGAAGCTCAACGAGGAAATCGAGATCGTAGGTCTGGCTGATGAAGCTCGCAAGACCGTTGTTACCGGTATCGAGATGTTCCGCAAGCTGCTGGATTATGCTGAGGCAGGCGACAACGTTGGTGCTCTGCTTCGTGGTGTTAACAGAACCGACATCAAGCGTGGTCAGGTTCTTGCTAAGCCCGGCTCCATCAACCCCCACACCAAGTTCAGAGGTCAGGTTTACGTTCTGACCAAGGACGAGGGTGGCCGTCATAGCCCCTTCTTCACCAACTATCGTCCCCAGTTCTATTTCAGAACTACTGACGTTACCGGTGTTATCACCCTGCCCGAAGGCGTTGACATGTGCAAACCCGGCGATAACGTTGTTATGGACGTTGAGCTGATCACTCCGATCGCGATCGAAGAGGGTCTGCGTTTCGCTATCCGTGAGGGTGGCCGCACCGTTGGTTCCGGCGTTGTTACCGCTATCAACGAGTAAGTAAAATTTTGAATCAAGCTTCGGGGCGGGGTGTGATTCCCCACCGGCAGTAAAGTCTGCGAGCGCATTATATGCGCATGATCAGGTGCGATTCCTGAACCGACGGTATAGTCCGGATGATAGAAGTTTATTAAGATTTGCTTTATTAGTATTTCCCCGATGGATGTATCCGTCGGGGAAATATTTTTTTACAAAATAATCACTTTTTTCGTTCATTGCATCTCAAAGTATCATTATAAAAATTTATAATTATAAAGAGGGGCAATGAGGAAGCATTGGGAGGAAACGGCAATGAAAAAATTAAGTTTTCGCGGATGGGTAGTATCTGCTTTGATGGGCGCTGTAGGCTTTGTCTTGATGGTGCTGGAATTTGGAATTCCGGTGGTGCCTTCCTTTATCAAATTTGATGTATCGGAGCTGCCTGCCCTGATTGCCTCCTTTGCCTATGGCCCTTTATACGGCGTATTGGTTTGCCTTGTCAAAAATGTACTCCATCTTTTTATTACCAATACAGCAGGAGTAGGGGAATTAGCCAATTTTCTCATGGGAATCTTCTTTGTAGTACCCGCGGGGCTGATTTATCAGGCTAATAAGAGCCGAGGCGGTGCCCTTTGGGGCTCGCTTGTCGGCGCATTGAGCATGGGCGTTTCCAGCGTGGTTATCAATTTTTTCATCAGCTATCCCATTTATTATAAGATCATGATCCCAAAAGAGGTGATTCTCTCTGCCTATCAGGCGATTCTGCCGCAGGTGAGCAGCATTTTTGAATCCCTTTTGATCTTTAATTTACCCTTTACTGCTATAAAGGGAATGGTGGTATCTTTGATCTGCTTTTTGGTCTATAAGAAACTCTCTCCCATCCTAAAAAGATCTTGACAAAATTTGCAGATTCGGGTATAATGCTATAGAACTGAATATTGATTTATCAAGAGTGGCGGAGGGACAGGCCCTATGAAGCCCGACAACCTGCGAAAGTAAGGTGTCAAATCCTGCGGAATCATTTCCGAAAGATAAGTTTTCAAAGCGCACTTGATTTTTCAAGAGCGCTTTTTTAGGGTGAGTAATTAAACTTGAACCCGCCGCAAAGCGGCATATTTCGGTACTTTTCACCCAATTTGTTCTCGCAAGGCGGCAGCCTTGCTTCATCCAAATTGAGCAAAAATTCCACAAAATCTTCTCCCTTTGCGGTCA
>JAZQJH010000014.1:0-56883 GCA_045541555.1 Eubacteriales bacterium | reverse complement strand
GTCTTCTTGGTCTGCAGCATGGAGCTGGGAACCAGAGGAGTAACAGGACCATGAGTAACCAGACGAGAAGTCATTCTCTGCCAGCTGGAGAAGGTACCGTTGGTAGCCAGAGCATGAACCTCGATACGCTCCTTAGCACGCATAACGTCGATAGGACCAATGGTAGCAGCCATGGGCGGAACGTTTGCAATGTCGCCGGACTGACCAAAGGTACCGTTCAGAGAGTTCTGCATGATGGTCATGGGATGCAGCTTCACCAACTTAGCAGGCTGATTCAGCCACTCATCGATATCGCCGCTGCCGACGAACTCGGGGATGGGATCCACGAAAGCAACGTGACCGGTCCAGCCGGGAGAGGTGGAGATGATATCGGCACCGCCGCCGGAGATATCGTTGATGATCTTGGAGTAATCATTGATATTGGCGTTGGTGGGATAGTGAACGTTCTCCATAGGCATTCTCAGCTTGGGATCGATCTGCATCACGAAGTACTTGATCATGGAGTGAACAAAGCCTGCCTCGTAGGTCTCGGGAGCGATGTTACCATGCTCGTCAGCCCACTCGTCCTCAGCAAAGTTATGAACCTTGGAGCAGTCAACCTTGAAGTAGTTGATCAGCTGAGCCAGAGGAATGTAGGTATCCGGCTCGGGGTTGCCCAGGATCATGGTGAAGGTACGGCCCTCTTCGGAAGCAGCCTTCAGACGTGCAAACAGGGTAGCGATGAGAACGGGATGGGGGTTCATCATAACCTTTACCTCGAACTCGGGATGCCACCAAGCCTCACGCTTCTCCAGATCTTTGCCGCTCATTTTGCGAACGCGCTCGCAGATCTCACGCTCTTTGAAGGGCACGAAATCGGCAGGAGCAAATTCAAATTTGGTTGCGGGATCAGTGATGATCTCTTTCATGTTTTCATTCTCCTTTATAAAAAATTTTTAATAAAAAACTTAGAATATTAACTTTCCAAAGCAATGACGCTTATGGAAGGTAAAGGGTTCGCCCACGATGGGGCTCCAGGACAGATAATGAGCCGGTTCCGAAAGATCGGCGCAGGTATAGAAGTTGGCGAGCAGCTCCTTGCCGGCAGGGCTCGTAAATTCCGGAAAGATCCGACGGATAAACTCGTAGGGGAGGGTATAGAACACTTCCCAACCGTCCTCCGTCTTTTCAATGACCGGGTGAAGAATATCTTCGTACCCAAATTCCGGAATCAGCCGCAGGTTGGTGTCGATATTCGCACCAAAACCCACGAAAACGCAACCCTTAGGGTTGAATTCAATATTAATGTAGCGAGGATCGTCCTCCATGGGGGAGAAGAAGAATTCCAGACAGCTATCCTCGCAGGGAATACCATAGGGTCCCTCGGAGACCGCCCGGGGATCGGGATCTACCTTTCTCAGATGGAGATAGAGGTTTTCCTCATCATATGCCACCTGAGCGTAAGCGCTATAGAAATCCGGGCTGTCTAAGTACGGAACCTTGATCTCAGCAACGTCCAGCTCATCCCAATCGGGAGCGTCCGCCACATATTTTACGGTATATTCCATCATTGGAGATCACCCTCCAGGATGACGCCCTTGACGCCCATCTTATAATCCACAATTACAAGATCAGCACGCTTACCCTTGGCAATTTCACCACGATCGTAGAAACCGACAGCCATCGCCGGGTTATAGGAAGCGAACTTAAAGACGTCCACCAAAGAAGCACCGGTATGCTTGATCATATTGCGGCAGGAAATGTCCAGCGTCATTTTAGAACCGGCGATCTCCCCTGCATGGTCGAAGTTGATATCGTCCACGTCGTCGTAGCCCTCGGGAATGGGACCGTCGCAAGCATATGCATCGGAGATCAGAATGATGCGGTCATCGCCCTTGATCTTTCGCACCAGACGGAGCATATAGGGATCCACGTGGATACCCCGGCTATCGCAGATCAGCTCTGCATAAATTTCATGATTATAGTTGACCGTTTCGTCCACGCAGACGCCCCGGCACTCGGGGTACATGGGACGGTCACCGGTGGCATTGGTATGATGGGTGCCGATCTTGAGACCGTACGGCATCAAGGCTTCAATATCCTGAGGCGCCGCTTCGCTATGCGCCACGGAGAAGACTGCATTGGGGTTCTTTGCTTTTACGTCCAGGACAAAGTCCAGAATGTTTTCACGCTCCGGTGCGCAAGCCCAGACCTTTGCAAGATCATAAGCCGCATCAATGATGGGCTGATGCTTCGCTTTGTCTACCGGTCCTTTCCAGGGATTATTCTCCCGGTCGCAACCGAACTTGGGATTGAGGTAGGGACCTTCCATATAAAGACCACCGATATTTTTACACTCCGGCTTCTTCATAGCGTTGCGCAGGATCTCGATGGCTTCCAGATAGCCGGCAGTGTCCATGCTATAGTAAAGTGCGGGGAGCAGGGTGGTGGTGCCATGCTTCAGATGGTGCTGGCTGGCACGCTCCGGCTCGTCCTGGAAAAAGACGTAGCCATCGGAATGGGTGTGAATGTCCACGAAACCGGGACCCACGTAATCGCCCTTTGCATCAATAATTTCACATCCCTCGGGAACCGCCAGCTTCCGCGCCTCGCCGAAGTCCACGATCTTGCCGTCCTCCATCAAGAGGACTGCATCGGGAATAAAATGATCTCTCATAACGAGAGTTGCGTTAATGATTGCCTTCATACGATTGCCATCTCCTTCTTCGCTAATTGCTCTACACCGAAGCCCATGCCACGATCACTTTTGCATAGCCGGCGTTCAGCATTCCATAATTCTCCTAATTATAATAGTTCTTTAATGTATTGTACCCTTTCAGAGGGGTCGTTGTCAATAGATTTCATGTTTTTTCCTCGCTAAAATGCGCTCTTCCCCCACTAAAATCTATTGACAAAACCCCCGTATAGTGATAGTATAATTATGGATTAATAGCAGAAATTCTCAAGAATAGAAAGAGAACGCAGATTATGAAAAAATATCTTGGGCTTGACATCGGGACCACCTCCCTGAAAGCCGCCGTTTTTGATGAAAACGGAACGCGGCTTGGCTTGGAGCGGGTGGACTATACCTTAGATACCGACGCAAAGACCGGATTCATTGAATTTGATCCGGAAAAATATATCACCATGTGTCAGGAGGTCATCGACCGTCTTTCCAAAGAGTGCGGCCCCATCGAGGCGCTTTCCATCGACACCCAGGGTGAGACCCTCATCCTGACGGACGCTGCAGGCAAGCCGGTCTGTCCCGCTATCGTCTGGCTGGACAACCGTGCCACCGCCCAGGCAGAGGAGATCGAAAAGGAATTCGGCCATAAGAAGGTCTACGATATCACCGGTCAGCCGGAGATCACCGCCACCTGGCCGGCATCCAAGCTGCTTTGGGTCAAAGAAAACCGCCCGGAGGTCTTTGCCAAGACCGAAAAGATCTTTATGCTGGAGGACTGGGTGCTCTATCGGCTGACCGGCAGCTTCGTCACCGAGCCTACCATCCAATCGTCCTCTGTTTATTTCAATATTAATACCCGTACCTGGTGGGGCGAGATGCTGGCATTTATCGGCATCAAGGAGTTCATGCTCCCCAAGGTCTGCAGATCTGCAGAAGCGGTTGGAACGTATAAAGGCATCACCGTCGTCTCCGGCGCGCTGGATCAGATCGCCGGCACCATCGGCGTAGGCGTGACCGACGAGACCCGGGTCAGCGAAATGACCGGCACCATCATGGCGGTCTGCGCCACCTGCGATACCATTCCCCCCTATGATCCCAAGAGCATCGTGCCCTGCCATCTGCACGCCATCGACGATAAATTCTGCCTCATTCTTTGGTCTGCTACCGCCGGCATGGCGCTGAAGTGGTTCAAAGAGCAGTTTGGCGGCGACCTTTCCTTTAAGGATCTGGACGCGCTGGCGGAGAAGATCGCACCGGGCTGCGACTGCATGACCATGCTGCCCTATTTCTGCGGCTCTACCATCCCCAACTATAATCCAGACGCCACCGCCACCTTTGCCGGCATCACCCTCTCCCATACCCGCGGTCATTTTGCCCGGGCGATCATGGAGGCAGTCGCGTTCATGCTGCGGGGCAGCTTGGAATACGCCAACGTCAAGGACGACTGTGAGCTGAGAATTACCGGCGGCGCCGCAAGCAGTCCCTTATGGGCAGGCATCAAAGCGAACGTGGTGAACCGCGTCCTGAATACCGTCTCCGAAAGCGAGACCGCCTGCTTGGGTACTGCCATTCTGGCCATGGTGGGCGTGGGGCAATACGACTCCATCAAGGAAGCCACCGAGCATACCGTCCGGGTGGATAAGACCTATTCTCCCACCGGCGACGATTACGAGGCCGCCTATCAAAAGTATTGCGAGCTTGATAACAAGCTGAATAAAGCCCAATAAGAAGGAGAAAAGCTATGTATAAGAACTACAAGATCAGAGCACCGTTTTTTGAAGTAGGCCCCAAGTGCATTATGTGGGGCGAGCGGATGCTCAAGCTGGCAAAAACCCTGGATGAGATCGCTGAAAAGTACGATCTGGACATTATCGTCACTCCCCAGTATGCGGATATTCGCCTGCTGGCTGAAAATACCAAGCGGCTGCATATCTATGCGCAGCATATGGATCCCCTGGAGCCGGGCAGAGGTCTTGGTTCCGTCCTGCCGGAGTCTGTCAAGGAAGCCGGTGCGGTGGGCGTTATGCTGAACCACGCTGAAAAGAAGCTGGATCTGGAGACCATCAAGGCCACCATCGCCCGTGCGGACGAAGTAGGTCTTGCCACCATCGTCTGCGCCGATAGCGTAGAGGAAGTGGCCGCCATCGCGAAGATGGGTCCCAACCTCATCGTGGCTGAGCCCACCGAGCTGATCGGTACCGGCGTTGCCAGCGATATGGGTTACGTGGTGGATACCATCGAAGCCGTTCGCAAGATCAACCCCGACATTATGGTTCTGCAGGGTGCCGGTATCTCCGGTCCTGAGGACGTGGCGAACGTCATCCGCGCCGGTGCGCAGGCAACCGGTTGCACCAGCGGTATTCTGAAGGCGGAGGTACCCGAAGAAGCCGCCGAGGAAATGCTCCGCGCCCTCCGCGAGACCTGGGATGAGGTGCACGGCAAATGAAAAACGAACTGATTCAAAGAGGTAAGGATGCCTTTCAAATCGAAAGTGAATCCCTTTTAAAGACTGCCGAGGTCATGGACTGGGAGCAGTTCTATAAAGCGGTGGAAGTCCTGGGGAAGGCGACCCGCATAGCAGCCGCCGGTTGCGGTCATTCCGGTATCGCTTGCCGGCATTTTGCCCACCTGATGTGTTGCATCGAGCGTCCTGCCCGGTTCCTTTCTCCGGCAGAGGCCGTTCATGGCGGCATGGGCTATCTCCAGGAGGGAGACGTTATTATGCTGGTCTCCCGGGGCGGTAAGACCGATGAGCTGATGCCCATCGCAGATCATTGCCGTAAAAAAGGCGTCATCGTCATTAGCTGTACGGAAAATCTCCAGTCCCCCTTGGCGGAGAAGTCCGATATTGTCCTGCCCATGGGTATCACCCGCGAGTGCGATAAGTATAACTGCCAGGGTACCACCAGCTTTGCGGTAACCTCCGCCATCTTTGATGCCCTGCAGGCGGCCGTTCTGGATTATACCGATTTCCAGAACGAAACCTTCGCCGAGATCCATCCCGGCGGTGCAGTAGGCAAGCGCTTGAATAACATTCAGTAATATTAAGCGCAAAAACAACAGTTTGTAATAATTTTTAATACATAAAGGAGAAAAACTATGGAATTCAAGGTTTATCAGAAAGAATTGGAGCTGCAGTCCAGAGGCTGGATCCCCACCTTCCATGATGTTTCTAAGGAGATCATGGAGATCGTTGCCGCTTCCGGCGTAAAGAACGGTACCGTCTGCATCGCTTCTCATCACACCACCTGCTCCGTTATGATCCAGGAGTGCTCTCATGATATTGATACTTTCGATCTGGAGTATCTGCAGCACGACCTTCTGGACATCATGCGTAAGCTGATCCCCGATTATACCGACGAGGGCGATTATCGTCATCCCGGCCCCATCCATGCTCAGTTCGGTCGCTACGTCAACGAGCCCGGTAACTATACATCCATGAACACCGATGGCCATCTGCGCTCCGTCTTCTTCGGTCGTAGCGAGACCATGACCATCAAGGATGGCGTTCTGGACGGCGGTGAGTTCGCTCACGTTTACTTCATCGACTGGGACCACGTTCGTGCCCGTCATCGTCAGCTGAACGTAACCGTTATGGGTACCACCGAGGAGATCGAGGATCGTAAGTGGAACGGCGGCGAGACCATCAATACTCTCCGCAAGTTCACCGACGAAGAGAAGGCTTACGACATCCATTATGATCTGCAGTTGAAGAGATAACTGTTTTTTAAAAAAATTAGATCCCGGCTTAAGCCGGGATCGTTTCCGTTGCCCGGCATTTCTCTTTGAAAATACCGGTTTGTTCATGATTTCGAGGTGAAATATAATGAGATTATTACTTGATACCGCAAATTTAGAGGACATTCGCTATTTCAACGAACTGTTTCCCATCGAGGGCGTGACCACCAACCCCACCATCCTCTCCAAAGAGGGCGGTGACGTCTTGAAACTGCTCAAGACCATCCGGGAGATCATCGGCGAGGAAAAGGAACTGCACGTGCAGGTCACCGAGACCGAATATAAAAAGATCCTGGAAGAGGCAGAGGCCATCGTAGGCTTCCTGGGGAAGAATACCTTTATTAAGATCCCTGCCACCGCCATCGGACTTAAAGCCACCAAAACCCTCGCGGAGCAGGGCTATCGCATCACCATGACCGCGGTGCTGACCGCCGCCCAGGCCATGCTGGCATCCAATGCCGGCGCAACCTACGTGGCGCCTTACGTCAGCCGTCTGGAGAATATCTGCGAGGACGGTGTCCATACCGTAGCAGAGATCGCCGAGATCTTCGCCATCTCCGGCACCGAGACCCAGATCCTTGCCGCCAGCTTTAAGACTGTACGTGAAGTTCTGGACGTAGCCGTCGCCGGATGCCATGCATCCACCGTCGGCAGCGACGTCATGCATCAGCTTTTGAACCATACCACCACCGATACCTCCATCACCGGCTTTGAGGTGGACTGGAAAAAAGCCTTCGGCGATACCACCCTCTTAAAACTCATCAAAGGCGAATAAAAATCATTACATTATAAAAAGGGCTGTAAAACGATTGTTTTACAGCCCTTATATTTTTTATTACCTTTTGGATAAAACCGCCCGAAAAGAGTGCAGTTCTCGTTGAGGTTGCCCGGAGGCGGCATCGACGGGAAATGTGCCTTTTTCGGCCTTTTTTGAAACCGCCCAAAAAAAGTACAGTTCTCGTTAACTCGACTGAAGGCGTATGTCGATACGCCGATAGGAGAGTTGGCGGGAAATGTGCCTTTTTCGGCGGTTTATAAGTCTCTCTGAACGCAGATCTCCCTAAACTCATCCATGGTGACCAGTACCTGTCTGGGTTTAGCACCCTCAAAGGGACCGATAATGCCCAGTTCATTGAGCTGGTCAATGATCCGTCCGGCTCTGGCATAGCCCAACTTCAGCCGACGCTGGAGCATAGAAGTAGATGCCATGCCCATCTCGATGACACACTCCGCTGCCTGGACAAGCAGTTCATCATATCCACCGGCCTCTTCGCTCTCGTCGGAGGCATTATTGCTCTTATTGCCCTGCATGGTCATTGTCTCAATATTAGAGATGGCGGCTTCATCGTAGCTGGCGCCCACGGAATTACTCTTCACATAGGAGACTACCGCCTCCACTTCGCTGTCTGCCACGAAGCAGCCCTGCACACGCAGCGGCTTATTGGCGCCGATGGGTTTATAGAGCATATCGCCGCGTCCCAGCAGTTTTTCCGCACCGCCCTCGTCCATGATAATTCTGGAGTTCAGGGCGTTATCGACGGTAAATGCAATACGGGAGGGGATATTCGCCTTGATCAGACCGGTAACCACGTCCGCACTGGGGCGCTGGGTGGCGACGATCAGATGAATTCCTGCGGCACGCGCCTTGGCGCAAAGACGGCAGATACAATCCTCCACTTCCTTGGAGGAGACCATCATCAAGTCTGCCAGCTCGTCGATGATGACGACGATCCGGGGCATGGGCTGATAATCGGAGTGGGTCTTGCAGTATTCATTGTAGGCTTCCAGGTTACGCACCTGGGTGTCCTTCATCAGGTCATAGCGGCGATCCATTTCGGTGCACGCCCATTGAAGGGTGCCGGCCGCCTTCTTAGGATTGGTGACTACCGGGATCAGAAGATGGGGGATGCCGTTATAAACGTCCATTTCCACCGCCTTGGGATCGACCAGGATCAGTTTCACATCATCGGGGGTCGCTTTATAAAGGATGGACATCAAAATGGTATTGATGCAGACCGACTTACCGGAACCGGTGGTACCGGCCACCAGCAGGTGGGGCATCTTCGCCACGTCGAAGGTGATAAGATTACCGGCGATATCCTTACCCAGCGCCGAGGTCAGGCAGCTTTTGCCGTCCCGGAAGTTTTCGGAGGAAAGAACCTCCCGGATATAGACGGTGCTGGCGGTCTTATTGGGAATTTCAATACCCACCGCCGCCTTGCCGGGGATGGGCGCTTCAATACGAACCTGCGTCGCCGCCAAAGCCATCGCAATATCATCGGAAAGCGCCGCGATCTTGCTGACCCGGGTGCCGGCCTTGGGCGCCAGTTCAAATCGAGTGACGTTGGGACCGACGGCGATCCCCGTCATGGTGGCTTCAATGCCGAAATCCCGGAGCGTCTGAATTAAAATGGTCTCTTTTTCTCTCAACTCATTTTGGGTCGCACCGGCGGTTTGCCGCCCTTGCTTCAAAAGGGTGAGCGGGGGGAAGTTATAGAAGGAGATCTGCTCCGCCGGCTTTTCTTCTACCACGGAGGGCTTAGGCTTCCGGGGTGCAGGGGTACGCTTTTTGGCAGGCTCGGTCTTTTCGATGCTGCCGATGTCCATGGGATCGATATATCCCTCCACCGTCACGTCGTCGTAGACAAAGACCGGCACCACCTCCGTGATCTCCGAAGGGGGCGTCACGTCAATCGGCGGCTGCCAGACCGGCTCTTCCTCTTTCTTTCCGTCTGCTTCCAGATCGGAGAAATGGCGGCGAATCTTCTCTTCCTCGGGATCCTCGATGAGGATGGGCGCCTCTCTCTTTTCCTTTGCCATCTGCAAAAGCTTGCGGAAGGGCCAAGCCATCTGATAAAGGGTCATATCAAAGAAGAAGAGGACGGCAATCAGTGCCACCGCAATCATGACGATGGCAAAGCCCCATTTACTCATCAGCGCGATGAGCGGGCAGGCAAAAATACCGCCGACGACACCGCCCTGCAGCTCTAAGCCCTGCTCCCAAAAGGTGGGAATGCCTTCGGCGAAGAAATCTCCAAAGGAATAACTGCCGGGATACCAGAAAAGGTAGCTGACCGCCGATACCGCGGTCGCCAGTACTAAGCCTGTCCAGACCTTGACGGCGGTGCTGTATTTTTTCTCCTTATCCAAAGCATCAATTCCCAGCCAAGCCAGGAAGATGGGGAGGAGGAAGGTGGCAATGCCAAACATTCCGTAAAGGAAGTGCCGTACCAGCCATTCCTTGAGAGGCACCTCAATCGGCGTATAGATGTAGATGGCAAAAAGGAGCGCCAGCGCAAAAAAGATGACCGCGTAAATGCTCCTCCGGGTGGCTTTTTTCTTTTCCTCCCGGATCTGTTCTTCTAATAATTGTTGCTTTGTCTTTCTGGGCACAGCAAATTCTCCTTACACAAAATATAAAACGACCGCGGCAACCCCTGCCGCCAGGCAATAATACGTCATCCAACCAAACCGGTCTTTTTGAATCAACCATTTCATGAGGGCAGCCGCCAGCGCACCGAAAAGCAGCGCCGCACCAAAGCCCACCGCCAAAAGACCCCATTCGCCGGGGGTTGGCAGGGTAAGCGCACCCAACCGCAAAAGATTGGTGCCCAAAAGGGTGGGAACCGCCATCATAAAGGAAAACTCCAGCGCCGTCTGCCGCTCAAAGCCCATATTGCGCGCCATGGAAAGGGTCGTTCCCGTCCGGGAAAGACCCGGCAGGCAGGCCACCGCCTGGAAAAGTCCCAATTTTAAGGCGTGCCCGCCCTTCATCTCCAGCGCCGTCCAGCCATGGCAGATGCTATGACTGCCGATAAAGACCAGCGCACCGCTGACCAACAGCATGGCGCCAACGAAAAGGAGATGCTCCGACCAGCGTCCCAAAATATTATAATACTGCTGAATAAACGCCAAAACCGCCATCGGCAAAGTCGCCACCAGCAGATAGACCGCCATCATTTGATATTTTCCTGCCTTGCGCCACTTAAAGGTGCCGTTGAAAAGCCCCTTGATCAGACTGCCGAGCCCTTTGAGCAGCTCCCGTACCGTCCGATGAAAGACGAGGAGCAACGCCAGCAAAGCACCCCAGCGCAACGCCGCATCCATGGCCGGACTTTGAATGAGTTCTTCCGGCACGCCAAGCGCTTTCTTGCCGATCAAAAGCAATCCCGACCCTGCCACCGGGAGAAATTCCCCCAGTCCCTGGATCGCGCCCAATAATATACTGTATATGTAGTTCATCCTATCCTCCGAACATAATTATCCATAATAATTATTATAGCATTAATATTTTTTTATTGCAACATTCATTTTTCGCTTGACAGGTTGTTGAAATTTTCGTATAATTTTGATTGGTGTATTAGTATATTTTCTACAAAATCCATTTCAGAGTGGGTTTTTCAAACGACTTACTTACCTGCTCTGCGGTATTTTAAGAAAAATTCTGATATAGCAAAAAAATCATGACAGGAGGCGAACCAAATGTTTATTGCCATTTGGGTGCTGATCGCCGCCATGATTGCTGCTGTTATTTTAGGCTTTGTAATGTTCATCGCCGGCTTCACCTATCGGAAGAAGTCCAGTGAGAAGCAGATCGGCTCTGCCAGAGACGAAGCAAAGCGTATTATCAACGACGCTGTTAAAACTGCTGAAACCAAGAAAAAGGAAGCACTTTTAGAGGGGAGAGAGACCCTGATGAAAGAGCGTACCGAGCAGGAGAAAGAGTTAAAAGAGCGTCGCGTGGAGGTAACGCGGCAGGAAAAGCGGCTGCAGCAGAGAGAAGAAATTCTCGATAAGAAGTACGACAATATTGACCGCAAGGAAGAGCTCCTTGCAGAAAAGCAGCAAAAGGTAGAAAACCTTCAGGCAGAAGTGGAAGACATTAAGAAGGCGCAGATCGCCATGCTGGAAAAGCTTTCCGGCTATACCGCCGAGGCGGCAAAGGCAGAGCTGCTGCATATGATGGATTCCGAATTGGAGCATGAATATGCCCTGAAGATCAGCGAGCATGAAGGCAAATTCAAGGAAGATCTGGACGAAAAGTCCAAGCATCTGCTCTCCCTTGCCATCCAGAAGTGCGCCGCGGATCACGTGGTAGAGTCCACCGTATCGGTGGTTGCTCTGCCCAGCGATGAAATGAAGGGCCGGATCATCGGTCGTGAGGGTCGGAACATCCGTGCCCTGGAGACCATAACCGGTGTTGATCTCATCATCGACGATACCCCCGAGGCCATTACCCTTTCCAGCTTTGATCCCATCCGCCGCGAGGTGGCGCGCCAGACCTTGGAGAAACTCATCTCCGATGGGCGCATCCATCCCACCCGGATCGAGGAAACGGTGGAAAAGGTACGCCGCGACCTGGAGGTCTCCATGAAGAAGGAAGGCGAGCGCGCCACCTTCGAGACCGGTGTCCACGGTCTGCATCCCGACTTGATCAAGCTTTTGGGACGGCAAAAGTACCGTACCAGCTACGGTCAGAACGTGCTGAACCACTCCATCGAAGTTTCCCAGCTCAGTGGACTTTTGGCCGCCGAAATCGGTGCCGATATTACCCTGGCCAAGCGTGCAGGTCTCTTGCATGATATTGGTAAGAGCGTGGACTTCGAGATGGAAGGCTCCCATATCCAGATCGGTGTCGATATTGCCAAGAAGTATAAGGAAAATGAGACGGTGGTTCACGCCATCGCCGCCCACCACGGCGACGTGGAGACCGTATCGGTCTACGACGCCATCGTCCAGGCTGCCGACGCCATCTCCGCCGCACGCCCCGGCGCGCGCCGCGAGAATTTGGAGAACTATATCAAGCGTCTGGAAAAGCTGGAAGAGATCGCCAATTCCTTCCCCGGCGTGGAGAAGACCTTTGCCATCCAGGCAGGTCGCGAGATCCGCATCGTCGTCAATCCCGAAAAGGTTTCTGATGATAAGCTGACCATCCTCTCCCACGATATTGCCAAGAAGATCGAAAACGAGCTGGAATATCCCGGTCAGATCAAGGTCAACGTCCTCAGAGAGTCCCGCGCCATTGACTACGCAAAATAAAATAAAAACCGCCCGATTGGGCGGTTTTTTATTTTATAGTGGCTTATCTTTAATGTTTTTTGGATTTCTGGGATATGCCTTTGGCGTATCGTTTATTTTGCGAATGACGATGATGGCGCGCTTGTCTTCCTCGCCGGGCAGGGTGTAGTGAAAGACCTCTTCCACCTTACCGCCTAAGATCCGGATGGCGTTTTGTGCACGTCCCAGCTCCTCATCGGCGGTGGCGCCTTTATAGGCAATCAAGGCACCGCCCTTTTTCACCAAGGGCAGGCAATATTCCAGCAGCTTGGAAAGCTCCGCCACCGCGCGCGAGACGGCAATGTCAAAGCTTGCGCGTAATTCCGGCTTACGGCCGGCATCCTCGGCACGCATATGGAGGGTACGGATCTTTTGCAGATCCAAAGCCCCAATGACGCTGTCCAGGAAATTTAATCGCTTATTGAGGGAGTCCAAAAGGGTCATGTCCAGATGGAGCGCCGCCAACTTCAAGGGCAGAGAGGGAAAGCCGGCTCCGCAACCCACGTCCACTACCTTGGCACCCTCCGGGAAAATGCCTTTGGAGAGGGGATAGATGCTGTCCCAATAGTGCTTTTTCATCATCTCTTCCGGCTCGGTGATGGCGGTCAGGTTCATGACCTTGTTGGTCTCCAGAAGCTGCTCCTCAAATGCCAGGAGTTTCTCCCCTAAATCATCGGGACAAGAAATGCCTTCCTCGCGCAAAAGAGCGATCAATCTATTCATTCTTTCCATGCTTTTTTCTCTGCTCCAATTCAATCATTAAATAACTGATATCTGCCGGGCTGACACCGCTGATGCGACTTGCCTGCCCAATGCTGACCGGCTTGACTGCCGCCAGCTTTTGCCGAGCCTCCAGCCGTAAGCCTTCCATCTCCGCGTAGTTCAGATCCTCTGGAATTCTGCGGTTTTCCAGCTTTTGAAATTCCTTGACCTTGGAAAGCTGCATCTTGATGTAGCCCTCATATTTAATGGAAATCTCCGCCTGCCGTCCCTCAGCCTTAGTCAGCGTCGGACGGTCGGGATCCACCGGCTCTAAATCAAAATAACTAACCTGGGGACGGGCGATCAATTCCGCCAAAGAGGCACCGCCGTTTAACCGGGGGGTGCCGCACCGCTCCAGAATGGCTTGCAGCTCTTCGTTATAGGGAGAAAGATGGGTCTTGCGTAGCCGCACGATCTCCTTTTCGATATTTGCTTTCTTTTGCAGGAATTTCTGATACCGCTCCTCCGAGATCAGCCCCAATTCGTAACCGATGGGAGTCAACCGCAGATCCGCGTTATCCTGGCGCAGTAAAAGACGGTATTCACTGCGGCTGGTCATCATCCGGTAAGGCTCCGGGGTGCCTTTGGTCACTAAATCGTCGATCAAGGTGCCGATATAGGAATTGGCACGATCCAGGATCAGTGCCTCCTTGCCTTGCAGCTTGCGCGCCGCATTGACGCCGGCCACTAAGCCTTGCGCCGCCGCTTCTTCATACCCGGAAGAGCCGTTAAACTGCCCGGCGCCGTAAAGACCTTCGATGGCTTTGAATTCTAAGGTCGGGTAAAGGGCTTGGGGATCGACGCAATCGTATTGAATAGCATAGGCCACGCGCATGATCTCCGCCTTTTCCAGCCCTTTTATGGAATGGATAAACTTACGTTGCACAAACTCCGGCAGGGAGGAGGAAAGCCCCTGGAGATACATCTCCTCTGTCTCCAGACCGCAGGGCTCCACGAAAAGCTGATGGGCGGTCTTTTCCTTAAACCGCATGATCTTATCCTCGATGCTGGGGCAGTAGCGCGGTCCGATACCGTGGATCTGACCGCTGTAAATAGGGGAGAGGTGAATATTATCCCGAATGATCTGGTGGGTCTCTTCATTGGTGGCCGTCAGCCAGCAGACCACTTGGTTTTCCCCGATCTCCTCGTTTTCAAAGGAAAAGGGGATGATCTCATCGTCGCCCTCTTGAATTTGCATCTTGGAGAAATCCAGACTCCGGCGATTGACTCTTGCCGGCGTACCGGTCTTGAACCGACGGAGAGGAACCCCCAATTTTTCCAAACAATCGCTCAATTGATTGGCAGGGAACATTCCGTCAGGACCGCCGGGGAGATGGCTCTCGCCAATGATGATCTCGCCCTTGAGATAAGTGCCGGTGGCCAAAATGACGGCTTTTGTGCCGTAACGGGCGCCCAAATGGGTGACTACGCCGGAGACGTGTCCGTCCTCCGCCTCGATCTGAATGATCTCGCCCTGAATGAGCTGAAGATTTTCCTGCCGTTCCAGGGCGTGCTTCATGTATTTGGTGTATTCCCGACGGTCGGACTGCACCCGCAAGGAATGAACCGCAGGCCCTTTGCCCAAATTCAGCATCCGGCTTTGCAAAAAGGTGGCATCCGCCGCCTTGCCCATCTCACCGCCCAAAGCATCGATCTCACAGACCAAATGACCCTTGGCGGTTCCGCCAATGGAAGGGTTGCAAGGCATATTGCCCACCGCATCCAGACAGATAGTAAAGACGCCCACCTTGCAACCCAGACGGGCGGCGGCAAGACCGGCCTCGATGCCGGCATGACCGGCACCGATGACGGCAATATCTAAATTTTCAATAAAGTATTTTTCCATAAACTTCCTTTTATTTTAAACGAAATGATAAAAGCTTTGATTTTAAAATCAGCGAGAGATTTTTGAGATATTTTCTTTTTTCGAATATGAAAAAAAGATCCGCTCTTCTAATAAGCGAGAAATTTTTGAGATATTTTTCTTTTTCTCCGGATGAAGGCGTATGTCGATACGCCGAATACGGAAAAAAGGAAAAGAGCCAAAAAGATCCGCTTATTTTCCGACGCAAAATCTGCTGAAAATCTGATCAATCATTTGATCTGTTACCGTTTGTCCGGTCACTTCACCAACTGCGGCGGCGGCTTCGGTGATGTCCAGCGAAGCCATATCCGGCGTAAAGCCCTGCTCCAAGCCCTCAATGGCGCGGCGGATATGACGCTGCCCTTCTGCTAAACGCTGGGTCTGCTGGAGAGAGGTGATCAAGCCATGAGTTTCCGCATCTTCCGCAGAAAATTCGCTCCGTACCCATTGATCCAAAGCGTCGCAACCGATGCCATCCTTGGCAGAAATTTCTACGCAATGTATAAATTTATCTTTAATATACTGAACATTTGCTTTTTGAGGCAGATCAGCCTTATTAATGATGGCAAGATTTCGGTCATTGCCGTATTGCTCCGCCAACTGCAGATCCTCCTCTGCAAGGGGACGGGAGCCGTCGAAAACCGCAAAGATCACCGAAGCCTCCGCCGCCCGTTGCCGGGCAATGTCGATGCCCTGGCGCTCCACCGGATCGGTGGTTTCCCGAATCCCGGCGGTATCGGCAATATGACATTTCAGATCCCCCAAACGACATCCCTCGGTGACGGTGTCCCGGGTAGTTCCGGGAATGGCGGAAACGATACTGCGGTCGTAGCCCAGCAGTTGGTTCATGAGGGTGCTTTTGCCCACGTTCGGTGCGCCGACGATGGCGATATTCAAGCCCTCCCGAATGAGTTGTCCCCGGTCGGAGCCATTCAAAAGCGAGGACAAAATAACGTCAATAGCTTTCAGCTCCGCCAAGGTATCCTCCTCCGGCGCGTCCACCTCCTCGGGGAAGTCTACGTATGCCAAAAGGGCGGTATTGAGTTCCACCAATCGCTCGTAAAGAGCGGTGATCTTTTTGGAAAGGTGCCCCTCTAATTGAGAGAGGGCGTTTTTCTGCTCTGCCCGGGAGGTGGCCTCAATCAGGTCGATGACCGCCTGGGCTTTAATAAGGTCTAATTTGCCGTTCAAAAAGGCGCGCTTGGAGAATTCGCCCGGGTCTGCCAATCGACAGCCCTGCCGGATCAAAAGCTCTAATACGCTTTTTAAAAGATAAAGTCCGCCATGGCAGGAAAGCTCCGCCGTGTCCTCGCCGGTATAGGAGCGCGGTCCCTCGTAAAAGGTGACCACCGCCTCATCATAGACTTCCCCCTCGTACTCAATGCGGCAAAGGGTCGCCTTTCCCGGCAAAAACTCCGGGGCGGTGCCGTTTTTTCGCTTCAAAAGGGGGCGCAGGATGGAGAAGGTCTCCGTTCCGCTGATCCGTATGACTCCCAGCGCCGCCGTTGCCGGGGCGGTGGAGATGGCGCAGATGGTATCACTCATATTTCTACCTCTAAAAAATTCATTACATTTTATTTTACTACATTATAAAAAAACTTGCAATAAAAAAGAGTGATCTTTCGATCACTCTTTTATTTGCTTTTTTCCAAGCGGGTCATGCTCCAAAGAATCAGCATGGTTGCCACCGCCGTCGCGACGCCGATGAAAAAGGAAAAATGATAGGAGCCGAAATGATCGTAAAAGGCGTTGGTCAAGACCTCTCCTATAAACGCCGTGATCTGGATCAGCGAAAGCAGAATGCCGGTATATCCCGCCTGCGCCCGATACCCAAAGAGATCGGTGGCTAAAAAGGGGACAGCCAGCGTGGTCAGCGGCAGACAACAGATATAAATAAAGACGGCAAGCAGGATAAGATAATAATTTTCCGTCCATGCCAATATTCCCATACCAACGGCACCGGTAATCAAACAGATCAGGAAGACCTTACGTCCGCCGATATGGTCATTCAAATACCCGGTAAGAATTTTGACCGCCGTCAAAAAGAGGAGCATAAAGCTTTGAATGCCACTGGCCTCTGCCGCGGTATATCCGCAATCCACCACAAAGGGAAGAATTACGGTAAACGCCATGTAAACGGAGATCGAAGAAAGCGCAGTTGCCAAAAAGATCAAATAAAAGGCTGGGCGTCTCCAAAGCTCTTTCATGGTATATCCGGGGGCACCGACGTCTTTATTGGTAGAACGCCGCCCTTTAATGGTTTCTCCGTAGCCCAGCGGCATCAGTCCCATATCCTGGGGTTTATTACGGACGAATAAAAAGACCAGTAAAGCACCAATACCGGAGGCAACGGCGCAAACTACGTAAGAGCCTCGGAAAGAGGTGAATTCCATTACCGCCGTTTGCAGGATACACATCAAGCTGGAGCCGACGCCGGAGGCGGCGGTGATCACCCCTAATACCGTACCGCCATGACGGTGAAACCACACCCGGGTGACGAAAACGGCCGCCGCGGTAGAACAAAGCCCGGAACCGATTCCCAAAAGTGCATTGGCAGGAACCAGTAAGAAGGGAGTCTTCATCTGCGCCAGAAGGAGATAACCCACCATTCCTGCCGCCATTCCCAGCCCGGAACAAAGACGGGCACCGTATCTTGAGATCAAAAAACCGGAGATAAAGGTACTGATCATGGCGGTTACCATCCGGGAACTGGTCAACATAGAAAATTCAGCACGGGAGATCTCCAGATATTCGGTCACCGGAACGATATGCAGGCTGGAAAGATTGTTCGTTACGCCACCATAGAAAAATACCATGATGAACATAACGCCTGCCACGACCCAATGGTAATTATGATGGATGGTTTCTAAAAGTTTTTTCTCTTTCACCAAAAATCTCCTTTTCATTTTTTACCTATCTCCATTATAATTGATAAATTCTAAAAAACAATATAAAAAGAGGTCTTTCGACCGCTTTTTAATTACTTCTTATAGCTGACGACGACCCGACGCTTGGGCTCACTGCCGACGGAGAAGGTGGTAATGTTCTCTCTGCCGGTGAGGGTAGCGTGGATGATGCGGCGCTCATAGGGGCTCATGGGCTCCATGGTAATGTTTCTCTTGTACTTCAGCGCCTTTTCCGCATTCTTCTCTGCCAGATTCTGGAGGGTGCGGATCCGCTTTGCACGATAGTTTTCGGTATCAATGGTGACGCGCAGCTTTTCGCCGTTGCGACCCTTATTGATCACCAGACCGCAAAGGTACTGTGCGGCGTCCAAGGTCTCGCCCCGACGGCCGATCAGCACGCCCATCTTGGCTCCGCTGACCTCCACGTAGTAGTGATCTTCTTCGCCGAGCTCTACCTTGACTGCGCTATCTTCCTCCGCACCGATATGCACCAGAAGACCCTGCAGGAATTCTACGATCTTCTTGGAATTTTCGTCATCGACGGGCTTCTTCTCCACTTCGGGATCCAGGATGATGGGCTCTGCCTTTTTGGCAGGCTTCTTATCTGCCTTTTTCTCGGTTTTTTCCGTCTTTTCAGATTTCTTCCCCTTGCCGGAAAGCTTTTCAGGCTCCCAGGCAGGGATCTTTACTTCTTTCTTGGGTGCTTCCTTTTTAGGCTCTTCCTTTTTGGGTTCATCCGCCACTTCAATCTCTACCTTGATCTTCGCCAGGGTAGCACCGATGCCGAAGATACCCTTCGAAGGGGTTTCTTCAACCGTATAGCTGAGCAGGTCTTTATCCTCGCCCAGTTCCAGCGCCGCCTTTTCTACGGCCGCTTCGATGGTCTTTGCTTCAAAAAACAGTTCTTTGATTGCCATATATTTTAATTCCTCTTATTTCTTTTTCTTGGACGCGGCAATGGCGGCAGCCTTCTTCGCGGCGGCAGCACTGCGCTTTTCTTTCTTTTGATCTTTCTCTTTTTGGATTTTTGCTTCTACCTCTGCTAAGACCTTATTAGGGTTATACATCTTATGCAAGATATAGGTCTGGGCGATGCTCAGGACGTTGGTGATGATCCAGTACCAGCCCAACGCGCAGTTAAGAGTGTAGCAGAACCATACCGAGATCAAGGGCATCATATAGGTCATCATTTTGGTATTACCGGCAGCCGCAGGATCCTGGGTCATGGAATTCAGTTTCTGACTGAACCAGGAGGTGATGAAGCCGGTCACACCAGCCAGAATGGGGATAAGGAGCATCCAGCTCCAGAAATCCTGGCTGGGGGTACCGGAAAGGCTGAAGAGCCCCAAAATACTATCACCGGGAATCTCGATCTGACCGGACTGGGATGCCGCACTATAGATCTGCAGTTCATAATCGCTGATGGCGGTAACGGCACCGCCGTCTGCGATCTTTGCCATCACCTTGGTCACCGCCTCGGGCAGATTCGTCAGCTTCTGCGCCAGCTGGTAAACCCTTTCAGCCGCATTGGCGGTGAAAAGCTCATTGAAATGAACGTAGGTCAGGGGATGACGGACAATATTATAGATCAACAGGATCAAGGGAAGCTGGATCAGCAGGGGCAGGCAGCTGCTCATGGGGTTATAACCCTCGCGCTGATAGAGCTTTTGCAGTTCCATATTGTATTTTTCGCGGTTATTGCCGTATTTCTTTGCCAAGGCCTCCTGATAAGGACGCATCCGCACCATGTTCAGCTGATTTTTCTGCTGCTTCATGGAAATGGGGAAAATGATCACCTTTGTAATGATCGCGTATGCGATGAGAGCCAGGGCGTAATTGTTCAAAAAGGCCATGCATTGCTGCATGATCCAAGCGAACGGTACGATAAGGTAACTCCACATAGTTTTTTTACTTTCTCCTTCCAAATAGTTGTTCCTTCGTAGGAACCGGGTCGTATCCACCCTTGGACCAGGGATTACAGCGCAAAATACGCCAAAATGCCAGCCCTCCGCCGATCAATATGCCAAAGCGCAAAATCGCCGTAGAGGCGTAAGCGGAGCAGGTGGGATAGAATTTGCAACGGGCAGGAAGATGAGGGGAGATCCATTTCTGGTATCCCCGGATGGGAAGAATGAAAAGTTTACGGATCCAATTTCGGATGCTCAAGCCGAAAAAGTCTCCCGGATCAGGCGTTCAATATCGGTGCTTTTGCAGGAAAGACAGCGGCTTCTGGCGACGATGACAATATCATGCCCCGGCGGTAAAATCTCCCGATTTTTCCGAACACCCTCCCGGATGATCCGACGGATGCGGTTGCGCTCCGGAGAATTGCCGATCTTTTTACTGACCGTGATCCCCAGCCGGGTGACCCCCATGCGGTTCTTCCGCCAATATACCACCATTTCCTTAAAAACAACGGATTTTCCCTGATGATAAGCTCGTTTGAAGTTGACGTTTTCTTTTATGCTTTCCATCTTTTATCCATCCTCAGTAATTTCTCATAATATAAAAGGCCACATTACTGTGGCCTTAATATTAGTGAGATAATCTGACTCTGCCTTTTGCTCTTCTTCTGGCCAAAACCTTGCGGCCATTTGCAGTCTGCATTCTCTTTCTGAAGCCGTGTACCTTGCTTCTCTGTCTTTTTTTCGGTTGATAAGTCCGCAGCATGTTTCTTTCCTCCTTTACTTTAAGGATCTTCTTTCATTTTTTGAGCGTTTTATATTATATAATAGGTCAACATAATTTGTCAACCAAAATTTTAAAATTCGATGCTTTTACGGATAAATTCGTTCAATTCTTCGATTTTTACCCGTTTTTGCTCCATGGAATCGCGGAAACGGATGGTGACGCAGCCGTCCTCTTCACTCTCGAAGTCATAGCAGATGGAGAAGGGAGTACCGATCTCGTCCTGCCGACGGTAACGCTTGCCGATGGAACCGGCATCGTCGAATTCTACGTTAAATTCCTTGCAGAGCACGCTATAGACCTTCTCCTGCGCCGCAGCAGAAAGCTTCTTGGAAAGGGGCAGGATGGCCGCCTTCACCGGTGCCAGAGCAGGATGGAGACGAAGCACCACGCGGGTATCGTTCTTTTCTGCATCCAGGACCTCCTCGTCGTATGATTCGCAAAGGAACGCCAATGCCACACGGTCGGCGCCCAGAGAGGGCTCTACAACGTAAGGAATATAATGCTCGTTGGTTTCGGGATCAAAGTATTCTAAGCTCTTGCCGCTGGCTTCCTGATGGCGGCCAAGATCGAAGTTGGTACGGTCGGCAATGCCCCAGAGCTCACCCCAGCCGAAGGGGAAGAGAAACTCGATATCGGTGGTTGCCTTGGAATAGAAGGAAAGCTCTTCCTTCTCGTGATCACGCAGGCGCATATTCTCCTCTTTCATACCGAGGGAGACCAACCAGTTCTTGCAATAATCCTTCCAATAATAGAACCAATCCAGGTCGGTATCCGGCTTGCAGAAGAATTCGCATTCCATCTGCTCAAATTCACGGGTACGGAAGACGAAGTTACCCGGAGTGATCTCATTCCGGAAGGACTTACCGATCTGGCAGACGCCGAAGGGCAGTTTTTTACGGGTAGTGCGCTGGATATTGGCATAGTTGACAAAGATACCCTGCGCCGTCTCCGGACGAAGATAGACCTCATTTTTTGCGTCCTCAGTGACACCGATAAAGGTCTTGAACATCAGGTTAAATTTACGGATATCGGTGAAATTCTTGCTGCCGCAATCGGGACACTCGATATTATTTTCCTTGATGTATTCCTGCATCTGCTCGAAGGTCATGCCCTCTGCCTTACCGCCCACGTCCTCGATGAGCTTATCGGCACGGTGACGGGCATGGCAATCCTTACAATCCATCAGAGGATCGGAAAAACCACCCACGTGACCGCTGGTGACCCAGGTTTCGGGATTCATGATGATGGCAGAATCCAAGCCGACGTTATAAGGAGATTCCTGGACAAACTTTTTCCACCAGGCCTTCTTGACGTTATTTTTAAATTCTACGCCCAAAGGACCGTAATCCCAAGAGTTCGATAAACCGCCGTAGATCTCGCTGCCGGCATAGACAAAGCCCCGGTTTTTGCAAAGATTGACAATCTGTTCCATTGTTTTTTCTGTATTTTTCATGGTTTTTCCTCCCATTAATATTCTAAAAATAGATTATATAATGGATTTTCGGGCTTGTCAACTGTTTCATTTACCGATATTTTTATTTAAGGAAACTATATTTATAGTAATAATATATAAAATAAATATATTGCATTTGTTTTCAACATATGTTAAAATAGATGTGTATAACTATTATTTATAGAGGGGAGATCAAAGATGCAATCATTTAAGGATGTTTGGGATAAAACTTTGGTCATTTTGGAGAATGATCTGAACAGTACTTCTTTTGAAAGCTGGATCAAATTGCTGGTCCCCATGAAAATGGAAAATGATGTTGCTTATTTTTGCGTATCCACTCTCTTTCAAAAAAGTATTATTGATAAAAAGTACAAGACGGAAGTAGAGAGCGCAATATCCAACGTAATGGGCTTTGACGTGACCATGCAGGTCATGACGGAGGAAGAGGTTCCGCCCCGATTCCGGGAAATGTCCCAGCGAAAGAACGAAGAAGTCAGCCAGGAATTACCCCGGTTCGAAGAAGAAATCCAGGCCTTTAACGCCAAATCCAATCTGACCTTTGAAAACTTCGTTGTCGGTAAAGAGAATGAATTCGCTCATGCAGCCGCGTTGGCTATTGCCAACAATCCGGCAGGCGCCTATAACCCGTTTTTCTTATACGGGCATAGCGGTTTGGGTAAGACCCACTTGATCAACGCCATTGCCAATAAGATCCAGGAAAATAACCCGGAGCTGGTCATCGTTTATATCAAAGGCGACGAATTTACCAGCGAGCTGATCGAAGCCATTCAGCATCAGACCCAGCGTCAGTTCAAAAATAAATACCGTAAAGCGGATATCCTTTTGATGGATGACGTTCAGTTTTTAAGCGGCCGTCCCTCGGTGCAGGAGGAAATGTTCCATACCTTTGATTCTCTTTACGAGAATAACCGGCAGATCATTCTGACCAGCGACCGTCCGCCAAAGGATCTTAATAACATTGAGGAGCGGCTGCAGTCCCGGTTTGCCATGGGTCTTACTGCCGACGTTCAGCCCCCTGAATATGAGACCCGCGTTGCCATTATTAAAAGAAAGGCAAAATTCTATAACTTAAATATTCCGGAAGAAGTGGTAGAGCTGATCGCCACCAAGATCAAAAATAACGTCCGTGAATTGGAAGGAACCATCAAAAAGCTGAAAGCCTATAATTCTCTCTGGGGTCAGACCCCCACCATCGCGCTGGCAAAGGATGCCATGGAAGCGGTCATTAAAGAGAACACCAATTCCACCATCACGCCGGAAGCGGTCATCGACGAGGTTTCCCGTTATTACGATATTTCCGTGGATAAAATCAAGGGCGATAAACGGACAAGCGATATCGTCCTTCCCCGGCAGATCGCCATGTATATCATTCGGGAAAAGACCAGTCTTTCTCTGCCGGAGATCGGAAAAGAGATGGGCGGAAAAAACCATACTACGGTTCTTCATTCTATTAAAAAGATTGAGGAATCCATGAAGCAGGATCCTCAAATCGCCAAAATCGTGGCAGAACTGATCGAAAATATCAAAAAATCTTATTAACAGACTTTTCCTTTTTCAACAGCCTTTTTTTCACAATATCCACAGATTTTTTAACAGTTTACATAATGCTGTTTAATTTTTGTGGATAGAAAACCGGGGTGTTAACAGGAAATAGACAAGCGATTTTTTGCTTGCCCATCGAAAAAACCGTCGTTTTTTACAGTTTTAAACATTACAACAACCACTACTACATTAAACAGAGAAAGGAAATGAATGATGAAATTTTCCTGCGACAGAAACGTATTGAATGAAGCCATCAATATTGTGCAAAAAGCAGCCAGCGTAAAATCTACGATCCCTGCCCTGGAGGGTATTCTGATCGAGATCGATCGGCCGGGGAACGTTCGGTTCAGCGCATATGACTTGAGTATTTCCATTACTTATGAAATTGAAGCAGAGGACACCGAAAACGGAACGGTCATTCTTTCTTCTAAATTGATCGGCGATATCGTCCGTAAGCTGCCCTCCTGCACCGTAACGGTGGAGGTCGATGATAAAACCTTATTGACCACCGTGCAGGGTGGAAATTCCAATTTTACTATTACCGGAATGTCTACGGAGAATTTTCCGGAGATGCCGGACGTTCTCAGCGAGGACGGCATCATCCTGTCCTATTCCAATTTTAAGAATATGGTACGGCAGACTATTTTTGCCGTTTCCATTACCGATTTAAAGCCTATTCTGACCGGCGTCCTCTTTGAACTGACGGAGGACGGCTACGTCAACGCCGTGGCGGTAGATAATTTCCGTCTGGCTATTCGTAAGGTTCCTTACGCCCAGGTATTGGGCGGCTTTAAAAAGGTGGTCATTCCTTCCAGGGCACTGAATGAAATGCTGAAGATCCTGCCCGATAGTGAGGAGGATACCGTTCGTATCTGCCATAGTAAGAATTTCGTTTCTTTCCGTTTCGGCAACGTACATTTGGTGTCCCGTTTGCTGGAAGGTGAATTTTTGGATTATAAGGCCGCCATTCCTAAGGACTTTAAGTTCCGGGTACGGGTCAACGTCCGGGAATTTGCGCAGGTCATTGAGCGTGCCTCTTTGATGGCAAACGCCACCATCATCAGCCCCATCCGCTGCGATTTTGATTTTGATCATATTGATATCACCACTGCATCCAATATCGGTAAATTCAACGATACGGTTTATTGTGATCCTTTCTCCGATAAGATGGTGATCGGTTTTAATTATAAATACATGCTGGCAGCCCTCAGCGCCTGCGATGACGAGGAAGTGGTGATCGAGCTGCAATCTAATCTGGCTCCCATCATTATCAAGCCGATTGATAAGGATGATTATCTCTTCCTGGTACTGCCCCTTAGAATGAAAGAGTAATGAAGATGAACAGACTTTTGATCAGAGACGAATATATCCGCCTTTGCGACGCCATGAAGCTGGCGGGCGAAGCCGATACCGGCGGGATGGCAAAGATGATGATCCTCTCAGGGGACGTTCGGGTCAATGGAGAGGTCTGCCTGATGAAGGGAAAAAAGCTTTATCCCGGCGACCGCTTTTCCTTTGACGGCGCGGAATATACCATTATTCAATGAAAATAAAATCCTTGCATCTGGAAAATTTCAGAAACTTTTCGGACGAGCGCTTTGAATTTGCCGACGGAATTAATATTTTGGCCGGCCATAACGCGCAGGGAAAGACCAACTGTATTGAAGCCATCTATTTTTGTTCCTGCCTGAAAAGCTATCGGGTATTGAAAGAGGAGCAGCTGATCCGTTTTGGAGCAGAACATGCGTCCATTACCCTTTGCTATGAAGTGGAAAATGGGGAAGAGGAAATGAAGATCCTCTTTTCTAAAGGAAAACCTAAGGAATTCCGTCATAATGGATTGGTGGTTCCAAGGCTTCGGGATCTATTGGGATGCTTTCAATCGGTGATCTTTACGCCGGACCATCTTAATTTGATCAAAGAAGGTCCCAATAAACGGCGTAATTTTTTAGATATGGCGCTTTGTTCCTTAGATCTGAAATATACCGATACGTTACTGAATTATCAAAAAATTATTAAAAACCGCAACGCACTGCTGCGGCAATGCCAAAAGGATCTGACTTTATACGGCATGCTGGATATTTGGGACGAAAAGCTGGCAGAAGCAGGTGCCTATATCGCCGAAGCCCGGCAAAAATATATTGCAAGGCTCTCCGATTGTGCTAAGGAATACTACGGCGAGATCTCTCAAAAGCCGGAAAAGCTGAAATTGATCTATCTCAATCAGTTTACCAAAGATGCGGTAGATCTGGAGGAATATGCGCGGTTGTTCTTGGCGCGGCTCAGGCGAATGAGAGAGACCGATATCGCCATGGGTCAGACCATGCACGGCATTCATAAGGATGATATTTTGATCCTTTTGGCAGGCAAGAGCATGAAATTCTTTGCCTCTCAAGGGCAGATCCGCTCGGCTGTTTTAGCAATTAAATTAGCGGAAGCGGAATGTATTAAAAAAATACAGGGCAGTGAGCCGGTGCTGCTTTTGGATGATATTCTATCCGAATTGGATGCCCATCGGCAAAAGTTTATTTTTCAGCGGATGGAGGGGCGTCAGACGGTGCTCTCCACCTGCGAGCTTGGAAAGATTCGAAAAAAAGGAGATCGGGTCTTCTCGATCAAAGACGGAAAGGTGGCAAAGGTTCGTGTATCTCCATCTGGGGCAGGATGTCCTCATTAAGAAAAATGATATTATAGGCATCTTTGATATGGATAAAGCCACCGTTTCCAAAAGAACCCGAATGTTTCTTGCGGAAAAGGAAAAAGAACATAAATTGATTAACGTGGCCACCGATATTCCCAAGTCCTTTATCGTCTGTAACTGGGGGATGGACGTGGTGGTTTATATCTCGCAGATCTCAGCGCCCACCTTGCTGAAGCGCTGTAATTTCGTAAAAAAAATATCACTTATTTAATCTATAGAAACGGAGTATGAAAATGGATCAGCAAAAAGTAACCAACCAATACGACGAGTCCTCGATTCAGGTATTGGAGGGTCTGGAAGCAGTACGAAAGAGACCGGGTATGTATATCGGTTCCACCTCTATCCGTGGTCTGCACCATCTTGTATATGAGATCGTGGATAACTCCATCGATGAGGCGCTGGCCGGCTATTGTGATACCATTAAGGTTTCCATTCTGCCCGGTAATATTATCGAGGTGCAGGATAACGGCCGCGGGATCCCGGTGGGTATCCATCCCAAGATGGGAATTCCGACGGTAGAGGTCGTCTTTACCGTTCTGCACGCCGGCGGTAAGTTCGGCGGCGGCGGATATAAGGTCTCCGGCGGTCTGCACGGCGTTGGTGCGTCTGTCGTTAACGCCCTTTCCGAATGGCTGGAGGTGGAAGTTCACTCCGGCGGAGAGATCTATTATCAGAAATATCAGCGCGGTCATTCCGACGGGGCTTTAAAGAAGATCGGCACCACCGACCGAACCGGTACTACCGTCCGGTTCCTGGCAGACGATCAGATCTTTGAGACGCTGGAATATGAATTTGATGTGCTTTTAAAGCGGCTGCGTGAGCAGGCATTTTTGAACGCCGGCCTGCGGATCGAGTTTGAAGATCAGCGCGAGGGTCAGGAAAAGAAAAAGAGTCTCCATTATGAGGGCGGTATCAAGGAATTCGTCACCTACCTCAACCGGCAGAAGGAACCGCTCCATGAAGAGATCATCTACGTAAGCGGTACCAAGAATACTTCCATGGCAGAGATCGCCATGCAGTATACCACCCGGTACGATGAGACCCTCATCTCCTTTGCTAACGATATCAATACCACCGAGGGCGGTACTCATGAGACCGGTTTCAAGAGTGCCATGACCCGTGTCATCAATAACTATGCCAGAAAGCACGGCTATCTCAAGGAAAAGGATGCCAATCTCTCCAGCGAGGACGTGCGTGAGGGTTTGACGGTCATCATCAGCGTCAAGGTGGAAGAGGCACAGTTCGAGGGACAGACCAAGACCAAACTGGGCAATAGTGAAGTTCACGGTCTGGTCAGCAATATTATCACCGAAAAGCTGAACGAGTTCTTTGAGGAAAATCCAAAGACCGCCAAGACCATCATCAGCAAGGCCGTATCCGCATCCCAGGCACGGGAGGCGGCGAGAAAGGCCAGAGAGAGCGCCAGAAAGAGTGCCCTTTCCACCTCTCTTTCCCTGCCCGGTAAGCTGGCAGACTGCCAGAGTAAGGATACCAAATATACCGAGATCTATATCGTAGAGGGAGATTCTGCAGGCGGCTCTGCCAAGGACGGACGTGACCGTCGGTTCCAGGCGATCCTTTCCCTTTGGGGCAAGATGCTGAACGTAGAAAAATCCCGATTGGACAAGGTTTATAATAACGATAAGCTGAATCCGGTCATTGCGGCATTGGGCACCAATATTGGTGCGGATTTTGATATTGAAAAGCTGCGCTACGGCAAAGTCATTATCATGGCGGATGCTGACGTGGACGGTGCGCATATCAGAACCCTGCTTTTGACCTTCTTCTTCCGTTTCATGCGTCCTTTGATCGAGGGCGGCTACGTCTATACAGCGGTTCCCCCTCTCTATAAATTGGTCAAGGGTAAAGAGACTCGGTACGCTTATTCCGATGCCGAAAGAGATCAGATCTCCGCAGAGCTGCGCGGTGAGGACGGCAAGGGTAAGGTTGAGATCAGCCGGAATAAGGGTCTTGGTGAGATGGACGCCAAGGAGCTTTGGGCCACCACCATGGATCCCGAAACCCGTACTTTGAAGCAGTTTACTTTAGGCGACGCCATCGCCGCCGACGAGACCTTCTCCATCCTGATGGGTGAAAAGGTCGAGCCCAGAAAGGCATTCATCGAAGAAAATGCCAAGTATGTTATGAATCTTGACGTGTAAGGAGGTGCGCAAAATGGCTAAATATGATCAGTTTGATACCAGTAGTTATGAAAATCAGGTCATCGTCCCCGTGGATCTGGAAAAGGAGATGAAGACCTCGTATATCGACTATGCAATGTCGGTTATCGTAGGACGCGCGCTCCCCGACGTCCGGGACGGCTTAAAGCCCGTTCACCGCAGAATTCTTTATGCAATGTATGAGGATAACCTCACCAGTGATAAGCCCTTCCGTAAATCCGCCACCTGCGTCGGTGACGTGCTCGGTCGGTACCATCCCCACGGTGACGCTTCCGTTTACGATGCCTTGGTGCGCTTGGCGCAGCCCTTCTCTCTCCGCTATCCCCTGGTAGACGGCCACGGGAACTTCGGCTCTATCGACGGGGACCCGGCGGCTGCTTACCGGTATACCGAGGCGAGAATGAGCAAGATCTCCAATGAGATGCTCAAGGATATCGAAAAGGATACCATTGACTGGGATCCCAACTTTGATGAGACCCGGAAGGAGCCCCGTGTGCTTCCTGCCCGCTATCCCAACCTGCTGGTCAACGGTTCTTCCGGTATCGCCGTCGGTATGGCGACGGATATTCCGCCCCATAACCTCCGGGAAGTGGTAGACGGCGCGGTGGCGCTGCTGGATAACCCGGAAATGGACGTGGATGAGCTCTGCGAATACATTAAGGGACCGGATTTTCCCACCGGCGCCATCATCATGGGTCGGACCGGCATCCGCAATGCTTATCGGACCGGACGCGGTAAGATCTACGTCCGTGCCCGTGCTGAAATTGAGGAATGGAAGGACGGTCGTTATAAGATCGTCGTCAATGAAATTCCTTATATGATCCGTAAGGCGGCTTTGATCGAAAAGATCGCCGAGGAAGTCAAGACCGACCGTATCTCCGGTATCTCCGATATCCGTGATGAGTCGGATAAGGACGGTCTGCGCTTCGTCGTGGAGCTGAAAAAGGAAGCCAATCCCCAGGTTATTTTAAATCAGCTTTATAAATATACCGATATGCAGGTCACCTGCTCGGTGATTATGCTGGCTCTCGTCAACGGCGAGCCGAAGATCCTGACCCTCAAGCAGATGCTGGAGCAGTATCTCCTCCATCAGAAAGAGGTCATCCGCCGCCGCACTGCTTATGAGATCAAAAAGGCAGAGGCCAGAGCCCATATTTTGGAAGGTCTTTTAAAGGCCATCGACCATATTGATGAAGTCATCGCCATTATCCGCGGCAGTAAGCATATCGCCGATGCCAAGGAAAAATTGATGAACCGCTTTGATCTGGATGATATTCAGGCGCAGGCCATCGTGGAGATGCGTCTCGGTCAGCTCTCCGGCTTGGAGCGTGAGAAACTGGAAAATGAGTATAAGGAGATCTCCGCCAAGATCGCTGATCTGAAGGATGTCCTGGCGCATGACCATCGGGTCGTGGAGATCTTGAAGACCGACCTTCAGGAGATTGCTCGGAAATTCGGGGACGCGCGCCGTACCGAGATCGGCAACGGTGAGATCGGTCTGGAGGATGAGGATCTGATCCCCGTGGAGGATTGCATCTTCACCATGACCGAGGCCGGCTATATCAAGCGTCAGCTGGTGGGCACCTATAAGGCCCAGCATCGCGGCGGCCGCGGTATTACCGGCATGAAGACCAAGGAAGAGGACGTGGTCAAGGATCTCTTTGCCGCCTCTACCCACGATACCATTCTGTTCTTTACCACTATGGGTCGGGTCTATAAACTCAAGGGCTATGAAGTTCCCGAAAGCTCCCGTACGGCAAAGGGCACCAACGTGGTCAACCTGCTGCCGCTCATGAGCGAAGAGCGGGTCAACGCCATGATCCGGGTGGAGAACTTTGAAGATGAGGGCTATTTGATGATGGCCACCCGCAACGGTACCGTCAAAAAGACCCCCCTCTCTCATTACGCCAATATCCGAAAATCCGGCGTGATCGCCATCGTATTGGACGAGGGCGACGATCTGATGGATGTTGCCTTTGTGAAGGACGGCGATCACGTCCTGCTGGCTACCCATGAGGGTAAGGCGATCCGCTTTGCGGAGGAGGACGTCCGTTCCATGGGGCGTGTCACCCGCGGCGTCCGCGGTATCAGGATCCATGAAGAGGACTATCTGGTCGGCATGGTGGTAGAGCGCGAGGGTGCAGCCCTTCTCACCGTCACCGAAAACGGCTACGGTAAGCGGACTGCTACCGAAGAGTACCGTCTGCAGAGCCGCGGCGGTAAGGGTATCTCCAACTATAATATTACCGAAAAGACCGGCAAGATCGCGGCCATTCGCATGGTGGAAGAGGGCGAAGACCTGCTTCTGGTCACCAGCGGCGGTATTATTATGAGAACCCAGGTGGAGGAGATTTCTCTCCTCAGCCGCTCAACCCAGGGCGTTCGGGTCGTTCGCCTGGGAGACGGCGTCAAGGTGATTGATATTGCCGGTGCCGCCCGGGAAGAAGAGGAAGAAATCAGCGAGGAAACCGCTGAAGAATAAATTCCAAAGCGAATGTCACAAATTGTTTAATAAAAGCAACATAAAGTTCTGTCTAATTGACAAGGCGTTTGTTATAATTTTATTATCTATTAATATCTTTTCTAAAGGGAGGACAAAGATATGGCAAATAAGAGTACCCGGTTGCTGAGTCTGCTCCTGGCGGTATTGATGATCGTGTCCATGGCGACCGTCGTCACCTCCGCTGATTATAAGTACGACGAGACTGCAGCTACGTCCACCTACTATAAGGACATTCCTTATGACACGTTAGTAGGCAATGCAAACAAAGATAAGGATGGTAATTATCAAAAAGGTGTCTACGTCGTAGACGCCGATTGGGCGTTTGAAAAAGGCGAAGCGCCGAAAACCGTCAGCTTCTATTTCCGCGGTAATATTATTACCGAAGATTATAATCCTAACCGCCATTTGGTTTCGGTGGAAGATATGTATGCGATGGCCAAGGCTGATAACGTTAAACTGCCCTACTGTATCCTGACTGCCGGTAACTATAGTGAGGCCATCAAGCTTACCGACAGCGTGATCCTGCTGGGTGCCAATGCGGGTATCAACCCCAACGTAACCCATAGCGATCCTACCAAGCCCTGGGGTTTGAACCCGGATCGCTATCTGCCGGATATGATCAGTGAGGACTATGGAAATGAGACCCGTATCTGGGCAGGCATTGCAGAAACCAACGGAGTTAAACTTTGCCAGACCGAGCGTGTGTCAGGTAATAACCTGAAGCTTTTCCAGATACCTGCGACCACTGACGCCGCCAAGACCTACGTGGTAGACGGTCTCTTGTTCCAGGGCTACGGTGCGTCTTTCTATGATGGCAGTGCCGGTACCGGGACCCGGACCCATTACCTGCAGAACGTCATCATGAACGATAACTCCGCTTACGACGTTTCCCCCATCCGTCTTTGGGGTCGTGGTGCTACCACCACCGTCAAAAAGCAGATGCACTTCAGCAATTCCTACGTTTATGGAAATAACGCGATGTACTTCTATTCCGGTCATGCTGCCAAGTTCCATATCAACGGTGTTTCCTACCAGGAATCCACTCAGGACTTTATCTATGACGTTATGACCATGCAGTGGATCGGTATGGATTTCGCCATGACCAACTGCCACCTTTGGAATAGCGAGACGCTGGCAAAGACTTCTTTGAGAGAGAGCCATTACATCGCCAGATTTCCCTATACCTCTACCTCTCGTGCTGAGGAAGGAAGCAATACTGAGCCGTTCCATTATGATATTTCCAACAATGCCATCTGTAATATGACGGCAGTGGACAGCGCCGGTAAACTGAAGTCTACCACCGCTCCGTTCTTATTCTATATGGCAAGCGAAGATGAGATGATCAAGTTTGAAGATAATATCTTCATCTCCACCATGTCTATCGCTGGCGATCAGGTTCGTTCTCCCATTCAGATCGGATATAACTGTCTGGCAGACGGAACCATCTCCCGTGCCAGCACTGACACGGTAACTTATACAAATAATACCGATACATATGCTTTGAACGAGAAGAATCTCTCTATTAAAAATAACATCTTCTCCAAAGAGTATTGGAGTCCCATCACCATCGGCAAAAATACCGCGCCCGGTACCTTGATCGAGAATAAGGGCAATTTTTATACCGAAAAATATGACGGTAAAAATGTCATGACCGGTGTGATTCTTGCAAATGATTCTAAGACCAACTATGATAAATGGGTTTGGTTAGAATATGATCCCAAGGGTGCAAACACCGATCTTACCAAGAGATCTGATTATGTTGATGGGGATGCAATTCTGATCAACGGCAAAAAAGAGCAAGAAAACATTGCCGTAGACCTGCTTTCCAATGAGGAAAACTATGAAGTTTCCGTGGAATGTAACACCGGCATCAATAAGGTGAAGGTCTATCAGGCAGACGCAGCCTTTAAGAAGGGTGCTGAGACCGCGGCAGATGAAGGAACCGGTAAATATAATCTCGGCGCTACAGCTCGGAAAAATTATTACGTTCTTTCCGTCCTTTCCATCGACGGCAGAACCTCAAAGGACTATAAGCTGACCCTCAATCGTGCCATGAAGGAAGCTTCCAAGCTGAGCGGTATTGTGGATGAAGATACCAAGACCGAAGCAAAGGATAAGACTGCAGATTCCTACAATTACGAAGTCAATTATGAGCATAAGACCTTTAACTTCACCCTGGACGTTCCTGCCGGTGCTACGGCGGATCTCTTTAACGATAAGGGCGATCCGGTGCAGGCGGCCGGTATCAATACCTTCGCAATTCCTCTGGAGAAGGTCAATACGAAGTATAACTTCGAAGTAAAGGTCACCAGCGCCGAGGGTGTGGAGACCTACGATCTCAGCTTGTATCGCAGAATGAACGAGCGGACCGATCTGGTTCTAAAACCCGCCTCCGGTACCGCCTCCGTTTCCGGAAATAAATGGACTGTGAACCTGAAGCCCGACGATGTGAACGCGAATTTCTCCGTGGAGATTTCCGAGGAAGCAAAGGTTCAGATCATCGATCAGGTTTATAATGCACCTCTTGCTGTAAAGAATGGGGAATATACTCTTTCCAATCTCGCTTTGGGCGAGACTAAATACGTGGCAACTGTTACTGCGCAGAATGGTGTAGACGAGCAGGCTTGGGAAGTGATCTTCAATCGTCCTGCCCGTACTGCTGCAAAGCTGAAGGGGATCAGAAATGCTTCCTTGGCGGGCGGTATTTATTACGCTGTGACCACCGGAAACCGGTTCATGGTCAGCGCAGATTATAACTTTGAAGACGGTGCGACGGTTGGCATCTATTCCGACGCTGCCTGCACCAAAAAGTATTCCAGCGCAAACCTGACTCTGACCGCATTGGAAACAAAGGTCTGGGTTAAGGTGACTGCAGAAGACGGCGTGACCTCCGTTGTGATGCCCCTGCAGATCACTACCAGCAATCTGACCGCAGCAGACGACGTTTACCAGGGCGCAATGGCAGGCAATGGCATCATCCAGGTCGCCGGTGCGACCCAGTTTGATGAGGATGTCGTAAAGGTTGAGCTGCCTGCCGATACCAAGAAGTATCAGTTTGCTGCAAGTGGTCTGAACGGATACCGTATCCGCGTCTATACTGACGATAAGGAATCCTTGTTGACCGATTCCATGCAGGTATTGACCTTGGACTCCGGTCTGACCAAGCTTTATATCGACGCCATTAAGGGCAGCGAGCATAAAAAGTTTGTCGTTGAGATCGAAGCTCCTCAGTATTATTCCTTCACCGATAAGGCAACCGATTGGGCAAAAGCCTATGTTGAAAAATTAGGTACCTCCGGTCTTGCCATCATGAAGGGTGATGAGCATATGAAGTTCAACGGCGATAACAATCTGACCCGTTACGAAATGGCCATTATGATGGTTCGTGTGGCAGGGATCAATAAGGCTCTCTACTCCAAGCTGAGCCTGACCTTCACCGATACGAAAGATATTCCCGCCTGGGCGGCAGATTATCTCAAGGCTGCTTATAAGTATGAGATGATCGGCGGCTATGGTGTCTATGAAGGCGAGACGGTTGTCGGCTATGAATTTGCCGGCGAGAAGAATGCCACCCGCAGCGAGTTCCTGAAAGTATTCATGAATGCAGTTACCGGCGATGCCACACTGTTCTATGAAGAGAATAAAGAAGCCATTGATAAGAAGATCGAAGCGAAGAAATTCAAGGATCTTGACGATATGGAAGACTGGGCAGTGCCTTATGTCTACTCCGCGATCTATAAGGACGTTATCAAGGGCGATCAGAATCAGAAGATCCATCCCCAAGACCTGATTACCAGAAATGAAGTTGCGGTAATCCTTGGCCGGTATCTCTGTGGCATGAACTAAGGTTAAAAATCTCCGGTGCCTTTGCACCGGAGATTTTTATTTAAGAAAGGATTTATCGAAAAAGATGAAGGCAAAAAGCTTGTTGGCAGGGATTATGCTGCTGGCTTTACTCTTGACCGGCTGTAAAAAACCGGACGTGAAAACAGCCCAGCTAAGCCTTGACCGCACGCCTACGATATCCGATCATATTATTTATATTAATAATGAAAAAGCAGGTCCTGTTTATCAGCAAAAAGGGGCATACTACCTGGACGCAGATGCGATGGCTAAGGCGCTGGACGGGACGGTGGAGATCTTTGAAGGGATGGAGGAGCACCAGGCGGTAATGAGCGTTGGAAAAGATACCTATTCTTTTACCACCTTTAATGCCCCGCAGACCGGAACCACCATCTATTGCTATAAAGGAAGTCTTTACGACGGCAAAAAGTTTTACTGCCCCGTGGAATCGCTGACGGAATACTTCGGATTGAAGATGACGCAGGATTATAGCAAAGGTCACGTCTATCATTACGGGGAATATAAAGTGGCAGATATGATCCCAAACGGCATAAAGGTGCCGGCACTGATGTACCATGCGGTCAGTGATAACTGCTGGGGAATTGATTCCTTGTTCCTCTCCCCTTCAAAAATGGAGGAGCAATTAAAGTGGCTGACGGAAAATAACTATACGCCTATCTGGTTTGAAGATTTACCGCGGCTGAAGGAGATCAAAAAACCCATTCTCCTCACCTTCGACGATGGTTATCAGGATAATTATACCGAGCTTTTCCCGCTCTTAAAAAAATATCAAGTTAAGGCCACCGTATTTATGATCACCGGCAGTATCGGGACGGAGAATTATCTCACCGAAACGCAGATCAAAGAAATGAATGCAAGCGGCTTGGTTTCTTTCCAAAGCCATACGGTGAGCCACCGGCTGCTGACGGACATCAGTGCGGAAGATCTGGCAATGGAGTTGTCCCAATCCAAAGAAACCCTTTATAACCTGACCGGCAAAAAGCCGTTCGTCTTTTGCTACCCTACCGGCAAGCAAAACGCCAAGGTACGGGAAGCAGTCGCGAAAGAATATCAATTCGCACTTTTAATGTCCGGCGATACCTGGATCACCGGGGAAGACCCCTTGATGATCCATCGGAAATTTGTATCCCGGAGTACGAGTATGAGCCAGTTTGAAAAATGGTGTAATTAATGGAGGTGTACGATAATGTTGAAAAAACTTACAGCGGTAGCATTAATGTTGGTGTTGCTTCTATCCGCCGGTTGCGGTAAAAAACCGGAGGAGAAACCTCAGGAAGAGCCGAAGCAGGAAGCGGAGCAGCAGGAAACCCCGGTGCAAAAGCCGGCAAGTGCCTTAAACCCCTTGACCGGTTGCTATGAGACCGAGGGGATCGCAAATATCCGTCCCGTTGCCGTCATGATCAATAACGACGTCCGGGCACAGAATGCCCAGGCAGGACTGCCGGAAGCAGACGTCGTTTATGAATCGGAGATTGAGGGCGGTGAGACCCGTCTGATGGCGGTCTTCCAGGACGTGCAAAACGTCAAGAATATCGGCACCATCCGTTCGGCGCGGGTTGCTTACGTTGATCTGGCGGTGGGGCATAACGCAGTATATATCCATCGCGGATGTGATGAGACTTATGCAGGTCCTCATATGAGAGCTTTGAAAGCCTTGAACCGCATTGATATTCATGAAGGAAATTACGGCGAGCGGCTGAAAAACGGCCTGGCATTGGAGCATACCCTCTATACCCATGGAGACGTTCTCTGGAACGGCATTAAATCTAAATACTCCACCACGCTGGAGAACGTTCAGCCCTGGCAGAATTTCGCCAAAGAGGACGAAAAAGTGACCCTCACCGGCGGTACCGCCAATAAGGTGACCGTCAAATTCTCCGGCAACTTCCAGTCGGTCTTCGTCTACGACCAGTCCACCGGACTTTATGAGCGAAATTTCAAGACCAAAGTCCCCACCGAGTATTTCACCAAGCAATCCACTAAGGTGAAAAACGTGGTGGTCTGCCTGACGGACATTAAGGATTATCCGGATCGAGAGCATCGTAATATCCCCTTGGAGAGCGGTAAGGGTTATTATATTACAAACGGAACCTTCCGTGCGATCAAATGGAGTAAGGGCGGTTCTACTTCTCCTTTGAAGTTCACCTATGAGGACGGCTCCGAGTTTAAGATGAGCGCCGGAAATACCTGGGTCTGCTTCTCCTCTCAGCGGTACTCTGTCCCCATTTTTGAATAATTTAAAAAGCGTCACCTAAGGTGACGCTTTTTTATTTATTTTTAAAGTAGCGATCGGTGCCGTGAAAGACCTGACTGCCCATGCCGATCAGTCCGATCAGATTGGGGACCGCCATCAAGGCGCAAAAAATATCCGCTAAGCTCCAGACCGCATCCGCGGTCATAAAGCTGCCGATAAAAAGAACGATTAAAAAGATTCCGCGGAACCAACGGACGCAGTTCCCTCGGCAGGGGAAGAGGTATCGAAGACTTTGCTCCCCATAAAAGCTCCAGCCGATGATGGAGGCAAAGCCAAAAAAGAAAAGGCAAAGCATATAGAGAAAGGAAAGGACGCCGTCCGGCAGAGGAAGCTGACGGAGGGCATAGAGGGTGATGCCGGCACCGTTCAATTCCGGCATCCGCCAGGCATCGGTAACCACCACCGCATAGCCGGTGAGGGTACACATTACCACCGTGTCCAGAAAAGGACCCAGCATGGAGATCAGCCCCTGGCGCACCGGACTGTCGGTCTGCGCGGCGGCCGCCGCGATGGGGTCGGAGCCCATTCCGGCCTCGTTGGAAAAAATGCCGCGCCCCAGCCCGTAGCGCATAGCCTTTTGAAAGGTGATGCCGGCGGCAGCCCCCAAGGCTGCCCGGGGGGCAAATGCGGAGTGGAGAATAAGCCCGGTTGCGGCAGGAAGCTTGGGAAGATAGAGGAGCAAGAGCCAAACGGTCAAAAGAATATAGAGTGCCGCCATAAAGGGGACTAATAAGGTGGAGACCGATGCAATGCGGCGAATACCGCCGGTCAAAACTAAACCGACCAAAAGGGTGGTCAGTCCCCCGGCGATGAATGCCGGCCAGGAAACGGAAAGATTGCCGATGGAAAAGGCAATGCAACCGCCATCGGGGGTAAAAAAGTCCTCCGCCGCCATGACGATTCCGTTAATTTGAGAGGTGGTTCCCATGCTGATAAGGCAGGTGATGACGCAAGCAGCGGCAAAGATCCGCGCCAAAAACGGACGGTTGAGACCCAGCTCTAAATAGAGGAACGGCCCTCCTAAAAAACGACCGTTTCGATCCTTGCGTCGGTAGCGGATGGCAAGAAAGCCCTCGGCATATTTGGTAGCCATGCCGAAAAAAGCCGCCAACTGCATCCAGAAAAGGGCGCCGGGACCGCCGGCGGCAATGGCGGTGGCGACGCCGATAATATTCCCGGTTCCTAAGGTGGCGGCCAGAGAGGTGCAAAGGGCGCTGAATCCGGAAACGTCCCCCTCCGCGCCCGGCTGTTTGCTGAGTGCTGCCTGAAACGCCCGACGAAGCTTGGTAACGGAAAGCCATTTGGTGCCGATGGTGAGATAGATGCCGGTGCCGAGGATCAAGGCCAGCATCCAAGGTCCCCAGAGTAAGGCGGCGATTTTTTCTAAAATCTGCATGATTGTTCCTTTCAAAAAAAGAAAGGATGCGCAAAAATTGCACATCCTTTTATACTGTTTGTAATAAATGAGATCAAATATACATTCCGCCATTGGGGGAAAGGGTCTGTCCGGTGATTTGCTCCTGCTCCGCCAAAAAGAGAATACATTTTGCCACGTCCAATCCGGAGCAAAGCTGACCGGTGGGGATCTGCTCGCGCAGAGCATCCAGATCCAGTCCCTTGAGCATGTTGCTTTCCACGCAACCAGGGGCGACGCAGTTGACGGTAATGCCGGAGGGCGCTAATTCCTTGGCCAGCGCCTTGGTAAAACCGATCAGTCCGGCCTTGGCGGCGGAATAAGCCACCTCGCAGGAACCGCCGGTCTGACCCCAGATGGAAGAAATATTGATAATACTTCCGCTTTTCTTGCGGATCATCCCCGGCAAAAGCAATCGGGTCAGCGCCATATGGGAGAGGAGATTGGTCTCTAAGACCTCCGCAAGGCTCTCCTCCGTTTCCTCAGTGAAAGCGGCATAATGGGCGACGCCAAAATTATTGACCAAAAGATCCGGCGCATCGCATTCTTCCGCCAGTCGTGCGCGATCCTCTTTTTGGGTCAGATCCCCGCAAAAAAGGGTGACCTTTCCGCCCAGCGCCTCCAGATCTTCTTTTAAATTGGCGGCGGCTTGGTGGTTGGAGCGGTAAGCCAAAAGCACTTCCCAGCCTTGCCGAACGCCTAAATAGGCGGTCATACTGCCGATGGCACCGGTACCGCCGGTGATAAGCATTTTTTTCATGATCTCACTTCCTTATATGTGTATTCTACCTTAATTGGGATTAGAAGACAAGATTTAATTGAAAAAAAGAAAAAAATCGTGTATATTAATATTGATAGATTTTTAAAGTAAGGAGGGAAGTCCGATGGGAATTCCTGTTACCGCATTGCCCGGCGTGGGAAAGACCCGGGCAACCCTTTTGGAAAAGCTGGGCATCCGCGAAGCGGAGGATCTGCTGCGGCTTTATCCCCATCGCTATGAGGATCGCTCCGTTATTCTGCCCATTGGGGAATTGACCATGCATATGGGAGAGAACGTCAGCATCGTAGCGGCGGTGATGGAACCGCCGAAGATGCGCCGCATCTATGGTGGTCGGACAATGACCACCGCCTTGGTGGGAGATAAGACCGGCATGATGACCGTCACCTTCTTCAATAATCCTTATATCAAGGATAAACTGCAAGAGGGAAAGGTCTTTAATTTTTACGGCAAGTCGGATCCTAAAATGCTGATGAATATGATCGCGCCCCAGGTGGAAGAATTGAAGCCGGGGATGGTGCCGGGAGTCTATCCCATCTATCCCTTGACTGCCGGACTTAATCAGCCGCAGCTGCGGCGGTGGGTCAAGGCGGCCTATGAAAAGGCGGCAGAATTATTGCAGGATCCTCTGCCGGAGAAATTGCGTGAAAAATATCAATTGGCAGAGCTGAGGGAAGCCTTGGCGGCGGTGCATTTCCCCAAAAGTCCACGGGATGTGGTCTTTGGACGGCGCCGCTTGATCTTTGAGGAGCTGCTTTATTTCCAATTGGGCTTGAGCCTTTATTCCGGCAGAGAAAAAGACCGCAATCATTTTCCCGTCGGCACCCCTAAAAAAGACTTTTTGAATCTGCAGTCCTTTGCGCCCACCGCATCTCAGACCCGTTCGGTGCAGGAGATCCTCGGGGATATGCAAAGCGATTTTGCCATGAACCGATTACTGCAGGGAGACGTGGGTAGCGGTAAGACCTACGTGGCAGGAGAGGCGGCGTTCGCTGCCCTTTCCGCCGGATACCAGGTGGCCATTATGGCGCCTACGGAGATTTTGGCACGCCAGCACGCGGAATATTTCCGTCCCCTTTTTGAAAAACTGGGCTTTTCCACCGGTCTTTTGGTGGGCTCCATGTCCCAAAAGGAGAAAAAAGAGACCTATGCCGCATTGCAAGCAGGCGCCCTCCGCTTGGTGGTAGGCACCCACGCACTTTTGCAGGAAAAGGTGCAGTTTGAGAGCCTGGGCTTGGTCATTGCCGATGAGCAGCATCGGTTCGGTGTCCGTCAGCGTGCGATGCTGGCGGCAAAAGGCAAAAAGCCCCACGTTTTGGTGATGTCGGCAACCCCCATTCCGCGCACCATGGCGCTCATGGTCTGGGGAGACTTGGATCTTTCGGTGCTGGATACCCTTCCTGCCGGCAGAAAAGAGATCAAGACGTACTTAGTGGGACAGGATTATCAGCCCCGTCTGGAGGCCTTCATGGCGCGCCAGATCGAGGAGGGAGGGCAGGTTTATATCGTCTGCCCGCTGGTAGAAGAAAACGAAGAGAGCGATCTGAAGAGTGCAGAGGCGCTCTTTGCAGAACTGCGCGAAAAATTCGGCGACCGCGCCGATATGATCCATGGGAAAATGAAGCCGGCCTTGAAGGACGCGGCCATGGCGAAGTTCGTGGCAGGAGAGACCAAGATCCTGATCTCTACCACCGTCATCGAGGTGGGCATCAACGTGCCGTCTGCGACGCTGATGGTCTTGATGAACGCCGAGCGGTTCGGCCTTTCCCAGCTGCATCAGCTTCGTGGACGGGTCGGGCGTGGCGAAAAGCAATCCTATTGCGTTCTGGTCAGCGACCATAAGGGGGAAAAGACCCGGGAACGGCTGGAATACTTCTGCTCCACCACCGATGGCTTTGCCATCTCCGAAAAGGATCTGGAGCTGCGCGGTCCCGGCGACTTTTTCGGCAATATGCAGCACGGTCTGCCTAAAATGCAGATTGCAGACGTGGCCACCGATATGGAGCTCTTGACCCTTTCCAACCGTTGCGCCAAACGCCTTTTGCAGTACGATCCGTCCTTGCAGGCAGACTATAACCAAGGCATTTTGCAAAAAGTCCAAGCGCTTTTTGAAGCGGAAGACACCATCTTTAATTGACAAATTTTACATGAATTTTTCATTTCATTTCGCCCAAAATACTTATTGTAAAGCGAGAGGTGACAAGAGTGATCCGAACCTGCCGCAAGGCGGTATATTTCGGCGCTTTTCGCTCAAGTCAACCTCACAAGGAAGCTTTATAAATCTTACAAGGAGGTGTAATGAAATGGACAATTCTATCAAGAGCAATGCTAAGGCTGGTCTGGATAAGATGAAGTTTGAGGTTGCCCGTGAGATCGGTGTGGATCTGAAGCAGGGCTATAATGGTGATTTGACTTCCGCTCAGGCTGGTCATATCGGCGGCCAGATGACCAAGAAATTGGTTGAGAAGGCTGAGCAGAGCCTGTAAAAATAGGCGTATAAAAGCCATGAATAAATGATAAAAGCGGCTCAAAGAGCCGCTTTTATATTGGATTTTATTTTTTACTTATTCAAAATAAACCACTTGGAAGAGGTAATCGCCCAATCCGAACTGCTCCAGTAAAAGGACAATTAAAAACGGGATGATGACGACCGCCGGCAAGAAGATCCACCAATAGAATTTATGGGGCTTGACTGTTTTTTTATACGCCATCTGCTCCTCGATGGAGAGATCGGCGAAGGCCTCGGCGCGCAGCTTGCGAATTTCCTTATTCAAGCCGCGAAAGCCCTCCAGCTCGTCCTCATGGGCGACTTTTAGCTCATGCCGCAAAACCGAAAGGAAGATCAGCCCCATGACGGTGGCGATGGGGAACGCCCATTGCCAGTACGCGATGGAAAAGATACAGATGTTTAAGAGCATCGGCCAGACCGTATTGGTGACCAGCGATAAACTTCCCCGGCGGATGGAATAATTGAACTTTTTGAGCAGGTATTCCACGACGCAATAGCCCACTAAAAGTCCAACGACCGGCGGAATGATCTTCCCCACCGTCAGTGTGTCCATCCAGGGGAGGATGGTATATTTAATTTCTTCACCTACCAAGAAAATCACCTCGCCAAGTAGTATAGCATTTTTTATCAAGAAATGCAATCATTCCTCGATTTTTTCAAAAATCGACGCGGCGCCGTATTTTGCAGAGAGATTTTCTCCCTCCACCGAGCGCACCGTCCAGAAAAAGACCGGCGGTCGGTAGAGCGACCGGCAAAGCCGGAAGGAAACGTTTTGATGATCCCGATGATTATAGGCGATAAAATCCGGCCGGGAAAGGACGTTGACCAAGAGATTTTTCAAAAGAAAGTTGATAATGGGGGAGACGGTGCTCTCCTTGCGGACGTCTCCTGCCAGCTGTCCTCTTGCGATGGACGGCGCATTTTTGCGAAACCAAAGGAGCGCACGGGGCTCGAAGGATTCGATGCAATAGGGACCATGGTAATTTTTGAGAGCATCGCGAAGCGCCGCGCCCAAAGCATTCCAGTTTCCGCTCACGATCTTCAGTTCAATGAGCAAGGGAACCTTGCCGTCGATTAGTTCGAAGACTTCCTTCAAAAGCGGAAGCTTTTCTTCCGTCCCCTCCAGCCGAAGGGTGGAGAGGGCATCCCACTCGGTCTCCTCGATCTTCCAATCAACGCCGCAGGTACGGAGAAGGGTATCGTCGTGCTCTACCACCAGCTTGCCATCCTTGGAAAGATGAATATCCAGCTCAATGCCGTAGCCGGCATCCCGCGCCAGCCGGAATGCCAATAATGAATTTTCCGGAACTCCTTTTTTAATGTCGTGGAGTCCGCGGTGGGCGTAGCGATGCTTTTTCAGTTCTTGCAGATCTGCCGGACGGCGAAGCCGGGGCTTGATCATATAGAGCCATAGAACAGCCAGCGCCAAAATGAAATAAAGTATAATCATATCAATCCTCGGTATCGAAAATTTCCAAAGCGTCCTTGGGTGCATCGGGACGATTGTCGCCGTGGCGAACGAAGAGCATGGTAATAAAGGCCAGGATGGAAAAGACCAGCGCATAGGGGAACATCACCCGGTAGCCCCAGGGCAGATAGGCAAAAAGATAGCCGGAGAGGATGGGGGTAAGGATCTGCGCCGACATGGAGAAGGTATAGTAAAGGCCGGTATATTTGCCCACGTCGCTGCCCTTGCTCATCTCCACTACCATGGGATAGGAGTTGACGTTGATGGCCGCCCAGCCGATGCCGATGACCGCCATGATGACGTAGGCCATAATGCTGTAATGCGGCAGGAGAAATCCGGTCAAAAAGGCGATAGCTAAGAGTGCCACGCCGCCGAGGATCACCTTTTTCCGCCCCAATTTGGCGGAGAGCTGACCCACCGGGAGATAGGAGGCAGTGGCCACCAGCATGGCGATGATCATCATGGTGGCGCCGGTGCTCTGGCTCTTGCCCCAGACCTCGGAAACGTACCGGGAATAGGCAGTGTTGACTGCATTATAAGCCATAAACCAAAGGGATACGGAAATCAGGATAAAGAATAAGCTGCGCTTGACGTCGCTCGGCATGGGCGCGGCCTTGCCGTCTGCCGTTTTTTCTTCCTTTTCTTCCGGCATCTCCGCCACTAATTTATTCTCGTTGATGGTCAGCCCCAGGACGATGGCACAGGTCACCATAAATCCGGCGATGATGGCAAACACGTAGGTGTAGTTGCCAAGGGACTGATCCTTGATGAGAAAGGCGATGACCAGATAGGTCATGATACCGCCCAAAGCACCCATCAGGTTGATGACGGCGTTGCCCTTACTGCGCAAGGGCTTGGGGGTGACGTCCGGCATTAATGCCACCGCCGGCGAGCGGTAGGAGCTCATCACCACCAGCAGAACGCCCAGGATGATGACGAAAAAGAGGAGATTTTTCTGATTGTTGGCCATGGGTACCAGCAGCATGATGGCCGCCGCCAGGCAAGAGCCGACGATGATAAAGGGCTTTCGCTTGCCAAAGCGTGTCCGCACCTTATCGGAAAGGGAGCCAAAAAGCGGCAGTAAAAAGACGGCCAAAAGGTTATCGGCGGCCATAATATAGCCGCTGACGTCGTCGGTAACGTTGAAGGTCTTCTTCAGCATCAAGGGGATGGCGTTATCGTATAACTGCCAGAAGGCGGAGATGGCCATAAAGGCCAGACCGATCAAAAATGTACGTTTGTAATTTAACTTCATAAAAGCTCCTTTCATAGCCCCGGCTTTGCCGGGGCTACGATATACTTCTCTTTCATTTTAAGTGAAATGAGGGGTAAAGTCAACCAAAGATTGCTGGAAAAGATCGTCGGCACGCAAGGGCTCTTCCGGCAAGGAGCCGGCAATGATCTGCTCCGCCACCCGGCTGCCGATCTCCTTTTCGATCAGGCGGCGTACCGAACGGGCACCGTAGCGCTTGTCGTGCCCTCGGCGTGCGGCTTCTTCCGCCACCTCCTCATGAAATTCAATGGGATGCCCCTGCTTTGCCAATCGCTCGGAAAGCTCTCGGAGCTGCAGGGCGGCGATCTCGGTCAACGCCGGAAGATCTAAAGGCTCGAAAACGACGATCTCATCCAGCCGATTGACAAATTCCGGTCGGAAATTTTTGCGTACTGCCCGGCGGATGGAGTTGCCGAGATCGGCGGTGTTGTTTTCTCCAAATCCTAAGGGCTCTTCCTGGAGAGTTGCAGAGCCAAGGTTGGAGGTAAGAATAATGATCGTGTTGCGAAAATCAGCGGTCTTTCCCTGTCCGTCGGTAAGACGCCCTTCGTCCAAGACCCCCAAAAGGATGTTCAACACCTCCGGATGGGCTTTTTCGATCTCGTCAAAAAGAATGATGGAATAAGGGCGGTTGCGCACTCGGCTGACCAGCCCTCCTCCTTGATCATAGCCGATATACCCCGGCGGCGAACCGATCAGTCGGGAGACGGAATGGGGCTCCATATATTCACTCATATCGTAGCGGAGGAGCGCCTCTTCCTTGCCAAAAAGCTCCTTGGCCAAAAGCCGTGCCAATCGGGTCTTGCCCACTCCGGTGGGTCCGCAGAAGAGGAGGGTGCAGGCGGGCTTGCCGGGATCTGCCACCCCGGTTTTGCTCCGCAGAAGTGCGGCGGAAAGGGTACGGACGGCAGAGTTTTGACCGATCAGCCGTTGGCAGAGACGGTTTTCCAGATCCCGATAGAGGGCGTTTCCCTCCGGATCGTCGGCAGAGAGGGGAATGCCGGTCTTTTCTCCCATCAACGCCGCAAGATCTGCGGCGGAAATTGAGGTGGGAACGGCGTCTGTCTCCCGTCCCTGCAGGGCTTTGAGCTGATCCAGCGTCTCCCGGTGCTTTAAGGCACCGGAGAAGTCCTTGGATTTTAGCGCTTGATCCAGGTCCATCTGGGTCTGGCGGATCAGCAGACGGCGATCCTTGGTACGTCCGGCAAAGGCACGTAGCTGCTGACGGGCACCGGCCTCGTCCAGAAGATCAATGGCTTTATCCGGGAGAAACCGATCCCCCATATAGCGCTGAGATAACCGAATAGCGGCGGTGAGGGTCTCATCCGGCAGACGGATGCCATGGTGCTCCTCCAGCGTGGGGCGCAGCCCTTGCAGGATCTCCATCGTCTGCTCCTCCGTCGGCTCTTCCACCATGATGGGAGCAAACCGCCGCTCTAAGGCGCCGTCTTTTTCAATGTGCTTGCGGTACTCTGCCAGGGTAGTGGCGCCGATGACCTTGATCCTTCCACGCGCCAAGGCGGGCTTGAGGATGTTGGCGGCGTCGATGGCACCCTCTGCCGCGCCGGCACCGACTAAGATGTGCATTTCGTCGATAAAAAGCACCATATTAGGATCCCGCTCCGCCTCATCGATGAGGGCACGGAGCCGTTCTTCAAATTCGCCCCGGTATTTGGTGCCGGCGATCATGGCGGTGAGATCCAGCATCTGGATCTGGATGTCGCGTAGGGCAGGAGGAACCTGTCCTAAGAGGATGCGTTGCGCCAAGCCCTCCACAATGACGGTCTTTCCCACTCCAGGCTCGCCGATCAGGCACGGATTATTCTTATTTTGCCGTACCAGGACGCTCATCACCGCCTCCAGCTCCTTTTCCCGGCCGATGAGGGGATGGGTCTTGCCGAGGGCACCCTCTTTGGTGAGGTTGATGGCAAATTTCATCATATTTTTGCTTGGTCTGGATTTGTTTTTTTCCGATTGCAACGGCAGATCGGTCATCCCCATTCGCTCCTGCAGATTTTGGCTAAGACGCTTGGGGTCGCTCCCCAATTCGGTCAGCAGGCGATAGCCCACCGCCTCCGGTGTCTCGCAAAGCGCCATCAGGAGATGGTCGGTTCCTACTACGGAAAAACCGTATTGGTGCGCCAGCTCGCCTGCCCGGGTGATGATCTCCTCCAGCCGGGGGGTCATATCGTTGATGGAGAGCAGGGTAGGGGAGCCGGTACCGATCAGCTGCTCCATCTTTTTACGAACCTTATCCGGGGTTACCCCCTTAGAGATCAGCATCCGGGATGCCACCCCCTCGGTTTCTTTCAGTAACCCTAAAAGCAGATGCTCGCTTCCCAAATAGGCGTGCCCTAACTCTTCCGCCAGGTTCAGGCTTCGCTCTAAGGCGTGCGCCGCAAGTTTTGAAAATCGTTCGATGTCCATCACGCTCCTTTTGTTATCATTATTGACAGGGTGCGTCATCTTCATTATATGATTGAAAAAAATTGGTTAGTATGGTATAATATCCGCATGGCGGATATTATCCAATGTCCAATTTTCTCGCCTGCAAGCAGGCAACCGAAAATGATGGACGATTATACCAAAATGCTTTGCATTTGTGGTATAATATCCGCACAAAGCATCTGCGAATATCAACGCCTGCTGATATTGCGGATATTATTCGATGTCCAATTTTCTCGCCGCTGACGCGGCATGCGAAAGAAGTGAATTAGAAATGATCCATATCGTATTAGTGGAGCCGGAGATCCCTCAGAATACCGGCAATATCTCTCGTACCTGCGCGGCCACCGGCTGTGCCTTGCATCTGATCGAGCCGTTGGGCTTCAAGATCGACGAGAAGGCGGTTCGGCGCGCGGGGCTGGACTATTGGCAGTTTTTAAATCTGACCACCTATAAGAATTATGAAGAATTCGAGGCGGCTACCGCCGGCAAGGGGCGGAAATATTACTGCACGACTAAAGGAAAAAAGACCTATAGTGAGATGGATTACCAGACTGAGGAAGACATCTATTTTATTTTCGGAAAAGAAACCAAGGGCTTGCCGGAGCGGATCTTGCGCCAGCATCCCGCAGAATGTATCCGGATCCCGATGATCCATGAGGCGCGGAGCCTGAATCTATCGAATTCCGTGGCGATCATCGCCTATGAGGCGTTGCGTCAGCAGGATTTTGGCACCTTGCTCCGGGAGGGAGAGCTAACGGGGCGTATAGATTGAGAAATAACTGCCATACTACCTAATAAATAGGAGGTATGGCAGATGTTTACATTGTTATTGATCGCGCAGGCCTGCTCGCTGACCGGTGGCTATATCCAGACGTTGGTGTTATCCTGGGCGGCCACGGAGCTGGGCGGCAGTCTTTACAGTCTTGCCGCCTATATGATTGCCTGCTACCTGCCGGTAGCGGTGCTTTCCTATCCCTTTGGCAGATGGCTGGATCGCCGTCCGCAAAAGGGATGGCTGATTGCCAGTGAGCTGGTGCTGGCAGGGCTTTCCCTGCTTCTTTGGCAGGTCGCGGCGCGAGGTGCGCTGACCTTTTCATTTTTGCTGGGCTTTGGCGCAGTGTGGGGTGTGGTGCGTGCCTTCCAGACTCCGATTTATCAGAGCCTACCCCGTCGCCTCTCCCAAAAACTCTCTAAGGGAACGGCACTTTTGACGGTGGTGACCTACGCCGCCCGGGGTCTTGGTCCCATTATCGGCGGTCTGCTCTATGCCAAATGGGGGATGACGATCCCGTTTTTAGTGAATTTTTGCTCCTTTATTCCGTCCGCGGTATTGCTTTGCTTTTTGAAGATCCCCCGCTCGGAACCGGGGCAGGGAGCGAAGCTGCGCCCCTGGCTTCCGTATCTGGGGCGGATCTTCGCCGTCTCCTTTTTGGGGGTTAATTATAACGTTACCTTCGTAGCGCTGGTGCGGAACGCCGGGCTGGGCAGCGCCTCCTATGGCGTTGCCTTGGGGCTTTTAGGCGTGGGCGCTTTGCTGGGCTTTTGGATCAAGGCGCGGACGAAAAAGCAATACCCCTCCTGGTGGTTTCTGCCGGGGATGGGGCTTTTGAATATCGGGTTGGCATTTTTGCCGGGATTATGGTGGAGAGGGCTTTGTATCCTGCTCTACGGCATCATGGATTTCGGCTTTTTCTCGGGTGCGGTCTATACCCTTTCCCGAAAGGCGGCAAAGGATGAGATCACCGCCGTCATGGGACTTTATACGGTGGTCACGGTGGGCGCCATGCCGATCGGTGCGTTGTTTTGGAGTTTTATTGCCCGGCAGCTGGGTCTGCCGGTTGCCCTTTGCTTTTTGGGCGGAGGGTTATTATTACTGACTTTTTTATGGAAAGGAAAAAGAAATGGAACGAGTTTTAAAGATTTTTGAGTCCTTAGCGGCCATTCCGCATGGTTCCGGCAATACCAAGGCGATCAGCGATTATTGCGTGGAATATGCCAAGGCGCGTAACTTTGAAGTTCTGCAGGACGAATGGAATAACGTCTTGATCCGGGTTCCGGCTACCGCCGGGTATGAGGCTCATGAGCCGGTGGTGATCCAGGGTCATTTAGATATGGTCTGCGAAAAGACGCCGGAGAGTATCCATGATTTTGAAAAGGACGGCTTGCAGCTTCGTCGGGACGGCGATTGGCTGATGGCCACCGATACCACCTTAGGCGGCGACGACGGCATCGCCATCGCCTATTGCCTGGCGATTTTGGAGGAGGAGACCCCCCATCCGGCTTTAGAGCTGTTCTTTACTGTCGATGAGGAGACCGGAATGTACGGCGCTCTGGGCTTTGATCCGCAATGGATCACCGGCCGTCGGCTTTTAAATCTCGATTCCGAGGAAGAGGGCTTTTTGACCGTCTCCGCCGCCGGCGGAGTCAACGTGACCGGACGTCTGCCTTTGCGGTGGGAGCCTTGCCAAATGCCGGTGTATGAGATCCGGGTCAGCGGACTTCGGGGCGGTCATAGCGGCGCGGAGATCCATCAGGGACGTGCCAATGCCAATATCATTCTCGGTAAGATCCTTTCCGGCTTGCCCTGCCGCCTCATTAAGATGGACGGCGGGCAAAAACCAAACGTGATCACCCCCTCTGCCACCGCATTGGTGGCGATGGATGCGCCGGTGGACGGCAACGCGTTGACCGAACTGTTCCGCCGAGAGTATGGAGATCGGGAGCCGGAGCTGACGGTTACCGTCACCACCGCATCGGCAGGAAAGATGCTGGAAAAGGATTGCTCCGATGGGGTCATCGGTCTGCTTTCCGGCCTGCCGGATGGCGTCCAGAGCTGGAGCCGCGAGATTGAAAATCTGGTGGAGACTTCTCTTAACTGCGGCATCGTCGCCACCGGGGAAGAAGAACTGACGGTTCTGACTTCCCTTAGAAGCATGAAGAACGCCGAGCGTGATGCTCTGGCGGAAAAGATCACGGCGTTGATGGAGCGCTGGGGCGCAAAAGTGGAGGAGAGCAGCAGCTACCCGGCATGGGAATATCGGGAGGACTCTCCGCTTCGGGACGCGGTCTGCGCCTGCTATCAAAAACTGACCGGTAAGGAGATCACCGTCCTTGCCATCCACGCCGGCTTAGAGTGCGGCCTTTTGGCAGAGAAACTGCCGGGGCTGGATAGCGTCTCCCTCGGCCCGGATATGCAGGATATCCATTCCCCCCGCGAGCGGCTTTCCATCTCCTCTGCAGAGAGAACCTGGAAGCTTTTGAAAGAGATCTTGAAAGCATTATAAAAAACTGCTCTGTGAAAAATTCACAGAGCAGTTTTTCTTTTATTTCGGTAACACTTTTTTAAGTACCAAGTCTAAAGGGTACCAGAGTAATGCAGTCAGGGCAATATTGCCGATGCAATGAGGAATATCAAAGGGAATTCCGCCGACGATATAGCCGATTCCCGCGCCCCAGCCGCCGGTAATGAAATAGGGCAGGGAGCAGAGGGTGCCGAAGGAAAGGCCATAGATGCCGGCCACCATCGCCCAAAGAACCGGGTGGCTCCATTTGCGAAGTGCTAATACAATGAGTACTAAAATCGGCCAAACATACAGATAGTTGATCCACCAAAGGCCAAATCCGTAGATCAAGCCCTCCACCAGGATAAAGACTGCCACGGAGAGCATACTCTTTTTTCCTAAGTGGACGGTGGCGAGGATGATCAAAAGGGTGACCATCTCGATGTTCGGAAGCCCGGCCAATGCCACCTGCAAGGCGATCATCAGCGCCGCAAAGACTGCAAGAGCGGTCAGTTCCCGAAGCTTAATAGCCGATGGTATAAGTTGCTTCATAGTGTTCCCCGTCGGCGATGGGCTGGGTGTTCATCCCTACGTTGAGGGTGACCCCGTCCTTGCTGATGCACCACCAGCTTTGGTCTTTGTTCCAATCCACGGTGACGCCGTCGATGGTGTTATACATCCCGTCCTCCGCGTAGGTCACAAGACCCTTTTCTACCAAGGCGTCCGCTAAGTATTCCGCATCGGTCTTGAGCGGGTACTCCTTGGAGGTGCCATCCTGCAAGACGACCTCAAAAGTCAATGCTTTGCTTCCTGTCTGGGGCTTGGCAGAACAGCCCTTCCAGAGAAACACAGCACCGACAAGCAGTGCTACCATTACCATTGCGCTGATGACGATCAGCCATTTTTGTTTCTTCATGGTTTTTCTCCCTGGGGTGACAAGAATAGTCCGAACCTGTTTTAAAAAGGCGGATTCTTGCTCACTCTTCGTTAAAATACTCGCCAATACGGCAGTATTGGCTGTGTTTTATGCCTTGATTGATCAAAAATCCGCTCTTTTTAAAATCTTCGACCTCAAAGCGAGGAGATTTCGAGGGATTTTTGCTCAGTTTAGGCGTAGCAAGGCTAGGCGCCTTGCAAGATTAAAGTGGGCGAAAAGCACCGAAATAAGTCGCTTTGAGGCAAGTTCGGACTATTCTTGTCACCCCTTTAATTTTTTGAAACCGACCGTGTCCAGCGCGGCGCACCCATTCCTTACCTTTTCTGCCTGAAAGCGAGAAATGAGAGCGGCCATACATCGTGGCGGCTGTACCGATCCTCCGACGCCAAGTCTTTCGGCTGAGGGCTCAAGCGGACGGACTCTCCTTCCCACGCCGGGACAACAAAAATAGACTCTTGTTACCCTAAACGCAGTGGATTATGAGCCGTTCCTCGCCCAACACGACGACGGGATCGCCGGGGAATTGCACCCCATTCCTTGTTCGTCGGAGTTGTTTCCCTCTTATTATAGTATGGGAATAAATAGAAAGCAAGGAAAAGTTCTTGCTATTATCATAAAAATATGGTTTAATATATATAGAAAAAAGAAAGGAGACGCCCGATGAAAAAAATCATAAGCTTGATAGCGGCAATGGTGCTTTTCTGCAGCCTCATCCCGGTCGCAACGGCGGAGGATGAAGTATATCTGCGTTTGGTCGGCGGCTCCGGCAGAGTGGGCGGAACGGTCACGGTAGACGTGATTGCGGAAAACGCCCCGGATTGTATCGGCATGAATATGGTGTTCCAATACGACGATTCGATCCTGCAATTTGTATCCGGCAGATCGGGAGATCTGGTGGAAAGCGGTCTTTTTTTCTGCGAAGCGACCACCTACGGCGGTCAGCCGGCGGTACGATGCATGATCCCGTCCAGCAGTCTTTGCTTCACCGGAACCGGCACGGTAGCCACCGTCACCTTCCGTGTTCTTGGCGAAACTGCCGGTAAATATGGTACGCCGCTGAAGATTTGTTATAAAGAGATGGATCCCATGGAAGGGATGCCCTTTGCGGCAGAGGCTAAGCACGGACGGGTGTACGTGGGTGCGGATGAGGTGTTGTCCACCGCCCAGGTCGTCGAGATCATGCGCCACCGGATCGGAATTCCGACCCCTAACGAGTCGGAGCTGGATTGGAACGGCGACGGTCAGCTGACCATTGCAGATGCGGTCATGCTGCTTCGTGAATTGAATTAAAAAGTGCAGTCTTCGGACTGCACTTTTTTCAGACTGTCAAAAAAGTCCCCGACCGCAGAAAAGGAAATAATTAAAAAGTTCATACCGACTTTGCAGTATAACGGGGAGAAAGAGATCTCACTCTTTCCCATTGTTTCTTTATAAGGAAAAGATCCGCATGAAAATGCGGATTTTAATTAATTTTTTCTGCTATCCGCGGGGCCGCTCTCTACCGTACCGACGTACGCCGACGAGATCGGCCCCGCGAATTCGGAAACATTTTTGAGAGTCTCCCCAGCGTGTCAAAGATGAAAAAATAGGGCTCTTTGACACGCTGAAAAAGTGCAGTCTTCGGACTGCACTTTTTTCTTGCATTATTAGGTGTTTCATTATATAATTATCGTATATAAGTATCTAAAAAGGAGACTTTTGAAATGGCAGATAAAAAAGACGCTTTAGCGATTGCGCTGGAGCAGATTGAAAAGCAGTTTGGCGCAGGCGCCGTGATGAAATTGGGCGATAATACCCATATGAACGTGGGCGTTATTCCCACCGGCTCTCTTCAGCTGGACTTGGCGTTGGGAATCGGCGGTGTCCCCAAGGGTCGTATTATCGAGATCTACGGACCGGAATCCTCCGGTAAGACCACCGTTGCCCTGCATATTGCCGCCGAGGCGCAGAAGGCCGGCGGTACCGTCGCATTTATCGATGCGGAGCACGCTTTGGATCCCGTTTATGCGGCAGATCTGGGTGTGGATGTGGATAACCTTTTGGTCTCTCAGCCGGACTACGGCGAGCAGGCTCTGGAGATCACCGAGCAGCTGGTGCGCTCCGGCGCCATCGACCTGGTGGTGGTGGACTCTGTGGCGGCCTTGACTCCCCGTTCGGAGATCGAGGGCGAGATGGGCGACTCTCACGTGGGTCTCCAGGCGCGTCTGATGAGCCAGGCGCTCCGGAAGCTGACCGGCGTGCTGGCGAAGACCAACTGCGTCGCCATCTTCATCAACCAGCTGAGAATGAAGATCGGTGTCATGTACGGCAACCCCGAGACCACCACCGGCGGTAATGCGCTGAAGTTCTATTCCTCCGTCCGGATCGACGTTCGCCGCACCGAGACCTTGAAGGTGGGCGGTGAGATGGTAGGTAGCGCTACCAAATGTAAGATCGTCAAGAATAAAGTCGCGCCTCCCTTTAAGACCGCGACCTTTGATATTATGTATGGTGAGGGTATTTCCAAAGAGGGCGAGCTCCTTGACCTGGGCGAAAAGCTCAAGTTTGTGAAAAAGAGCGGTGCATGGTTCTCTTATATGGATACCCGGATCGGTCAGGGACGCGATAATGCAAAGCTCTTCCTGCGTGAAAATCCCGACATTGCCGCCGAGCTGGAGCAGAAGATCCGCGAGAATTTCGATACCCTCCGGGAGATGGACAGTAAGGTGAGCAAGCCCAAAAAGGCGGCGGCTGCCCCTGCGAAGACCGAGGATCCGGAAAAGCCGGTGAAGCCTGCGGTTTCCTTGGACGTATCGGCGGATGACTTTGAATAAGCCGGTCATTACCGATCTGCACCCCCATGCGGAGGATCCGGCAAAACGGGATCTCTACGTGGATGGTGCGTTCTATATTACCTTGCCGCTGGAGCTGGTACTGCAGCAGGATCTCTATGTAGGCGCCCCCTTCGGCGAGCAGGAGATCGAGGCGCTGACCTTGGCGGCGGAGCTGATCCCGGCGAAGGAAAAAGCCTATCAATATCTGGGCTATGGGGATCTCAGCCGAAAAAGGCTTTATGAAAAACTGACCCGGTTTGGCATCCGCCCGGAGGTGGCGGAGGCGGCTTGCGACGCTATGGAGGAGCGAGGGTTCATTGATGATGAACGCCTGGCGCACCGCCTGGCGGCACGGTTTGCGGAGAGCAAATACTGGGGGCCCCGGCGGATCCTGCCGGAGCTTTTGCAACGCGGTATCCCCATGGAACTGGCGCGGGAAGCGGTGGATGGACTGGAGACGGATTTTACCGACTCGGTGCGTCACCATCTTGCGACCAAGTACCGGGGCTACGACCTGCAGGATCGCAAGATCCGGCAGAAGGTGATCCAGGGGCTTTTGCGGCTGGGCTTTGATTATGACGACATCAGATTGGATGAGGACTACGATGATTAATGTTGGTTTTATCGGATTGGGGTGCGAAAAGAACACCATCAATACCGAAAAAATGATTGCCGCCTGCCGGAATGCCGGCTACGAGATCGTCAGCGATCTGGAAAAGACCCAAGTGGCGGTCATCAATACCTGCGGCTTTATTGAAAACGCCAAGCAGGAAGCCTTGGAGACCATCTTTGAGGTGGCGCAGCTCAAGGCAGAGGGGAAGGTGGAGCGAATTATTGCCGCCGGCTGTCTGGTGGAACGCTACCAAGCGGAGATCGCCGCCGAAATTCCGGAAGTAGACGGATTTTTGGGCGTCGGCTCTTTTCAGCGGATCGCGGAAGCGGTGGAAAAGGTGCTGGCAGGCGAGCGAGTGGAGTGGTACGACGGCTTGAAAAACCTCCAGCTGGAGGGCGAGCGCGTCCTGACCACTCCTCCCGAAACTGCCTATCTGAAAATTGCAGACGGTTGCAATAACCGATGTGCCTATTGCTGTATTCCGGCGATTCGCGGTCCCTATCGGAGCCGTTCTTTCCGGAAGATCGTTGCAGAGGCAAAGAGCCTTATCGATGGCGGCTGCAAGGAATTGATCCTCATCGCCCAGGATACCACTAACTACGGCATGGATCGCTATGAACGGCGGCGCCTGCCGGAGCTGATCCGGGAGATCTTGAAGATCGAGGGGCTTTCCTGGCTGCGATTGCTTTATCTTTACCCCGATAAGATCGACGACGAATTGATCTCCCTTTTTGCTAAGGAAAAGAAACTGCTTCCGTATATTGAGATGCCGATCCAGCACGCGGTGGGCTCGGTGCTGACGCGGATGAAGCGTCCCGGCAACGAAAAATCGCTGATGGCGCTGATCAAAACCCTGCGGAAACGAATCCCGGGCGTGGTACTGAGGACGACCTTGATCGTCGGCTTCCCCGGAGAAACGGAAGAGGAGTTTGAAGCCCTTTGCAATTTTGTAAAAGAGGCGGAATTTGATAAATTAGGGGTCTTCTGCTATTCCCAGGAGGAGGGCACTCCGGCGGCAGAAATGCCGGATCAAATTCCCGAGGACGTCAAGGAGCGCCGTCGGGAAGTGCTGGAGACCATCCAGGCGGATATCGTGGAGAAAAAGCAGCAGGCCATGATCGGAAAGAAATTTCAGGTATTGGTCGAGGGCTTCGACCGCTTCGGCGAATGTTGGTACGGCCGGAGCTATATGGAAGCCCCGGATATCGACGGCAAGATCTTCTTTACCGGCGAGGGAAGTATTCGCCCGGGGGATCTTTTGACCGTGACCATTGAAGATACCATGGACTTTGACTTGATCGGGAGGATCGAAGAATGAATTTACCCAATAAACTGACGCTTTTGCGCGTATTGATGATTCCGTTGTTTATGGGGGTGCTTTTGCTGGCACCCTATCCCTGGGGTCCCTTGGTGGGTGCGGCGGTCTACGCCATCGCCTCCGCGACGGACGCTTTGGACGGCAATCTTGCCCGTAAGAATAACCAGGTGACCGATTTCGGGAAGTTTTTGGATCCCTTGGCGGATAAAATGCTGGTCATCACTGCCCTGGTGCTGCTGCAGCATATGCAGCTCATTCACCCGGTGGTGACGGTGATCATCATCGCCCGGGAATTGATGGTGACCTCTATTCGGCTGATCGCCGCAAGCAGCGCCGGCAAGGTCATTGCCGCCGGCTGGTGGGGCAAGGCGAAGACGGTGACCCAGATGATCGCCACCCTCCTGCTGATGGTGGAGCCGGTGCTTTTGGGCGAGTGGGAATATGGCTTGGAAATTCCGTTCCTGACCGGTGCCACCGCCGCCACCACCGCCGTTTTCGGTACGGTGATGATCTATATTGCCACCATCCTGACCATCGTATCCGGTCTGGAGTATCTCATTAAAAACTGGAAATACGTAGATTACAGAAAATAAAAAATAAAGGCGGCAGTAAAACTGCCGCCTTTCTCTATTTAAAAATTCGTTACTTATTAGACAGAGCGGTGTATTATAGATGAAAGAGCATAAAGGGGGGAATCATTTGAAGACGGAATTATCTGACAGAGAATTATACGAAGCTTTTTTGGCTGGAAACCAAGCATCCTTTGATGCACTCATGAGTAAATACCGCGTCCATTTGATTGGATTTATTCAAAGCTATGTACGGAATTT